>JBGATJ010000073.1:0-22989 GCA_044229295.1 Pseudobdellovibrionaceae bacterium
AAGAACATTGACAAGGCACACCCACCTCAATACACTCGCCCCATGTCAAAACCATCTCTAAAATCAGGACTTTTGCTTCTTGTTCTTTCTATCGGTCTGGGTGTTGGATGCTCTTCAAAAGATAAGGCTCCAGACGACGCCGAAGGCGCCTACGAGTACGCTCAAAAACTTGAAAAAAACGATAAAACCGAAGATGCAATTCAGGCCTACACAGAAGTTAAGAACAAACACCCTTACAGTCGGTTTGCGCCCCTCGCAGAACTCGCCATTGCAGATCTTCATTACAAACAAGAGAGTTACCCTGAAGCTCAAGGTGCTTATCAGACATTTAAAGAGTTTCATCCCAAACATGAAAAAATCGATTACGTCACATTTCGCCTAGGGATGAGTTACTTCAACCAACTTCCTTCAACAATTGATCGCGATCTCACTGTTGCTAACAATGCAATTACCTCTTTTGATGAAGTGATCGAAAAATACCCCAGCAGTCCCCACGTCGCTGAAGCCAAAGAAAAACGGGCTGCCGCCCTTAAGATGCTCGGTGAACGTGAGCTCTATATCGCCGATTTCTACTTTAGGCAGGAACAATACGACAGTGCCCTTGGCCGGTATGAGTCGACTCTTAAAAAATATGACAAATTAGGTTTTGAACCCCGCGCTCTTAAAGGAGCTTCGATTTCTGCCTACCGTATGGGAGACAAAGAAAAGTCTCGCCAATATTTGGCAAGATTGAAGGCTGATTTTGCAAACGACCCCGTTACTTCTGAGGCCGAAAACGAAGTTTCAAAATAAGTTGTGACTTTTTATGGTATAGATAGATAATTAAAGGGGAGGAGATGGGGTGAGCACGGTCGATTTGTCAGAAATGATCTCGTTAGCTAAAGAACATTTCAAAGCAGCTAACTATAAATCGGCAGAACCCTTACTTACCCAAATCTTGCTCCATACCTCTAAAAATCCCGAAGTTTATCAGATGCTCGCCACGATCTTTTATCAAAAAGGTCAGTTCAATAAAGCCATTAAAACTTTCAAGCGAGCTCTAGAAATCGACCCGGGATACACCGATGCAAGCGTAGGCCTGTCCATCATTCTCAACGATCTTGGGCGGTACGAAGAAGGCAAAAAAATCTTTCAAGAAACTCAAGCCCTCAACGACAATCGTTCTGGAAAAGCAGATCCTTTTCTCGACGAAAAGCTCGCATCTAAGCACGAAGAACTGGGTGATCTCTACTTCCAGGTCAAGCGCTACAGCGAAGCCCTTGAACAGCTCTTCAAAGCGCTCAAACTATCTACTAGAAAACCAGAGTTGACCCTTCGGATTGCCGACTGTTTCATCAAATTAGATCAGACGGATCGAGCCATCAAAGATTTGCGCGCTCTCATTCGAGAGTATCCACAATTTGCACCGGCGCGGTTAAAGTTAGGACTCACGTACTACAATATGAACATGGTGGCTGAGGCAACGGAACAGTGGGAGCACATTTTAGTAAGAGATCCCGATCATCCAGAAGCCAAGCGATATCTTAAAATGGCTCAAGCTGCAGGGATTACATCAATCCCTCATGAGTTAGGATAAAAAATGAAAAAAATCAGAGACGAAATGGTTCCATTAATTACCAAAGAAGAGATCAAGTCGTTAGTTCATAGCCTGGCTATGCAAATCGAGCATGATTACAAAGGAAAAGAAATCGTCCTTGTCTGCCCTCTGAAAGGATCTGTGCACTTCGTCGCCGATCTCATGCGCCAGATGAATCTCACACAACAAGTCGATTTCGTCCAACTCACCTCCTCTGAAAATGACGGGGTTATCAAAATCATCAAAGACATTGGCGGCAACATCGTAGGCAAACACGTCCTCATCGTCGAAGAAATTATCGACACGGGCCGTACTCTCAACTTTTTAAAAAATCGATTGCTTGCCAGCTCTCCAGCGTCGTTGAAAATTGTCACGCTACTCGACAAGCCGGCCCGCCGAGAAATCAGTCTTAAACCTGAGTACGTTGGAAAAACCATCGACGACAGATATGTCGTTGGATACGGTATGGATAATGAAAACTTAGGGCGTAACTACCCCGACATTTATTTTTTGAAGAACTAGTTGGCTATCTTAGCTAACAATCACGTTTACAACAAAAAAAACAACCACTGAGAAAACAAACAAGAATAAAAAAGGCCTTGGAAACATTGGTAACCCCAGCACGAATTCGACATTGATCTGTCGAAACTTTATGTATCTATTTAAGGATAGGGGCGTTAACTCATCTAGTCAATAGGGCAATTAAAAAATAATAATCTTGAATGAGGGACGATGAGTGGACTGGTTGAAGGTCGTGGCTGGGGTTAGCACCAGCATCTGCATCAGAGACAGTTTGGAATTCAGTTGCTGATGATCGGCGGGAATTGGAAGTAGGATTCCGGCACAAGTATATGGACCTGCCCCACTGCGCAAGAGGGTTTTGAAAAAGTTTGGTGCGACTACGATAGTATATTCGGCGTCACAGTCTAGGACTGTTGCCCTGATGGATTTCGTGCCCTCTGGCTCCTCATTGACATGGTGGTTTCCCTTTGTGGGCCGCCTTGTGCTACAGGTTCTTCCAAAGGTGGTCTGACCTATTTTTTCATCATCTCTTGTTCGCGCATAATTCTATATGTCGTTTAGTTCGCCCGGACGCCAACTCATTACGGATCGCTTTGGGGCAGTCCATCTTTCTTAGTATTTGCGGGACAAATAGGTTTACTCGGGTCAAGTATTGGGCCTGTCCGGATCAAAATCCACCAACATTATTAGGTTCCAGTTTGTAGCCGGCTCTGCTCCAGAAGCTGCGGGCCGTGGGCTGCGGCCCGTTATCATTTGCCCGAAAGCGCCAAATTTTCATGAAAGCTCTAACGTGAATCTAAAGTCGACGATGCTACAAAGTCCCATCAACACTGTAAGGGGCCAGTTTGAAAACTTCGGCAAACTGAATTCCAAACTGTCTCTGATATTGTACTGCCTCTGCTGCCGATGCTGTCTCTGATGCAGATGCAGATGCTGGTGCTAATGCTAATGCTAAAGCTGCCCCTGATGCTGATACAGGCGCAGTACCTGACTAAACAATATTCCCGATCAAATCATATTCCATCGAATCAGTAATCATCACTTTGACGATGTCTCCGACCTCGGCAGTTCCATCATTGATCAAAACCACTCCATCGATATCGGGGGCCTGTTGGGAGCTGCGGCCCTGGAGGAGCAGGTCTGTTTCTTCGCTATATCCTTCTACCAAAACCTCAAGGACTCGCCCAACCATAGCCTGATGCTTCTGGCGACTGATGTTCTGTTGAATCTGCATGACAGCATCGTAGCGGCGCTGCTTGGTAGCTTCATCAATTTGATCCGCCATTTTGCCGCCCGGAGTGTTCTCCTCTGGGGAGTATTGAAAGCATCCTACACGGTCAAACTGCTGTTCTGCGATGAACTCTAAGAGCTCTTCGAATTGCTCTTCAGTCTCGCCTGGGAAACCAACAATGAACTGAGTCCTAATCACAGCCTCAGGGATCTCCCTACGGATAAGATCAAGACTTGCAGTAATTTCGTCTCGGGTCATTTTGCGGTTCATCTTTTTGAGCATCTCATTATTGATATGCTGAAGGGGCATATCAAAATACTTACAGAGATTGGGTCGTTCTTTAATGAGGCTCACCATCTCTGGCGTAATTCCGTCAGGATAAAGATAAAGCAAGCGTATCCATTGTGCGCCGGCAAGATCCGACAACGCTCGCAAAAGGCTCTCAGGGCGTTCGATGGCTGACGTGTTTTTGCGTCTCAGATCCCAGCCATAGTCGGTGAAATCATGAGAAATAATATTGAGCTCTTTAACTCCACCAGCGACCAGAAGTTTGGCTTCGTTGACCACATTTTCTAGCGTCCGCGACTGTAAGTTCCCGCGAATCAACGGGATGGCGCAAAATGCACATCGCTTAAGACATCCCTCTGAGATCTTCAAGTAAGCGCGGTGCTTTGGCTGGGAGTTTACTCTTGGCGTCTGGGCCTCTTGCAGAAATGTTGGCAAATTGAAGTATGTCTTTTTACCGGTGCCACGTCCGTGATCTTTAAGGATTTGTCCAATGTTTTGAAATTCACCCGAGCCCACAAAAAGATCGGCTTCAGGCAAGCCTTCTACCAAATCGCTCTTGTAGCGCTGGGTAAGGCAACCGGCAACCACCAGGTTTTTAAGAGAGCCAGCTTTTTTAAGTTCAGCCATGTCTAAAATACGCTGAATAGATTCTTTCTTTGAATCTTCAATAAAGCCACAGGTGTTGACGATCACAGTTTCTGCCTCTTCGGCTTCGCCAACTACCTCGTAGCCATCTTTAAGAAGAGTTCCAGCCATTATTTCGCTGTCGACAAGGTTCTTAGGACAACCCAAAGAAATGAAGTGAACCTTTTTTACCGAGGTAACGTTCTGTTCATAACTCATTGATCTGAGCTCCCTTAGGTAATGTAAATACAAACTTGGACTTATTTGGTTTGCCACCAAACTTAGTCTCTTTGAAATTCAGCTCAGTCTCGTTTTCAGCATCGTCGGTGTACTTAATCTGCTTGAGCCACTTCTTACTTTTATCTACCTGAACTTGAAAGTTTTTGACTTTCATTTTGTCTTTTTTAGGAACGAGTTGATAAGTCACAACATCCCCCGTTGCAACTTCGGATTTCACATCAAAAACATCTAGCAATGAGTTTTTACCTAAGAACAGAGAAAATAAAATCTGATCTTTTTTAGGGCCGTTGGCGTAAGCCTTGGTCACTTGCGGAGGCACATGCATCTCTTCCGGAGCATACTGAATGGTCCAAAGCGCTTGTCCATCAAAAATGACTACGTTTTTTTCGGGGGTGTTGTACTCCCACCGAAGTTTACCATTGTAAAGATCGAGCTCCCCATCGCCATTGGTTTCTTTCCCAACAAGTGTCATCTTCACAATGCGTTGGACCTTAGCTTTAACCGGTCCCTTTTTTTTATAATCTTTGAGAACTTGAGCGAGAAGCGAAGTCTTTTCTTCTGGTGCTGGCGGCGGAGTGGCTTTTACTTTCTTTTCCTTTTTTTTCGCGGGTTTCACTTTTTTTACAGGTGGCCCTAAAAGGCGTGGTTCCGTGGGTCCATCATCAAGGGGCTCCAGCCCGCCTGAGGACTCCTGAGCCACCGCATTTGCTAAAAACGCCACGAAGAAAAAAGAGCCTGCAAAAATACGAAAGAATGTCATCGACGCTTTATATCAAAGTCGCCTGGAAGAAGCAAGTCAGGGGTCTCTCTTTCTTCAGAGAAATCAGGTCGATAGGCGACCACCCAAGCTTCAAAGAGGCGAGGCTCCCCTAAAGCCTTCCAGGCCGCCTCAGCAGTGCTCCCCGTAGTTAAGACATCGTCTGCAAAAATAACAAAATCATTTTGAAGATCAGGACCCTCGTAAACCATACGCATCTTTTGTCGTTCCCTTCGCACTTTCATTTTCTGCGGACCAGGCATGTTTTTCACCGGTTTCAAGGTCCCGTCTAACAGCTCGCCGTCTAAACACTTGGCCAATTGCCTTGCCCAAACAGCCGCATGATCTGGCCGGCGCGAAGATCTAGGAGCTGGAATAACTAAAGTTTTGTGGCTTTGTGCGAGCGGTTGAGTCAGTCTTTGCCTTACAAGGATCTCTGCGAGGACTTTGTAGGCCCCTGGATTCCAGCCTCCCTTAGAACCGGCGATGAGGCTGGCCACAAGGCCTCCTTCCAAATCTAAGATGGCATACTTGGCAAATGGCTCTGTTCCTTTTTGAAAATCTGAACTCCCAAGGCATCTCCCCAAAAGCCGGTCAAAGCAGACGGAACAGAGAGGACGCGAGATCATTCCAACAGCTCCACAAAAGGCACAGGAACGAAAGTCGGAGAGAACGAGCTGAAATAGCTTTTCCAAACAGGAGCGATTTATCATGACGGTCGAAATAGCAAGAGTCGCACCAAGCTCTAAGCGTTGTGGTAAGGGAGGCCTCGAATGATAGTCAAAGCCCGATAAACTTGTTCCATCAGAACAACTTGCGCGACAAGGTGGTTGAGCACAAAAGGTGATAAATTTAAAAGTTGATGGGAGGCCTTTTTCACTTCGTCGTTCACCCCAAAAGCTCCGCCCACAATAAAAACCAAACGTCCCGTGGACTGGTTCATCAATTTTTGAAAACGGTCCGCCCACGCTTCTGATGGCATTGCTTTGCCATTTTCATCACACAAAAAAACAAAATCATTGGGTTTTAGTTTTTCGAGGATTTTCTCAGACTCTTCTTGTTTTTTCTGGACTTGAGAACCACGATCTTTTTTTGCAGACCGAATCTCAACGACCTCGACAGGAAAGAACCGCCCAATTTTTTCAAGGTAAAGCTCTCGCGCTTGCTCGCACCAGGGCTCTTTAGAAGAAGAAACCGTGATAAAAACAAGCTTCATAAAAATCTATGGCTTGGCTGCTTTTAAAAAAGGATCTTCAAGCTTCAACTCCTGAGCATCTTTCCAAAGTTTTTCAAGAGCATATTCGGAACGGATAAAGTCATAAAAAATATGAACGATCACGGATCCGTAATCTAAAAGAACCCACCGACCTTCACCAATTCCCTCAATGCTTAGAGGAAAAACACCGTACTCATCTTTAACACCCTGAATGAGAAGCTCAGCAAGACCAGAGCAATGGCGAGTGCTCGTCCCCGAGCAAATAAGCGAGTATTCAGACGGCGCCTGGATTTTTCGTAAATCAAAGGCTTTGACTTGAATGCCTTTTCTCTCAAAAAGGATGTTGGCACAAAAAACTGTCATCTTTTCGTAGTCAGCAATTCGCGCGCCAAGAGGTTTATAGAGACCCTTTTCTTTGATAAAAGATTCAACGGCTAAAGGCAGATATGCGCCGACGTTCTTTCCAACCCGCAATTTTTTACGAAGCTCCGTCGATGAAGCCTCAACATCTTTAAGACTTACGAATTGAATGTTCTTCTCAGTTTTTAGCTCGGCGATATTAAAATCAAAATCTTTCACAAACACTTGTATCGCAGGCGGGAGCTCTTCAACTGTCGCAGGAATATCCATACCAGGTCGCGAAGTGACGATCAGATTCACTAAATTCAGAATCTGCTTGAAGTCCTTCCATTCTGGAAAACTCTCAAAGGCATCAAGACCCATGATCAAATAAAGCTCGTCGTTAGGGAATGATTTGATGTAGGACTGCAAGGTTTCGATAGTGTAGTTGATGCCTCCTCTTTTAATTTCTTGGTCATCAACTTCAAACTTTGGACCCATCGTATTTACAACCAACTTTACCATTTCTAAACGGTCCGCAGCCGACGGACCCTCAACAGAATATTTCAGGGGATTTTGCGACGTTGGAACAACAAATATTTTTTCTAAACCGGTTTTTTGAAGCACCGTCTGAAGACTGTTCAAATGCCCGTTGTGAGGAGGGTTAAAAGATCCTCCAAAAATACCTATTCTCATGGAGCCTCCTGGCTAAAAACTACCGTGCCGATCTCTTTCAGAAGATCATCAAGACCACGACCGGCGACCGCCGAAATAAATTGCGGCTTGAATCCAAATTTTGATTTAAATTTTTTCCCTAAGTTTTCTATTTCTTCAGAGCTAAGAGTGTCGGTCTTGTTGATCGCAACGATTTGTTGTCGATCTCTCAGGGGAGCAAAAACCGAATCAACTGTCGAAGTCTCATCGTATTTTTCAAGCTCTTCGTTAATATCCAAGTAGTCTTGAACAGGATCACGTCCACTAAACCCCGAGCCATCCACAAGGTGAACAAAAACTTTTGTCCTCTGGATGTGCTTGAGAAACTGCATCCCAAGGCCAACCCCTGCATGAGCTCCTTGGACCAATCCTGGAATGTCGGCGACAACAAAGGATTTGGATTCATCAACACGCACGACCCCTAAGTTTGGCGTCAATGTCGTGAATGGGTAATCGGCAATTTTGGGTTTGGCTGCCGAAATTCGAGAAATTAAAGTCGATTTTCCAGCGTTTGGAAATCCAATGATTCCAACATCTGCAATGAGTTTGAGTTCGAGGGTGACTTCAAGTTCTTCACCCGGCTCCCCAGGCTGAGCGTAATCCGGAGCTTGGTTGACACTGTTTTTAAAAAACTCGTTCCCTTTTCCGCCGCGACCGCCACGACAAACAGTAAACACATCCATATCTGTGAGATCAGCGACGAGATCACCCGTGTTTTGATTTTTAATAAGGGTGCCGCGAGGAACTTCAAGGATCAAGTCAGCGCCATCAGACCCATGCATTTGACTGCCGCCACCTTGCTGACCCGAAGACGCAATATATTTTTTGTTTCGACGAAAATCGACGAGAGAGTTAAGGCTTGGATTCACTTTAAAGATGACATCGCCACCACGGCCTCCGTCGCCCCCATTGGGACCACCACGAGGCACATAGGTCTCCCGACGGAAAGCTACACAGCCCTGCCCGCCTTTTCCGGAGATCACAACAATTTGCACTTCATCGATAAACTTCATAACGTCCAAAAAAAAAGACAGGGGATACCTGTCTTAATCTCATTGCCTAAAAACAAACCTGTTTTTGGAAATGTTTAAGCAGCTACTTTTGGATACACACTGATTTTAAATTTCTTTTTTGTGTATCGTTCAAATTTCACTTGGCCTTCGATCACAGAATAAATCGTGTGATCTCGACCCATTTTAACATTGTTTCCTAAATGAAAAACCGTTCCACGTTGTCTGACGATAATGGTGCCTGGGCTCACAAGCTCGCCACCAAACCGTTTTACGCCTATTTTGCCAGCCGCCGCTTTTTTGCTTGGAGCTTTTTTAGCAACTTTCTTGGCCACTTTTTTTGCAACTTTTTTCTTAGCTGTCTTACGAGGAGCTGCGGTTCGTGTCTCGCCAGCTTCGTGAGTGTGAGCCTCATCGTGCGCTTTCATGCGAGCTTCTCTGCGCTCTTGGCGTCTCGCCTCAACATCTACGATCACAGGATCAGAGTCAGCATTCGCTGAACCACCTGGAGACATAATTGATTTCACAAAAAGCTCAGTAAACATCTGGCGATGACCTTTGAGTCGGCGATAGCCTTGACGTCGCTTCTTTTTGAAGATGATGACCTTGCGATCCTTAGCTTGGCGAGTGACCACCATGGTGACCTTGGCATCTTTAACCACAGGGTTTCCAATGATGTTCTTGTCTCCACCAATCATCAACACTTCTGTCATTACAAATTCAGAACCTAAAGCCTGATCGATCTTTTCGACTCTCAAAACGTCACCGGCTTGAACTTTATACTGCTTACCGCCCGTACGAATAATGGCGTACATCTTTACCTCCAAAACCACTTGAAACGCTGTTACCTGCCACGCTGCAATAGTATTGTCAATTAACTTTCGCGATTGCAAGGGGATAGAGCGCCTGCGCCGTCGGGCGGTTGAAAAAGGGCCAGATGCGACGCTATCCCCGAAAAAACGAGATGCAGAATGTGGATAAACCTGGGGATTGTCTGGACCAAGGGCTATATGTCCCCTTAATTCAAGGATAAAACCCTAGATCTAGTCCCGGGTCCTGAGTACTCAGTCCCGAGTCCAGTTCAGTTTTAGTGGGCACACGGGGGATCAAATAAAATTTAACGCTATCGATAAGGCAATTCGCACATCTCAAACTGAAGACTGGACAGAGCCTCGGGACCGAATACCCGGGACCCGGGACCACCTTTAATGAATAAATATTTCAAACTGCTCGCGGTGATATCCCGGCTCAATCTTAAAGGCGACGGAGCGTCCCATTTTTTTCTCAACGTATTCGAGGGTTTCTCCTTCGACTTCGTAAATCCAATCCACAACCTCGGCGTGGCCGTGCACCACAAAATTCAATTTCTGATTCGGGTGAGCGAGCATCTCCCTCTCAAGCTCACGGAAGATTTCGCTGGCAACAGTGGCTTTGCTCTTTATATAGCCTTTCCCTTCGCAGTAAGAACAAGGGTCACACAGAGTCTTTATAAGACTCGGTCTAATGCGTTTGCGCGTCATTTCTACGAGCCCTAGCGAGGACATCGAAATGATATTGGTTCGTGAGCGATCGTGCTGGAGCTCTTCAGCGAGGAGGGAGAGGATTTTTTCTCGATGGGACTCTTTTTCCATGTCGATAAAATCAATGATGATAATTCCACCACAGTTCCGAATGGGAAGTTGGTGGGCAATCTCGCGCACAGCCTCCATGTTGGTCTTAAGAATCGTCTCTTCAAGGTCCTTTTTACCAACAAAACGTCCCGTATTGACGTCGATAACGACGAGCGCTTCGGCCTCGTCGATGACTATGTAACCACCTGATTTTAGCCATATTTTGCGGTCGAGCGACCTGGAAATTTCGATATCGATCTCGTACAAATCAAAGAGCGGTTTTTTATCCTGGTAAAGGATAATGTTGTGTTTGGATTGCGGAATGAGCTGCGAAACAAACTTACTCACTTTTTTGTGAACCTCAACATCGTCGACATAAACCGCTTTTACGTCCTCGTTCATGAGGTCCCTGAGGGCCCGAAGCTCAACGTCAATTTCCGAGTAAATCGGGCCTGGCGTCTTTTTTTTGTCATAGCTTTTCATGATGTCTTTGCCGAGACGATCCAAATATTCGATGTCTGCTTGAAGATTTTCAGCCGATGCACCTTCACCCGCTGTTCTTACAATGACTCCTCCCTCAGGATTGAGGTCAGTCACCAAGGCCTTGAGACGTTCGCGCTCTTGCTCACTTTCAATTCTACGAGAAATCCCCAAGTGCCGAACGGTCGGCATAAACACGACATAACGGCCGGGCAGAGAGAGATGGGTAGTGATACGCGCGCCCTTAGTGCCGATCGGGTCTTTTGCCACTTGAACGAGAATGGATTGGCCGTCTTTAAGAAGATCCTGAATGGGGACTCTAGGGAGAGGTTGCTGGATGATTTCCTCGTCAGAGATGAGGGGCTCGTTACGCAATTCGGTGTCTGCAAAGGGATAGCTGTCAGAGTCGAGGTCCTCGCGAATGTCTCCCACGTAAAGAAATGCTGCGCGGTCTAGGCCAATGTCTACAAACGCAGCTTGCATCCCAGGAAGCACTCGCATGACTTTGCCCCGAAAAATGCATCCGACCAAAGTGGGTGAGGTTTTACGCTCCACCTTTAAATCCGTGAGGACCCCATTGTCGACGTAGGCAACTCGAGTTTCTTGGGGGCGAACATTGATCAGAATTTCTGCGGCCAAGAAAACCTCCTCCTCTGGATCTAATACCAGGTCGGGGCTGGGATTCAACGTTTATCCTCTACAGGCTCAATCAACTTGCTATTTATGCCGATGTATATGTTATGGCTGCGATTGATGAACTTTTCAAAATCATGGTGGAACAAAAAGCTTCAGACTTACATATCACAAGTGGAGCTCCACCGTATTTGCGAGTCCACGGGTTTATGCATCCCATGAATTACAGAGATCTTACAAACCAAGACGTTCAAGCTTTGATCTTTGAGATTCTTTCTGAAAAACAGAAAAAACAGTTCGTCGAAAAGTGGGAGCTCGATCTCGCCTACAATGTTCCTCACACAGGTCGTTTTCGCTGTAATATTTTTATGCAACGAAAAGGTCTCGGCGCGGTTTTCAGGGTGATTCCAGAAAAAATCAAAACAGTTCAAGAGCTGAACTTGCCACAATCCATGCTCGATATGGTTGATTGCGACAAAGGCCTTGTGCTTGTAACAGGTCCCACTGGATCTGGAAAATCCACGACACTGGCGGCTCTCATCCACCACATCAATGCGGCTAGAGAATGCCACATCATTACCATTGAAGATCCGATCGAATTTGTGCACCAGAATTTGAAGTGTCTTGTGAACCAACGCGAAGTTGGAAGTCACACGAAGTCTTTTGCCAATGCTCTCAAATCTGCACTTCGAGAAGATCCCGATGTTCTGCTCGTTGGAGAGTTGCGGGATTTAGAAACCATTTCCCTCGCCCTCACGGCCGCTGAAACGGGACACCTTGTTTTCGGAACACTCCACACCAACAGCGCCGCAAAAACCATCGATCGTATCATTGACGTTTTCCCTGAAGGACAACAGGCTCAGGTTCGAACGATGCTTTCAGAAAGTTTGCGAGGAGTTATCGCGCAAACTCTCTTCACCCGCGCCGACGGTCAAGGCCGAGTTCCAGCATTTGAAATCATGCGGAACACCAAAGCCATCGCCAACTTGATTCGTGAATCCAAAGTCCATCAAATTCCATCAACGATCCAGACAAGCCACAAATTTGGAATGGTTCTGTTTGAAAAGTACATTGATGACCTTGTGAAAAAGGGACTTGTCAGTAAGGCTGAAGCGAGTCAGTTCCTTGGGAAAACGGACGAAACGAAAGAAACACCGGGAACTGCTGCTTAGGATAACGTTTTCGGTGACGCTGGGGATTCAATCTTTCAATGATATTTATTTTTTATTACCTTTTACCACTTGTTCTTCACGCCGTAGAAACGACTGATATTAGAAATATGGCTCTTCCAGAAAACGCAACCTTTGCCCAGGCGGTTCAAATCATTAATACTTCCTGGGAAAAAGAAATGCCTACAATCGCTGGACAAAAGCTGACGGTTGAAGTCTTAAAAAAATCCTTAGTTGAATATGCTAAATATGAAATGTCCCCTTCTGATCGAGTGCCTTTTATAGATATGATCAACAAGGGCTTCGTCCCCAAGGGAAATCAAATTAGGATCGTAAAGACTGGCGATACACTCTACTTAGAGTTTTTAGGACTGATTTTGGACAAGAGCGGTACGTCTACCCTCGCCCAACGCTACGAAACCAGGAGTAAAGTTCAACGAGAAGGTAGAAATGTATGCTTCGAAGAGTTTAGTGAAATTGAAAAGCTAGCGACGGGTGCGAGCATAGTAAACTTTCCCGTAAGAACAAAGGAAATCAAAACTCCGGGCCAATGTAGAGCTGCTTTGGGCTCTAAAACTGGTCCTCTGTTAACTCATCCTGAGGGCGCTCAATGTAAGTACGATGCTCTTGAGGTTGAAGTCATGCTCGATGAGCAGACTGTGCAATCTCTGGTAGGTTATTTCGGTGTCGGATTTAATGCCCAAGAAATGAAACAAAGATTAGTGGCTAAGCTCAAAACAAAAGGATCAGGATGGGTTCCCTTGCAGAGTCTATTTCCAAATTGGCTAAGTGCAAAAGTAGATACTTTTCCAAACGCCGGTGATAACGAGGTTTGCCACGGCCCGGCCAGGCAGTTTTTCAGCCCTACACTCCAAAACGGTAGCATGGACAGGTCGACAGAGGCTGTGGGGTGCTTGCTTGAGAAAAAATATTGCCGCCTAGCGAATGGCCAAGAGCCCAGATTTGGAGACTACATTTACGCCCCAACGAAGCATAGTGGACGTTACATCCTCAAAGATCCAAAATCAGGACGAGGCGTGGTCTTTGCTGTCAATTCGGGCGGAACCGTTCCCTACCGATTTTGGTGGCTGGACGAAGAATTCTCTGGCCGTCCGTTCGCACACGAGCCAAGCACCGAGCTCAGCAAGGTCATCGACATTTACCGTCGCTGTAAACCCAATACCCCCGATGATTCTCCCCAGCTCGGTGGAACAAATCCATCCACGTCAAAGCTGGGACAACCTTAGCACATGAGTTTAATAGGGTTGGCACGCTGGGGATAACAACTCAGTCATTGTGACTTCCCAATTTTTCATGTCGACAACGTAGTTGTAGTAACACCTATCACCGTAGACAGTGACGTCGCTGACATTGACATAGCAGGAGTCGTAGAGGACACGCACGAAGCGCGCATCCTCGGACCAAGGGGCTTGGCTTTTTTCAGCGTAGGATTTTGCGGCAGCAACACAGTGAGTTTGAATTTCTGATTGGCTTAGGTTTGGCAACGCAGACGTATTCATTCCCCATATCAGTGCTAGAGTTAAAAAAACAGATTTCATATTAACCTCCTTAAGGGTTGTTTAACAAACTTTACAAACTTCACTAAATTCAAGTCTGGGGGATCTCGGGAAGACACTCGCCAAGTCCCAAGGTTTCTTGATTTAACCGACCCATGATCTCATTCCTTTTGCCAGATTCATTTGACAACCTCTCTATCGTAAAAATATAAGGTCCAAAAGATAGAAAATATCGGAAACATTGTTCGTAAAATTGGACCATTAGTGGAAATTCTCGAAATATCTATATTCGTAAAGGTTGTGAAAACAGGCAGTTTTGGAAAAGCAGCCAAAGCCCTCAATATCTCTAAATCGACAGTCAGCACCAGAATTGGTCAGCTCGAAGAACGCCTTGGCGTAACTCTTCTTCAAAGGACAACAAGACAAGTAAATCCTACCTCTCTGGGTAAAATCTATTTTGTTGAGTGTAGCAAAGCTTTAGAGATTTTGGAGGCAGCTGATTCTAGGGTGAGCCAAGAACAAAAGACTCCACAGGGACTATTGAGAGTGACGGTTCCGCCAGGAGTGGCAGATAGCCACTTGCCAAAGATCCTTCAGAAATTCTCAAATCTTCATCCTCACGTCGAAGTCGACGTTCTTATCACGGACCGTTACGTTGATCTTGTTGGAGAGGGAGTAGACCTTGCGATTCGAGCTGGAAAGCTCAAAGACTCCAACTTAATTGGAAAAAAAATTGGCCAGAGTGAGTTTGGACTTTTTGCAAGTCCTAAGTATTTGCAAAAAAACGGACCACTTCGCCACCCCAAAGACCTAACGGCTCATCAATGCATAAAAATAGTTTATTCGGGCGGCGTGAAAGAACTTTCCAATGGAAAAGAGCAGTGCCCCTTCCCCGACAACGGCAAAATTAAAGCGAATAACTTACCACTTCTGAAAAAGCTGACCTTACAAGGAATGGGAATTGCGCTACTAGATAAGATGAACAGCGCCGAAGACGTTAGGACCGGAAAACTCGTGAGAGTTCTCCCCAATTGGAACATGCAAGAATACCCCATTTATCTAGTCTACCCAGCTCACAAATTTGTCTCTCAAAAGTTAAGAGAATTCATGAGTATTACGACCGAGATTCTACAAGCCGCGCTTTAACGACAGGAACTGGAACAGCATCAGCCTCAGAGTCAGCCTCAGCACCAGATCAGCATCAGTTTTAGTTTGGCTTCAACTGATGAAACTATACTGTATCTGTATCTGTATCTGTATCTGAAGCTGAGGCTGAAGCTGATGCTGATGCTCCACATGAAAATATTTCAGAGACTCTTTCAGCCGATTTCAAAATCCCTGCGGTGATGTTAGTTCCTCCGACATGAAAACATTTTTATTTATTTCACTTATTTGTGCTGCGGCTTTCGCCGATAACAGTCCCTTCACTCATTGCTCACAAGCCACTGGGGATGTGAGTTACCTCAATTGCAAAATCGAGGTTATGAATGTGTTGATCAAAGAAGAGCACGGTACCGCTGGTCTCCGCAAGGTCAACAAACTTGCAGAAAAACAGTGCGTTCGCAGAGGCATTAACCTCGATCCAAAACTCGCTCTTTTATCCGCGCTGGATTGCCAGCTGCGATTCAAAGTCGACTTCTACAACGATCCCCAAGAGTTGTGAAGCACTCCGACTAGACCAGGTCGCAAGACCCTGGAATAGTCGGCGTTATGTGTTCTGAGTTTACGACTTTCATATCAGCTGAGAAAATTGCAAACGCTCTAGGAGCTCAATTTGTCAGAGCTCCGGATCACGCAGACTGGAGCCCTCTTGTTAAGATGCACACCAAGGCCCCGGTCGTCTCGCGAACCGATCAAGGTTTGTCCCTAGAAGTAAAAATTTTCCCTTCTAGCCCTTTACCCAACGCTCGACTTTCAGGAATTGGCAACCAAAGCGATGGCCATGAGGAAGAAGCAGGCGATGAGGTTCAGATTCGGCGAATCTACGATCTCCCAAGATGGAAAGATGGATTCAAAAATCATCCCGTTTTAATCCCTATGGCGAACTTTCATGAGTTTGCCTATTGGGGGGATCAAGAGGGAACTGCGTTGTCCTTTTCTATTCCTCAAACGGAAGGTTTTTTTGCCGCCGGAATTACTTTTAGACCCTGGTCCCCTAAAGGAGACAACCACTCTGCTTTTACAATTTTAACTCATACGGCGACCGAGCAGATGCTTCAGTACCATCATCGCCTTGTGGTCGTGCTCCCTCAAGATCAGGCTCTCACCTACCTTGAACCTATGTCGCCTCTGGAGCGTTTTGAGTTCCTTATAGAAAATCGTTACACGGGGCCACTTGAGGTTCAAAAAGTTCGAAATATGGCAAAAGGTTGGGATAAGCGCGCTCCGGCTCAGAACCGAAAATTGGATTCAGAAAAAAGATACCGCGAGATTTTAATTAAAGAAGATGTTTTAGGCTAGAAAGCCCACGTCAGCTGATAGACTCCGCGATGTCGCGATTTTGCACGGAGATCTTCCGCATCCAGTACAGACTTTATAGGGTCCCTCAAGGCTTGAACGTTCACCGACTGGTAGGTGACATATGCAGTGCCTAGAATTAATCCCAAACCAAATCCCAAGGTGACGTTATTCAAATGGTTTTGTGGCTCTTCGTAAAAACTCAAAGTGCTCAGCCCGATCACAGCACCGCCAAGCCCTGCAAAAATGACGGTGGCCGCACGGCTTCGAAGGCCCGTTGTACTATTGCTATTGCTTGGAGGTGGGGGCAGATCTTGCGCCAAAACGGCGTGAGAAAAAGAAAAAATGAAGAGCGCTATTAAGAGTGTTTTTGTCATTATCTTTCTCCATCAGGTAAAATGCGAAATGGTTCAAAGGTTTCGGCGGCGATTTCACTCAAGGAAACATCCGTGACCTCGGCGTAGTGTGGTCCACGTTTGAGTTCAGTGTGAAAATACTCAAGGACCCTCACTTCGCCAGCGACCTTGATTTCCACTCTCTGGTCAGGTAGGTTTCTGACCCAACCCTTGAGACCAAGCTCCTGAGCTTTTTTTTGAGCAAAACGCCGGTAGCCAACTCCTTGGACGTGACCTGTTACGAAGATGTGCCAGTAGTTCATCATTTCACATTGAGTTTTCTCAGGGTTTCTTTCAAGATAAATCAAACTTCGGAGACATGATGCAAACCGTAAATACCTCTCAAATCAACCTCGCATCCTACATCGATCAGACGCTGTTACGTCCCGAGGCCAATGAGCATGAAATTCAGCTGCTTTGCGAAACTTCGGCTCAATTCCAATTTGCTGCCGTTTGTGTGAGTCCTCAGTGGGTTTCACGAGCCTATCAAGCGCTTGGCTCTTCG
This sequence comes from Pseudobdellovibrionaceae bacterium, assembly GCA_044229295.1. Classification (GTDB taxonomy): domain Bacteria; phylum Bdellovibrionota; class Bdellovibrionia; order Bdellovibrionales; family Bdellovibrionaceae; genus JBGATJ01. The sequence goes on from JBGATJ010000073.1 coordinate 17,284, forward strand.
CCAACTAAAGTGGCAACGGTTGTGGGCTTCCCTTCAGGATGTCACCGCACAGAAGCTAAAGTTTTTGAGACGGACCTTGCACTCCAAGATGGTGCTGATGAAATCGACATGGTTCTCAATGTCGGGTGGCTGAAAAGTCGTTATTTTGAAAAAATCGAGTCAGAAATTAGGCGAGTGCATATGGCCTGCAGCGGACGCCCACTCAAAGTCATTATCGAAACCTTCCTCCTGACTCACGATGAAAAAATCATCGCCTCACGCTTGGTAGAGGCTGGGGGCGCTGAATTTGTTAAAACTTGTACCGGATTTAACGGCGGCGGCGCAACGGTTGCAGATATTGCCCTCATTCGTTCTGTTGTGAGTCCACAAATGCAGATCAAAGCCAGCGGCGGGGTCCGCAGTTGGCAGCAGGCCGTAGACCTCATCGAAGCCGGTGCCTCTCGACTCGGCACTAGTTCTGGGCCTGCGCTCGTGCAAGGTCTGACTGCCAAAGGAAACTATTGATGCGTTCCCTTCCTGCTGAAATTATCAAAAAAAAGCGAAATCATCAGGCTCTGTCAGAGGAAGAAATCATCGATTTCGTTCAGGGCTTTTTACAAGGGGACGTTGCTGATTATCAAATGGCGGCCTTCCTCATGGCTGTCTATTTTAATAGCATGACCGAACTCGAGACCCTGGCACTCACAAAAGCTTATATTGCCTCTGGCCAGTCGCTTACTTTTCCTCACTCTCCATTAAAGGTGGATAAGCATAGCACTGGCGGAGTTGGTGATAAAACGAGCTTGATCCTTGCACCTATCGTCGCTTGTGCGGGCGTTGATGTTCCAATGATGGCAGGCCGAGGGCTCGGTCACACCGGTGGCACTATTGACAAGCTTGAAAGCATTCCTGGCTTTAGAACCGACCTTTCGCTGAAGGAGTTTGTGAATCAGGTTACTCAACATCATCTCTGTTTTATTGGGCAAACTGCAGACCTGTGCCCTGCCGATAAAAGAATTTATGCACTTCGGGATGTCACTGCGACCGTCGAGAGCATTCCGCTGATTTGCGCGAGCATCATGTCTAAAAAGCTGGCTGAAGGAATCGATGGGATTGTTCTTGATATCAAATATGGCAACGGCGCCTTTATGAAAACTTATGGTGAGGCTCGTCTGTTGTCGGAAAAACTACTCTCCATTGCCAATGGATTTAAGAAGAAAGCTCGGGTTTTAATCACAGATATGAGTCAACCCATGGGGCGTTACGCTGGTAACTCCAACGAGATTCTTGAATGCCTTGAAATTCTTGATGGCAAGACTTCGATATCCAAATCAGGCCGAGATCTGTATCAGGACACGCGGGAGTTGAGTTTGCGGCTTGCGGGACACATGATTTTTATCGGGAACAAAGCAAACAGCGATGAACACGGCTACGAGATTGCACAAAAAATCTTAACCTCTGGCGAAGCTGCCAAAAAATTTAGGGACATCGTTACTCTTCAGGGCGGGAATTTGAGTGGCCTCGTTTGCCAAGCCCCATTTAAACAAGTGATTTTGGCGGATCGTGACGGATACATCGCAGGATTTGATACAGAAATGTTAGGATATGGCTGTGTTGAGCTTGGAGCGGGTCGAAAAACGGTGAGTGATAAGATCGATCCTGTCGCAGGGCTTGAGTTTCACAAAAAAATCTCTGATCCCATTAAAAAAGATGAGGCGATAGTCACACTTTTCGCTTCTAGAGAGGATTTGCTGGCCAAAGCAGTCGCTCGTTTAAAAACCTGCGTGACAATTTCCTTGCAAAAGCCTACGTCTCCGAGTTTGATAAGAGAGATCATCTCTTGATGTGGAGGAATTATTCTGCTCGAACGTCTGCAAGAAACCGTCGATTCAATCCGATCAAGAAGTCAGTTGAAGCCGCAAGTAGGCGTGGTTTTAGGCTCTGGCCTTGGCGCTTTCGTTAACGAAATCAAAATTGAATCCAAATTTGCTTACGATGAAATTCCTCACTTTGTTCCAACCAGTGTCGAGGGTCACTCGGGAAACCTTATCTTAGGCAGCGTCGACAATGTTAAGATCGCAGTCCTTCAGGGTCGCAATCATTTTTATGAAGGTCACAATATGGACACCGTGGTCTTCCCGACCCGGGTTTTAGCAATGCTTGGAATTGAAGTGCTTGTTCTCACGAATTCTGCGGGCGGGCTTGATCCCAGTATGCAGCCTGGTGATTTCATGATCATTGAAGACCACATCAATTTGATGGGAACAAATCCTCTGATGGGCCCAAATCTTAAACAGCTCGGACCCAGGTTTCCAGATATGTCTGAGGCCTATGACAAGCGACTGGTTGAATCTATGTCGCAGCTTCTGAATCGCAAAAATATTCGTTATCATAAAGGCGTGTACTGCGCCGTCAGTGGACCAACCTACGAAACTCCGTCAGAAGTTCGTTATCTTCGCATGATTGGTGGTAAAGCGGTTGGAATGAGTACTGTTCCAGAATCTATTGCCGCCAACCATCTTGGACTGAGGGTTTTTGCAATTAGCTGTATTACGAATATGGCCGCCGGAATGTCTGATAAGAAACTGTCTCACCAAGAAGTCACCGATACTGCTAAAAAAGTTGAAAAAGAATTTTGCAGTTTTATGTCAGATTTTATCAAATCCGTTTAAAATATGAGATTTCTTGTATTGTGAGAGACTCCTCATACGGATAAGACGCCGATGAGGAGATCCAATGACCTATAAAATAACTGTTCGACTTTTGTTTGCAGTTCTGACCTCTTTTGTTGCGCCTTTGGCTGATGCTCAAGATTCTAAACCGGCGAATGCCTTTACGTGGGCGGCGACTTTGAAAGGCTGTGGGCCTTGGTGCTCGATCGCCGGAGGAGAACTCACGGCTAAAGCATACGTGTGCCCAAATCAGGTCAAATCATTCAAAAAGGATGAGCAATGCGATTCAGGTTTTTTTTGCGGAGAGTACGACAAATCTATTCATGTGAGATTTTCTCTCTATGACGGCCGCAAATTTCACCTCATTTATAGATTGGCCCCTCCTGAAGCGATTGTAAGACCAACTTTCGACATCTACCAAGAAAGAGGGCCGTCTTTGCCAATTTCGGAGACTTGTTTTTTTCAAGCGCCGCCTGCAAAACACGGTGTCTATAAAGGATGGAGCCCTTAAGCTTTCTTGAATCGCGCCTTAACCTTGTTAATAAAACTCCGGGCCTCAGGAACTTTAAAGTAATGTGCCACTAAAAAATATGTGATAGCAAAAGACACCAGTACCGAGAAGTTGCCCACCACCCTCGGAGCATGCTCCAAAGCTAATTTACAGATCCAGCCAGCGATACATGCCGCGATAGCGCAGCCACAGATTTGCAGTTGATAAATAAGTTTTTGTTCAACAACCACGCCAACCTTTCGCAAATTCCATTTGAGCAGGGTCCACTCTAGAAAAGCCCCAATAGTCGCAGCCATTGCCAGGCCCATTGTTTTTTGCTCAACACTGATATCTAGTTTTTTAAAAAGATAAAAACAGAAAAACACACCAAGGCTCGTTGAGAGCACCACTCGAATAAGCGAGGTGTAAAATGTTTTTTTAGTGTCTCTCAGTGCGAAGAAAACTGTGGAAAAAAGACGACTCTGAACATTCGGGATAAGCCCGATTCCGTAGGCCCCAAGAATCATCCACACAGTGATTGTATCCTTACGTAGAAAATGCCCTGACTCATAGATAAGCCCTACAACGGCATCTCCTAAAAATAAAAATGCAAAGGCGCTAGGATAAATGTAAAACGCGACTCGCTCTAAACTTTGCCGAAGCCGATTGGAAAGGTGCTCAGCCATAGACAATGATTCATGACCTTCCGACATCGTCGGAAGCTCCGCTGCGGCAATGGACATCCCGAAGAGGCTGACAGGCAACAAATAAACAGTTTGCGCGCAAGTCAGCGCTGCTAAAGATCCATTACCGATGAAACTTGTAAGCATGCTATCCATGTAGGCACTGACCTGAACCACTCCCCTTCCCATGACTGCCGGAAGAAAATTTCGTGAAATGGTTTTAACGTTAGGATCTTTGACTAAAAATCGAAACCTGATCCCTCCCAGAAGCCGGTAGGTCGTCGGAACTTGAATTAAAAATTGGAGAAAACACCCAACCACTAAGCACCAGGCGGCACTGTAAGCAAGATCGGCCTGCGACTGCCTAGAGCCAAAATAAAAAAGTCCAAAGATAATACAGGCGTTCCACAAAACGGGCGCAAAGTAAGAAAGAAAAAATCGGCGGTGGCTGTTTTGAATTCCTAAACACCACGCTGAAAGGACCAACACTCCCGTCCCGAAAAACATGATACGAACCAGATCGATCGACATTTGGCGCTTTTCGCCTTCAAAACCTGGCACTATCAAATCGATAAAAACTGTTGAAAAAGAAACTCCGAGGGCTACTAATACCGCGACCATCAGGAAAAGAAGCGTGAAAATGGTCTGAGCGACAGCTCTTGCTTGCTTTTCCTCTTGCTTGAGCAAATACGAATAAACGGGAATGAATGAAGCCGACAAACTACCTTCACCAAAAAGATTTTGCAGAAAATTTGGAATTCTTTGCGCCGCCCGGAAAACATCGGCAATGGCGGAATTCCCAAAATAGTGAGCCACAAGAGATTCGCGAAGAAGGCCAGCGAGACGGCTGATCAGTATTCCCGCGGCGACAAAAACCGCGCCCGACTTTGATTTTTTCATTTTTTATCCTCACTCGAAGTCTAGACCTTTGCCCCTTAAAACTCAATCCCTGAGAATTCGCTCCTACTCTTCTCTTCAGGACCAAGGTTGAGATTTTGCCAGATTTTTGTCAGGAGCAATGGGCTGGGCCTACAAGCTGCCGATAAGTTAACCACAATTCGGTCAAACGGTTTCATTGGAATGGAACCCTTGATACAATTTCACAAGGAGTCGACATGGATGTCAGGCACTCGAAAAAAACATGGATGTTCTATTCCATTTTGTGGATGAGTTTGCAGATCACGGCCTGCGGCTCTCAAAAATCGGCGATGGAAGCCTTTCCTGAACCTCCTGTACGCAAAGGCAATGTGTCTTGTGAGGCTCAAAAAATCACAAATTCATTCATAGTTCGTTGGAATTCAGGCGACATCACCTTAGAAAAAGCCGAAAATCGCGATGCTCTTCTCAGGGATTTTGTGGAGCCACACCTTGCCGATATCGATCTCGTGGAATACAACTATCACCTCCCTCTTGAGCTCCCCCAGCTTACTCCTCAGTCAGATTCAGACACCCTCACCGAAGACTGGGGTCAACAAATGGTGCAAGCACCGCAAGTCTGGGCTGACGGTGTTGAGGGTAAAGATGTCGTCGTTGCTGTCGTCGATACGGGTGCAGATACAGATCACCCCCAATTATCGGGTCAACTCGCAGTGAACTCCACTGAGGTTGATGGAAACGGCGTCGATGAAGACGGAAACTCCTTTGCTGATGACGTGCACGGATGGGATTTCGTAAACCAATCCCCCAACGTCGCAGACAATGTAGGTCACGGCACTCATGTCTCTGGAATCATTTTAGCCGACGGAACTCGAGGAAGAGCCAAAGGCATTGCTCCCAAAGCTAAACTTCTTCCTGTGAAGTTTATCGATAAAAACCTTTCGACAGGCAAAGACACTGGCGGCACCATTGATCAAGCCATCGCTGCCATCAAGTATGCACAAGC
>JBGATJ010000074.1:0-22956 GCA_044229295.1 Pseudobdellovibrionaceae bacterium
GAATTTCGACCAGCAGTCCTTTGAGATTAAAAAAAACATCGTTGAACATTCCGCGCATTCTCTCGGTGTAACAATTAGTTTGGGTCGAAGAAGATCCGCAGCTTGGGGGAATCGTAGCGAATGACTTTAAAGCTGGTGGAGCAGTCCGAAGAATATTGCATCCGAGCTCGTGAGCGCATTGTTTGGAGGCGAGACTTGTATTTTCTCCAGGCTCGCAAGTCTTCTGACGTGCTATTTCCGAAGCGATAAGCTCCTCAACGCCGGCAAGTGTGTGGCCATTTCCGATACTGCTTCGAGAACAGTCAGGCGGCAATTCCTCACGAATCACATCATCTGTTGCTGCAAACGCTTCTTCGGTGAGTTTTTTGGAGTCTTCCATGAGGCGAAGGCGTTCGTCCGCACACCAATCGGGGGGGCTTTGCACATTGCACTCTTTATCAAAACTTTCGAGAGCTTTTTCATAGATGGCAAGTTTTGCTTCTACAGGAAAAGATTCAGTCTCTTCGCCTTGCAAGGGAAAACTTAGTGAGACCACGAGAAAAAAAGCGAATGAACTTCGAAAAATCGTCGCTCCTATTATTTTTCTGAAACACATTTAAGAGATTCGAAGACCTGGTCAGCCTGCTTCTGAGTCATTGAATCTGTCTCGGGGATGATAGCTTTAGAGTAATAAGTATCCTGCTTGCACGGAATGAAGGCGATACGTTCTCTGAAAGTTTTTTGATTGATCATGTATAGGAAGTTGTAAGTATCGATACTCTGAATCTGTTCAACGTGAAAACTGAGAAGCTTTCCATGAACCTTTTTGAGCCACAGCTTTTTGTTGTTCCCGCATTCCATACCATCGACAAAGCTGTTTTTGCAGATGCCAATTTTCAACTTATGTCAGTGAAAAATATTGCCGCTGATATTCGGCGAGCCGATGTTGCAAAGAGCCTTGAGCAGGTTGAAACCGCACGCAGAACCCAAAACCTCAAAGGGTTAAGTGATTGGCAGATCGCTTGTGTCAGAAATTATCCGAATCGCTGCACCAGATATGTGGACTGGGGAGTTAAATCTCCCGGTTCGACTTTGGAGGAAATCTTAGAGAAAAATCAAATCCCTAGGAGCGATTGGACGGCATTTAGAATTGACGATACCGGCAAAGTCACTTTCGACGTTCTCAGTGATGTTGACTTTGGCTCTTTTGGTTCAGTTGGCAGCAACTACGTAAATTCAGCTTATGATATTTCAGAGGCCTTCCAGGGATACATCAAAGCTGGCGGAAAAACGGATGCAAAATCCATTAAAGAATTCATGACCAGACTTAGTGAGCTCATTTACAAAGATACTCACAATGCAGACCCAAATCTGATTCCCTATGCCAATCTTTCAACCGTTGAAAGTCAGCAAGCCGCAGAGATCTTAAAAAGCGGAGTTAAATCCCTCTTTGATTCCCAGATTTCGTTTTTAGAAAAGCAAGCCGCTGGAACGACAGAGTTTATCTCTAAAGGAGCGATCCTTTTGCGAATTCGAGCCCTCAAAGATGCAAAGAAATCGGCGGAAGTTCTGAACTCTGCCCCTGCAGCTGGGCTCGCCGAGTAATAACGACGCTTGGCATTAATGCGACGCACCTGGACTCCCACCCCGTAGGCAAGTTCCGCGAATGGGAGTAAAATCAGGGCATGAAGCAAGGAATGCATTATTTTCGAAGTTGGATCTATCATCCCGGAAAAGTTTTTATCACTTGCCTGATCCTCGTGACGATCAGTTTGGTCTCTAGCGGATCCCTGTTTCGGATTCTGAGTTTGCGCCAAGACATGCGCAACATTCAAAGCGAAGCAGAGATAACGCAAAAAGAGATAAATCACCTAAAAGGTCAAATAAATCAAGCCCATGACCCTTCCTACATCGAGTACCAAGCAAGGGAGTACTTTGACTTAGCCGAAGAACATGATTTAATCTTTCTCTTCTCTGAATCAGATGAAGAAGAAGTACGTAATCTATAATAAGGGGGGGACTTGGTAGACGGACGTATTAAGTGGTTTAGTGAAAGCAAAGGGTTTGGTTTTGTTGAAGACGAACAAGGCAGAACTATCTACTTTCACTTCACTGCAATAAAGAATAAAGATCTTGTTAAGGAGCTCAAACAGGGTGCAGAAGTTTGTTTTGAAGTTTGCGAAACAGATCGAGGGCCAGAAGCCTTCGGACTTATAAAGTTAGGAGAAGCCGTCGGTTCTCTTGGCTGAGAACCTACAAAAATTTATGGAATGGAATCGAACAGAAATTCGTGTCCTCAGGTTAAAATTAGGTCTCAGTCAGACCGACTTCGCTTGTAAATTATCATGTGCTAAAGATGACATCGTTCAGTGGGAGCAGGGGAGCGGAGCTCCAAATCCAAATCAAATCCGCTTGCTTGAAGTATTAGCAAGACATGCTCAAGACTACTGTACTGAAATGCAGTGCCAGTCTGTCGCCGAAGGAATTCTCAACGAGTCTGAACTTCTTCAAGTGGATCAAAAGGACATTTTAGACAAGCTTCAGTAAGTAAAAATTGATTGTGTTCCTCAGTCTAAACTGTTTTAGTCCCTCCAATGAAAAAAGTCTTCCTCGTTGATATTAGCTCCTTCATATTCAGAGCTTTCTACGCCATTCGACAACTCACTAGCCCCACTGGAATGCCCACCAACGCCATTTACGGCGTGCTATCCATGGTGGTCAAAATTCTTAAAGACGAAAAGCCCGAGTACATGGCATTTTGTTATGACCGCCCCGAGCCGTCGTTTCGAAAAGAGCTTGATCCCAACTACAAAGCAAACCGCTCTGAGATGCCAGAGGATTTGATTCCTCAGATTCCTTACATCAAGGATCTCGTGCGAACACTGGGCATTCCTGCTTTTGAGGTTCCACAATATGAGGCTGACGACCTTATTGGAACTATTGCGTGCAAAGCCATTAAGAATGGATTTCAAGCAGTGATTGTCAGTGGTGATAAAGATTTTGGTCAGTTGATATCTCCTCACGTGACCATGTGGGACACCATGAAGGACTTTAAGTATGACCCCAAAGAAGTGAAAGAAAAATGGGGAGTGCCTCCTGAGCACTTCATCGACTACTTAGCTTTGGTTGGCGATTCCTCGGATAACATCAAAGGTGTCAGTGGAATCGGCCCCAAGGGCGCTGTAAAGCTGCTATCGGAGTATCAGACTCTCGAAGGCATCTACGAAAATTTGGATAAAATTGCTAAAGGCATGTCGCAAAAACTCACCGCCGACAAAGACAATGCGTTTCTGGCGCGAAAACTTGTCACAATCAATCAACAAGTCCCTTTTGATTTTACTATGGAAGACCTAAGGCTTCGTCAGGTTGAGCGCGAGAAGCTCCAGAGCCTCCTCAGAGAGTTGAATTTTAAAACTCTTGAAAAGTCCCTTCTCGGTGAAGTAGCCCCTGAACCTGTTATTGAAATTGAGTCAAGCCCGTTCGCTGAACCCTTTGGCTCTCCCTCTCGCGACGATTCCTCGATTTCAGTTTCTGTCGCAGGCTCGCCTGCGGCTCCCGCTGTGCATCCAGTACTTGGTCAGGGACAAGTGCATGATCTTTTTGCAACGATAAGTCATTCGCCTATGACCGTCGCTCAGGAGTCGGTCGAAGAAGATGTGAATATCGAAGACCTTGCAAAATGGGTGAATCCGACGGAGCCACTTTGGCTTGTTTCTAACGAGAGATTTATCGCTTTTTCTCAAGATAAAAAAATTGCGATCATCAAGGGTGAATTTGCGAAGCTTGGGGAGTGCGAAGTTTTACGAAAAGTGCCTTGGAAGGGTTTTGGACTAAAATCATTTTGGCGACAAGCCGGCATCCAAACACCGACGGCAAGTTGGGACTCTGAGCTTGCCGCCTACTGCTTACGTCCAAGTCCTATTTTAGATTTTCAGACTGCCTATAAAAATGTTTTTCAAAAAAATCTCCCAACTCTTGCAAGTGCTTCGCAGTTGCTCTTTGCAAATCAAGAGTTGGAAGGTCACCTAAGAACTGAGCTCAAAGAAAAAAAGATGGAGCGTTACTATTTTGAAATAGAACTTCCGTTGACATCTATATTGTTAAGTATGGAGCAAGCGGGCTTTCTTATTGACACGCAAATGCTTCAAGAGCTCAGCAAAAAATTTGCAAAAGAAATTCAGGTTCTCGAAACCGAGATTTGTGAAATGGCAGGGGAAAAATTCAATATCGCAAGTCCTCGGCAGCTCGGCCACGTGCTTTTTGAAAAACTTGGATTGCCTGCAGGTAAAAAAACAAAAACAGGTTTTAGCACAGACACTGACGTTTTAGAAAAACTAAAAGCGCAACATCCTATTGCAGAGAAGGTCATCGAGTTTCGTGAGATCTCAAAACTCAAGTCAACATATGTCGATGCTCTTCCGGCATTGGTCAATCCGCAGACGGGGCGAGTGCATACCACCTTCCAACAGGCAATGACAGCGACAGGTCGCCTTTCTAGCATACAACCCAATCTTCAAAATATTCCTATACGGACCCAGCGAGGTTCACAAATTCGGCAAGCGTTTGTGGCTTCTCCCGGTCAATTTCTTCTATCGGTGGATTACAGCCAAATCGAGCTAAGGATTTTGGCTCATTTTTCTGAAGACCCAGGATTGATCCGTGCTTTTTCAGAGGACCTCGATATTCACGCTGCAACGGCGGCAGAAGTCTTTGATGTGCCGGTGACGGCCGTGACACCAGATCTCCGCCGGACCGCCAAAGCCATTAATTTTGGAATAGCCTACGGACAAGGAGCCTTTGGTCTAGCCGAAGCTTTGGGTATTCCTCGAGGCGAGGCCACTGACATCATCAAACGATATTTTGAACGATTCACTGGAGTGCGCGCCTACATGGACTCTACAGTGACCAAGGCTATGGAGCAGGGTTTTGTTGAAACCCTCTCAGGGCGACGGCGCTACCTTGACGAACTCAAATCAAAAAACCAAATGGTAAGAAAGTTTGGCGAAAGAGCAGCTATCAATGCTCCCATCCAAGGGACGGCGAGTGACATCGTAAAAATCGCGATGATAAGAATTGCAGATCAGACGAAAGCTAAAATGATTTTGCAAGTTCACGATGAACTCATTTTCGAAGGGACACAACAGAGCCTCGAAGCTGATGTCGGAACTATCAAGCAAATCATGGAAAATGCTTTCACCCTTAGAGTGCCTTTAAAAGTAAATTACATGATAGCTAAAGACTGGGAAGAGGCACACTAAAGGCCATCTCATGAATAATTTGTGGGACGTACATCCATGTACTCGCGGCCATCGCCCCTGTGGGGCGAACGCATCCTGCTTGGCCGACCCCACAAATTATTCATGAGACGGCCTTGCGCAGCTCAAGTGCTCTCGAGCTAGTTGCATGAGGTTGACAGCCTTGACTTAAAACTCAAAAAAGAGGGAGGCATGGAGCTCATTGCTCCAAATCGAGCAGGTCGTAACCTGAAAACCTAAGGTGGGAGAACTCTTCAAACTGGTGCACAACAGTGTTGGTCGGACTTTCGGACACCAAAACTCATTGGTAAGGCTCTCGCGGAACTGTTTTTCGCCCAAATTTTATTCCAAAGACGTCTTTACCCGACCTCATTAACGGCATTGGCCAGGTTAAATTCACCAACAGTATTAGGCTCCAGCTCGAGAACTCTTCGCCGGTATCCACGACGATGGAAAGTTGAGTGGCTATTTGCATGGCTGCAAACTATCGGCACATCATCGTCACGGTGCAAATTACCTAGGCATGGTCCAACTGGGATGCATCGCCATATTGATGAAATAAATCAACGATCGGCCTCACCAAATGAACCGCCTCGAACTGCGCGAAGCCATCTCATCAATAATTTGTGGGGTCGGCCAAGCAGGATGCGTTCGCCCCATAGGGGCGATGGCCGTGAGGGCAGGAGCCCGCCCGACAAATTATTGATGAGATGGCGTAATCACTCGGTTTCCCAACCAACAACCCGTCCGCCTTCAAAAAACACGCGTCGCTTTTGAAGGCGAAAGCCTTCAGATGAAGGAACATATTTCTGGTAATACCACTTTTCGTTTTTAAAAGCAGGGTTTCCTGCCACATCCACTTGAACGGGATCCCCCCAGCTCCGTTTGACAAACTCCTGAGCCATTCCAACAGAAATGTCCTCTTTATCAATGAGTTCTTGAAGATCAGATGTTGGAATTTCACTGCGTGCGCCAATTTGCATTTTGCGAATATAAGCTTGCCTTGCTTCGACACTTCCGAGTTCGAGGAATCGAACTCGTTCATCATCAGACTTAAGTAGGCTTCCGTATTTGTAGTACTGACTCAGCTCACCCGTAGTTTTAAGAGCGCGCTCAAGCTGCCTCAGCCGGACACGAGTTTTAACCCGACTTCTGAGATCATCGCCTGAAGTCGAGTCGGCATCTAGACCAAGTTCGACAACGGCCTTTTGTTCTTCGATAGCGTCCCAGGCTGATTTTGGAGGGGCGACCTGTCGTTCGTTGTCTGCGTATCCGCTTTGAGTGCTTCTGGAAAAATTTGCGCAGGCTCCTAAAACGAAAAACGAAACGCATACTAAAATTCGATTCATAAACTCTCCTGTCAATTCTATCGACAGAAATCGCAAAATTTTGAAGATCGATTTTTGATATTTTCTCAGGCCCAAAGTCCAGGGGAAAGGACACAGGAAACTTTCTGGTCTGTGTTCTGATAAAAATGCAGACTAAAATCAAAACTATGGCCGAGTCGGAAAGTCCAAAAGAAGAAGCGCCCGTTGATGTCGAAGCTCAGAGTGCTGACGCTGCAGCGGAAGTGCAAGAAGTCGATGCGATTCTAAACGAAGTAGATCCTGAATTTGCAAAATCTATTGAAGTGATTGGCCAAGATGTCGAGAAAATGAAAATTGACATCGAATCGAGTGACTTTGAGTCAGCTCTAGCAGAGTCGGCTCCGGGGGCGACCCCTAGGCGCATGGGATTTAAAGACCATCTAAAACGAGCTTTGAGATACCTTGGTGATTGGATCAAGTTTGTTTTCTTTAAAATCATTGGTGTTTTAGATTGGATCATCGAAGTCCTGTGGCAAACAGGTCTTTTTATTTTGTTTTCGGGCCGAAAAAAGTTCATCTCTGGTTTGCTTCACGTTCTTAAGTCAATTGGCGGAGCCATCAAGGGCGTGCTTGCTATCTTCGAAAGGTGGTCCGTCCTCAAAAAGTTGGCTTTCTTTGCACTCGTTGGAGGAACCGCGGGAACTGTTTGGCTTAGCTATGTGTCGCTCACAAGAGGTCTCATTGATCGTTCCGTGCATTTGTTTTTGCCTTCATTTGCCGAAGCCGGTAAGGGCTACGATTTTGAAACCGAAGACGTCGAGGGATTTTACGACTCCATTCGACATCCACAAAATGTTTTTCAACTCAACAAAATGGTTGTGAACTTAAGAAAGTCGCCGAAATCAGGACCAACTCCAATGGGGGCGTTTCAGTTTTATGTCGACGCCTCTTCTAAGGAAACACTTGTAGAAATCAAAGATCGCGAAGTGGAGCTTCGAGATCTTATTCAGCGCTCCTTAGAAGAGCTCAACTATGACGAAATTGCAAACTCCTACGGCAAAACCAACGTTCGAGACCGGGTCAAAGATGTGCTTAACGGAAATTTGACTACAGGAAGAATCAGGAAAGTGATGTTAGCAAACCTGATTCTCAAGCCCTAGCCCCAGCATAACTTTTGGGATCTATTTGGTAAATTTTAAGGCGGTCATGAAGTGTGCTCTTGGGCATCCCAAGATCATGCGCTGTCTTTCTTTGGTTTCCACGGTTGGCGGCAAGTCGTTGCATGATCATGCTCCGCTCAACTTCTTTGATGAGAGGCATGCGATCCGACAAATTTTGAACCGCAATAGCAAAATCCGTTGGAAGGCGTTCGCTTTGTCCAGGGAAAGTGTCGACAAGACCTTCTAAATTGTGAGGTTCGATCTGTTGGCCAGGGTAGGTGGCTGCACACCTGGCGACGACATTTTTTAGCTCCCTGATGTTGCCTGGCCAGGTGTGTTTTTTAAGAGCTTGGATGGCATCAAAGGAAAATCTCGCGTATTTCTTTGCGAACGAGTACATTAACGATTCAAATCTTCCATTCGTTCTATGAGCGACGGTGCTCTGAGATTGATAACGTTAAGCCTGAAAAACAAATCAGACCTAAATTGTTTTGCAGTCACTTGTTGTACCAGATTTTGATGGGTGGCCGCAATAATACGAACATCGGTTTTGACGGTGCGATCAAGACCGACGGGGCGAATTTCATTGTTTTCAAGAGCGCGAAGCATTTTAGCTTGTAAAGAGTAGGGGAGATCTCCGATTTCATCTAAGAAGAGGGTGCCCCCGCGAGCAATTTCGAAGGCGCCTTTTCGGTCATGGATGGCTCCTGTGAAGCTTCCTTTAACGTGGCCGAAAAGTTCGCTTTCAATCAAAGTTTCTGTAAGTGCGCTGCAGTTGACGCTCACGAAAGGGCCAAGGTTGCGGTTGGACTGTGAGTGAATGGCCTTTGCCAGGACTTCTTTTCCAGAACCTGACGGACCTAAGAGGAGGACCGAGTATTGAGTTTTTGCGATGGAAGGAATCTTTTCGAGCTGGGAGTTCCAAAAAGCATTTTTACTTTTGAAGGCAGCACCCTGTTCTGAGATCTCCGTTTGAAAAGACGAACTCTTCTCCCCCGATAGAAATAATATCCCCCGTCAAAGAGAGGAGCTTCAAAACACGGACTGAATTCACGAATGAGCCGTTTTGGCTGCGAAGGTCCCGAATAATATACCCGTTCGTTTTTTTCTCAATACGAAGGTGGCGAGGTTCGACCCCTTCGGCATTGACCACAATGTTGCAGGTGGGGTCGCGGCCCATGAGAAAAAGATCCGAAAGGTCGTGCCACCCCTGATGGTCCGATTTGAGCGCTTTAAGATGCATTGATTAACTCCTTTTTTTGCTTTGCGAGCCTGTTGTAACCAAATTTCATGCCAAAATTTATAGGATCTCAGGACCAGATGGCTATGGTTCTACTTTTTAAACTTGGACATGCATCTAAGAATTGAGATTCACAGGTTTTTGCGATAAGGTGCCCCATGCCCACCAATTCATCTGTTTTTCTTAAAAGTGCGGTCCGTTTGGATCAGTGCCCTCAAGAGGATCGTCCGGAAGTCGCGTTCCTGGGACGGTCAAACTCTGGAAAGTCGTCACTGATCAACGCTCTTACTGGCAGGAAAACTCTCGCTAAGGTGAGTTCGACTCCGGGTAAAACCCGGATTCTCAACTTTTTTGATTTCGGCCCACATTACCGACTCGTAGAGATGCCGGGATACGGCTTTGCTTCGCGAGGCGGAGACGAGCAGCGGAGCTGGCAACGGATGATCGAGGATTATTTGGGGGGACGGCAATCTCTCGTGGGGTTAGTCTTGATCATGGACATCCGGCGCGAGATGACAGAGGACGAAGAGATGCTCATGCGATATGCGCAAGATCATGAACCCCTGCCTCTTTGCTCAACAAGATTGATAAGCTTAACCGAGCTGAACTTCAAAGTGCTCAAAGACGTCTTAAAATCCAGTGTCCTACTTTTTTGGTTTCAGCCCTTCGAAAAGATGGGGTTAATGACGTTGAAAATTATGTGTTCGAAAATTGGGTAAAGCCAGCACTCTCGGGAGGCCGTAGTTGAAAGTCGTGGGAGTTATTCCAGCTCGCTTTGGATCTACGCGCTTTCCAGGCAAACCCCTTGCTATGATCTCAGGTGTTTTCGCTTCCTGTAATGGGTGATTGAAGGTGTGAGAGAGAGTCGTGTTATAGATCGACTTTTTGTTGCGACGGACGATTCGAGGATTGCGACCTTGGCGGAGCGTTGTGATGTTGAAGTTAAAATGACTGCGCCAGAGCTTCCTACGGGAAGTGATCGTGTGTGGCAGGCGATCTCTGAGTTTCCATGCGATATCGTGGTTAACATTCAGGGAGATGAACCTTTGATCCAGGCGTCGATGTTAGATGCGTTGGTGGAACCACTGATAAAAGATTCTGAGCTCGAAATGTCAACGCTGGGGCGGCAGATTTCAATTGAGGATTTAGCCTCCCAGCAAACTGCAAAAATCATTCTAAACTCCCAACATGAGGCTCAGTATTTCAGCCGATTTCCAATTCCCTACAGTCGTGAGTCTGCCTCGCGCCGCAATGATCTTTCTGGCTGCCTCAAGCACATTGGAATTTACGCTTACCGGAAAAATTTTTTAGAAAAATACTGTTCACACCCTCCCGTTGAGCTAGAGTTGTTAGAGGGTCTTGAACAGTTGCGGGCCTTGTATTTAGGAGCTCGAATTCGGGTCGTTAAAGTGGATTATGACAGCTGGGGCGTCGATACTCCAGAAGACGTCAAAAAGATAGAGGATCGTATGGCCATGAAAGCCAGGAGAAGCTGATGAAAAAACAAAAAGGGGCTATTGTGAAAGCTAAGAAAGCCCATGTAGAAGTCTCCAAAAATACGGAGCCAGTCCTTCAACCTAAATTTATCTTTGTCACTGGCGGAGTTGTTTCGTCCATCGGTAAGGGCTTAACTGCAGCAAGCTTAGGAGCCCTCTTGGAGTCCCGCGGGGTCAAAATCACAATCATGAAGTGTGATCCCTATATCAATGTAGACCCAGGCACTATGTCGCCTTTTCAGCACGGCGAAGTTTACGTGACTGATGATGGTGCCGAAACCGATTTGGATTTAGGGCACTATGAGCGGTTTACGACAGCGACGTTGCGAAAATCCAACAGCGTAAGTACAGGACAGATCTACGACGCTGTTATCACCAAAGAACGTCGTGGGGACTACCTTGGGGGAACTGTCCAGGTGATCCCGCACGTGACTGATGAAATCAAGGCGCGTATTTTCGAAGCCGCTCAAGGCGCAGAAGTTTCGATCATAGAAATCGGTGGAACCGTTGGTGATATCGAGAGCCTTCCTTTTCTCGAAGCGATTCGCCAAATGCACACCGACGTTGGTCGTGAGAACACGGTTTTTATTCATGTCACTTATGTTCCCTATATTGCGGCAGCTGGTGAGCTCAAAAGCAAACCCACTCAGCATTCTGTAAAAGAACTTCGTGAAATTGGTCTCCAGCCTGATTTTTTAGTTTGTCGAAGTGAAAAACACATTGATGCCTCTCTTAAAGCTAAGATTGGCCTTTTTTGTAATATCAGGCCGGAGAATGTGGTCTCCGCCCTTGATGCTTCCACGATCTATGAGGTTCCCGTCGTTTTGCATAGAGAAAAGTTGGATGATCTTGTGATGAAGCGTCTTGGCCTTCAAGGCGATGAGCCTGATTTAGCCGGATGGAACCAGATCGTGGATGTCCTCAATCATCCTTCGCAAACCGTTAAGATCGCTGTTGTTGGAAAATATGTGGACTTAAAAGAGAGCTACAAGTCTCTCAATGAGGCTCTTGTCCACGGAGGAATTGCGAATAAATCAAAAGTAGATATCCTTTATGTCGACTCAGAAGAGCTAAACAGCTCCAACGTTGAAGAGATTTTAGGTCAGGTCGCAGGAGTTTTAGTGCCTGGTGGGTTTGGTGAGCGTGGAGTTCCTGGAAAACTTGCTGCTATTCGCTTTGCGCGTGAGAAGAAAATTCCATTCTTCGGAATTTGCTACGGAATGCAACTCGCCGCCATCGAATTTGCACGGAATGTCTGCGGCATTAAAGATGCCACGAGCCGTGAGTTTGACTCTCAACTTAAAAGCTCGGTCAATTTTGTAATTGATTTTATGGAGGAGCAGCGGTCGATCACTCAAAAAGGTGGAACCATGCGCCTTGGATCTTACTCTTGCTACCTCGGGAAAGACAGCCTTTCTCGAGCCGTTTACAATAAAGAGACGATTCAAGAACGTCATCGTCATCGATATGAGTTCAACAACAAATACCGGGCTCTGTTTGAGAAAAAGGGGATGCGCCTTGCCGGCATCTGTCTTGAGCGCGATCTCGTTGAGATCATCGAAATGAAGGATCACCCTTGGTTTATTGCGGTTCAATTTCATCCTGAGTTCAAAAGTCGCCCTCTAGATCCACATCCTCTTTTCACTCACTTTGTGAAAGCGTCGTTAGAAAAAAAGGCACTCCTAGAGCCTGCGGGGAAAAAAAATGGGAAAGCGCTGACCAAACTTCTTGCCCAAAAATCGACAAAAAATAGAAAATCAAATTATGTGGGATTGGATCGTTAATTGGAGTTTGAGATGCCGGAAAATGAAGTCGCAGGGATAAACTCTAGAAATGAAGCAAAACGGGTTCTTGAAATCGAGGCCAAGGCTTTGCTGGAACTTCGAGATCGCCTCGACCATCACTTCGATCAGGCCGTAGAGATCCTGTTATCTTGCCGAGGTAAGGTGATTGTTACTGGAATTGGAAAGTCTGGGCAGGTAGGACGCAAGATTGCTAGTACGTTGTCGTCGACTGGAACTTCGAGTTTCTTTTTGCATGCCGCTGAAGGTTCCCACGGTGATCTCGGGATGATTTCAGATAATGACGTCGTGATTGCTATCAGCTATGGAGGCGAGTCCCCAGAGCTGCATGATCTTTTGAGATTTTTGGTGCGAAAAGATATTCCATTGATTGCAATGACTGGGAATTCTTCAAGCTCTTTAGGGCAAGCCGCGCGTGTCGTCCTTAATGTGAAAGTGAGCGAAGAGGCTTGCCCCCTGGGGTTAGCACCTACCGCGAGCAGCACCGCAACTCTTGCGATGGGTGATGCTCTTGCTGTTGCTGTTTTTAAAATGCGTGGTTTTAGTGAGGCTGATTTTGCACAACTTCATCCTGGAGGAAGCTTAGGGCGAAGGTTGCTCACACGCGTGAGTGATGTTATGCATTCCGGGGAGGCTTTGCCTCTGGTGCAAACTCACACTCCTATCAAGCAGGTTCTTTCGGTTATGACCGCAAAAGATGTTCGCGGCGTCGCTGGAGTTGTTAGCGAACAAGGCGATCTTGTCGGAGTCATTACAGATGGAGACATCAGGCGCCGGCTCGAAAAGGTAGCTGATCCTCTCAGTGGAACGGCTGCAGACATTATGAGCCATCATCCTAAAACGATCGATTCTCAAGAGATGGCTCAAAAGGCCCTCTTCCTCATGGAGCAGTTTAAAATTCAGCTCTTGTTTGTGATTTCTAAAGGCTCACCTGATCCCAAAAAGCCTGTTGGTCTTTTACACATTCAAGATTTGCTCACCGCAAATGTGCGATAGCCTGCACCTAGCCTAAAGACCTGGCTTCGCAACCGATCAAATTAATCATTGTTTTCAAGGGGTAACTCTTGAATCATGAAATTTAATGACTGGCGATTTGAAGAAGAGAATTTCAAAAATCAAACTCTTAATCATGGATGTAGACGGTGTGCTTACTGACTGCCGAATTTACTTCGATACAGACCAACATTGGAAGCGGTTTTATAGCGTTCGTGATGG
Organism: Pseudobdellovibrionaceae bacterium; assembly: GCA_044229295.1. Taxonomy (GTDB): domain Bacteria; phylum Bdellovibrionota; class Bdellovibrionia; order Bdellovibrionales; family Bdellovibrionaceae; genus JBGATJ01. The sequence goes on from JBGATJ010000074.1 coordinate 13,455, forward strand.
GGTTGGAATCAAAAGAATTCAAGAGGCTGGATACAAAACGGCAGTGATCACAGGAGCGGAAGCCGTTGATGTGCGTGCTCGAGTGGGTATGTTAGGGATCAATTATTTTTATGAGGGTGCTTTAGATAAACAGCCCAGTTTTGAAAAGCTTATCGCGCAGTCAAAGGTTTCGGTAAATGAAATGGCTTACATTGGAGATGATATCTTTGATATTCCCTTATTAGAGCAGGTGGGTTTTGCTGCGACGGTGCCAGAGGCTGTCGACGATGTTTTGACCAAAGTCCATTATGTGACAAAAAGGCCAGGAGGGAATGGCGCGGTCCGGGAAATTTGTGATTTAATATTTCAGTACGGCAGTTTATCGAGAGACTAAAAATATGAAACATAAAAAATCGACTCGTATCAAATTGTTAGCTTTTCTTTCGGTCTTGGGACTCTTGGGCTTTCCGCAATTTTCACTAGCTGAGAAAATTGAATTCCCCGATGAAGAGCTTGAGACTGAAACTGTGTTCCCACGATTTGACAGGCCCGACGTCGTTCGAAATAAAACCGTTCCCATAGCAGGGCGAACAGAAATTGGAATTGTCGGAGGGTGGACACTCAACGAGCCTTTCTTCAATACAGCTCAATATGGACTTTCTGGAACCTATCATTTTAACGAAAACTCTGGATTGAATGTCTACGCCGTTGCCAATGCTAAGGGATACACGTCATACGCGACTCAGCTAAATGAACTTTTTCAAATGGATTTTGGAAAAGCTCCAGCTCCTCAATATATTGTCTTAGGAAACTACGAGTGGACCGCTTTCTATGGAAAGATGAGTATCACTAAGTCATTTATCATGAACTTGTCACTTTATGGGCTTGTCGGTGGCGGAATTGTTGCATTCGAAGGTTTTACGAGCCCGGCCCTAGATCTTGGTCTAGGTCAGAGGTTTTATTTCAATAAAACTCTCGCTCTCAGATTTGATTTACGCATGGTTGGCCATCAGGCCCCTAATCCAATTTCAAAAGATTTAAAAACTCTGACAACGAAAACTTCTGCATCTGAGTTCGAAAAGGGAACTTACTTTGCAACCATTCTGGACTTTGGTGTGGTGTTTTTGTTTTAGAAAACAAGAGGTTAGAGTTTGAAAGACTGTGATTTGAACTAGAAATTGTATATTGTAATAAATAACACGCCAAGATGGGCGGGGCTGAATTTTCATCAGGGATGAGCAACAATGCGGATGATATTAGTTTTACTAACAATTTGTTTGGGTGTGCAGCAAGAAGTCCGCGCGCAAAATGAGGACCTGGATTCTATCGAGGCGGAACTCAATAAACGGGCTCCAAAGCCAAAACCAGTCCCTCAAGAAAAACCCCTCGACCTTAAAGCAACTGACTTTTCATCTCTGGGGCGCCTTTCGCCTTTCAGTGACGTTGCCGTTATTGAAAGAAAATATCTTCCTAAAACTGAGCGGTTTCAAATTCATGGCGCCTTGACCACAATCACAAATGACCCGTTCTTTATGAGCGTCGGTGGTGTTGGAAGGTTTGGATATTTTTTCTCCGAAGGTTTTGGAATTGAATTCGATTACTTCGGCTTAACGACAACTGAGCGACAAGTGACAAAAGACCTCCGTGATAAAAGAAGCGTGAGTACGACAAGCTTAGTGTCGCCAAAATCTTTCACAGGGTTAGACCTCGTGTGGGCGCCGATCTACGGTAAGATGGGTTTGCTTAATAAAGCCATCGTGCCTTTTGATATCTATTTTTCAGTGGGTTATGGAGCCACGGCCACGAATTTTGGAGAGAACGCCGGGACTTTGCATTTAGGAACAGGACAAATTTTTGCCAAGACAAAATCCGTAGCGTTTCGCTGGGATTTTAGCTGGAACTTCTATTCTGCTAATTCAAAGTTTGAAATTAAGGACGCCAATGGTGTCGTCACAAGCACTCAAGAGAAGAAGCAAAGTTTTAACAACTTATTTTTGTCAGTGGGGATGAGCTATTTCTTCCCCGAGGCTGGTTACCGATGATGCTAAAAAAGGCTCGATGGATATCATTATTTTTGTCGGCAATACTGATGCCATCTCATGGCCATGCAGCAGCTCCTGCACCCAAAGCACCGGCCAACACGAAGTCTTTGATTGTTCAGCAAGTTGAGAGAAACATGCAACAAGCCATTGCGATGGCAAGAGACAAAAAGTACATGGCTGCAGCTTCGGCGTTATTTCCTTTGACCCGAAGGCCTGAGCTCGAAAAAGAACGCATGCAAATTCGTTACATTTTAGGTCTTATGCTTCTTGAGATGAAGCTGTATCAAGTGGCGGCTTTTCAATTTGTCGATGTGATCCGAGATGGAAAGAGCCGCTTTGTAAAACAGAGCATCGAAAAATTATCGATCGCCGCAGACCAGCTCGGTGATGACACTCTGTTAAACTACGCCATTTCCCGTATGGAGTTGGGAGATTTTCCAAATAGTCTCAAAGACATGTTGTTCTTCCGCATGGGCGAAGTTAAACAAAAATCCCAGCAGAATAAAGAGGCCGCTGACCTATACTCGCGAGTTACACCAACGTCGCGCTACGGCTACCGAGCCGCGTACAACCGAGGGGTCGCTCTAGCAGAACAGGGTGATACTGACAATGCGATTCGGATTTTTAAAGACATCGTCGGAGCTAGGAGTGGAGCTTCAGTTGTTGACGACGTAAAAGTTTCGGCAAAGATGGCTTTGGCTCGCACTTATTACCAAAAGCAAGACTGGGATAATGCCCTTCTTATCTATCGAGACATTCCTCGAGATCATGAGCTCTGGCACGCTTCGCTTTTTGAGTCGAGTTGGGCGAATTTGCGATCGGCTCGATTTCGTTCCGCGATGTCGAACTTCCAAACCCTTCACTCTACCTATTACGATGACTTTTATCTCCCTGAATCTCTTCTTCTTCGCTCCATCGTTTACCTCTATATTTGTAAATTTGAGGAGATGGGAAAGGTCCTAACGTTATTCGAAAAAACCTACGGTCCTGCGCGAGCGAAAATGACTGAGTTTATGCAGGCAACTTCGGAGCCGGGAGAATACTACAACGAACTGGAAAGAGTCGCTCAGGCGCGCCGTGACCTTAAAGCTGGGAAAAGTCGTGGAGCTGCAACAAGACTCCCTTATAACGTCGGGCGTTTTATCTTAGGAGCTGCGGATGTTCAGAGATCTCTGGGATACTTAAATCGTTTGAACGAAGAGCAGCGTCGGCTCAATGCCCTCCCCGGAGGGTGGAAAGAGTCACCGATTGGCAAATACTCTCAGCGGATTCTGCAAAACCGTATGAAAAACACAAAAGGCGCCGTTGGTGATCTTGTTAAAAACCACATCATAAGTATGCGCGCAGAACTTCGTGATATTTATGAACAGGCGGGTTTTGTACGTTATGAAATGATCAATGGGCAGAAAGAGCAGCTGAAAAAACAAATCGCTGGTAAAGGTCTCACTGAAGAGCAAATTGATGATGATGCAAGCCGGGATTTTTACGTTCAGAACGGATACGAGTATTGGCCGTTCAGTGGAGAGTACTGGATCAATGAGTTAGGCAACTATCATTATGTGGGAAAGCAAAGCTGTGATTAAGCATAAGTTGAGTCTCATTTTAGCAGCATTAGTGGTATCGCAGGTGGGCATCGAATTGTCGTATGCCGCTCCTGCGAAAAAAAAGAAACCGGTCCCGGCAAAATCTCGTGAGCGTACGCAGGATTTAACACAAGGTGGTTCCGGAAATAGCTACGATGACTCATCTGCTCCGAAAGGACAACCCTACAAGAAGGGTCAAAAGATCGGCGACATTTTGCAGAACATGGCTCAAGACAGTCGCGGTAAAAATGTTCAGATTGGTAGCAAATCACAAACGTTTGTTCCAAAAGCTGAAAATGTTTTCAAAGCACAAAAAAATGTCCCTCTGGATATGGTAAAACCGCCTCGCTCGTCAGAGTTCATGACTTCTGACAATACAGACCAATCCCACCTCGAGCACATTACTGATCAGCAAATTAAAGAGCTCTACAAGTTGACTTCGCGATTTAAAAATAGCCCCAATCGCGGCGAGCTTTGGCTACGTCTTGCGGAGTTGTATGTTGAAAAGGCCGGACTCATTTCTTTTCGAAAAGAGGCCGACTACGATAAAAAGCTAAAAGACTTTCAAACCGGAAAGTCTAAGGTCAAGCCTTCGCGCGATGAGATTCCCGCCAAGGACTACTATGCAAAAGCGATTCAGCTTTATGAATGGTTTGAGCGAGACTTTCCAAAAGATCCTAAAATGGATCAAGCTCTGTTTTTCTTGGGTTTCAATCACTACGAAATTGGTGATGTTAAAAAAGGGACGCAGTATTACACTCGCCTGACAGTGGAGTACCCTAACAGTGCTTACGTTTGGGAAGCTCACTTTGCGCTCGGAGAGTTTTATTTTGAAAACGAAAATTGGAGCAAGGCCCTTGAAGGTTACATGCAAGTTGTAAGACAGCCAAAAGCGCGCCTGTATTCTTTTGCTCTTTATAAAGCGGCGTGGTGTTATTTTCGTCTTGGTCAAGCGCAAAAGGCTCTTGCTTTTATGGAAAAGCTCATTCGCACAGGACGCATGGAAGCAGCCGCTGCCCTTGCCGGTCGCAAGAACGTGAACCGAATGCGTCTTGAGGCGGAAGGTCTTCGTGACATCGTGATCTTCTATGCCGAGGGGGGCTCGCCCGAAAAAGCGGTTGCATACTTTCGTAACTTAAGTCCGAAGGACTATCCCAACTACCTTGATAAATTAGCGTACTACTATTCGGATAAAGGGAGCCGCGACGCTGCTAAAATTATTTTCGAAGAACTTATCCGGCTAAACCCTACAGGGCCAAAAGCTTTCGATTATCAATATCAAATCGTGCAGAACTTCTCGAGTGTAAATACCTCTAAAACATTTCGAGAAGAACTTTATGATTGGATCAAGACATATAATGAGCAAGGTGCTTGGTACAAAGCCAACGCCGGCAACAAAGATCTTGTCGAAAATTCATATAAGCTTCGAGAGACAACGCTACGTAACTACACTCTGCAGATGCATCAAACTGCTCAGAATTCACGAGCCGAGTTTTCTCAAAACCAGGCGCTCTTGGGTTATGGGTTGTACATTCGTGAGTTTTCAAACAGTTCTCAAATTGGTGACATGAGGTTTTTCTTCGCTGAACTCTTATATGACATGAAAAAATACACCGAAGCCGCCGCCGAATACAAATGGGTGGTCGAAAACACGCCTAAGAGCAAATATGCAAATAAAGCTGCTATCAATATGGTTCTTGCCTACGAGAAGGATTTGCCGTCGGAAGCTGAAATGCAAAAACGACTTGGCACAAGTTTAGATCCTGTTCCTTTGGAGCCTCCCGTGGATCGATTTATTAAAGCATCGATTTTTTATCTGGATCACTTTCCAAATTCAGAGAGAGCGCCAGAAATTAAATTTCGTGCTGGCCGACTCTACTACTTGTCAAACCAGTTTGATCCAGCCGTTAAACACTTTAGAGAAATTGCACAAAAATATCCAAAATCTCAGTACGCGGAATACTCGGCAAATCTTCTCCTAGATATTTACAATTTGAAAAAGGACTACGTCGGCCTGGAGAAAACAGCTGCTGAACTTCTTGCTAATCCAAATATTGCAAAATCTAAAGCCGGTGGAGACATTCGAGAAGTTTTAGAGAAGGCAAGTTTCAAACATGGTCAAGACTATGAGTTAGAGAAGAACTATGCGGCCAGCGCTAAACAGTACGAAACCTTTGCAAAACAAAATCCCAGTTCGGATCTCGCTATTTCTGCCCAGTTTAACGCCGGAGTAAACTACGAACGCGCTGGTATGGTTCAAGAATCTATCGCTGCCCATCAGGCCGTTCTTGGGAGTTCTGCCAAGGGCGCAGGGCCGTTAAAACCAAAATCACGACGTCTCATGGCTAAACTTCTTCAAGATACAGGTCAGTACGAAGAAGCTGCCGCGGCCTTCAACGCCGTTGGAAAAGAAGCGGGTCCCAAAGATCCTCTAGCGCCTAACTTTTTCTTTAATGCTGCAGTTCTTTATGAAGGTCTTGGGCAAACGGATGCAGCTGTTCAAAACTATCAAACCTACATGGGCCTTTCAAAAAAAGCAGATCGTAATGAAACCTATTACACCATCGGCGAAATTTATCGAAAGAAAGGGAACGCAAATTTAGCAATTGATAACTATCAAAAGTATTTGCAATCCGCGAGTGACAAAGAACGCATTGTAGAAGTGAACTATAAAATTGCAGAACTCTATCAGTCCGCTCACAACCGGAAAATGGCAGATGAGTTTTATCAAAAGACAGTCGCCATTCAACGGCGATTTGCGCCGGGACTCAAAGGTCCAGGAGCACATTACGCAGCTAAAGTGAGACTCACCCAGACTCTTAAAATTTATCAGGACTTCAAAAACATTCCGATTCCAAATGATCCTAAAAAACAGCAAGCGGCCGTTCAGAAAAAATTGGCTATCATGACTAAGCTCAATGCTGATCTCGTGGAAATCATTAAATACGACTCTCCCGAGGAAATTGTCGGAGGTCTAACGGTTCTTGGTCATAGCAATAGTCACATGGCTTCATCCCTTTTGGATGCGCCTTTGCCTCCCGGCCTCAACGAAGAAGAGACCAAGCAGTATAAGGCAGGGATTGAGAAAATTGCAGAGCCCTTCAGAACAAAAGCGCGCGACAGTTATAAGGCGGCCGCAGATCGCGCATCTGATCTTGAAGTTTATGACAAGTACTTCGCCGAAGCCAAAGAAGGCATCCTTCAGTATGATCCGAAACATCATTATGATGGCGGCGAGGAAGGCATGGATGTCAGACAGGTGAATTGGATGGGTCTATGATATACGGACGAGCACAGATCGCGATTTTGAGTGTGAGTGTTCTCATCTTCGCTATGGGATGTGGTTCTTCGCCATCTAAAGAAGGCGGCGAGCCCACTGAGAACGTTGAGACCGCTCCGCCACCACCCGTTGGTTCAGAGGCTGCAAAAAATCCTCCGTCTGCAGCGGCGAGTGCGCCAGAGCCTCCACGTCCAAAGCTTGAAGATATTCCTGGTGCTTACAAACCTCTGTCTGATGCCATTCGCGCTCAGAACGATGATCAAATAAGGAAAACTGCAATTCAACTTTTAGGTCGCAGTCCTCAAGACGCAAAAGTTTTGAATGCTTTAGGGGTTCAAGCGTATCGAAAGAACAGATTTGGCTTGGCTAAAGTCTATTTTAGCAAAGGTCTTATCGCGAATCCAAATCGCAGTGAAATACATAATAATTTAGGATTAGTTCATCTTGCCGAGGGAGATGAGCGCGAAGCTTTCCGAGCTTTTCATAAAGCTATCGAAATTAATCCAAATGATGTGGCCGCTGCTTCCAACCTTGGTTCGCTCTATGTTATGAAGCGCGATTTCAAGAAAGCACTGCTACCCCTAGATGTGGCTTATCAAAAAGGAGCAAGGGATAGTAAAATTCTCAATAACTATGGAATTGCACTCGTTGCCAATGGCCAAGCCGACAAAGCAAAATCCATGTACCAAGATGCTATGAAGTCGTTAAGTAATAGCAAAGAAGTGCTTACAAATTATGCGATCCTTCTCATTGATCACCTGAACGACAACAAAGAAGGACTAGACGTCATCAACAAACTTCGTTTTTTAGGAGTTAGCCCAGAGTCTCGGAATCGTATTAATGCGTTGGAAAATAAAGCGAAAATGGGATTAAAATAGAAATATGAATCAGCAGCGAAGATTTTTCATCATTTTAGCATTTGTCTTTGGAGGATCGATTGGCTTTGCCCAACAACCTCCGGCGCCACCTGCAAATGCAAGTCCGTCAGGTGCGGTGAAGACTCCAAAGAAGCAAACTCTGAGTTTCGAAGATGAGCTCGTAGAGGGGTCGGCACAAAAGCCCGAACTTTTTTATCTTTTGCAGAAGAAAAATTTTAACTACAAGCGATTGATTCGTCTGCGTGAAAACTTTTTACCCGAAATGCGTGAGACAACTGAGGTCGTCAACAGAAGCGGGAGTGGAAATTGAAACAGGCCGTCCTCATCAAGGTTCATAAGGGCGATCAGCTCATTGAAACCAAAGAACTCAATGTTGATCAGATCATCATCGGACAGACGGCCGAGGCTCAAGTTCGATTGGATGATCCCCAAGTTAGCGCCATTCATGCGATCGTTGAGATGCGAGATTCGGGATATTACCTCTGTGATCTAGGATCTGTTGGCGGAACTTTCAAAAACAACATCCAGATTTTAGACGAGCCACTTTCATCGGGCGATGAAATTCGCATCGGGCCTTACACCCTTTCGTTTTTTATTGTCACACCAAAGCCAAAAATCCCGCCTCAATCAGGCATTGTTCCTGATTCACAGATCGCAGCGTCGTTGATTCCTGAGGTGATGGCTGAGCCTTCTCAAGAGGTCACTCAAACGCAGACCCCCGCAAAGTCATCGGCACCACAGCGTTTGCCTGAGAAGCCAAAGTTCAGTGCAGTGGCTTCACGAAAGAAAAAGACTTTTGCTCCACCTAGCCAAGTTAAGGACCTCAAAGACGTTATTCAGCCAACAAAGGGAAATATCGTAGAGGCCACAGTCGCATGGAAAGAGCGCGTGATCGGAATTTACCACTTCAGTAACGCTGGCGAAGTGAAAATGGGTGGTGATCCAAAAAATCAAATCATATTGCCTCAAGCGATCGCGACTGAGAGCTATAAGCTCATGACTTTGCAGAACGGCGCAACCATTCATGCCTATCCAGACATGGATGTTGAGGCTTACTCGCAAACTTACACGCAGAACTTTACGGAGATGCAATCGCGAAACCGAATGGTTCGTACGGCTGATCGCTACGACGTTCGCCTTGAGCAGGGCGAAGTCATTAAACTCAGTTGGCTTCAGGGCCGAGTCGTCATTTATGTACGTTATGTCCCTGACACCGTAAAAGCAGTTTTATCTCCGCTCTTTGATCTAACCGCTAGTGAGCTTACTGGGATTGTTATTACCCTCCTCGTTGTTGGTTTTGTTGCACTCTATTCAACAATTTACTCAGCAGATGAAGAAGTGAAACCCGAGGATGAACCGGAACACGTGGCGGTTTTTGTCTATAAAGCAAAACCAACTCCACCACCTGTCGTTGTAAAACCGACGCCGGAACCAACCCCCCCTCCAGTGGCGGCGGCGACACCGGCTCCGACTCCAAAAGCGACTCCTGTTAAAATTCAAGTTACAGAAACAAAATCCGACAAAGAAAAACCAAAAGCTGTCACGCAAACAACTCCTAAGGATGTGGCAAAGCCTACGAAAACTTCGGCGGCACAGTCAGCAGCGAGTGACTTGCAGCCCAAGCCAAAAACAAATCGGCCTAAAAGTTTCACGTCTACTAAACAGGGTGGCGCTGTTCAGACTGGAAAGACCGAAGGTGCTAACGCTCAAAGCTCAAACAAAGACGTGACGAAGGTCGGT
>JBGATJ010000075.1:0-22498 GCA_044229295.1 Pseudobdellovibrionaceae bacterium
TAAGTCCTAGCTTTGCCCGCATTTGCGCCTGTGTGGCAAGGACAGCAAGTTCGTCAATTGATTCGCCAACCAAATACCCTCTACTTAACATATTTCCTCAAATGCAAATGCCCCAAACAAAACATCAAATATTTTTTCATAAGGATTTCCTACATGATCTTCCTGATTGTCAGGAAGATCAACATCGTTTGATGCAGAGGTGCTCAAATTGTTAACTAAAATCTGCGAGTCTTTGACTCGCGCCCGACTTTTCGTATATACAAAAAGTGTGAAAGTCCAAATGAGAAAGATGCAAGAAAAAACGTCGGGGACCTCAGTCCTCGGTCGGCCCAAGAAAAAGGATGCAAAGGTGTTGATCGCTCTTCGTGTCTCTCCTTCACTACTGGAAAAAGTCCGCCGAGTCGCGAAAAGGAATAAAACGCCATATCAGACTCTGATTCACCAATTAATTGAGGAGGGGGCGAGGTCCCTTTGATCTTTTGTGGATATTGAAACTCTGAATGAAATTTTAGCTTTTGTCGAGGCTCCATATCGAATCACCGCTCCTATTGTGGAGTCCGGGCAGCGTAAAGTTTATTGCGCTCAACAGATTGAGACTGCTGATCAAGTGATTCTAAAAATTTGCCCCTTGCATCCAGTAATGGTCGCAAGGATTAAACGCGAAATTAAGATTTTGCGCGAGATCGATTCAAAGTATTTTCCTAAGTTCTTTTACGAATTCTTCCTAACTGAACAAGAACTTGGTTATTTCATCGATTCTTTTGATCCGAAGACAGAACAGGCTCGTATTGTCGAACTTGCAAAATTAGCGATCAAGCCTTTCCTCGTTACCGTGGAGGAACATATTATCCATGTGACTTGGGATAAGTGTTGGGCAGAACTACAACAGCCAGTGGTCCTTGTACAATTTCTGATTCATGTTTTTTCTGGGTTGCGTCTTTTGTGGGATAAAAAAATCGTTCACCGCGATCTCAAGCCCGAAAACATTCTTATAAGGCCAAACATGGAACCAGTGATCATTGATCTCGGCATTGCCAAGAGTATGAGTGAAGGCGCAACGATCATCACAAACCCTGCCTTTTCTTCACCGTGCACTCCACAGTTTGCAGCACCGGAACAACTAACTAATAACAAGGCCGAAGTTACATATAAATCGGATCAATTTTCGATTGGCGTAATTGCATTTTTAGTGCTGACAGGAAGACTTCCATACGGCAGGCAAGATGAAATTGGGATTGAAGGGCTCGTTCGGAATCTTTTAACAGCAAACATGGAGAGTTTAAGAAAATATAATGATGCAATTGACGACGAGTTTGTCCACTTAATTGAGCGGCTGCTGAAGGTGTTTCCTTATCAACGGTTTCGTAACGTTGAGGAAATTATTTCTGCACTGACTGTAATACAGGAGAAAAAATGAAAATCTATCATCAAGCAGGACATAACACGGTTTGGAGTGTAACTAGCCATCAGGAGGAACGCTGTGGCGACGGCATCATATTCAGTCCAGTTCATATTCGAAAAGAAAAGCTTGAGGAGCAACCGGAAGAGTTAAAGACCGTAAGCCTCTTCGATCCCCAGTTTTATATTCCGGATTCCCAAAAGAGCAAGTTGAACAGTTATGATTTTTTTCCTGAGAAAATCACAAATGGCTTTTCAACAGTTGATTTCGAGGCTGTTGCACATCAGTCTGCATCTTTGTGTTTGGATTTTCAGCTTGAAAACAAATTCGAATCCATTGTGGTTCCTGCAAGGTATTTTCCGGAAATGGTTTCTGACTATATTGAAAAGCAAAAGGCATTTTCCGTGGAACCGTTTCTCTCTGAAATTGAAAAGCGCAAGCCAAATAAAAAGATTTTTCTTTCTCTGCCGGTTACGACCGCGATGACTAGGGACAAGGGTTATCGACAACAACTGTTGAATTGGATTACTTCCTATCCGGAAATTGATGGCGTGTATTTACTTAATGAGCTCGCTGAAACGACAAAGCAAATTAACGATTACGAGAAGCTTTTGGCGCATATAGATTTTATCAAGGATCTGCAAGGAGCGAATCTCAAAGTGATTGTGGGCTATTGCAATACTGAATCTATTTTACTCACATTACTAAGTCCGTATGCGGTTACCGTCGGTGCATACGAAAATACGAGAGGATTTTCCATCGACAAATTTCTCGAGGAAGAGAGCGATCGCAGAGGCCCTGCTCCTCGCCTATATTTCCCAAAGCTATTAAATTGGTTGCGATATGCAACGGCTGATGAAATTCGTCAGGACTATCCAGAGCTTTGGAATAAGATTTATTCGCCGACAGAATATTCTGAGGCATTGTTTAGCGGAGCTGCCGGAACAGCACACTTTACAAAGTCTGAACTTTATAAGCACCACTACCTTTTAATTTGTGAACAGCTTAAAGCTCTTGCTGCGATGAATTTCCCAGGCAGGGTAACCGCAGTAAAGGAGATCCTTTCGACCGCCAAGGCCCTTCACGATGAAATCGAGAACTCAGGTATAATGTATTTTGATCGAAATTGTAGCGGTGACCATTTGCCGCTTTGGAATCGGATCGTTAATAAGATTGTGTAGCGGTGAAATAGCCGTAAGCAAGTTCACTTAGTCGAAGGTAATACTCTGAGACTTTATTTGTATTTCTTTGGGGGATAAAGTGAATCTCCACTTCCGATTCGCTAAGGCACATGAGCCCAATATTTTTTTCTTGAAAAACTGCAATATTTTTTAATGCAGTGGCTGATTGAGACCCATCCAAAAGAACAAACGATAGATCTGAGAACCTCTTATATCGCTGTGCTTGAAATAAGGCACGCTTCCAATCCTTAAGCTTTGCCTCTACTGAAACGACCACATCTATACCAGGTATGTATTCTTTCGTGACTTGAAATGTGCTAGTCTCAATCTTTCTCAAAAAACCCGCTCGCTCATATTCACGAAAACATTTTCTAGCCGTGGTTTCGGAAAATCGATAGATCTTGCAAAAATCCCAAATCGTAATGCTTTCTCCATGCTTAAGGTTCGATAGCGGAATTACCCAGTTCGGATTTATAGCTTCGCGTTTCTCGCTCACACAGGAGCGCTTCATAGTTCCCAATACTACATCGGCAATACCATGGTTACTATTGAACTCATGAATCAAAAATGAGGGAGTAGCAGATTTTTTCAAAAGTGATTCCAGGAAGTCATTAGACTTGGTGGTGAATGCATCAACTAGCTGTTTTTCCTGGTTAAACACTTCCATACCCCATCTCTTACCGCACAAAATACTTTTTGGGAATCGCTTTGCGAATCAATGCGTCTAGGACCGGAGATTCTTTATAACCCTTTGCCTTGCACCAAGCAGCTAGGGCTGCCTTGGTACTTGCCGACAGCGTGAAATTAAAACGCTTCTTGTGGTCCGGGTCTTTTTCCATTTCATCGATAATTTCTTGTTCGAGATTTTTCATGTAAGTATACTTAATAAGTATTATATATACATACCTATTGTCAATATTTCTACGACACAGAGAAACAGGTAATATAGCATTTTAGATTCCCACAATTACATATCCTCGGTGTGGCTTCCTGTTATTGCTCTCAAATGAGGTTGTAGTGGTGACAACTGTTGCGACCTGCACATATTGACGTTGGCCAAATTTTGGCCAAGCATTATTCATTGATACAAAAGCTCCTTGAAATTCATCCGTCTGGGGAGATATTTTGGCCGCAGCTAAGTTCGCCGAATCACAAATGAGTTTTCAAGAACGGCGCTCACCTCGATTGAGATGCGTTCGATCCGGCAGTCATTATGATCCGGAGACGGGACGATGGACTAGTAAAGATCCGATATTGTTTCGCGGCGGCGATTCCAACTTGTATGGTTATGTAATGAACGATCCTATAAACTTAATAGACCCTTCTGGACTTCTTTTTGAATCGATTATCGCGAACCATTTATCACCAGGCCAGCAAGCTGCGGCTGGAGCTGCTATGGCATATTTTGGGAATTATATTGCCAGAGGCTCCCTCGCCTTTGGATTTACACCGGCGGGAGTAGCCGGATTTCTTAGTGGAGCTGGACTAATGGCAGAGGGAGCTATGAACATAGCTAAGGCAGGAGAACGAGCTCTGCAAGATCTCAGAGACTTTCCAGGGCGGGAACCCTCCTCTGTAAACCCTGACCGTCCTGGTATGCCAATCAATCTAAATTTTCCAGGGCAAAACAATTCTGAGAATATGTGTAGGTGATTATGAATGACTTAAAGGTTTATTTTTGGATTGTTTGGCTTCTTTTGGTGATTGGTCCTTTGGCTATCATTTTGAATTACAGGCTTTTAAAAAATGAGGGCGTCGCAAAAAAAGATTTGGTTAAAAAGCTTTTGAATCCATTTCGCATCCCCAGACCTCAACAGATTGGTCCAAAGGATAAGGCGATACTCTGGTGCCTAATCCTATCGACTCTATTCTGGTTTGCCTTCCCTTTCGTAGCAGGCATTAAGTGATATAACTGAAATTCTATTGCATATCGCGGCCGGCGAGCGGCCGCAACTTTACAAAAATTTTCGAAAATCCTCAAAATTCGAAGTCCGACAATGAGACATCCCCTGATTCTTGCACGGCCTCAAAAACAGAAAACTCGCTTTTACTTTCAGTAATCCGTGCATAAATTTCTTTGGTTTGATAAGGACGAATGTGGCCCATAATTTTCTGAAGTTCTTGAAAGTTTCCTCCATTTCGAATGAAATTTGCGCCATATGAGGCGCGCAGATCCCTCAGGCTCCACTTGGTTTCGTAACCGGCCAAGCGTTGAAAGCGTTTGAGCTCACGCCCTAAAGTATGTTTCTTGAAAGGCTGCCCTTCTAGATTGGTAAAAATATGTGATCCAGATCGCGGAATTCGGACGAGTGAACTTACCACCCGATCAGAAAGTTTGAACATTCGCGTTTGTAACTCCGTCGACCGACTCAAATTCAGAGATGATTCCTTCAGGTTGATGTCCTTCCACTGCAGTTGTAAAATGTCAGATGTTTTCGCGGCTGTCTCATAGATTAAGAGAAAAACTGGATAAAACAGACCTGGACTCAACCTGTTTGCCATTTCAATAAATTCGAGAATTCTGGAATTAGAGAAAATCATTGCCTTTCGCTTGAATGGAGCCCCACGGTCAAATTTGATTTGAAGGAGCGGCGATGAAGTCAGAACTTCATTTTCAATCAAGAATTTGAAAAAACCTTGAAGTCGTGTCTTGACTACAAGCATGCTTCGATCTCCAAGATTCTCTTCATTTTTCAGGTAAGTGAAGAATGTTCGTAAGGACTCTTCGGAAAGTCTCTGCACACCATAGGCTTCAAAGAATTCAAGAAACTGACGGATCAATTTCGGAGACTTCGACAAATAGTTTCCTGGCCTTACTTCAAGAAAAATTCTGACAGCAGTTTCAACCGAAGCTGATCCAAGGTATTTCAAGTCGGATTTGCTTTCGGGAGCCTTGAGTTTCGAAATGAATTCCTTGGCTTCAGCCTCTTCATTGAAGGTTTTCTGAACTCGTGTGTGCTTGATGGCATCAAGAAATGAGACTACATACTTTCCATCAGATAACGTATAGAACTTGATATTCTTAAATTGCATTTTTACCTCCTAAAAAAGGAAAGGCGGGTTATTGGCCCGCCTAATATTAGAATAAATTTTTACCTCGAACCTTATTTCTCATAAGGGCAAACGTTTTCAATATCCTGAGCGCCGATCTGTCCATAGGTATCCACAGTAACATCAATGCTTTTGTGGCCGAGAATCGCCTGCAGCTGGTACATCTGGCCACCTTGCTTTAAATAGTTGAACGCAAATGAATGCCGTAGGCTGTGGGGTCCCCAGTTTTTTCCATTCGGAAAATGCTTTTTGAACCTGCGAAGGGCCCTCTGAAGGCGCTGCCTTCCCATTATTTTTCCCTCTGGATCGGGAAAGGCCCATTCAGATTCATTGGAATCGAGGTGAATCTCCAAAAACTCCCGAAGGCTCGCAGACATTCTGATAGATCGATCTTCGCCGTTTTTTGTATTACGAAAGTGAATCATTCCAATTTGGAAATCGATGTCCGATTTTCTTAACCTCAGCACTTCACTTCGTCGAGCTCCGGTATACGCAGCTGTAAACAGAAATGGAAAAAGTACCTTAGGGCTTGAATTGCGCGCATTTTCCAACACCTCTTTTACTTCTTCGACTGATAAAACGACCCTCTGTCGCCTCGGTGGAGGCCTTCGCTCGAACCTCACCTTTTGAAGAGGTGAATGAGTTATTACGCTCTCATCCACAAGGAAGTTAAAAAATGCATTGAGATTGGATTTCACGGTATTCAGAGTTCGATCTGAAAGGTCATCTCGCTCTTTGATTTTCCTAAACCAAGAGGTCAGCTCATTTTTTCCAATTTGGTTGATGGGACGATGACCAAACTCCTCACAAAATGATAAGAAGTGATTTTTGCGCTCACGAATTCTCGAGTTTGGATCTTGTTCGAGATGGTATTTCATAAGTTGATTGACTGGAGTTGTATCGAAAGCCTGGGACCCCTTGGCGGCAAACAATAGTTCAAGTTTCTTCTGGTGGCTCTTTGCTGCAGCTTTAGAAGAAAATTTTCGCCGCTTGCGCTTCAAGGTTTGTGGATCAACGTAGCAAACAACCGTATGGCCGGTTTTAAGTTCATACGTTCGAATTTTCAAATCAAGCACTTTTCTCTCCCTTCACATTCAAGAGTTCCTGACCGGACGGAATATTCAAACGCCTTCGCATTTGTTTTCGCGATCGAGATTCCATCCAAGCCCTCAGGCCTTTTGGGTCGATGACAAATTTTTTCTTCATTCCAATATTGTGAGCCGGAAAGTCGGCGTCACTCCCAATGAGTTTGTAAATTGTCCAAGCAGACACTCCCAACATAGATGCGGCCTCCTTAACGCTGAGGTATTTGAAATCCTCAGTCGTCATTTGCGGCCTACAATTCTGTTTGTGTAGAGTCAAAGTCTCCTCCTTTTTTGTTACGATATTGGCGGCCGTGTTATCTCGCGGCCCACGTTGTTTTGGATATGGGAGGCTTGTGAGTTCTGGATTTTTATCGGCAAAGATTTTTCGCAAAGCCCTTGTCTCTGATTTGGATCGACCCAGAATATGAACATACTTGTGTTTGGGAGGCACACGCCTTCGAATGCATTGCCGTTGAAGATGCCGAGCATGGAATTTGATTTTCACTCTGGTCTCAGAAGGGATGCGATCCCAAAATACCTTATCTCCGCAAGACCATTCAGGTTGCCATTCTATCTCAAGAGTCCTAGCGAATTTTCGAACCTTGGAAGATTTTCTGAAAAGTCGATCTGAGAACCAACCTCGTCCTGGATTTTGTGGATCGTAATATTCATATCTAGTCCCAGAGCCTTGTCCCAAATAAATGAAATTGCAGGCCTGATAGATTGTGCCAAGCTCCCTGGCTTCAGTATCGCTGTATGCGGTAAAGAACCTAAACGGAGTGTTTTGAACCATCCACCTTACAGCGTACATGACCAGAGCTGAGCCAAGATTTTTCGGAGACCATGAGATGCACGCCCCCCTACTGATCAGTTTTTCTAAGTCACGGTTTTCTTTCCCAAGTAAGCTTGAAAAGGTGTTTGGAGTGGCCATCACGATGGCACCGGCGATTTGTCCCTTATAGGTTGCGATGAACCTATGAGTTGGTCTTGTGGGAAGTTTTCCAAGCCATTCGTGGCGCTCGATAAAGGTTTTGATTTGACGGCACCGTTGTTTGTCTTCTTTTGGCACCGATGAGAATTCAAAGTCAGAAACTCTAAGGGCTGCAACCTCGGGAGCTGTAAGCTTTAACTCCAATAGGTCAGCATCTTTGTTCTGCATTCTGATTTCATATTGCCAACAATGACCGAGTTCATATTGATTTCGATTGGGGTTGAGAATAGAAGACCTGCACTTTCAATTGAATAGAAGGTGTTCGAGTCTCTTGAATTGAAATTTGTCTTGATACCCTAGGTACCCATACAGTCAGACCCGGCGGAGGATTTGCTTTGCGAGCTTCAGCCAAAATTCCTTGTGATTTTCCGGCCTTGGATCAGTGAAAAATTTCTGCTATTTGACTTAGGTGACCACGGCCTGGTCGGTCGGTTAGTCACCCTTCAAGAAAATGACAGAGTGGTTGCAATTCGAAAGCACAACTGGGGATTTTGGATTTAGTACGTCCTTTAGATTTGAAGTATAGAGCCACTTCTTACTGTCTTCCCTTGGGAATGAGTTGGCTGTGTCGCAAAGAAATCTGCTCAGACTCTTCTCTGTCACGACATACCACACCCAATTTACTTTGGTATTGATCCGGTAGTTTTGGATGATCTCGCGATACCGTCGCTTCGTCTTGCTAGTAGCTTCAAGTTCAAGTGCAACGACCCGAACTCCGTATGGCATCTGAACTGAGAAAATTGCATCTGGTATCTGAGATGTGTAATAGCTGTTTTAGGTGAAAGCCAGTTATCCACGAATGACAAACTTTGCCTCGTTCTAGCCTCAGTCGAATTTCCGAGAGGAGAATGTCGTGTTCAAGCTGGTTTTTGTTTAATGAGATTTCGAAATCTGAATGAATCAACTGTCGGGCCTTGAATGCCAGGGTCCATGCTAGCTCGCCTTGGGGCAAGCCAGGAGTCGCAACAAGGAACTTCTTGTGTCTCAAGATACGGAGCCTCCTTAGAACCACTGAACGATCAATGTTGGCAAAAATAAGGCGCCTGATTTGATTCGTTGACATCACCCCATAACTATCGACCATTCGAAAAAGGTCTCGATCTCGATCGGTGAGCTGGACTCTCATGTTGAAGCTCCAGTGATCTCCCTTACGGCTTCTTCAACTTTTTCTTTGGCCTCCTCTTTGACTTTATCTTTTTTCGGCTCAAACTTTGAAACCAACTTAGCGATTTCCGCTCGGAGGGTGTTGATGTCCTGCCGGCGAGCTCTGTCATAACCGTCGAGCCAGGCAATCCTTTCCGCAAGCATTTGCAGTTTTTCAAGATGCTGCTTTTGGGTAAGATCAACTTTAGCCATCCAATCGCAAAACCGAAGGTATTTCCTTTGCAATGACTTACCGGCCAAATACAGCAGTGCGCATACTCCACCCGCAATGCCTAAGTAAATCCCAACGTACATTAATTGATAGACGAGTCTTTCCGCGGCTTTCAGGATAGTCTCACGGTTTTGGTATCCAATGCCAATTGCGACAACCAGTACGAGAGGCAAAATGTCAGGCGGTGGACGATTGTCTTCACTCAAGAGTACCTCCGGTAAAATTGTTCTTTCGGACTGAGGCAGAAAGTTGGTCGAGTGGAAAATAGATTTGTAAGCGCTCTTGCCATTTACTATTGCAAGAAAAGTGACAAGAAGTTCACCTTTCAATTAAGCTTTCGATCTTTTGAGGATTTTGGAAAACTTGATTATCGCGCGATTTCTAAAAAAGTACGATTAAACGGACTTTCGGTCCATTGTATTGGACTGCCTACATTCCGGCAAAAAGTCAGACTCGGCGATGCAAAATTTCAACTGGACTTCAGTTGCCCAGGAAGGTGTTCTTTCAGGGGAGGAGGCGGTTGTTATGGAATCACTGATTTTCAAATTTTTCAGAATGCTATTCGATCTTATTGGGACTGTTTTGTTTCTGGGGCTCGTATCTGCGGCTATTCTTCAGGTTCAACAGAAAGCTTTCGAAGGAAGACGAGCTGGGTTGGTCAACATGTTAAAAGTCAATCAACAGCTTGTTGGAAAATCGAAATAGCATCGGGTGGTTCAGTCATGAAATCTTTGGATTTTGCTTGCAGTGGCTTGAACTTTCCAATTTGGAGGATTTTTCGCTGAGCAAACCTGTGGTGCAAATCACATACAAGCAGTAGGAGAAAGATACTTAGATTGGCTATTCGGTACCCGGAATGTCCGGCCGACTCTCGGATTCATGGACGCACAATGATTTTTTCAGCGCGCTCTTTTTGATCGAAAACAAATCTTTTTGCACCCTTTAAGCGAAAACCTAGTGCTGAATTTCAGGTGAAGAAGGATCGATCGCTTTCCCCGATATATTCAAAGTTTCACAGTCGGGAGGAGAAGTTTTTGCCAAGGCCTGAAGATTTCCAAAATCTAACGAGCAAATGGCGCGAGGTTCGCTGTCTTTTTCCAAAACAACAACATTATCACGCCAAATTGAGCGATCACTATCCAAGATCTTACGGATGGTTCTCATATCATGGTCACCATCAATCTTAAACCAAATCACCTTCTTTCCCGCTTTTGCTGATTCAGCCGCCAATGCCGCCTCATCCAATGCAAATAATTTGGGTGTTTGCAAATCTAACTTGAAATTTGAATCGTAGGATACACAAAATGAAGGGCTTCCAGGAGACGTTCTTGGGCACATATAGTTAGGAGCTGGCTCTATGGATTTCGCGAGACATTCCCCACCTGGGCAGAGTCTGACCAAAAAGGTTCCGTTGGTTTGGGAAGCACAACTTTCAGAGAAAATAGTATCGTGACCTTTTCTTGGGACTTTGCAACTAGCTGCAATGGTGCTGTCACTTAAAAGGAATGCACAGAGACTGATAAAGATCAGATGACATCTCAGTTCGAGAAAATATTTTCTCATCTTGATAAGTTCCATAAATTACTCCTCGAATTTGCTGGCAATTTGCCCAGTAGCGCCTATCCCCATCCACCCAAATCAGATTTGAGGGCTCATAGCTCACAATGCCAAAACCAACAGGGTATTTACTACTGATCGGCTTTGCCGTGAGGTAGTTCATGTCGAGAGCTGCGAAAGCCCAAAAACAACAAAAGACAACAAAGAAGACATGAATCAGGAGTGAGCGGGACTTATCTCCGGCTCCAACGCGATTATCCACCGTCTGGTCAAAGAGTTTGAGCCCAGAAACCAAACAAGCCAATGGAGGTGCAAACAACCACGAAAGACGATGCAAATAAAATATAGAGATTGAAACGATAATCGAAAATGTCAGCACCACCTTTTGCCAGAATCCATCTGAACGTTTGAAATAGAATCGAATGATAAGGTAAAAAAGAATGAAAATTGCGATTAGCTCAACAATTGATGTCGGAGTGCTAATGAGATTTTTCAATACGCTTGTCAAATAAAACCTAATGGCTCCGACTAGTGATGGATAATCTGGAATTTCCAATCGGTGAAAATATCCTAGGCAAAAGCTATATATTACGAGGCCTATCGATAGAAAAATCGACGTGAGAATCTTTAGCATTTTTTCAAAATCAAAATCCTGAGAGGCCGTTATTTTATTTCCCTCAGAATTGCTGTTTCCATCAGCCATCTTCCTGCTTTCCCACCAAATAAAAATGTCTATTCTAGAAAGTTTATAAAATGAACTGACCGAGAGCAAGAACTGATTTCTTGTGGAAGGAAATCCGATTCAAAAGATGTAAGAGAAAATTAGCTTTCATTTATAAGGCATCAGCGAGATCGGGTCGATTTTTTGAAATCAAAAATTCCGAGAGTTTGTTTGAATCCCAGTCAGGGTCAATGAAAGGAAAATGTCCCTTACTTAGCGGTTCAAATTCGCCAAATCGATTTTCTGGACACAAACCAAATGCAACATCTGTTAGTTGAAAAATTAAACTTCCGACATGTCGCCACTCTCGTTCCCATCTGAAATCAATTTCACTTGTAGTTTGTCGGCTAGTAGCTTTTTTGGCGGGACCGAATGATTCCATCAGTGGAAGCAAAGGCTTGCAAATAGGAAGAAGGTGAGGATCAGCCATTTGATCAACCGATCGAAAAATGCCCTCGTTTGCCGAGTCAAAATAAAGGACGGGATGCCCTCCGCGTCTTCTTATGAAATCCGCATGGAATGCGAGGCCGAACTTCTGATAGCGATTCATCTTGAAGGCCTGATGCTTCGTCTGTTGAGTTGACCGGTAAAAAGATCTCAGTTCTCGTAATGGCGCTTCAGAAAAGCAAACACATTTTAGCCAGGCGAGAGGGACCGCCCGTCGCTTTTTCGTATAAATGCTGATGTCAAATTTGAAGTGACCAAACGGGGCACGCGCTTCAAGTCTCTGGGGTCCACTTAGGATTTTCTTTAAAGAATCATCCGCAGACAGATTTGCAGATCGACCGAATTGATAGTGCCCCGGCAAATAAGGATAATCTTCATACAACTCAAAGCTGCCGTCTTTCGTAAGGTGGATCAGGAAGTTTGACAGATCAGAACGTTCTTCAGAAAAAAGATCACCAGGATTTACAGGCACTTGGAATTCTTTCTTTTTGTTGATTTTGGCACGAAAATCGCATATTTACATAGATGATGAACAACCACAAGAAACTTCAAAATTTTACGTTTAGCGATAACTTCAGCTGGTCCTTTCCAGAGGTTCAGACTGAAGCTCTCAATGCCGCCCTTCGAAGAGCTGATGTGATGGGCTGGTCAGAAATCAGCATCAATCCAATTTCAACTGCTCCAGAAATTGAAGGCCATGTCAAAAATTATAAATTTGAAATTTGGGGTATCGGTGAATCTTTGTTTGATATTTCTGAAAATAAGTCGCCCAGCGATTCAAGCGAAGGCTCTCATAAGCAGGTCGCTCGAGATGCGGACATTTGAGCTTTTTGCTGTACAGAGATCTAAATTTGAATTTTGGAAGTGTTGGCCGTGCTATTTTGCGGCCACACGATCTTTGATCAAAATCAATCACATCTTCAATTGAGAAAACGGCCGATTCGCGGCCGGCGTATTTCCAAAATACAAAAGGTTCATCTCCTGACTTAAGATGTAGGACTGATATGTGCATCGAAAGTCATTGAAACCCAATTAGAATTGAATCTGCTTTAGATCTTGTGAGCACTTGCGAATGGCCGTGTAAGACATTATGATTCGGAGACTGGGAGATTTACGAGTAAAGATCCGATCGGTTTCAACGGAGGCGATACAAATCTCTACGGATACGTGATGAGCGATCCTATCAACTTTATTGACCCTCTCGGTCTGTACACAGAAATTATCGGATGGACTGGCGTTGGTTCAGGCTCTTCATCGTTTGGCCACATTTCAGTGAATATCAATGGCACATCGTACAGCTTTGGTCCTGGCGGTTTAGATATTCGTTCTGCAAGTAGTTATCTGGGCTTAAATGGATTCCGAAGCGGCTCAGGAATTATTCTAAATCTGACGAGCGCACAGGAAGCCGCATTTGCGAACTATCTGAAGAATAATTCTGGCAGCTACAATGCGGTTGGAAATAACTGCGGAAGTCCAGTGCAGAGCGGTTTACAATCTTTGGGTCTGCTTTCGGGTGGAAGCAGTATCTTGCCGAACAATGTGATGAGCGCCATCGGTGCAAGCCCAAATGCAATAGGACAAACTTACTATCCTGCGACGCCGGCACTTGCCGCACCTGCTTCACCATGGGGACATATCAATTCACCATAGGTGAGAAATGAGATAGGATTTTGAAATGAAGAAATTAATGATTTTGTTGGCCGCAATCGCAGTGATCGCTCTTGGATGGTATCTTTGGGACCTAAAGGGAGATCGCAGTAAAACAGTAAAAATTTTGAAGCCGACTCCGCTTTATGAAGGATGGGAATCGTTAAACAGCGGCCCATCTATCGGCAATGTTGAACCTGGAGAAAAGTTAAAAGTATTGCGGGTTCGGTATGCAAAAGATCACATGGCCGTAAAAGTTGAAAAAGCAGATGGGTCATCGGGCTGGATAATCCCTGACGCATCGGTGGAGATGGGACAAGAGTAGTAAGTTGCGATTTTATCTTGAAGGCCGTGCCTAAATCGTGCCAAAGAAATTTGAAAAAGCCGGAAAATTTGGACAAAAACCGCTGGCGGATCTTTGTACTAGCTAAAAAATCGCTGCAAAAATGTAGGTCCTATCAATGAGTAAAGATCCAATCTAAAATCAAAACAGATGGGTGGAAATCTCCACCCATCTCGACGAAAAACGTCTCACCCTAGAAAAGGGTATTATTATAATTTCGGTTTATCTCTGCCAACTCAGCAGGACTGAATGCTTCTCTCATATCCAGACTCATACGATTTAACGAATTTCCAGATGCAGGTGCTCGGTAGAAGCTATAAGCAATTTGATTTGCCTGCTCACCAATTTTTGCGAGCAATTGGTTTAGATACCGGAAAGCTTGTAGCTTAATATCCACTGGGGCAGACTCGATTCGATACAAAACGATCCTCAGTCTGCGCAAAATGCTCCAAACGTTCATTCAAATCTTATCATTGACTTATACACTATATAGTTGTACACTATACAAAGAATGGCACAGTTTGAATTCATCGCATGGCTTGCAAAATGGCTTCTCCAACAGGGTAATTTTGAATTTGATTGGGACCACGGTAATTCGGTTAAAAATATTCAAAAGCATCGAGTGACAGTTGAAAGTGCTGAGCAGGTATTTCGCAACATAGATTTTCTGGTTCCACTTGGAATTCAAATCTCGCCAGTGGTGGATGAGCCACGTTTCGGTGCTCTTGGAATAGACTCTATGGGAAATAAATTGTCAGTCTGTTTTACAATTCGAACAGGTAAGATCCGAGTGATCTCGATTCGTCCGATGAGTTCACTGGAAAGGAAGATGTATGGCTCGCTACGTGAAGAATGAAAAAGGTTACGAAAAAACTCTTCAAGCTGACTGGGACGCCGTCAAGAAGGGACTAAAGAAAGTGAGAGCGCAAGTTGGACAACCCAAAAAGGTCCCAACATCAGTCGCCTTGGATCCGAGATTGGTCGCCGATTTAAAGAAAGAAGCGAAAGCACGAGATATCCCATATCAAGTTTTGATTCGTATGTTCATTATTGAAGGTTACAAAAAGATGAAGAGAACGGGGTGACGTTGGCCAAATTTTGGCCAAGCATTTCTCGCTGATACAAAACTTCCGTAAAACTCGTCCGCGATAGGAAATATCTTGGCCGCACTTAAGTTCCTTGAATCACAAACGAGTTTCAAGAGCGTCGCTCACCTCGATTGAGATGCGTTCAACCCGGCAGTCATTATGATCCTGAGGTTGGTCGGTGGACGAGCAAGGATCCGATATTATTTGCGGGTGGTGATACCAATCTCTATGGGTATGTAGGTAAAGTCGGAAAAGTCCCTCATCAAATCGAAACGAATCTCTACCAATATAGCTTGTCAGACCCGATTAACTACATTGACCCGAATGGCAAAACACCGTATCTCATGGTATGTGTTCCCTCGGCACATGGAGCATGTCTTCGTAGGCAAGTAGATAAAAGAATTAGCAAGGAGTGTAAGGACGGGAAATCGTCTGGCTTTGTCGATACTCTGATCGACACCGCAAGTGATTCATTCAATTGCCTGATTGAAGCGGCCCATTCGTGTGGGCAGCAAATGTACCAGCCCGGTATGAATCCACCAACAGGTCCAGGAGAAATTTAAAATGAAGATAACTTTTGGTTCATCTATCCCTTTAAAACTGATTGGCCTTTTTGTTCTTTTGGGTCCAATCGCCATTTTCGCAAAGAAATTTATGAGTTCTTACGCAGCTGAAAATGCTTTTGGATGTTTATTGTTCGTAATTCTTGAAGCTTTACTTTTTTGGTCAGTTTTTCGTGAAATGCGCAGCAAAAGCTAGATAGCTTTGTCAAGATTTACAAATGAAAGTCCATGAATGAGTGAGATTGATGTATCTTACCAAACATGAAAACAAAATCAGATTTCCAGCATTCGTTTTTAGACGCCGATTTGTACTGCCAATCTTTAGTGCCTCAAACAAGTTTTTACCGGCGTTTTCGGAACACGGTTTCGCCCCTGATCACGGATGATTTGTTTGAATCCATGTATTGTCAGTCAAATGGCAGGCCTCCCATTTCTCCATCGCTTCTCGCAAAGGCGATGCTTCTGCAGTACCACATGAATCTTTCAGATCGCGAGATGGAAAGAGCCTGCATGTTTGACATTGAAATTAAATTTGCTTTAGGTCTCAAACTTGACGAGCGTCCGTTTGATCACTCTTCCCTTGGGGACTTTCGCGAACGCCTTTTGAAGTGTAGCAAAGAAAAGCTCGTCTTTGATCAAATCGTTCAAGAACTCATCAAACAAATCATTCGAAGTATGACTCGATCTTGCACTCGCTGAGCAATGACTTCTTGGAGCTTGCGGTGAGGAATCGTATCGAAGAATTTTTGTATGTCTACGTCGGCGATCCACGTCGCGCGATGATCCATTATCTGATCTCGCAGAAATTTCAGTGTCTGATGCGCTGATTTCCTTGGTCGAAATCCAAATGAAAAACTCCTGAACTCCTCCTCATATACACACTCAAGAACAATCGCGATACAGCGTTGGGCGATCTTGTCCTCAAGCGTAGGAATGCCAAGCGGTCTTTGACTACCGTCCGTTTTGGGGATATATGTCCTACGGACAGCTGGCGCCTTGTACGTTCCAGATTTGATCTTCTCGATTAACTGCCGAAGATTATCTTGCAGGTTCTTCTCATAGACTTTGGCTGTCTGACCATCGATGCCGACAGCCCCATCCTTTCGAGTAAGTTGCCATGCTTCTTCGGCCAGCTCCACCGTTAGAAATTGGTTCAAAGAGAAAATCTGCTTGCTCCTGGTCTTCTTTGCCAGTTCTGCTATTTGCTCTCGATATGTTGACACTATTTTGGATTCCAAAGCATCTTCCGTGTTTCCTGATAGCAATTCCATATTCAGGTTGACCCTTCCCTCCTTTGGATCCGGTTGAGTTCCCGTTCTCCATTTTCACTGGTACTATGATCAACTACGACTTCCCTCCAAGCATCGCGGTCAACTTATTTATTCGTCTCTCGCTACCCAGGATTGGGACTTAAGAAGGATCTCTTGTGTTTCCTGGTCACCCTGTTCGATGTTTGCCCTGCTCTAAGACCACGGCAGCGCCTCACCTACTAACCATTTGCAGGCAAGGTGTTGTCCCCGCTTCCAACAGCACAGAGACCGTCTGCGTTCACATGATTTCGAGGCTCTATGACACGGCTTTCATCGTCGCTGTCTACGCTTCAATCTTGGGATTACTCCCAGTCATGCAAGACTTGCTTCCGCGCGACTGGTTAGGTCTTCGCGTGCGGTTCCCCGCTCGGGTGACGATAAAGGTTTAAAGATTTCTAACTCATCTTGTCCTCCTTTCAGGACTTTGCACAACCCAAGTTGGGCCCATGCAAGAAGAGAGTTTTACGAGAGGCTTGATGATTATCCGGTTGAGTGTGAGGAGGCTCTTGATTTTATCGATAAAATTTTTGAGTTTGAAGCAAAAGCAAGAACTTTTGAAGAACTCAGAGAGCTTCGCAGATTTGCAATCAAGTCTGTGGTTGAAGAGTATCAAAAATGGCTCTTAAGAACGAAGCTTAAGTTTTTTCCAGGAGACGGAATCTCCAGAGCTATTGAGTACTCATTAAAGTTTTGGACTGAGTTGACATTGTTTTTACGAGATCTTACTGTTCCGATCGACAATAATGATGCTGAGAGAGCCCTTCGTCATGTTGTCATGGGCAAGAAGAATTTTGCTGGCAGCCAAACGATCAATGGCGCTGACACAGCGGCTACGCTTTATACTGTGATCGAATCCGCAAAGAAAGCCGGCCTTCAGCCGAAAGAGTATTTAAAATATCTAATCACTGAGCGCTGGTATAAAAGACAGGCCCTATCACCTCAGCAGTATGGTCTTAAACATGGGAATGCAAAGTCCCGTATTGCGTTCCCATCAAAAAATGAATGGAAAGTCTAGGACGTCGTTTTTGACCAGCGTACAATCACTGAGCGCTGGTATAAAAGACAGGCCCTATCACCTCAGCAGTATGGTCTTAAACATGGGAATGCAAAGTCCCGTATTGCGTTCCCATCAAAAAATGAATGGAAAGTCTAGGACGTCGTTTTTGACCAGCGTACGAATCTTTGGCACGGTTAAAGTTCAACTAACAACCCGAATAGACGTAGAAATCAATGTCTGCATCCGACTTCGGGATTGTCTCGCCATTTATCTTAATTCCAAGGAAGGCATCTCCCTCATATCCAAAGGCCAAAAAGACAAGCCACTTTTCAACTTCAGTTCCTTTTGAGATTTCAATAAGACCAAGTGGTTTTGAGAATGAACCCTGTTTATAGCCTTGCCCCTCGCAATTTACTGGAGATTCAAATAAAATTTGACATTTTCCCCCATCGAGAAAACCAATTTTTTGAAATGCCAAATCAGTTTTCTGGCAATCTATTTTTGGATAAGATTTGTCATGATCTTTCTGTGCTCGATATTCCTTTTCAAACTTCAACAGCTCAGGACTCTTCTGCTCTGAGTAGAAAACTCTACCTTTGACCCCCTCCACGCTCGCAACATGAAATGAGGTGAGTTCATAATTCTTGTTATAGATCACACATTCAGGATGCTCTTTAAGCTTTTCTTCTTTTGCTGGAAACCACTTCATTTCTAGATTTTCAATTTTCTTCCCAGAGGCTAAGAAAATGCCATCGGGTTGGCTTTTACCCTTCAGGGTCCATGGGGATGACAATTCGTCGGCGCCACAGGTTCTAATTTTCAATTTAACTTTCTTTGCGCCCTTTATTTTTTCAAGATTCTGAAGGCCACTTTCGCCGATGAGGAAAAAGCCATTGGGAGAACCTGAATCAAAAATGGGCAAAATTCGATTTTTATCGACAATCTGAGCTGGAATAATTTTAACCCCAGCCGCGACCAATAGTTTCGACTTAGATAAAAATCCCTCATTTTGTGCGGACGCCATCAGGGGTGATAGGACTAGGAATAAAATTATTGTTTTCATATGCTTTATACTCCGCCTATCTGCCATGAGGTGCAATATTTGGACTGAAACCAGTATTTCCACCAAGATCTGGACCCAATTGAAAATGAAAGTGAGTGCCAGGTCCGCCGTTTTGCTCCTCTTGGCCACGAGCTTGCGATGTAAAACACTGCTCAAAGCACTGCTTTGCCTTGGGCTGGGAGAGGTCAGGGTTGGAGTTTCTACCAACATCGCAAGCATCTCCCCGCATATGCGGGTCTGATGACTTGTGGCTGTCTCGACCGCTAGTAATGACTGTGTCTCTACCTGTGCAAGAGTCAAAACATTGCATTGCCGTATCCAGACCAGGACTCAGTGGTCCTTTGGCGCCAGGACCGAATCGATATAGTCCTTCAGGGTCCACCCAGTTCACGGGATCGTTGACAACATACCCATACAAGTTCGTATCCCCACCATCAAACCGAATCGGATCCTTACTCAACCATCGCCCAAGGCTTGGCTCATACTCCCGCACCCCAAACCTCACCAATTTCGTCTCACTATCGTAAAGCCCACCAGCAAATCCAAACGGCTGAAACCCAGGCTTCGTATCATTGATCACGTTCCCCCACTCATCGTAATCCATTCGCTGCATCACCACATTATCCGATGTCCTCACAACAAGCCTCACCGATCCCAAGTAATCCGTAACAACCTTATACTTCGTCGATCCCGTCACAAAATACTCCGGCACATGAGATTTTGAAGCATACAAAAACACACTCTTAAAAGCCCCACTCGCAGTCAAAGTCGCAACAACTCGGCTATTCTCATCATACAAGTAGTAATCTGTAATCGTAGCACCAGATTTTCTATAACCCCGCCGGTGAAAACCATCCATGCCATACTCAATCACTTTCGCTGATGGAAGAGTCACCTTGGTGAGCTGTCCAAAAGCATCGTAGGAAAACGAGGTAAACTTGCCGTCAGCTGTGGTGGTGATCTTGGTGACCTCACCTGCTGCATTAGTAGCGATGGTCTTACCTGTCGTCGTTAGGATCCGATCTTGAGTATCAAACGTTGAGGTGAACGCGGCTGCTCGCCTTGTTCCGTTGAGAATATTGTTATTGGTGTCGTAGTTGTAGATGGACTTTTGCACTCCGTTGACCTTCACCGTTTTAAGGCGCCCTGTGACATCGTAAGTGTAGTCAAAGCTAGTTGTTGTTCCTTGGATGGTTTCAGACAAAGTGCTGACTCTTCCTAAAAGATCCGGGGTGATTGTGTAGGTGTAGAGAGTTGATGTTCCTGCTTTTGAGGTCTGTGATTTTAGTCCTCCAAAAGTGTCGTAGGTGAAAGCGTCGCTTACTGTTCCTACTTTCACATTGCTGATCGTTCCGTTGGGAAAGCTGTAGGTGATCACAGCGGATCCGTTAGATTTGAGGAACTCGTCGTGGTCGTAAGTAACTGCGAAGGTCTTTGTTGCGAGAGTTGCGTCTTGGAAGGTGAGCTGATTGATTTTGAGGGTTTCGTCTCTGGTGTATTGGAGGAAGATGTTGGACAAAGATGACGTGCCGAAATGAATCACTGATGGGAAAGAGGCAAGTTCCTCGATGAGAATATTGATTCCCAGCGGCGAGTTGGCCCGAGTTATTTTATCAAAGTATCCGTAACCATAAGTGTAAGTATTAGATCCTGACGTCTGACTAGCGAGGAGGCCTGTCTCCGAATCATAGTTGTAATCTATGACTTTCCCGTCAGGCCTGGTCACCTTCGTTAGCTGCTTGTCGAGGTTGTAGTTGAAAACCGTGACGTTGTTTTGGGTCCCGACCTTTGGAGACTGATACTGGCTCAGATCTTCATAAACATTTTGAACTAAATTATGAATCGGCTTGCCTGCGGGAGTGACAGAGATGAGGTTGCCATTAGAATCATAGCCATAGGTAATAACGCGACCGTCAGCGAGTGTGAGCCCGGTGAGTCGCTCTGAAGTGTCGTATGTAAACTGTGTCGTTTGGGTTAAAGGGTCAGTGACGGAGCTCAAACGTTGTGAACTTGGATCATAAACGAGGATGGTCGTCCGAGAGCCTTGAGTTTTTTTGGTGAGCTTGTCACCTGTGTAGGTAAAGGTCGTTGGAGTCAGGTTGCCAACTTTTATGCTTGTTGGCCTCTCAAAATCGTCAGTGATCGTTTTTTGAATTCTGCCTAGAGAAGATGTTACGGTGTAGGTTCTAGTAGGGCCATCATAGGTTGTGGTGCTGATTTTGTTTTCTGGTGACGTCAGACTGGAATCGATTTTTAGCGACTGGATAGGAAAAATATTGCTTCCATCCCACAATTCAGTTTGAGTACGAAATATTTGCCGTGAATACGTATTAAGTCCACTTAAAAATGGACTCATTTTTCCGAATCGAACGTCGTCGACAGTTGTTCGAGTACTAGTAAAGTCTATCGTCTGAGTAATTACAGATCCTTGATCAACAGTCGTGTTAGTCCTCGTGCCCGATGGTGAAATCACTGATTGTATCGTGTAGCTATTTTCTTGTTCACTAGGTCTTTTACTGAACATGATCTGCGTCGTTCTACCCATTGGAGTCGTTGAGGGAGTCAGAGACATCCTTTAACAAATCAAGGAAGTAACCGCCAGAATGAGTGTCTCTCGTCAAATTACCCACGCTATCGTAAGTGAAAGTGGAGATCTGTCCGACCGGCTTTTGAAATGTCTTGAGAAGTCCTTTGGAAGTCGAGGTGAGAAAATAGGTTTCGCCTTTCGGGTTTGTAACACTCGCAAGGTAGCCGTTCGTGTCTAAAGTCATCGCTGTCGTTTTGCCGTTACTCGCTTGAATCGAAACTAAGTTTCCAGATCCGTCTCTATTGAAATTCGTCACTCTCCCAAATCCATCGGTGATAGTAATAAGTCGGTTGTTCTGGTGAGTGAACGTATAAATTGTCTTTCCCGTAATCCCTGTCGTAGTTTTGGTATGCCTGCCGTTTGAGTCAAAAAAGTACACCACACTGCCGTCTTCTTCTGCCAAGTAAAATCCACCTCCGCTTGTCGAAGCGGCCTTTATGGTCCTGGTTGTTCCGTCTCCACGATAAAGAACAAAACTATTTGAATCGTAAAAATGATAGATGGAAGGTGTCCAGCCACCAAAGCCAAGCAATTGTGCTTTTAAATGGCCGATTGGTGATTGGAAATTCAAGGGAAGATCTGACGGGCGCGCTTCTGAAACCACCACATCAGCCATAACAGACGCCAAAGGCGTCTGACCTGAAGAGGTTTTTCCATCCCACGGGATGATCTGAACTTGTCCAGCTTGCGGCGGTAAGTTTTTTGTAGTTAATTTCCCGGCGATAGTCGTTTTTACTGTGATACCAGTGACTCCCGTAAGATCAGGAGAGGTCGGAACCTCAATGCGCAGTTGATAGTCAGCCGCTCTTCCAACAACACGATCCGACGAATAAACCAAATCAAAATCTGTCCCTACGACAGGGATAACTTCGCCGAGAGTCTGTGTATCTGTATTGATAATTGATCCACACTGATTGTAGGGATGTTCCGAGAATTTGGAAAGTGTACCGACAACATCATTGAAACGGACAAAAGAAATTGGACAGGCATAACCATAGCCATAAGGAGGATTGGGATTGGGGCCCTCTCCACAGGCAATAACCCATTCTGTATCAACGCCGAAATCATAGTAAAATTTCGCGATATCGTTATA
>JBGATJ010000076.1:0-22225 GCA_044229295.1 Pseudobdellovibrionaceae bacterium
TGGTCTTACCGAATGCGGTTGTCGTGAATCTGATCTACGATATGCAGAAAATGCATCACGATCACCGGCTTCGGTCGTTTTTAAAAAGATAAATAAAGCAACGTGCGATCGGTCTGAAGAAAAATGGTTGCGAAGATCACACTAGAAGCCATCTCATGAGTAATTTGTGGGTTCGGCCAAGCAGGATGCGTTCGCCCCATAGGGGCGATGGCCGCGAGTACAGTGGATGTACGCCCCACAATTTACTCATGAGATGGCTTCGCGCCATCTCGGCACCTAGCTTTGCTGTTGATACTTTTTCATAAACGCCAAGAGGGTAAGTCCAGGCACAGCAAGAAGTCCACACGTGATAAAAAATCCCGGCCAGTCTAAAACCTTGATCATATCCCCTGAAAACCCCGAAAAAAAATTTCGACCCACTGTAGCTAAGCTTGAGAGGAGCGCAAATTGAGTGGCCGTGTATTTCTTGTTCGTGAGTTGCGCCATAAAGGCGACAAACGCCGAAGATCCCATGCCCGAGCTCACATCCTCGAAAACAACAACCCCGCCAAGGGCTAGTGGGTTGGGACCTGTGTAACACAAAAGTGCAAAGGCGACGGTTGAGAGCGCTTGTAAGACTCCAAAGACCACAAGGGATCTATAGATTCCCACATAGTAAATCACGACTCCACCGAGAAAGAGCCCACCAAGGGAGGACATCAAACCAAATGTTTTAGCAATGAGGCCAATTTCTTGATTGGAAAATCCAACATGGACGTAGAGAGGAGTCATCATCGCGCCGGCGATGGCATCGCCAAATTTAAAAAAGAAGATGAAGGCCAAAATCACAACGCTCCCAGGACGCTTCATAAACTCAAGAAAAGGGTCGACGATGGTCTCTTTCAAAGAGTGAGGCTGAATAGCCTTGTTAACCGGCTCTTCCACCATCAGGGTTGTGATCACACCGACGATGAGAAGCGAACCCATCAAAAAATACAACTGATGCCACGAAAGTCCCCATGTCCCACTCTCGGTGACTAAACCAACTCCAATGCCACCTGTTAAAAGCATAGCAAGGCGATGTCCATAAATCGCAAGTGAAGTGCCCAATCCCAACTCATCATCGAGCAAAAACTCACGGCGAAAAGCATCAATCGCAATATCTTGGGTTGCACTTAAAAAACCAATGACTATACACAAGGCTGCCATTTCAAAAAGATTCAGTTTTGGATCTAGAGTGCCAAGTAGAACTATAAGAACTCCGAGCAAGATTTGAGTCACGAGCATCCAACTCCGCCGGCGCCCTAGCGGCAGCAGGGAGAAGCGATCGAGCAAAGGGGCCCAAAGAAATTTAAGTGAGTACGAAAGTCCCACCCAACTGAAGTAGCCGATAGTACTGATGTCGACATTTTCTCGAGTCAACCAAGTTTTAAGGGTCCCGCTAATGAGCAGAAATGGCAAACCACTTGAAAATCCGAGGAACAAAATAATGAGAGATTTTCTGCTAAAAATGGTTTTAAAAAGACCATGCTGATGTTTCACGAGAATTTAATCTTTCGCATTTTCCATAAAAGATGGCTGATGTAAGGCCGCCTGGTCTCGTGAGTCGTGACCATGAGGAGTTTTGTGATTTTGAGGTTGCTAGGATCCGTAAAAAGTAAAATGAGCATTTCTTGAATGTAGTTGGTGTTTAGAGTGATGTAGTTGTCAGTTCCAACGCCGAGTTGGACGCCCTTTTTTTCCCACCACGAAAACGGATGGTCTTTGTAGTCTTGAAACCTTCCCGTGAGTTTGTTGTTTGAAGATGGCAGGCTTACCAGCGACACACCTTTATCGATCATTCGATTTAAAACATCATGTTGGTAGTGCTCTACTTCACGGGCGGTGTGAAACTTAGCCTTGGTAAAAAGCACGACTTCAAATTCGCTGAGGACCTCGCCGCTAAGCAACTTATCTCGGATCGATGCATGATGGCCCCAATCGAGGTCAGCAATCTCTTTATATTCGTTGCTTTTAGGATCTAGTTTTTGACTCCTTCGATTGGCCTCAAGAACAGTTTGAAACAGACGATGGAAATAGTAATTGGGATTGATGCCTAAACTTAAGCCATGCTCGAGAGTGTCGATATGCCAAATGTTCATGGCATTGTCGACAGCTTGAATCCCTTTTTTGAGAGTGTGCCAGGTCTCTCCGTGATGCGACCGAATTCGAAAGCCATAGTACTGAAGCTTTCGAAAACCAGCGCGTAATTCGTTGAAATGTTCTTTTCGAAAAAAGTCATTCTCATTCCCGACAGTGTCGACTTCACAGAGGTGGTCTGATAGATAAGGGTACTTTTCAACGAGGTATATGATGTCGTTGACCTGATCAATGAAATGTTCGCGTCTTGAGTTGTACTTTTGAGAGTCGAAAAAATTTGTTTCTTTGCGGATCGATGGAGACAAAATAAAATCAAAATTTGAATTCTCGCGTTTGAATCGCTTGAAACCGTCGTAAAGTCCAAGAACAACATCTTCTGAAGTTAAAGATTCTAATCCGGGCACTTGTTCTGAAGAGCTCTGCGAGGATCGAGAAAGAGTGAACTTCAGTCGTAGGCTGCCAACGTTGTAATTATGGTAGAGCTCAGAGGCCATGTGGTAAGCCGTGTCTGCGTGGGCCTCGCGAGATGTTAAAATGAGCTTAGGCAAATAGAGAATTTTCAAATAAGTATCAAAGCCCTCACCCTCTTTAAGGCGTAAGAGTTGATCGACATCTTTGATGGATTTTAGAGGCAAACTGCTCGGGCCATACACCTCTTTGATTTTTTGCTCGTACACAGCCTTATTCGGCCCAGCAAGTAAATCCATCAACCGGGGATAAAGATAGTCTGCAGTCACAGATCCTGTGAGGTGGATATGGCTTTCGTGATACTTGAGCGGAAAGTTTTTGAAAAAATCAAAAAAGGCATCGGCCACAGGATGTAAAAGAAGATCGTTCATTGCACACTGATTGATTTGAAAAAGAACTAGTTTTTTTCGAAAATCTTCGACCAATCCAAACGCTTCGTTATTGATG
The DNA here is from genome assembly GCA_044229295.1 of Pseudobdellovibrionaceae bacterium. GTDB lineage: Bacteria > Bdellovibrionota > Bdellovibrionia > Bdellovibrionales > Bdellovibrionaceae > JBGATJ01. The sequence continues at coordinate 3,034 of JBGATJ010000076.1, forward strand.
TTCTTTAAATCCGAGTTTGCAAGAAGTTGGAGAGTGTCAGTGAGAGCAATACCATTCGTTTCAGAAATAATTTGTGTGAGGAATTTTGTGAGATCTTTTTTGGTCTTTTCACTAGGAACAGCACGTATCATCTACCTATATTATGTCGGAATTCCTTGATTCCCAACACAAAAGCGATGGGCAGGGGCGGTATCTGCTTTGCCGGTTGTAAGATACTGAAATTTCATGGTTTTAAAGGAAACCGGACCAGATCTATAAAAGTCTTAAGTACATCACTTTATGGGGCCCGATTTGGGGAATCTCAAATTCTTCTCCGAGAAATGAAAACCCAAGAGTTTCATAAAATTTGTAGGCGTTCTTGCGGGCATTAAACCAAAGCAGATCGCAATTTTTTTGTTTGTGTAACAGATCCATTCCTTTCACAAGAACCTGCCGTCCATAGCCTTTTCCTTGAAATTCAGGCTCGGTCGCCATCCCACGCAAGCGATACGGAAAAAGCGAAGGCAAGTCGATCTGACTTTCAACATGAAAAGACGCCACGGTAACTAACTGTTTTTCAACAAAACCACCAAGGTGAAAGCTCCCGACAGCCTCGTCAGTCCCATTAATACATTCCGCGAGCGGAGCCGAGGGGCGTAGAATTTTTTGTCTGAGAGGAAGAGTCTCGATGGCAGGAATGAGCTCAATCACAAAGGACATTAAGCTCGTGCCTTAAGATAAGTGACCCATCCGTCGGGAAAGTGATTGCGACCGACGTCGAGCTCTGGTGAGGGTAGCCAGGTTGGCGCTTTGACCTCCTTACGAAGGGGCATTTTTGCGTCCGCAGGAGTGCGATTTCCTTTTTTCTGATTACAGTGCCGACAAGCTGTGACGACATTGGTCCAGCTTTTTGGGCCTTTTTTAGAGACGGGGACGACATGATCCAATGTCAGTTCTCGAAGGGGTTGTTTGGTCCCGCAATACTGGCAGGTATAGTCATCTCGCATGTAAACATTTTCACGACAGAATCTCACATACCCGAGAGTTTTTGGTCTCACATATCTTTTCAGTCGAATTATGCTTGGAAGTTGAAACGAAGAGCGAACCGATCTCACCACGGCTCCGTGGAATTCTAGAACTTCAACCTTTTCTTGTAGCCACAGAATGAGTGCCTTCTGCCAACTTACGACCTTCATCGGTTCATAACTTGAGTTCAATAACAAAGATCGTAGGGACGCTACTGCTTGCATCAAGCCCCCTTGTCTTTCCTTATTATTAGGTTATCAAAACAGTTCACTTTTGCAACCCGAATTTCGCGATCCCGTCGTCAGGCTTGGTGGGCGCGGGTTTGGTGATTCAAAACGAGATAAGTGAGAAAAACTTATGGATGAGATAGACACAACTTAAGAGTGCTGAGTGGCGCGGAACTTAAGACATAGATTATTGAGGCAATCGGGCAAATCTAGCATTCGGGCATTCAGCCCAGGCATCAGGGGATGGAGGAGGTCTGGGCTTTGCAGATCTTATAGATTTGGTCGCTCAAGTAGTCACTTCTCCTAAATCAAATGCGAGTTCTTTCTTTCGGCAAAACTGAGCAAATCGCGTGGCTGATTCATAGGCTCGAAACTTGGAATCGAAAGATCTTCCAAAACAAAGTATGAGAAAATAAAATCTTCTCCACCAATCAAAGCAAAATTCAGACCCCGAAGCACCTCCTGATGCCTGGGCTGAATGCCCGAATGCCAGATTGCCTCAATATAGTGTCGTGCCTGAAGTCTGTGCCATCCTGTTCGGAACGCTCTTTCTCGAATTGCCAATGACATTGCCGCAATTTTCGAATATTCATGATCCATATTTCGAGGAGGGAAAGATGCCATCATTTGATATTGTTTCTGAAGTTGATCTTCAAGAATTGGAAAATGCGATCAACCAGGCAAAAAAAGAAATCGATGGTCGCTACGATTTCAAGGGATCCAAAAGCGAAGTTCAGTGGGATAAAAAAGAGATCGTACTTTTGGCCGACGACGATTACAAAATCAACGCGATGAAAGACATTCTACAGTCTAAGGTCCATCGTCGGGGGTTGGATATAAAATCGTTAAGATTTGAAAAAATCGAGGAGGCCGGAGGCCGCATGTTGCGTCAGAAGGTGCTCTTGCAACAAGGGATTGGCAAAGAAGAGGCTAAAGAAATCATTAAAATGATTAAGGATTCCAAGCTGAAAGTGCAGCCGCAAATTCAGGAGGAGAAACTTCGAGTGACGGCGAAAAGCATCGACGAGTTGCAAAATACAATCGCCCTCGTGCGAAATGGGGACTTTAAATTACCTCTGCAATTTACGAATATGCGCTCATAATCCGCTACCGAAAAGAGAATCGATGTGTTAACCTAAAATTCACAATGTCCGTGTTCGTAGGCCAGAGTTTTTTCGCTCATGTGTCCTGACAACCGGTTTTTGATAAATGACCTTAAGGAGGTTACATGGGTAAGAAAATTTATGTTGGCAATCTTCCGTATTCAATGACGGATGACTCCCTTCATAGCAAATTCTCAGAATTTGGTTCTGTTGAATCTGCAAAGGTGATCACAGATCGCGAGACTGGACGAAGTAAGGGTTTCGGTTTCGTAGAGATGGCCAGCGATGATGATGCTTCTAAAGCCATCGAAAATCTCAATGGCATGCAGTTCGAAGGTCGCGCTTTGAACGTATCTGAAGCACGTCCCCAAGAGCCTCGCTCTGGTGGCGGCGGTCGTGGCGGTGGCGGCGGCTTCCGTGGCGGACCACGTGGTGGCGGCGGCGGCGGTGGCGGACGCGGCGGTGGCGGCGGTGGTCGCGGCGGCGGCGGCGGCTGGGGTCGCGATTAGTCCTTACAGTTTTTTTTGAATTAGATATTTCAGTCCTGTTCTTTATCGTTTCGCGCGGACCTCAAAAGTCCGCGCGTTTTTTTTTGCTCTAGACGAAGGAATTGGTTTCAACAAACCACTGGACTTGTGGCCTCAGTCAGTCGACGTTAATGATATGATCACTCCCTACATCGAACCCATCATTGAGCGACTAAAAAAAGGCGACGTCGTCGGTCTACCTACAGAGACAGTCTACGGACTTGCGGCATCGATCCACACACAAGCTGGAATTGAAAAAATTTTTAAGATCAAGCAGCGCCCTTTCTTTGATCCTTTGATCGTTCACATCGCAGGTTTTTCGCAAATTGCTCAACTTGTGAGTGAGTGGCCAAGGGCTGCGAGGGTTTTGTCAGAATCATTTTGGCCGGGTCCTTTGACCCTCGTCGTGAAAAAATCAGAGAGCGTGAGTGACCTCATTACCTCAGGTTTGAACAGTGTCGCTCTTCGATGGCCGAGCCATCCCCTCGCTCAAGAGGTGATTGGCGGTGTTGGCTTTCCTCTAGCAGCGCCAAGCGCGAACAAATTCGGTAAAGTGAGTCCTACGCAAGCTAGCCATGTCGAAGACGAATTTTTGACAGAGAAAATTCTCATCCTCGATGGGGGACCGTGTGAAGTAGGCTTAGAGTCGACGGTGGTTTCAGTGACTAAGGGATCGGATGGAGATGAGTTAGTGATTTTACGACCTGGTCAAATTAGTAATAAAGATATCGAAGAACTCTTGCGAGGCAAAGAAGTTGCGTTTTCCTGGGGAGAAAAAGACACGTCAAAAATCACTGGCCCAGGGCAAGTTCAACATCACTACATGCCAAAAATTCCGCTCGTCTTGATGGATGAAGGCCTGACCGATCACTCGGATATCAACGTTTTTCTAACTGAAAAATTGCGAAAGCCGATTCGAAAATTCAATGTTCTTAATCTGCCCGACAACGGAACTATGGCCGCAAGAGAGCTCTACTCCCAAATGCGCCTCCAGTCCGAGACCGGACAGCCTGACTGCCTCGTCTTTCACATCAAGCCTGTCCACAAAGGTCCCGCCTGGGAAGCCATCATGGACCGCCTGCACCGGGCTGCAATGATTCATCTTGAGGCGTAGCCTCAGGTCGTTCTTGAGGCGTAGCCTCAGCTCTTACTTGAGGCGTAGGCATAGCTTCACGAAGAAACTCCGTCATCTTTTGCACGATCGGAGCTGTCGCCTTAGGACTCAAAATCCTTCCTGAAATCACGTGCGCGTTTTCGGCATCATTGAATAAGACAAGTTCTTTTTTCTGAGTTCCAAACTCCTCAAACCGCGACTTGATTTTTTCTGTACTGACGACAGCATCCCGATCTGAATAAATCACGAGAGTGGGTTGGTGAATTTGAGTAAAGTCGAGATGACTAATATACTTAAGAAGATCCATGAGAGCGCTGACGCCTTGAACCCGATACCTGGTTGTCCAATACTTTTCGTGATCCACATTCTCAGGATGAAAGGACCGATAAGGACCAATAAGTAAGCGGGCCCAAAGAGGTCCCAAGGGGCCACTTGCAAATAATGCCAGGGGATTATTCACCTTAAAGTTTGGAGAAATCAAAATCTGCGCAAAAATCTTGGGATCAATGTGCGCTAAGTGAATCCCAAGCACGGCCCCCGAGGAGTCGCCGGCAACGATGACATTCTCGCCGATTCTATTTCCTATCAGCAGAGCCTCATGTGCATCTTGAATCCAATCTTGAGCGGTGACGTCAGCAAACCCCTCTGGCCCAAGCCCGTGCCCTTTCAGCCGAGTCATAAAAAGATTGGCGCCGAGGTTTTTCGCCAGATCTTCGAAAGTTGGCGAGAGGTCTTGTCTCGTGGCCGAGAAACCATGAAAATAAATCAAAGAATAGTGGGTTTTTTCCTTAGTTTCAGGGTTAGCCCAGAAGATTTTTTTTTCCGTATCAGGAGTCATATTGTTAAACTGAGACTCCTGATTCTTGAGGTAAGCGTCTATATCCTCAGGAATGGAGATTGAAGGGATCGTAGGTTGCCAGCTCAACAGTGGGCCCATAAGAAAACAGCATATAACCAGCAGGAGAATGATTGCGATTAAACTCAAAGACCATCGAGTTGTGGCCCCAATAGGTTTCATAGTACCCCTCCCACCTGGTTTAAACTTGATTCATCCTTAGACTTTTAGTACCACTTCCCTCTGTTAAGACGCATCTATTTTTAACAAAGACGAGAGAAAAGGAATTATGAACCCGTTTCGTGGAATTTTTAAAGCTCTTGCCCTTATCGGCCTGCTACTGACCTACTTTGCGGGAACGTTTTCCGTTCACTTTGTCACACGCGACCCTCATAAACGACGTAAACGGTTTATTAAAATCGTACGTTGGACGAGTGCCTTAGGGCTCAGAGTTCTTGGCGTGCGTGTGACGCTGATCAATCGCCCCCAACGCGATCGACGGTTTTTATTAGTTGGGAACCATTTAGGATTTCTTGACATCATGATTACCGCACGAGCGGTCCCGGCCCTCTTTGTCACCTCTAACGAAATGAAGGAAATGCCAGTTTTGGGTCTTCTCACTGAAATGGCGGGATGTCTCTATGTCGAGCGGCGGAGTCGCGATAATATCCCCAACGAGATTAAGAATATTACAAGTGCTCTCAATGACGGATTCAATGTAGTTCTTTATCCCGAAGGAACTTCTAGCGATGGTCAAGCTGTTTTGCCCTTTAAAAAGAGCATGCTCACAGCGGCCGGGCAAAGTGAAGCCAACATTTTGCCAATGTGTTTGAACTATGTCCGTGTCAATGGCGCGCCTATGTCTGACAAATACCGAGATCACATTTTTTGGTATGGAGACCTAGGATTTTTAGAATGTGCTTGGCGCCTGGTTCAACTCAAGTCTGTTGAAGCTGAGCTTATTTTCTTGGAGGAAGTCGTTGTCAGTCCTGAGACGGATCGACGGGACATCGCTGCCAATGCTCAAGCGCAAATCGAAAAATGCTACCGACCGATCCGACGCCTTGGTTCCGTCGGAGATGTTCAACCTGAATTTCACGCCTTTCACAGGAGGTAATTTTGATCGATCAAAACCTGTCTGGAAAAGACGACAACTACTGGAAAATTCTAAATGCTGTTTTGCACTTTGAAGTTACCAAGGGTCATCTGAAATGGAAAGTGTCTGAAGTAGCGAGAAGTGCCGGCGTCACCCGTACTTTAATTTACTATTATTTTGGAAAGTCCAAGATGGACATTTTGGATGTTGGAATGAAGCTCATTGGTGAGGAATTTTTTGGCCTAAGTCCTAACCGAATGGAGATGTGGAAGAAAGGTCAGTTCGTTGAGTCCGTTATTAGAACCCGCGAGCTTGTTGATAAGACGCCCTCCATGTTTGTCTTTTATGTGACTTGGAGACGTAAAGAAGGCGACATCCAAAAAAAGCTCATCGAGCTTGAAAACCGGTACTGCAGCAAGCTTCAAAAAGAGTTCCCGGCAATTACCCGAAATCATGCGGAATGTATTTTGGCAATCTTGCTAGGTTTAACTACCGCTCCGCACCTGGACCTAGAAAAAAATAAGGCCGTTATCGAAATGATATTCAAAACAGCCCGAACAAAAAACTGATATTGTTTAAGTTTCTTCACTGTGGATTTCATAATCTTGGTTGCCTCCACTGAGAATCAGTTTAAGATGTAATTATGTTTAAAACGGACGCTAAGATTCTGTTGGTCGACGACAGGAAAGAAAACCTGTTGGCTCTTGAGGCTTTACTGGCGGATTTGGGTGTCACGTTTTTTAAGGCTCATTCTGGGCACGAGGCTTTGGAGCTAGCTCTAAAAAATGATTTTGCGCTCGCTATTCTTGATGTTCAGATGCCCGAAATGGATGGTTTTGAGCTTGCAGAGCTCATGCGTGGTGTAGAGAAGACACGAAGAATACCTATTATTTTTGTAACCGCCGCAACCCATAGTTCAAATTTTGTTTTTAAAGGATACGATTCAGGTGCAGTAGATTTTTTATACAAACCTCTCGAACCTGCTGTTCTCAAGAGCAAAGCAAAAATCTTTATCCAGCTTTACAACGATAAAAAGCTTTTGGAAGCCCAGAAGGACGCTGCTGAGACGGCAGACCGACTTAAATCAGAATTTCTGGCAAATATTAGCCATGAAATTCGAACGCCGCTCAACGCGATTTTAGGTTTTGCAAATCTCATTAAAGATGAAAATCTTCTTCCCCAAGAGCGAAATCACTATGTCGATATTATCAGTCGAAGCGGACACGTTCTTGCGAGAGTCATTGACGATATCCTAGATCTTTCAAAGGCAGAGGCTGGGCAGATTCGAATTTTTCCAGAAAACTTTTCTCCTCTTGAAGTTTTGCAGAACGTCGTTGATGACTCAAAGGCTTTAGCTCAGGCGAAAGGTCTGAAGCTGGAGTTTGAGACATATGGTGATGTGCCCAACATTTTTTCTGATCTTGGTAGAGCTCGCCAAATTCTTACGAACATCATAGGCAATGCAATTAAGTTTTCCGAAAACGGGGCTGTTAAAATCATACTTTCTTTTTCAAAGGAACAAGGCAAAATCTCTTATCTAGTGACTGACACTGGGATTGGTATTTCTGAAAAGGATCAGCTGAGTCTTTTTCACCGCTTTGTTCAGGCCGATGGCTCAATGACAAGAAAGTTCGGAGGCACGGGTCTCGGGTTACTGCTTTCTCGCAAGCTTGCTCAAGCCCTAGGGGGCGATGTCGTCCTTCGTTCGAGTCACTTAGGGGCTGGCAGCACTTTCGAAGTTACGTTGTCAGCAAAAATGAGCGGAAATATAGAAGTGCCTAAAGAAAAACAGGAAGCTGTCCTATCGGATGAGCAACAAAAAAATCTCTCATTTTTACCGCTTCGAATTCTCCTTGCGGAAGATTCTCCCGATAATCACTTTTTGATCAAACAGTATCTTAAAAAATCACGCGTTGATCTTGATTGGGTCGAAAACGGGGACTTAGCTGTAAAAAAAGCCCTTAGTCAAAATTACGATGTCATTTTAATGGATATCCAAATGCCTGTGCTTGATGGCTTCCATGCGACCCAAAAGCTTCGCGAAAACCACTATGTTAAACCCATCATTGCCCTAACGGCACATGCTCTTCCAGAGGACCGGAAAAAGTGTTTTGAGGTTGGCTGTGATGCTTTCCTCGCCAAACCGGTTTCTAAAGACACGTTATTAGGGGCTTTGAATCAATACTCAAACGAAAACTTATTAAAGGCTATTCAATAATAAACCCAAGACCACGTGTTCGGTATCCTTTAAATGGCACGTAGTTAATGGCGGTTTTCGCTGTCGGAGATGGGACTACGAGAGATCCATGGTAGTAACTGTTAAAATACACTCGATACTCGCCGGGCTTGAGGAACTTAAGAAGACTCGATGGGCGTTCATCGCTCAGTCTGAGGCCGGGATTGTTTGTGAAGTATGTTGAAACCCAAGCCTTCATACAATAATCAGGACGAGTGGCGCCTGCATCAGAGACCGCAGTCTCAATCCAAATTTGGCCAGCGCCTCCAGAGCGTGAGTTCTGAACATTAACGCTTTTGATTCTTACATCATAAGCAAATCCACAGGACTTTTCTGTTTGAATCTCAAACTCAATAGCTTTTCGGACCTGAGTCGAAGGACCAACGCGATTGATAAAGACTCTTTTAGAAGTCCAACCTACCGAGCAGAAGAGTAGTGAAAGAATAACAGCTACGCATTTCATACCTGATATCACTTCAAAAAGGATGCCACAATTTGAGACGAAATCGAGATGGTAATGGCTTTATTTGCTTTTTAGTTTTGAAACCTTCTCTGAGTGCGTTTTTAGAAGTTTCCTTAAGCCGTATCTCGTCTTCGGGATCCTTTGGGAGTTTAGGTGGTGGCCGTCGGTAGGTGTTTCTGATCTTCGCCATCTCAGCGATATTACCTCGGGACCCATTTCTCAAGTACGCAAATCCACCTTCGAGTATCTTGTAGGCGCCTGGATCATTTGTAATCACAAACTGTTCTTGATTTTTTTCGGCTCCCTCAGATGTATTGAACGAAGTGCCTGGGGTGGAAATCTTGTGAATCGAAAATAACCAAAGTTTGTGGTGCATTTTTGCTGAGATTTTAGTCTTCCTTCCGTCGGAAAGCTTGATCTCTTTCTCACGGTACTCAGGTGGAGCAATCAGTATCTGTTTCTGTAGGTCTTTGACTTCGGAGTCAGTTAAAATTTGGCGGATAGGCGCCTCTGGATCATCTACGTATTTTTGAGTTTGTGGGTCGATTTTTAAACCAGCAAGCGCAAGATATGTGCTGTAGTCTCTCATCGTAAATGAGTTTTCGCTCACACTTTTAAAATCAAAAGGGATACCAGAATTCTTGTCTCTTTTCGCTTTTTCTAAAAGGGCTTTCAAGAGAGTTGGAGATGCAAATGCAAATTGTGCGTTGAGAATAGGACCATCAAGCCCTAAAACCATGCGGCTTAAGATATCCCGACTCATGTCGCCGAGTCCTCCATTGGGCGAAAAGGCAAGGAGCAGAAAAGGAGATTCATGAGATGTGTCTGAATTTGGACCGATAAAAAGATAAGATCCACTGATAGGATACTGACGCTCACCCCGGGCTTTGTTGATAAGAGTCTTTTTCAGTTCATTTCGAATGACCTTCGCGGGAATCTGTCCTCCGACGACAATGAGATTGTTTGCATTTGGTATTGAGCCTTTAGGCCGTAACTTTTCTGGAAGTGTGTAGGCATCACCGCGAGGATCTAAGCACGAATGGGTGATATTCCCAGAGGAAAGAAGAGAAGCCGCCGTGGGGGTATCCGCATCTCGTTCGGCTAGTTTTTGATGATCGATACTCACGGAATCTACAGCAGTCACTGTAAAATTCGCAGCCTTGTGGCCTGAGAGAAGATCCCAAACAGCTTTATTGGCCTCTTTTCTTGCGATGGTGTTCTTGTCGATACCAACGACCACTTTGACTCCAGCTTTGTTCGCGTCGATGAGAGCTTTAGCGATCTCAATCACATCAAATTCGTAGATGTTGAGGAAAATTTCTTTTTTTGCGCCAGTGATGAAGTCCATCCAAACCTGTATCAAGTTGTCGCCAGGAATGATCTTTGAGTTTTGATCAGAAGGATTTTCATATCTTGGATGCGAAAGGTAGGTGTGTAGGTAAGTGTAGGCAGGTGATCCATCGGCCGGCTTTATTAGTAGAGGTTCGGTGGGATCAGCGAGTTTGGCAATTTGCTCTTTTGATTTCTGCTCCCCTAGGATGGATTCAAATTTCTCTCTGAGTGCGGTTTTGATTTCGTAAGTTTTTTGAGCCAGCGCTTCACCCATGAGATTTTGTTCAGAATTGAAATAATCATTCACTAAGGGGAGAAGGCTGGGAATTCCATTGAGCACAAGAGCGAGCTGCGAAGTCGAAAGACCCTCGGCACGTTCTGGCCAGTTGTATTTTTTTTGAAGATCTGGCGGAATTTTCAAAGTTTCAGAGAAGCTGTCGTTAAAAAACTGATAAAGGTTTGAATTCATCTGGATTCGATTCGACCATTCCATAAGCTCGTCAAACTTGGCTACGGGAAGTGAAACTCCAATGTTTGAAAATAGTTGGTTTTGTATGGGCGCAAAACTGCCTTCGACGACGAAACCTGCCCCACTGGCTGCCACGTGTAAAAAAGCTGTGCAAATAAAGGCGCCGAGTGCGCGTTTCAGGCTCGTTGAGAGCAAAGTTCACCTCGTCTAGATTTAATGTGCAAAATCCGTGAGGAACAAAATATGGCGTCCCAAGTGACGTTTTTGGTCACTTTGTCTAAATGATCGACACCCTATTGCTCCTCGCGGTGGCACTGGTGATGCATAACGAACCCACGTGATGTTGCCAAAACTGATTCCGTTTTTTCGGACTGCCATTGTGACAGTTCTCTGGTGTGGAGTTGCTCATGGAATGAGCTCAGGTTGTGATTCCTATCTTGCCGACCTCGACAAGATGAACCAGGCTCATGGAGCAATTATGCTCAGCTACGCTAACTCTTCAGAGTCATTTGCAACAACACTCAGCACGCAGGCTGAGCAGTATCGACACACCCTCAAGGACGAGGGTCATATTTCATTGCAAGACCTCTCGTGGCTGGACAAAACGGCGTCGATCTATCGTGCCTCTGGGCAAAAGTCTCGAGTTTTAGCCCAGCAGTATGTTGAAGAGGCGACCCAGCTGATTGCCTCGCTCTCTCGCTGCCTCAAAGCCCAACAGAAATAACTTACACGCCCTAGACTCCAGAAGCTGCCCAAGTCCTCCGAAATCAAAAGGAGATGAGAAACGGCATTCTGTTTTTATTTCTTTTGTTTGCATTTTCTTCGGCGTTTGCAAATCTTTGCGTATCCGCTCCTAAAGCCACTTTGCGAGAAGCTCCACATAAAGACTCAAAAATTACCTGGGTTGTCGGTCGTTACATGCCTCTCAAAGAAATTTCTCGTGCTAAAGGATGGGTTCAGGTCAGTGACATCGACGGGAAACAACACTGGGTTTCATCGACGCAGGTCCAACGTGCGGCCCCGGGCGCCAGATGTCTTGCCGTAAAAAGCGACTATGTGATGGTAAGAGCCGGTCCGGGTCGTGGATTTGAACCAACGGATCTCGGACTCGTTGATAAATACACTCCACTTCGTGATCAAGGCGGCGAAGATGGATGGACAAAAGTGCAAAATGACTCAGGACAACAAGGCTGGTTGCCTCTCTCCTCGACCTGGAAGCCAGTTGATATTGTAAGATTAAATTACTAGCAGCTTCTTTCTGAAACATAATTTTAATTTTTATGTTTTTAAATACTTCAGAGTTTGTATCAACTTGACGCGCTTTAAAAAAAACTGTCGCGAAATTTAAGAAACTATAATTATAATATAAGGCAGAAAATTTTATGCTAGTTCATTTTGGTATGGTCTAGTTTTTGTTTGTGTAATTGAAGGTTTATTAAGTTTAAGAAGATGTAAGAATTTTTCTTGCAAATCTTTCACGAATTCTGCTTAATAGCAGAGTTCCAAAATGGCACCTTATTTGACTGGGGGGGAGAATATGGGGCAAATCAGTGAGCAAGTTGTTAAAGAGTGCAAGGGTAAGCTCTTGCAAACCAAGGCCGAGATACTCAATCGAGTGCGCGAGGCCAGGCAGGATCTCAACACCGATGATCGAGGGGGCGACGAAGCCGATCAAACGGTGCGAGTTCTCGCAGAAAGTGAATTCCTAAACATGCATGAGAGACTCCGGGCTCAACTGATGGAGATCGAGAGCGCTCTTGCCCGCATTGAACAGGGCAGCTTCGGTGTTTGCGAAGAAACCGAAGAGCTTATTGAAGTCGAAAGACTTCGAGCCATTCCATGGACTCGCCTGAGCATCGAAGGTGCAGAAATACGCGAGAGCATCAATAAAAGATACGCTCGGTAGTTTTTAGGCGACGCCGATTTGAGGTTTCTCTTGAAACTGAATCTGCGTCGGAGCACAATGACTTCGATGAGTCGAAACGCTGTTTATTTTAAAGATCGATTTGGTCTCTCTGCACTCCCAGAACTCTGGGTTTTTTTTCAGCAAAACGAGTCGAATCCCTTTCTAAATCTAACTTTCGAGGAGTTTTTAGAAAAGGACTTACATTATCTCACCCGCGACTTTGAAGGGGTGAGTCTGCTTTCGCAGCGAGATCGGTATTTTCACTCATTGTCATGGCTGACTCGGGACGCTCCTCAAAAAGCTCTCGATGTTTTGATTGATGAGGACCGCGTGAGCGATGTTGGACTTCTTCTGAAAAGTCTTGCATGCATGCTTCAGGGGGAGTGGACAACAGCATCGAAAGTTTTGCAAGAGGTGAGCCATCAGTGCAGAGAGGATTTCTCTGCGATGTATTCCGAACTTGTGATGTTTGTCGAAGGCAAACTGCGACTCTGGGGAGATGTTGAAGACTCTGCACCGCCTTTTTCGGTTGATTTTTTGCGAATGGCAGAGCCATTTCTTGAACTTCCACGCTCCCAAGAATTTTCTAAATGGCAGAATCAAATGATAAGCCTCGGGTGGGCGGAATCGGTTCGCGACCTAGATTATTGGCTTTCTAAAAGGCCCGAGAATTCGTCGCTAAAAAACAAGGTGGTTGCTGGGACCCCATTCGCAGAATTTCAACGGCGATGTTTAGCTCATCACGTAATCCCAAAGCATTCTCACTACATGCTTTTTATCGGCAACGGGGTTGATAAAAGTTTTGATCTTGAAGACCTGCTCAATAATGGACGATCTGTAAAAACAGGGGACTTGCCGCTTCGGCTTCTGGATTTTATCACGCGTGATTTTTATCGGCCTTTTTCGATTTATCGAATTCACGAGGGATTATTTCCGCATCAACCCTATGATACCAAGCAAGCGGCTTTAAAAATTCACCAGCTGATCTTTCGCCTCAATCGGGAACTTAGAATTCGTCGTTGTCGCCTTGAAGTTAGGTTTCACGATGGTGCTTATCATTTGCAGTCCAAGCAAGGCCTTGCTTTGCTGGTGCCATACCGCGATTTGCTCAGTCCAACAAAACAGCAGGACAAAGCATCGATTCAAGAAAGAACGCTCAGTAAACTTTTTGGCCATCGATACTTTAATTCCCACGAGGCCGCCGTCGCGTTTAAGATGTCTGAGCGTTCGACGCGTCGATATCTTTTGCAACTTAGAACTGAAGGCCGTTTAGTTGCAATCGGGAAGGGACCTTCAGTGCGCTACTGTCTTCAGAGTCCTTTAGCTAACCAGCCGCAAAGTTTATAGAGGATCCTAGCTCCAACGTTTCCATCCCATTCGCTTTCATTTTCGGAACCAGAAGAAACTTCGTTAATGTCAAAGGCAATCACCCTTCGACCAGATTCTACGAGTGTCCAAAATAAAAAATAAACTTGATCTATCGATAAACCGCCGGGAACTGGTGTTCCAGTTCGTGGGCACATGGCAGGGTCAAGTCCATCGATATCAAAAGAGATGTAAACGTTTTGCGGCAGATGAGATACTACATCAGCACAAATTCTCGCCCAGGTTTCGCCGCTGAGCCAGCGGCGTTTGATTTCAACGTCAAAGAACGTCTTTATGGTTTTGGGATTTTTGGAGATGAAGTCGTGTTCCTCTTTACAAAAATCACGGATTCCAATTTGTACTAGTTTTTGAGGTGCAAATGGGGCTGTCATTAAATTGTACATAATAGAAGCATGGGACTCGCTAAAGCCTTCATAAGAATTTCGTAGGTCGGCATGGGCATCAATGTGTAACACTCCGAAGTCACCTTTAAACTTTTCGCTGACAGCTTTAAAGGCTCCTAACGGGGACGAATGATCTCCACCAATCAATCCCAGGGCCTTTCCTTCGCTGAGTATTTTTTGACTTTGCTCATAGACCCATTGAGTGAGCTGAGCGCAGCCCGCATTTATCTCAGTTAAAAGTTTAGGCAGGTTCTGCACATTTGGATTCTCTCCGGTTTGCATGGCTATCGCAACAGCAGCTTTTGCTTTGAGCTGATCATTTTTCTCTCGGATCGATGCTGAAATCGGCTCCATGAAGATTCCCACTTCATAAGGATGACCTGTTTCGAAGTCATAGAGATCGACCTGCGAGCTTGCATCGAAGATAATTTGAGGGCCATTGGCAGCACCCTCACCGTAGGAGGTCGTCACTTCCCACGGAACAGGAAGCAAAACAATTTTCGATTCTTCGCGTTTAAAGGGAAGTCCAAAAATACCGGCGCCAACGGCTGCAACACCGTTTGGGTCAAAACTCTGCATAGGAACTCCTTTTCTGAGAGGAACTCCTACCGCATCTTTAGTCAAAAGTCATAAATTTGAAGAGTCCCTAAAGCCTTTTTAAACTGCTTGATTATTTGCCCTTCTTACCAAAGAATTGAAGAGCAGTTTTTCATTGGGGGAGACATGAAAATTTTGAATTTTTTGCTGGCGAGTTTGTTACTGACTTTAAATGCGTTCGCGGAGCCCCCTCAAAAAGCCCTCGTTCTTAATTTAGGCGTTGAGCCTACAACTTTGCATCCTATTACGTCGACGGATGTCTATGCTCAGCATGTCCATGCGTATCTACTAGATACGTTGTTGTTTAGGGATCCAGATTCCTACGAATGGAAGCCTCGTCTCGCAGAAAAATGGGACATATCAAAGGACAACAAGGTTTTCACATTTACATTGAGGAAAAATGCATTTTTTCATGATGGTAAGCCTGTCACTGCTGAAGATGTAAAATTCAGTTTCGATGTTATTTTTGATCCAGCCTACAATGCGGCCCACAAGAGGCCTTATTTTGAGGGAATTTCGAAAGTTGAGATTGTCGATCCAAACACGGTAAGGTTTTATGCCAAAGACACTTATTTTGGAAATTTTAATACAGCGGCCACTCTTGAGGTCATTCCCAAACATATTTATGGAGATGTAGAAAAATCAAAAAAAATGAGTAAAGAGGTCGTTAGTTGTGGCCCGTATTTTATTGAAAAGTACGATAAGGGCCAACGGTTGGTTATGAAAAAGTTTGATAAATGGTATGGAAATGACGTTCCTGACCTCAAAGGATATTACAATTTAGATCGCGTCACCATGCGATTTGTCCGAGAAGATAATGTTGCTCTTGAGATGCTCAAAAAAGGGGATTTAGACTACATGGGGTTGACTCCTGAGCAGTATGCAAAAAAGACGGATGGTCCTCCCTGGGGTACAAAGGTGCTCAAGTTCAAGGTGGAAAATTCATCTCCTAAGCAATATGGATTTATCGGTTGGAATTTTAGAAAGGATCTCTTCAAAGCAAAAAATGTACGACTTGCCCTAGCGCACCTGATGAATCGCGATGAGATGAATAAAAAATTTCGATTTGGACTTTCGATCCCAACCGCAGGCCCTCTCTACCAGCAAAGCGAATATGCAGATCCCGCAATAAAGCCGATCGAGTTTGACAAGACCTTAGCTGCGGATCTTCTCACCAAAGAAGGTTGGTCAGATTCAGATAAAAACGGAATCTTAGACAAAACCGTCGATGGAAAAAAAGTGGAGTTCAAATTTATTTTTATTTACTCCAATAAAGAAAGTGAAAAATATTGGACCCTTTATCGTGAGGATTTAAAAAAGGCCGGAATCGAAATGGAAATTAAATATCTTGAATGGAATTCTTTCATCAAGTTAATCGACGAAGGAACATTCGATGCTGCTGCTCTCGCATGGTCAGGGGGGGACATCGACTGGGATCCAAAGCAAATTTGGCACTCGTCGAGCGCGGTCAAAGGGGGCTCTAATTTTATCGGTTATAAAAATCCAGAGGTGGACAAACTTATCGACACCGCTCGAATGGAAGGCGACAAAGCCAAACGTATCCCGTTATTGCGCCAGGTGTACGCAAAAATAGCTGAAGATGCACCTTACGCATTTTTATTTAACGAGAAGTATTCATTTTATGCGCACACATCCAAAGTGCTTAAACCCAAAGATACATTTAAATACGAAATTGGAGTTGATCACTGGTCTGTTAAGCTCCAATAGGAGTTATGGGGAGCGGATTGTTAAAATATATTTTTAAGAGAATCATTTTTATGATTCCGACCTTTCTAGGGATTACGCTCCTTTCTTTTGTCATCATCAATTTAGCGCCAGGCGGTCCTATCGAACAAAAACTTCAATCCATCCGCTTCAGTGGATCGCTTGGAGAAAGTGGTTTGACCAGATCGGGACATGACATAGGGGTGAGCCAAGAAGTTCTCGAAGCTCTCAAGAAACAATACGGATTTGATAAGCCTTTGCTAGAACGGTATTTGATTTGGTTAAGAAATATTGTTCATTTAGACTTTGGCAATAGCTTTTCGTACGAAGAACCCGTGATCGATGTCATCGTTAGTAAATTTCCGGTGTCGATGCAGTTTGGTTTTGCCTCATTTTTCTTAACGTACCTTGTGTGTATCCCTCTAGGTATTGCAAAAGCAGTTAAGGCAGGTTCGCGGTTTGATGGGGCTTCAAGTCTTGTCCTTTATTTGATGTATTCTGTGCCCACGCTAGTGCTGGGAATTTTTTTGATTGTGATCTTTGCCGGAGAAGGTCATCTCAACTGGTTTCCAATTGGAGGATTAAAGTCCGACTCCTATGATGACCTTTCCTTGACGATGCAGATTTGGGACAGGATTTATCACTTTGTGTTGCCAGTGATGTGTTACGTTTTTGGCGGCTTTACCTCACTAACAATGCTTATGCGCAGTTCAATGCTCGATGTCCTTGGACAGGACTACGTTAGAACCGCTAGGGCGAAGGGCCTTACTGAGGGTAAGGTGATCTACAAACATGCGTTGAGAAATGCACTAATTCCTATTGCGACGGGATTGGGAGGATTTTTTGGAGTCTTTCTCAGCGGGTCCGTGATCGTCGAACGTATTTTCCAACTCGATGGAATGGGGTTACTAGGCTACAACTCAATTCTGTCTCGAGATTTTAATGTGATCATGGCGCTGATCTTTCTAAGTTCAGTGGTCTTGATGCTGGGGCGGTTAGTAAGTGATATTTTATATGTTATCATTGATCCACGGATTGATTTCTCATGAGAATTTTTCGAGACGAACTGAGTTTACGGCGGTACAAAAAGTTTAAGAAAAACAAACTGGCTGTCATTTCGACATGGATGCTTTTGCTCTTTGTTTTCTTGAGTTTTACTGCAGAATTTTGGGCAAATAGTAAGCCCATCGTTTTGAAATTCCAAAATCAAATTTTTATTCCAATTTTGAAAGACTATCACCCTTCGACTTTTGGGGCGACAGGAGATTTGGTTATGGATTACCGAAAGCTCCCTCTTGCCGATGGAGACTGGGCCGTTTGGCCACTCGTGCACTGGGACCCCTACGAGAGAAACACCGTGGTCGAAGAATACCCATCGCCTCCATCGAAGGACAATTTATTTGGAACAGACGATGGGGGCCGCGATGTTCTCACACGTTTGCTCTACGGTCTTCGGTACAGTCTCATATACGCTGCTGGTGTGTGGGTGTTGAGTTACATTGTCGGCGTTATCGTCGGAGCCACCATGGGATATGCTGGAGGCTGGATAGATTTAGCGGGGATGCGATTTATTGAAATTATAGAGAGCGTCCCACAGTTTCTTCTTTTGCTAACGATCATCTCGATTTTTAAGCCGACTCTTACTTTCCTTATTGTTTTTACCGTCCTTTTTGATTGGACGACAATTGCGATATACATGAGAGGGGAAGTGCTCTCTGTCAAGCGACGAGAGTTTGTGGAAGCGGCAACAGCCCTCGGCGCTAGGCCCCCAAGACTCATTTTCAAACATATTTTACCAAACGCTCTCACTCCGATAGTCGTGTTTTCACCATTTAAAATTGCCGCAAATATCAATTATCTAGCTGTTTTGGATTATTTTGGATTTGGTCTTCAAGCACCGACTCCGAGTTGGGGCGATCTTCTCAATCAAGCACAAAAATATTTTACGACCGCTGAATGGCTGGTCTGGGCGCCCTCGCTGGCGCTGTTTATTTCCTTAGTGCTTTTTATAAATATCGGACTTGCAGCGCGGGATGCCTTTGATTCCAAGTTTGGCTAGGAAAAGCTTCCTGTTATGGGGTTCCAGTGATACACCCCCCGGAAAAAGGAGATTTTATGAAATTCGCTATTCTATGGTTTTCGTTTTTATCTAGTTCCATGGTATTTGCTGCGCAGAAAATTGAGTGCGTAGGATCCCACATGGACCAACTCAAGCTTGCTCGTTCTACAGACGGTTCGTTTATTTTAGACTTGGACGAGGCTCTTTCTTCTAAATATGTGGGCGAAATCCAAGACCGAGCCGTTTTTCCAGAGGCATCCAAAACCGCTGATCTTCTTTCGGACTGGGACGGTAACAGCGGTGTGAACGTGTCTTTTAGAAAAGGTTTTCTAGGTTCGGCCCAGGGAACAAAATCACGGGCTTTTGTGACTGTGCTTTATAACGATATTGAAACGGATCGCGTTTCTCATCCGTTGAACTGCACTGTTGTTAAGTAGTGGTTTCCGGCGCCGGAGTGAGTATCTAACCACGCACTGGCCATAAGCCCTCCTCCCCCTTATATAAAAATAGTCGTAGCCTCCGTCCGCCTGTGAATGCTTGTGGGCAGCCGGAGGCTGTCCAAGGAAATTGTGGACAATATTATTGTCCACGAATTTCCGGCAGCTTTCACGGCGTTGATCGGAGGCGTGGATAGCGTGGACAACCTTACGGTTGACCACTGCTACCCACAGCCACGGGACAGCTACTACGAGTTTTTTATTTTTTAGGAAGGGGAATTTTCTTGACTGA
>JBGATJ010000077.1:0-22113 GCA_044229295.1 Pseudobdellovibrionaceae bacterium
CGTTTGTTTTGCACCGTTTAGCAAAAGCAAAGGTCGTAGCAATTGTTCTGTCGCGATTGGAGCGCTCACTTCAAAGCTCAAAGAAAAAGAAGATAAAGAGACGGCTATCAAAAATACTGAAAAGGCCATCGAATCTAAAAAACGTGAGATCAACAAAGACAAGCGTGCGATTAAAAAAGAACAACGAGACGCTGCTAGAGGCGGGACTGAAGGTCAAATTTGCCCGAATTGTCCTGGAGGAGTCGGCGGTGGCGGGTATGTTCGTCAGTACGATCCTTCTCTTGCACAAGTCGCAGGTGGAGTGATTTCTGCCGTTGCAGGTTTGGGGGCTGGAGTTTATGTCGCTAATCAACAAATGCGATACGACGCTGCCAATGGGTTTCAAACCCAGCCGAATCTAGGGGTGCTTTACGGATTTCCATTTGCGATGCAACAGCTCTATGGCGCGACTTTGGGCGGGATTGGCGCCGGTGGGTTTGCCTGCGGAGGAACTCTCGGAGGCGGTGGATTTCCAAACGGTCCATGGGGCTTGAATGGTGGATTTGGACCTGGTGGCCTTTATGGGGGCGGGCAGGGCGCCTTTGGTTATCCTCAAAGTATTTTGGGAACTCCTTACGGCGGCGGAATATTTAATGGTGGTGCAGGAGGCTGGGGACCCAACAATCCTTACGCCATGCTCAACTCTCCATTTGGTGTTCTCAACGGAGGTTTGTCGGGTGGCAATTTAGGCTTTAATCTTGGTGGGAGCGCTGGGTTTCCAGGAGCTTATGGCTACGGTGGAAATCCTTTCGATCCTTACGGTATGGCTGGTGGAATTAACGGTGGAGTCTACGGCGGTAACCCTTGGGCTCTCAACGGCGGTTTTAATGGTGGATTCAACGGTGGGTTCAATGGCAGCCCATGGGGCTTGAACGGCGGATTCAACGATCCGTATGGCCTTAACGGCGGGTTGAACGGGGCTTTAGGTGGAGCTCAATATCAACAGCAAATTCTTCAGGCTCAGATGCAGCAGCAACAGGCGGCGCTTCAAATGCAAATGCAGTATCAGCAAAACCTGGAGTCTAAGCGGCAACAAGCCATGGGAGTACAGGCGGAGATGGCGAGTCTTCGACTTCGTCTCCAGAATATTTTAAATAGTCCAGCGGATCTTCCTTTAACTGGAGGCTCTGCAATTTATGGTGGCGCCAACTTTGGTGGAAGCTTTAATGGGGGATTCAACTCCGGCGTTCCTAACCAGGGTTACAACACCATAGGTGGCGGCCTACCAAGTGGTGGCGGCGTTCCTAATCCTCGCTAGTTTGTGATTAGCGTTCGAAGACAACCCGCTTTCCCTGCATGCTGTAAACAGTGATGCTTGCCGCAAGCACTGCGACGACTGGGACAAGCCAACTCGATGACCAATGCGACGGCTCCGTCTGTGTTGCGGTGAGAGTTTCTAGATGAGGAGCGGCTTGCGTCTCCAAAATGGCTCGATTGAGATTCACAAGACACGAGTCACCATAATAACCTAAAAACTTAGTCTGCACGAGCAAAGGGAAGTGACTTTTGGGATTCAGACAATCTCCTTCAAGCATGGGGCTCGTGGTTTCGGCCTTTTGAAGAAATTCGGTAAGACTCCCCTCGATGACAAGAGGAAGCCGTCGGTTGGATAACAAAACAAATTGATAGTTGTGAAGAGGTGAGAGCTTAACGTTTAAAGCGGCTTCTAAATTTAGCTCAATGCCGTTGATAAAGAGTTTGGAGTAAGGCTCAAATGACTCGTTGGGAGTCCAAGTTTTTAAAGGGTGATTTTTAAAGAATTGCAAGTTGGCTGCAGATTTAGAGAGGTCCTTTACTGTTTCTGCAGATTCTTCTGGTGACAATAAAAAGTTGAGCTGAAGTTCCTCAAGCCAATGGGCCTGTGAGTCTGAGTCTGGTGCAAGTTCATAGAGTCTTGCTAGGACTTTGAGAAATAATTTCCTCTGCCTTTTGAGAATCGGTGCGTTCTGCAGTCGGCTATGAACCTGGAGATAAGTTTCGAAAGCTTGACTGGGTTTGTGATCAAGATAAAGGTGATGCGCTTTGCTAGAGAGTTCTAAAACATCTTCGGGCACGTCTTGGTTTGCGTAGATATAACTTTGCACAAAATCCAGATACTCTGGGTGACTCGCTAAGAAGTTTTTGTAGTCTTGATTTTTCATTTTTTCTGACTGAATTAAAACGTCAGCAAAACACTGTGAAATGGCTGATAGCGAAAAACAAAAGCAAATGACCAGTTTTAGCACACACTTCATTTTAACCTCCATAGTTCTCAAAAATGATTCGATTGGCCCCTTTTTTATTTCTAAAAAATCGGGGATTCGCTTTTTTTGGATTTTGAAGAGTGGCAGTGACAGGGCCTGCGAACTTCACGAGTTCTGCCGAGTCCTTTTCAGGAACTAGCACCGCAAACTGATTAGGGTTGAGGGGAGCGCGAATGATCTTAACTTGATTCGCAAGCTTTCTCGCTTTTTGCCCCGTGTTCGTGGACGAAGAGTAGAGGTCAACAACTCCGAATGATCCAAGGAGGGAATCCAGAGATTCTTGATTCTGAAGAGAGATGGGAACGAGAACATAACCATCAGGAATATAAGTATCTGCGCTTTCTAATCGGGGAGCGTCGGTCGAAGGAGCTTCTGTTTTAAAAAAAATCGAGCCAACAAGTAAAACCCCTAAGGTCCCGTAGCAAACGAGCCAAAGGCGGTAGGATTTAGGAAGTTTTTCGTAGAGGGTTTTTAATTTATCGCGCATAAAATCCTTTAAAAGGGTTAAAGGTTACGGGTGGAGGTTGCAACTGATGATGTCCTTTAATCCGTTGATACTGACTTTTGGAAAATTGAATCAATGTCGTCAAAACCACCGAATAAAAAACGAGAAGAATAAGTAGCTCCGTTAAAGCCTGCCCTTTGTAAGTGTTGGCTGCCATTGTCCGATACCTCCTTCAAGACTGGCAGAGCAAGAATCGTGGTATTGAAAGCGAGACTGAGATCTTGATCCGAACCAAACCCCGGACTTTCCTGTCCAGAGTTCGGATCTCAGAGAAATGGCATAGGTCCAAGTGAGCTTCAATTCCTGAGCTTGAGTAAAGTTGGGTTTTAAAAGATAAGCTGGAGCGACTGAAGAAAACGCCGGCATGATAGCTAAAACAGACGGCTGTGCAGGTTGTAGCGGTGATGGTTGGAATTTCCAAAATGATGAAAACTGCGAGTTCGTTCGGTTTTTAAGAGCTGTCTCCACGTCTCGGCGTGCGAGTCCAAAGCCTGTGTCCATATTTTTTTGCGCGAGTTGAATGTATTTTTGCTGTCGATTTTTAAGGAGGATCTGCTCGGCAATCACCTTTTTAATTTTTGCCGCGGCTAATGCTGCTCCAGCAGGATTTCCAGCTGCGATCGCAGCTGCGAGTTGGACGCGGGCTTCACC
Source organism: Pseudobdellovibrionaceae bacterium (assembly GCA_044229295.1). Classification (GTDB taxonomy): domain Bacteria; phylum Bdellovibrionota; class Bdellovibrionia; order Bdellovibrionales; family Bdellovibrionaceae; genus JBGATJ01. The sequence goes on from JBGATJ010000077.1 coordinate 3,439, forward strand.
GAGCTTCGCTTCAAGAAAATATGCGCGTGGGTTTTGGGCAAGGAGAATTCGTAAAGGAATGACAACGCCAGCCTGGCCTCGGAGTAAAGCGTCCCTACAAATTTGTCTTGTCTCGTTCTGGAGAATCAGAATGTGCACGAGAAAATAAAAACAGATTCCAGCAGCGACGAGTAATGGGAGCAAAAAGACCGTCGTCAATAGGACAAATCCATTTTGGTTAGGGGAAGAATATCTTTTTTTCGATCTCGACAGTAGCAACGCTAAATCCTTCAGGAAGAATCGACCACTTGAGATGTCCCAGTATGACTCCGTGATCCATATTGAGGTTCAAGTTATTCAAACGTCCCCAAATGAGGAGTCGATCAATTCGCTGTTTCTTATCTTTTTCGCACCACCGTGATTTTTTCTCGGTCACGCAGCAGACCATTGCCTCATGCAACTGCGTTTCAAGAACCATCCGAGCGTACCCAAGGTACAAAACAAAACAGAGCAGGGCTAACGCCAGAAGTCCCAACTTGATAGCGAGAAGAGACTCGACAAGGGCCTGCCCTTTTTCTGAGACAAAAATCATTTTTTATCTTTTTGGACAGCGTCTTTCATGAAGTCGGACATGTTCCGCTGTTTATAGAGGCTTGCTTCTGTAACTTTAACTTGAGTGGTGGTCACCTCGTCATGGCCGCCGAGAGCGTTATTGATGGCCGCAAACTTTTTTTGCAAACTGTTGCCAATGACGCCCATAATGCCCATGGCGGTGACCCCGATGAGGGCGACAATAAGAAGATACTCGATGAGCCCTTGCCCATTTTGATTTTTGATCATTGAGACTCCAGAATTAAAATTTCTAATTCCTGGAGCAAAAACTGAACTTTAATAGGAGGAGCTCATAAACGCTAGGGACGACCGAGCTTCCGGGATTCGGAGAACTCTACTTTTTCTTAACTTTGACTTTAGCTGCTGATTTATCGTCCGCAACTCCTGCTTTTTTACTAAGGGATTTCTTAGCCTTTCGATCGCGTACAATACGATCTAGAATTTCAAACGCTTCTTTTTGCAGATCGTTTTCGAAAATGAAGCGGTAAAAACCTTCGATTTCTGGACTTTGACGAAATTTTTTAAGGGACGTAGGGAGACTCTCAGACTGAACAAAATCGATGGAGCTTCCATCTTTTGATAATTTGACTTTTTCGGACATCGAGCATCTCCTATTTGTATAGCAGGCAAACTCTAATGCATCTCTACGAAGGGGTCAAGTGTGATAGTCCTTTGGAGTTGTAAAAGGTGGGTCTTTTCGCTATCTTCAGTGGTTCTCGGAGGTTGCGTGATAGTTTTAGATGGTAAAGAAGTGTCGAAATCCGTGAGGACTGAAATCCGAACTCGTGTTCAGAATTTGACAAAGACCTTGGGGCGTCCGCCCGGGCTGGGAGTTATCCTTGTTGGGTCGGATCCTGCCAGCCATGTTTACGTCGCCAATAAAGAAAAGGGCTGTCACGAAGTCGGTATGTATTCTGAAAAGATCGAAATGCCAGGAACCTGCACAGAGTCCGAAATCCGGGCGAAGTTGGACCAATTCCACGAGAATCCTAAAATCGATGGGATTCTGGTTCAATTACCACTCCCACAACATATAAAAACGCAGAACATCCTTTCTCATCTTTGGGCAAAAAAAGATGCCGATGCCCTTACCGCCGAAAATTTAGGCCTCCTGTGGGCGGGGCGCCCCAGAGTTGTTCCGTGCACTCCTAATGGTGTGATGATGATTCTTAAGCATTACGGCATTTCGGTGAAGGGAAAAACTGCGGTGGTCGTTGGTCGTAGTCAAATCGTCGGTAAACCCATGGCGCACCTTTTGACGGAAGCGGATGCAACTGTAACCGTATGTCACTCGAAAACTCCAGACATTCGAAGTTTCACCAGCCAAGCCGATATTGTCGTGGTGGCCGCGGGTCGCAGGCATCTTCTTGGTAAAAGTGATTTCAAACAGGGAGCTGTGGTGATTGATGTGGGCATGCATCGTGAGAACGGAAAGCTTGCTGGAGATGTTCGTTATGATGAACTCCAAAATTGGGCAGCGGCGGCGACCCCGGTACCGGGAGGCGTTGGTCCCATGACCATCACTTCGCTTTTGCTCAACACTCTCCACCTCGCAGAGAGCAAAATTGGTTAGTTGGATTTTGGTCTTTGCTTTCTCGTTTCAAGCAAAGGCACTCAGCCTCAAATTGATTCATGATCAGGTTTTGCCAAAGAGCAAAATAAAAAATGAGGTGGGAGGAGTTTCCGCCTGGTTTTTCGATTCCAAAGCAAAAATTTTTTGGGCGCTCTCAGACGACCGGGGCCGAAAAATTCCGTCGCGAGTTTTGAAGTTCCAGTGGAAGGCGCCCTTTGACCTTACCTTTATTGAATCTGTGCAGTTTAAAGAAAATGTGCGGACGACCTTTGGCAGAGGTCAGGTTGATCCTGAGGGGATGATCCCGCTTGAAAACGGCCATTTCATCATTTCATCGGAAGGTGACAACCGCCCAAGACCTCGAATTCCCCCCGAGCTCTTCGAGTTTGATTCGAAAGGAATTTTACAGCGCAGGATTTCTCTTCCCAGCAAATTTATTCCAGAAAAAAACCAAGAAGCAACCCATGGGATTTTGAACAACTTAGGGCCAGAGGGATTCACAATCAGTGGGGACCTCGGATATTTGGGTTTTGAAAATCCTTTGCTCCAGGATCGTGTTCCCGATCTTGTCCGCATCGTGGAGTTTCATCGAAAAAAAAATGAAATGCAATTTGGCCGAGAGTTTGCGTATCCTCTGGAGCCGCTTACCGCAGTTCCAGAGGGCAGTATGGGGATTGTTAACGGGCTGTCGGAGATTCTCCTTGAGGACGACGGTAAACTTTTGGTCTTAGAGCGCACGGCAGCTGGTAATTTAACTGAGATTCGTTCTTGGATCTGTAGACTTTTTGAAGTTGATCTCAAAGGCGCGGTGGATGTTCAAAAGACCGAAACTTTGGACGCCAAGGTGGTTCCTCTCAAAAAGACTTTAGTTGTAGATTTTGAGAAAATCCGAGATCAGCTTAAAAACTCAAAAACCATTGATAATTTAGAGGCGCTGGCTTGGGGGCCAAAACTTCCTTCGGGCCATAAAACTCTCTACGTCGCAAGCGACGACAACTTTGGCAAAAACCAGATCAACCAGGTCCTGGTTTTTGAGGTGACTCCATAGTCCCGTCTCAGTTTGAAACGGTTTGAATGCAGATTTGCGTTCAGCAAAAAGGCGTATTGTCCGATACATTTGTATGGTGTGGATGATCCGTTTTTTCCTTATATTTTTAGTTTTTTCACCGACTTTTGTCTGGGCTGCTTACACCTGCGAGATGGATGTTAACGCGAATGAAAATTGCGGAGGATCCGTCACCATTCCCGGAGCCTTTCAAAATTGCCAGAGAGAATATAACGACTATTGCAGATCGACTCCCGAATGCCGAGCCGTTGCAAATATCGACAATGTTTGTGATCACATGGATCGGGTTGCTGATTACTGCGCGTGCGCGGCTCAAGGAACTTCAACAACGGTCACTGAGTGTATCGATCAATATCGATCAGGTTGCGGCGGTAACAACACCAAAGCTAATACGCCGAGTGGGTTTCCAAGACAGAGCGAATTAACAAGTGCTGAACAAGCGTGTGACACTCAGTCAAGTCCGCTCGAAGAAGCGTGCAATCCCTCCAGAAACTCTTGGGCGTTAAGTGCCAAACAAACCGCAAACGCTCTTAACATCGCTGTTGGCGCGTACTCCGCCTCTAAGCCAGAGTTTGCTTGCGGCAAGCTTGGAGAAATTACTAAAAACCTACAAATTGCATCTACTGCCTATTCCACGGGATGTACAGGTGTGATCGCTTCATGCCGTAGCAACTGTGGACAGGCTCTTCAGCTTGCTAACGAAAAGGCAAGTTGGTGCAATCGCGAGCATCCTCAAGACAACCAATGTATGGGCAACGATGATCCTGTTGTCTGGTCGGGACGATACAGAAGTTGTGGAAGTTACGAAGCTGAGGCCAACTCCGCGATGCAAGGAGCGCAAGGTTATGCCGTGTCTACGGCTGCCAACGCCAATTGTGATAAACAGGTTAATAACGAAGACTACTGTCAATCTCATCCCAATGATAATATTTGTAAGAGCTCCGTCGTTGATTGCGCGGCTCACCCCACTGAGCAGTCCTGCATCTGTAAGGCAAATCCCAAAGATCCTTCGTGTCCCGGAAACAATGTTTTAGGTAAAGGCAACATCAACAACCTCAATGCCGCCAGTAGATCCACGCGTGGAAATGATCTCAACGATCAACAGAAAAAACTTATGGACGCACTCGATGCGATCAGCCAGCAGTCATCCATCGATCCTGTGACGGGCGGTCCTGCAGGGGGAGTGAATGCAATCCCTGAAGGGCGTGGAAAAGGAGCTCCAGGAAGTCTCGGTGGAGGCGGCGGAGGTCCCGGCGGTGGAAAAGGTGGCGGTGGTCAAGGTGCGAGTCGCTTTAACACCAATGTCATCGGAAAACTCAGCGGTGGCGCGGGTGGCGGCGGCGGCTCTCGTGGTCCAGGAGATCCTAATGATCCGTCAAAGCCAGGTGCCAACGGCAGGCCTGGGCTAAAACCTGGATTTGACCTTAAAGCGTACCTGCCTGGAGGAAGATTAGATCCACGCCGTGGCCTTGCCGGTGAATCAGGACCTGACGGAATTACAGGCGCCAACGGACTTACGCTCTGGGAAAAGGTCTCGCGTCGTTATGCGGTCAAACGCGGATCTCTCATTTCAGACAACTAATTGATGTAAATATTGAAGAGCAGCAATTCGATCTTCTGGTTTTAAGAGAAGCGAAATGCTTTTTGCGCTCGTGCGGAGCTGTTTGATATTCAGGCGATGATGCTCGAGCTGAGCCAAAATCGTTTTTGTGAGTTCTGCAGAGACAGCACCCACACAAGTTGCAGTGACTGTAGAATAAAGCTCGCAGGTAAAGGCGCCTTTCATAGACTGCACGAGTTCGCTTGGCCCGGTCGCCCAAAAAATAGTTTTGCCAGAGTCACAGATGATATCAAGAATTTGGGGATAAGGAATCTCGGCCTTGTCTAGCTGATTTTCAAACTTCTTGAAGGCGGCTTCCATAGAGTTTTCTGAAATTTCGATTTTTAAAACTTCCGAGTGAGAATTCAGGGATAGTATCCGCGGTGATTCAAACATGGTCCGCTCCTTAAGAACATAGGTTCCATTGTGCGATTTTTTAGAGTCAATTTTGATGAGTTGATCGTGAGCAGGGCCGACGTAGAGAGGCACGTTGAGAGTGTGCGCAAGTTCCGCAGACCTAAAGTGTACGACTTTCGCTCCCCAGAATGTCATGTCCATGAGTTCTTCATAGGTCAACTCAGCAAGGGGTTTTGCTGTCGTAACCAATCCTGGATCGGCCGAAAAAATAGATGGAACGTCCTTGAGAATTTCGCAATGTTGGGCTTTCAAAAAAGCAGCAATCGCAACTGCTGTTGTATCAGTGCCTCCACGGCCCAGAGTTGTGATTTCCTTAGTTTGTGGCGACACACCTTGAAATCCCGCAAGCACAACCACTTGCTTTGCGTTCAGAGCTTCTTGGACCCTGTGGGCTTTAACATCAACGATGAAGGCTCCAGAGTGTGAGGAATTGGTAAGGACTCCCGCTTGGCTTCCGGTAAAACTAATCGCAGGGCAACCGAGATCGTTCAGTGCCATACTCATCAACGCCATTGAGATTCGTTCGCCTGTCGAAAGGAGCATGTCAAGCTCTCGACGGGGAGGCTTTGTTGTAATTTGATTTGCCAGCGCAATGAGAGAGTTTGTTGTTTGTCCCATAGCGCTTACGACAATCACAACTTGATGACCAGCAGAATGAAGGTGCGCGACTTTTTCTGCGAGCTTTTTTATTTTCGACGGATTAGAGAGAGTGGCCCCACCATATTTCTGGACAATGACGGCCATGATCCCTCACTCCATTGCCACTTGAGGGCCAAGTTTTGTGAGGTAAGACTGGAGTAAAGATCGAGATCCCTTCGGCACGCGAATCATATGGCTAGCGATGGTTTTAGGAACGTAACCATGGACAAGTTCTGCGTTGAGATCTTTTAGAAACTTCTTTGTGACGCCGAGGTGATCTGCCAGAACATCGAGCTCAACTCCACCTGGAACGAGGGCCTGTTCGTAGTCAAATGGCGTTTGTAGGCTGAGGTTTCTAAAACCGTAAAGGTTCGGAGCTTTTGAAATCAACATCGCTGCAAGAATTTTGGGAACGTACTGTTGCGTCTCAATAGGAAGAGCGTGGAGTTGAACGAGTTTCCAATAATCTTTGGTCTGATTTTTTTGGATGATACGGCGAAGGCCGTTTTCACCCATGTTGTAAGAAGCCGCAACCAGGTACCACGACCCGAACTCTTTGTACAAATCACGAATAAATCGAATGGCGGCATGGGTGCTTTTTTGTAAGTCTCGTCGCTCGTCGAGCCACCAGTAAGTGCGTAAGCCATATCGCTGCCCAGTCGCTTGAATAAACTGCCACGGGCCAACGGCATCAGCGTGAGAAATCGCGAAAGGAGAAAATCCACTTTCGATCATCACCATGTAACCGAGGTCTTGAGGAAGTCCGGCATTTTTTAGCTCTTGCGTGATGACTGGCATGTAGCGGTTAGCGCGTTCAAGCCACTCTCGAAACCACTTTCCCCCACGTCCTTGAAAATAGTGAATCCACATCGCAACTGATTTGTTGTAGGTCACTGGCAAATCAAAAATGAGGCTGCTGGAAGGGCTGACCTTCTGGGATTTAATTTTCGCTTCAATTCTTTGTTTGAGGGAAGACGTTGGCTCTGGAGATTTTGGAGTTGGGATAGCACCCAGGCTTGCGTTGGTACCAAAAATAATAGTGATGAAAACTCTGAGGAGGAAAACTCTCGGTACGCGCAATTTCATCTTTTAAGTATGGCGTGAAAATTCAAGGCGGTCGAGTAAGCCTTTTGTTTCTGGATAAAGGGAGAGGGTGCGACAACGTCAAACCTTCATTTTATTTGACATGGTCGTCAACTCTTTGACGGCTCTAAAAATCTTTTAACCACTCAGAAAGCCAGCGGGGCTTTTTTGGACCTTGGCACATGCGTTGCTTCCTTCAATTTCTTAAGACGGGGGAACCATGAGTACAAAAGGTGTGTACACAGCTTTGAGCGGCGCGATGGCGCAGAACCTTCGTCTAGATACTATCGCCAATAACATTGCGAACGTTAATACTCCGGCCTTCAAACGAGACCAACAGCTATTCCGTGAATACTTAACGGCGAACGAAAAACCACCGGAAGTTATACAGGTCCCCAAAATTCCTGCAAGCATCGAGAGCTTCTACGACATGCAAGGTGGCGACAAAAGTTTTGCTGAAGCGAATGGGACCTACACCGACTATAGTCAAGGCGGAATCAAACTCACCGGAAACCCCCTTGATGTCGCGGTGGAGAACAAAGGATTTTTTGAAGTTGCCACGCCCTCTGGAGTAAAGCTCACACGCAACGGTGCATTTAGCATTGATGGGCAAGGCCAGTTGGTTACTAAAGATGGAATGCCAGTCATGCTCAATGTTCCTGGTGCCACGGATCCGGCAGAGCGTGTTTTGAGACTCGAACCTGGCACGCCGATAAATATCAATGATGTTGGAGAAGTCTTTTCCGGAGATCAATCGCTAGGTCGCCTCTCTATCGTTGATGTTGCAAACCCTGATACTTTAGAAAAAATGGGGAGCTCTCTCTACGGTTTTAAAGCGAATTCAACTCCCGACATCAGACAGGTGGATCGCCCTCAAGTGAAGCAGGGCCATCTCGAGACAAGCAACGTGAATATCGTTAAAGAAATGACGGACATGATTACCGCGACCCGGGTTTTTGAAAGCGCACAGAAGGCAATTAATGCCTATGACTCTATGAATGATAAGTTAGTGAACTCTGTTCCTAAAGTTGGTTAAGGAGATAAGAAATGATTAAAAGTTTAAACACCGCCGCGACGGGGATGCAAGCGCAACAGACAAACATGGATGTCATTGCGAATAATTTAGCAAACGTCTCCACGACAGGATTTAAAAAATCGCGAGCTGAGTTTGAAGACTTACTTTACCACACAGTTAAAGAACCTGGCGCTGTCACTGGAGAAAATGCAGTTTCTCCAACTGGAGTACAGACTGGCCTTGGAGTTAGAACCGCCTCTATTCAAAAAGATTTCACGTATGGATCCACAGCGATTACAAAAAATCCTTTGGATCTTCAAATCGAAGGAAATGGATTTTTCCAGGTACAAACACCTGACGGGCAAATGGCTTACACGAGAGATGGATCTTTCAAAAAAGATCCGGCAGGAAAAATCGTGGATAAAAATGGCAACGGTCTGATTCCGCAAATCACAATCCCTCCAAATGCGATGGGGATCGAGGTTTCTCCTCAAGGCGAGGTCAAAGTCATTACCGGATATAACGATCCTGGCCAAACAGTTGGCCAAATCGACATCGTTAACTTCGTGAATCCAGCCGGCTTGAGAGCTGTTGGTAAAAATCTTTTTACTCAAACGGGAGCCAGCGGTCAGCCAGTGGGAGGTCGCCCTGGACTTAACGGCCTCGGAGCTCTTGCACAAGGACAGCTAGAAACTAGCAACGTCAATATCGTCGATGAGATGGTGAATATGATCACTGCACAACGTGCGTACGAAACGAATTCGAAGGTGATTCAAGCTGCAGACCAGATGTTGCAATACACAAATCAACTTAGGTGATAAATGATGAAAATAATTTTTGCATTGATCATAGGTAGTTTAAGTACGTCCGCCTTTGGTAAAACTTCTGTGTCAATCAACGAAAAGACAAAAATAAAAAATCACTCAAGCATTAGCCTGCTTGACGTTGTTGATACAAAGAACCTTTCCGACGAGCAAAAAGAGCAAATGAAAAAGTTGTACCTGTTTAGCTTCTGGAAATCAGGTATGAACGCGAAACTCTCTAGCGAAGAACTGTCTGATATGATCAGGCCACTTATGAAAGGTGAGGGAGCATCGACACTCCAGAATCTTCAGTTTAAAATTCCTTCGGTTGTAGAGATTTCAGAAGATACTCTTGGACTTGAATCAGCAGAAATAGAAAGAGCCATATCTGATAGAGTGAGCGCCGCCTGTGGCGGTTGTGTCATAAAGCTCACCGGTCTTAAAATTCCTAATCTTCCAAAAGTGGATCCCTCAACTCCTTGGGAGATTGATTTTAAAAATTTCTCCCATAGTGGTTCGTTTACACTCCCTTTGTATGTTTATTTTGGTGATAATCCAAAAACCTACTACATCAGCGGTTTGATCGAGCTCAAAAAAGAAACTGCCGTTGCTGTTCGCCCGATGATGTATGGCGAGCGCCTTCAGGACTCCGATATTGAAGTTAAGAACGTCGATGTGACATTTGTAAAGGAGCCTCTCCCAAAACGTGATGAGCTTCTAGGTCATGTTCTTTTACGACCACTCCAAGTGGGACAAACGATTCTTCGCAGTTTCCTTAAGCGTGAGCCTGCAATTCAAAAGGGGCAGCAAGCTCGCATCGTCTCCAGCGTCAATGGCTTTGAAGTATCAGCTCAAATGACGGCCGAGGAGAATGGTTTTGTCGGTGAGATTATTAAGATGAAGAACCCAGAAACACAAAAAATTCTCTCTGGGCGAGTTGTTGAGAAAGGCCTGGTTCAAATCGAATGAAAAACCTCGTGATCTTTCTCTCTCTTTTTGCGATTGTCTCTTGCTCTTCGAAAGAAAAAAAAGAAGAAAAGCCCGCAGCTCCTGCAGCAGTAAAGTTTTCGGACGTGCAAAACTACGGCGCTATCTCACAACGTCAGTACAAGCGGACCACAAGACAGATGATAGAAGATGACTCAGAGCTAGGAAGTCAGGCTGGTTCTCTTTGGCAAATGGAAGGGCAGAGTGCCTACCTATTCGCACAGAATAAAACAAGGCGTGATGGCGATGTTCTCAAAGTTAAGATTGAGGGGCCAGCACAAAAACAGATTGAAACTAAAGTGTCGGTCATTCGAAAACTCCTCAAGCGTATCGAGGATCAGCAGAAACTTCAGCAGCAACAACTCTTGCAGCAGCGTGGGTTAGCCTCGAATGATCCTAATGCTCCGCCGGATCCTGCAGCTGCAGCGGCTCAGGCAGCAGTAGCTGCGCCACCTCCAGCAAAACCCGGAGACAAAAAAGACGAAGAGCAGATCGACGTTAATTCTGTTCCAACCCGAATTGTCGAGCGTATGCCGGATGGGAACCTGCGAGTCAAAGGTCACCAGCCTTTCATGATCGGAAAGCGTGAATACAAAGTGATTGTTACCGGGATTGTCCGACCCGAAGATTTTAATGATGATGGTACGAGCAGCGACAAACTCATTGATCCTCAGTTTGATGTCGTTAGTCTCAAAAGGAGTGTTCAGTGATGCATTTCGCAAAGATTCTTTTTCTTGGAATTGCAATTGGGACAAACGCGTGGGGTGCTCGTCTTAAGGACATTTCCAGCATCCGTGGAGTTCGAGAAAATCAGCTGATCGGATACGGTCTTGTTGTGGGTCTTAAGGGCACTGGCGATGGTAAGAGTGAATTTACCCAAAAGAGCCTTGTGCGAATGCTCGATAAACTAGGAATGAAAGTTGAAAATAACGATGTTACTAGCAAAAATGTGGCGGCCGTGATTCTGACGGCAACTCTTCCAGCTTTTGCTAAAGCAGGTAATACTTTGGATGTCACAGTCAATTCAGTGGGAGATGCCTCCAGTCTCTCCGGTGGAACTCTCGTACAGTCTCCTTTGAGAGCGGCGAATGAGCAGGTCTTCGCGGTGGCTCAGGGCTCTGTGTTTATTGGTGGCGAAGGAGAAGGGCATCCGACAGTGGGGAGAATCCCTGGCGGAGCCATGATTGAGCGAGATGTCGCTAGCGACTTTTCGACACGCAAAATGTTTCGGCTAGCTTTGCAGAATCCCGATTTTACAACTGCCGCTCGAGTTGCGCTCACTGTAAATCGTGAGTTGGGCGGAGTGTACGCTAATGCCAAAGATGCAGGAACTGTAGATATCGTCGTCCCGTTTTCTTACGAGGGAAAAGGAGTTGAGCTCTTGGCTTCAATAGAAAACATCGAAGTCAATCCAGACATGAAAGCGCGAGTTGTGATCAACGAAAAAACCGGCACGGTGATTATGGGTGATCGGGTGAAGATTTCCAAAGTGGCTGTGAGCCACGGGAATCTCAGTGTGAAAGTGGCTGAGCCGGCGGGCGCTAGTTCTGGTAAAAAAGAAAAAAGCGAAAAAGTGGATCGGGTGAATGTTCTGGACGGGGGATCTAGTGTGGGAGACCTGGTGCAGGTGTGGGAGACCTGGTGCAGGCACTCAACAAGTTAGGAGTCTCTCCTAAAGACCTGATAACTATACTTCAGTCGATTAAGGCAGCTGGAGCTTTGCACGGGGATTTAGAAATATTATGAGAATTGTGTTTCGAAATGGGACAAATTTTTATAAAATAAAAGGATAGAATTAGAGTTTTTTGTTTCTGCTACATGGATGTGGCAGAAGCTCGGGGAGGGTGAGTTAGGGGTCGAGAACCAGGAAGGTCAAGGCAAAACAGTTTCTAGCAGGAAACAGGAGCAATAGGTCAGCACACGCCAAGGATTGGCGACGGGCCGAAGCTAAAAGTCAAGTGCAGGACGCACGAGATTTTCTGACTCAACTCCCCTTTTTTTATGGCAAGTTCTATCGGAAAGTTACCACCAGCTGCAGTTCCTCTTAAGGGTGAAACCAAAGACCCTGATGCTCAGATTCGCAATGTAGCTAAGCTTTACGAAAAACAGTTCCTTCGCGAAATGGTCAAAGCCATGCGCCAGACCGTGAGCGAAAGTGGTCTCACTAAAGCCGATGCAGGTCGAGCTCTTTATCAAGAGCAGCTGGATCAAGAGTACGTTGAAAAGTGGGGCGATCAAGGCGGCATTGGACTTTCGGAAATGATCTATAATCAACTGAAAGATCGTTACGGAGCTCAGCTAGGCCTCATTAAAGATATCGAAAAACCATCAGGACCAATTCCTCTGGATGCCAAGTCAAACGTGCAAGCGCATATAAGAACAGCGAAGTCGCCAGACTCACCAATTAATGTTCGTCTTTCGATGGATGCCAAGGCTCAACCTCAGGATGTGAGCACACCTTGGGATGGGCTATTGATGAAAAAATTCTCTGTCGACGATAAGAACATATTAGAGCTCAGGCACGAAAATGGACTGACTAGCCAACTCGTTTTTGCCGGCCAACCTCGAGACCTCAAGCTCAACCAGCGCATCCAAGCTGGCGAATCACTAGGACTTTTGTCTCCTGATCAGCGGTCTGTTTACTGGGAAATTCGTAAGCAGAAGATTCCGGTTTTCGCAGAATCTGAGCTCTCACAAAACCACCTCTAAAGCTGATTTGATCAAGCCTCGACCATCGCGATTTCCTTGCCTTAACCTTGGATTTAACGTCTCAATATGATACAATAAAGCCTTAGGAGGCTCTCATGAAAGTTTCAAACAGCAGTGGTCAAGCAGCGGCAACTCTTAAAGAAGTCGCGAGCACCAAGACTGAAAAATCAGACTCCAAAAAAACCTCGGACAAAAAATCAGCTTCGTCTGCGGAAATTGGTGGTTCAGCAAAGTTGAATCTTTCTGATCGAGCTCAAGATATTAAGAAAGCCAAAGAAGTTGCGATGGCAACTCCAGATGTTGATGAAGCGAAAGTCGCTCATTTTCAAAAATTGATTGATGAAGGAAAATACAAGGTAGATGCCGAAAGTGTTGCGGACCGTATGGTCGATGAACACTTGATGATGTCCTAAACTTTAAGCCTTTCTAGGATGGAAGGGTATGCAAGAAACAACGACCGACTGCTTAAAAAAATTAGTAGAGAATCTTGAGGATCAGTTTAAATTTTACACTGAACTTCAGATGATTATTTTGGCAGAAGGCGAAGAGCTCGTCGGAGCGAATCTCGAAAAAATCAACGAATTAAACCGTTCCAAACAAGCACTCCTGTTTCGTTTACGGAAGTTAGAAGACGTTCGTTTGCGAATCGTGAAAGAGGTTGCTGCGGCTCTTGAACACAAATCCTCTGTTATGAGTATTTCTGAAATTTCAAGGCTTGTGGACGAACCATTTAAGGGCCAGCTTCTTGAGCTACAAAAAAATCTCCTTCGTTTGATCGAGCAACTAAAAATACAAAATGCTGAGAATACGATGGTGACAGAGGCGGCGTTAAAAAATCTCAACGGCGCTATTAACGAAATCAAAGACACATTGGCAGGCAGGCCTACATACCAACGAAAAGGCTCCATCAATAGAGGGCCAGAGAAAGCCGGACACCTCGTCCGTCGGGAAGCGTAGTCATGGCAAAAATATCGGCTATGATGGATACCGGAAAACGTTCGATGATGAACAGCCAGACGGCTTTACAAACTGTTGGGCACAACATCGCCAATAAAACGACGGAAGGATATTCACGGCAGCGTGTAGAGATGCAGGCAAATGTTCCGATTGGCGAAGGGAATTTGCGAATTGGAACAGGAGCCAAAGCTTCTGCGGTGACTCGAACTAACAACCCTTACATCGAAAAGCAGCTCCAGCGAGAAGGCGCTCACCTAGGTTTTCTAAACAGTCGAGCCGATAACATGGGCCGAGTAGAGCAGGTCTATAACGAACAAATCAACAAGGGTCTCAATAATTTTGTAACTGACTTTTTTAATTCTTACCGTGAGTTGGCAAATAACCCTGAGAGTTTAGCTACGCGCACGCTCGTGCGTGAGTCAGCGGATTTCATGGCTAAGGATTTTCACCGCGTGACGAATGAACTTAAAGCGGTTCAGGAAGACATCGACAACCAACTTGTCTCTCACGTGGAGCAGATCAATCAGTTTACAAAAGAAGTGGCGCAGCTCAACGAAAAAATCCAATCTGTGGAACTTCAAGGAACACCGGCCAACGATGAGCGAGATCGCCGAGATGAGTTGTTGAAAAAGCTGGGGGAAAAACTTGATATCTCCTACGCTGAAGGAAACGACAGTCAAGTCGTAGTGACGGCAGGACAGTTTGGCGTGTTGGTCTCGGGTTATGAGGCCACTAAACTTGAGGCCAAGCGAACGACAGACAGAGACCGGGTTGAAATTTATTATCTCAATAGCGAAAGGGCCACGCCCGTAAAGATGACCGAGTTTCTTAAAGGTGGTGAGGTCGGCGGCGCTCTCGATGTCAGGGACCGCGTTGTTGAAAATCTCAAGAGTGACACAGATCAAATGGCATTCATGCTCGCTGAATCCATCAATCAAGCTCACGTTGAAGGCTTTGACCGAAACAATCGCCAGGGCGTGAACTTCTTTAGTCCTCTCGATGGGGTTGAAGGTGCAGCGGCAAACATCCAACTTTCAGGCACGATTTCAAATGACGTCAATAGGATCGTTGCGGGTTCGCAGCCTAATGCGCCTGCGGACAATACGGTCGCAAACGTTATCTCATCTTTGCAGTACCGCAAAGTCATGACTGATGGAACAGCTTCGATGGATGAGTTCTACAACTCGCTGGTTGGGGAAATCGGCGTCATGGCTCAAAGGGCGAATCGTGAGCAAGAAGCGCAAAAAAACATCATCAGTCAACTCCACAACATTCGAGAAAGCATCAGTGGCGTGAGTTTAGATGAAGAGACAACCAAGATGATCGAGTTTCAAAAGGCGTTTGATGCCTCGGCGCGACTGATTAAGACAGCCGATGAGATGTTTGACACGGTATTGAGTTTGAAGAGGATGTAGGTAACTTAAATGCGTATTGCAGATAAGATGGCCTTTGGCCAGGTGAACAACAACATTCTAAAAAACCGCACCGAGATGGCGCAGCTTCAAAACGAGGCAGCGACGCAAAAGCGTGTGACCAAACCCTCGGATGATCCACTCGCAGCAGCTCGTGTTCTTTCGGCTCGAACTGACGAAAAAGGGGCCACCCAGTTCATTAAGAATCTGAATATTGCAAAGTCGTTTTTAGATTACACGGATCAGTCTCTTGGCGAACTCAATGATGCCATTGTTCGTGCTAAGGATTTAGCGATCAATCAGTCTTCTGATGGCAGTTCAACTCCAGATTCAAAAAAGGGTGTTGCTGCCGAGGTTTCTCAAATCTACGCTCAAATGGTTCAAATTGGAAATCGCAAGCTTGGGGATCGATACATCTTTGGTGGCAATCGGACTTTGAACATGCCATTTGACCAAGCTGGAAATTATCACGGCGACGACGCAGACATCCGTATTCAAATCAATAAAGAGTCTTTTATGCCTATGAACATAGCAGGAAACAAAGTGTTCTTAGGGCAGGGGATTGATCAATCCTCAAAAACGACGCTCGACACCCCGCTCACTCTTGAGGAACTCAAATCTTGGAAGGCGTCGGAAAAGCAGAGGATTGAAAAACAGCAGAATAAAGAGTTCGAACCGACGAAACTTGAGTATCGTGGCCTTGCCTCCATTGAAAATCCCGAACTCAACGAGGAGATGGACACCCTAGACACGACTGGGACCAATGTCTTTGAGGTGATTCGCAAACTTGAAATTGGTCTTCAGACCGATGACAAACAAGTTGTTCAAGAATCTCTGGACAACTTGGACCGGGCTTTGGCGCAGGTGATTCTCGCGCGCTCGCAAATTGGCTCTCGCGCTATGGCTCTTGACACAGCGATGGACAGTCTACAGAAGACCAAAGTCGACACGAAGATTGCGGCTTCTCAGATGGAAGATGCAGACGTTTTTCAGACGATGAGCGATATCACTCAAAAAGAAGGGGCGCTCAAAGCCACACTCGAAACGTCTGGAAAAATGATTCAACCATCCCTGCTTGACTTTCTCCGCTAATAATAATAGCTACAGTTTTGCTCAAAACGACCGATGAACTCATTGGTGTCTTAAAACTTTGACCAGGATGTTGAAGGAGTCTATGTCATGCTGGTACTGACTAGAAAACTTGGCGAAAGCATTGCTATCGACGATCACATAAAAATCCGCGTTGTGCAGATCAAAGGCAAACAAGTGCGCCTTGGCATCGAAGCACCCAAAGATACAAAAATTCATCGTGAAGAGGTTTATTTAGCCATTCAAGATCAAAACCAGGCTGCAGCTGGTGCGAATTCCGACAAAACTCGCTCCGTGGCCAAGCTCCTCAAATCCGAGTCATAAACTTTGAAAAGCGGCCATCTCCTTCGTTGCCTTCGTCGTTCGCTTGTGCGACGGCCAGACGGCCGTCTCCGCGCTCACTTCTCGGCGCCTCGGATCTGACCACTTTTGAAAGTTTATGTTGGCTTCGACTGGGATTTTTATTTTCGGGCTTGACTCTTTGCGGCCTTCAGCCGCTTTGAGTCTCGCGTCATCATTTTCTTTTCTTGAGATTTGCCCTCTTTAAGTCCAGATTTATAGAAGGACTACACCGACGGAGGGTTTGTTGGTGTCAGAACTTTGAGTGGGGGTTTTCGTGATCATTACTACCTCGAGGTTTGGGGACGTCGATATCACCGGAGAAGATGTGCTGAATTTTCCGGAAGGATTGCTCGGCTTTTCTCAACTTCGTGATTTTGTACTTTTAGATGATCCTAACGATGAAATTTTTGCGTGGTTGCAGAGTTGTAACCAACCCGAAGTTGCGTTCCCAATTTTAGAGCCTGAGCTGTTTATGGATCCACCTGGTCTAAGTCTTGCCAAAAGTGACTTAGAAATTTTGAAAGCAAACTCTGCCAAAGATATCAGACTTTTTACGATCATCACGATTCCCGATGATCCTACTCAAATGACTGCAAATTTGAAGGCTCCGATTGCCATAAATATCAAAGATAAAAAGGGACGACAGTGCGTTTTGCAAGACAATCACCTTGCGATTCGTGAGCCTATTTTTTTGAAGCTGCAGGCCCGTGTGGTTCAACACCCAAACCAAACTTTGAAGAGTCAATCTCCTGGATTGGATGTTGCTGTGAAGTTGCGAGCCCCAGCCGGCAAAGATCCGCAGGCGGAGACTTAGTTCTAGTTAATTATTGGCACAGCTAATGTCTTTAGCTGCAATACCCACAAGCGATGGCGTGAGTATTTTTACGGCCCCAATAACGCCGCCACTGGATACCTTAACTCCCTTATAGTGATTCGCAAAATACTGGATGGTTCCAGAGTTTCCAGTCAGAGTCGTGTCTTGAGCTGGAACGTTATTATCGTCGAAATAGATACCAAGTTTGATGGTTCCAACGTTGTAAGAAACCTGGGCGCGACGGCTGGCCGCATGGGCACTGGCGCATGAGCCGTTAGGTTTAACAACAGATGCCGTCGCTTTTCCGAGACGACATTCGTTTGAATCCATAGTTCCATCGCCGGCGCGAATTTCAATGGCGCCTTGGTCTACGAGTTTGTTCTTACGAATGATATTGTCATCGCCAAAAACCATCATGCGTGCGCCGCCCGCAAAGTAGTTGGACTCAGCAATACTTCGGTTGGTCTCTCGAAAAGTCAGAGAGATATTTCCCGAGTTCGTAAAAGTGTTACCGCGAATGATCGTTCCTGCCGTTTTTAGAGAAATCACTTCTGATTGATTCGTTCGTTTTTGGAGAACTTTGTCAAAGAGATTTGATTCATACACCAGACCGCTGTCATGCCAAGAGTCCGTCAGCATTCGCGCGACAGATTCGTTGGAGTCAACGACAGTATGATCGAAGAAGTAATTGTTATCGATACGAACTCCCTGGTGGAAATTGGCATTTCCAGGAGTGCTCATTTCGATCGCGCTTCCTCCGAAGGATTTAAATTCATTGTGATCAACGCGAACGTAGGAAAATGCCCCTTGCATCTTTATGATGCCGCCATTTTGCTTAGTGAAAAGGTTGCGGGTGATCCGTACATGGTTTCCTGAAATATTGAGCTTAGCTGTATCAAAAGTAAGCTTCGATAAAACGGTGTAGGCCCCACTCACTTCGAAAGCTCCGGTGAACACGGGCTTTGCTCCAGGAGCCGCCATGACGACAATTGGTTTCGCGGCAGTGCCATTTTCGCTCAGAGAAAATGTCCCGGAAAATGTGGCCGTGCCCAATTGGATCAAATCCCCAGGCACTGCGGATCTCAGAGCTACGTTTAAATCAGATGCGCTTACGATTTTAGTGGTTTTGGCTGTGTTCGGATAGCAGAGTTTTGTGTCTTCTGCCTGAGCCTGAACACATACGATTGATAATAAAAGACCGAGCTTTAAAAAAAGCTTTTGATTCCCCTTCATATTTCCCCCAATTTAAAGTCCAGTTACAAAAGTAACGCGCCAGAGCGTTCTCGCTCTACCTAGAAATTTGCCTGAGATTTGCTGATTGTTAGAGACCCGCGTGTTTTTGCGAGTGAATTCTGATTTTTTGCGACGGAGGTTTCAGATGAGTTTGTACCAAATTGATTTTTCGAAGGCATTTTTTTGGGATTCTTGGAATCAAAAGTCGTCTCGGATTGAGATAATTTCTGAATAGTCCAGGACATTTTATCGGTCTCAAATTGGTGCCACTTTCTGTGAAAATTTCACTTCGTCAACAATGCCTTTACCGCTCAATTGCCCTGCGATAGGCATTCGACAACTAAA
>JBGATJ010000078.1:0-21427 GCA_044229295.1 Pseudobdellovibrionaceae bacterium
ACCTATCGACCAAAAGTTGATAGTTCGCCTGCTGCGGAGGGATCAAAACCACAAGTTCAATTCGTCGACGAAGAAGGAAATCCGATCAATCCTAAAGACATTGACCCTTCAAGAATGAGTTTTTCTGATGAATTTGGAAGGCCAGTTGATTTTAACGGCAACATTTTACCAGGGCCGATGTCAGAAGAAAATGCTCTTCACGTTGCTGAAATGTTTTTTGCCGCGGGCATGCTTCAAAAACTCAAACTACATTGCTCCGAGTATGTGGATCTATATCCCTGTAACGTTGGTCTTTGGAGGCAGTTAGCTTGCGCACTGGGTGCCTCGGGCAATCCTCTGGCGGCACGAAAAGCATTCCGCAATGCCATTGACCTAGACCCGACAGACAGTTTTACTTTAGCTAATTACATTACCTCGTGTTTCGATTCGAACGCAAAAAGTGAGGCATTAGACGCTATTAAACGTCTTTTTGCAGGCCTCGATTCCCCTGGCCAGTCGATTGTTCTGGACTCTCTCCATGAAGCCATTCGCAGCGGCCTCCTTTACAAGTCCGATTTGTCAGCTCAAATACTGGATCAGATCGAACGGTCTCTAAAGGAATCAAACTTTCCAAAAAAGCGAGCACACTGAATCAAAAACTCTGACCATCCATCAGAATAATTCTCTCCTCTAGAACTTAACTCTTAACACTCGCTCTATAACGGGCTCTAGCTCAGGCACACCAATAGTACGCAGGAATCCTGGTTCTAGGCAGTCCCCCCAGAAAAATGTGCGCTTCGGATTTTTTGGGTGATGGCGTTTGGCAAAGTATATTGAAACCAGGAACCTTTTGAACTCAGTTTTTTCCGTTTCAGAAAGACTGACAAAATGGGATGTCGTCATGAATTTTTCGACGATATTTTGAGACATTTCATTTCGATCAGCCCCTAGCAACCCTCTGAAGCAGTGTCTTTGACCAAATTTGTTCTTAAGATCCGTCTCAATATCAGTGGCTTTATTCCTGGCTTCAAAAACAAAAATGTCCGGCATTCCATAGATTTCTTTTAGCATGAGATAGTCAACTCGACGATCATATTTACCCGTTAACTTTGGATTGAGAACACTTGCCTTGCGAATCCTATCGCTGCTGTTTGTTGAAGTTCCCCATGCAATAATGGATTGATCAGTGCCATTCCTAAAATGATATAGATATACCCACTGAGCGCTTTTGCTCGAACCTTTGAATTCAGTCCATTGCTCCTGATTGGCAATGCCCGTATTTCTTACTGTTATTGATATGCCAAATTGAAGTCAGTCATAGTGTTGAGTCGAGGTGCCATATTTATTTATCGGATACATGAGATTTGGCTTTATGTATCTGGAGTTGATTGAGATATATTTCTTTAAGAGTTCGGCGGGTTTCAACCTCATTCATCTCTCCTAAATTTAAATGGTCTTCGAGTTGATCGATCATTTTTCTCAAATCGGGAATTCTTTTATCGTTGGGGATCAGTCCTACAAATAACGCTAGTTCATCTTTCGCCCGCTGGATTCGGACATCTTTGATAGACATTAAGACTCGATTATTCCAGGCATCTGCATTCTTGGACTCTGATTTTGTCGCTGCTTGAAAATAAGAGTGGGCGTCAGAAAAATGGCCGCGGCGTTCCTCGCAGCGACCAAGCACGATGTTTGGGTTTGCGGAGGTGGGCATTTGCGATTTTGCTTTCTGTCCATATTTAAGACACTCATCGTAGCGCCGGCGATCAAAGCTGTCCCATGCATGGGCTATAGGACTGAGCTCATATGTGGGAGTTGCGGCGAAAATTCTCAGAGTAAAAATAAGTAATAAGTGCTTCATATGAAGATGCTAATCCACCACTATGTCACGGAAGGTCTCGAGGAAGGCTGACCCAACGATCTTCCTATAAAATGTGGGGATGAAGGCAGTGGGATCGCCAAATCGAAATAACCGGGTACCAGTCTACGGTGCTATGGAGAGGGTAATGATCTTCCCTCCAAGTAAGGTATTGCCAAGCTATGAGTTCGACAGAGTCATCTCAAAAATTAGTTTTTATTAGATAATACAATAAGTTACGCTTATTTTTGGATCATCTTTTGGGTGGTTCTGATCGCTAAACCCTAATCTTTAACTTAACAGAACCTCTATTGGGTTCTTAAGGAGTAAAGAGATATGGATACAGACAAATACGCCCTGACGTTGATCGAGCTACTTCGACAATGGATGGAGGCCCACGTTATCAGAAACGCGGATGGTACGCTTGTAGTTGCAAGCAACACCTGCGTAAACATCAATGAGGCGGTTGAAGCCGTCGCAAAAAGGTTCGCTCCGCCAGATTACCCTCCGAGGTGGGACCTTGCGGTGCCAGTGGTAGTCAGAGTGGCCGCCTGGATGATGCTCAGTCAACAAACTGAATAACGTCGCCTGCGCTATGTGCGGCAGAATTGGTTTATGCCATTTCTGCCGATAGTCCTCGGCTGATCGACCACCTGTGCTTCGGAATCACCTGTCGACTCCTCTATTCTCATCCTCAGTCGGATTCCTAGTCTGGGTGATCACCCATTTGCCTACCTTAAGATGCTGGTAACCTCGGCGATATGTGAGAAATTTTGTCTTGGGGTTTCATTCCAACGAGGCATTGATAGAAACCTGAAAAATAGAGTTCAATCCTGTTAGTCTTGCACAATCCTTCAGGGTTGGAACTCGCGATTTACTTTGTAGTGAAAAGGTTTTGCACCCCCGAAAAAAATCTGATTCAACTTTCCAAAGGATATCGGCCCTTTTTGGTGGGCTATAGCTGCCGAATTGGCCATGGAAATCGTCGCTTTTACAAGCGCATCTCCAGCACCAATTGTCATGGCAACCCCTATCACCAAACCATATAAGCTCATGATTCCTCTCATAAAAATAAGCTCCTTTCAGCTTACAGAACTAAAGGATCGAACGACTTTACTCGTCCGACACATTCATTCCCAAAACGACCTCTTCTTTTCGCATTTTTTCAAGAATTTGTACTCGCTCTTCTTCAGTCAATTCGCAGCCTTGAAGTCTCGAGTACCTCAAGGATCGAATACCCTGACGAATAGCGGAGCGCTTTTTCCCAAAGTGCTTGCAGAGGTCGGGAGTTTTCCAATCTTGGAGCCATCGTAACTTTGCCAGTTCGTTTAAATCCGTTTTGATGGGCTTCCATCGCTTCCAGATGCATCTATTTGCAACTGAAGGTTCGAATACCATAGCGTCACGGCGACCAAAAGTAGCAGAGGATTCAAAGCGATTTTTCTCAGGCGATTCTACAGGTAAGCATTTTCGCTGAGGATTTAGCTCATCAATATGTCTTTTCCATCCATTTGGAGCTGACTATCGCCTTAAGGTTTGATTAGGGAAATTCCTGGCCGGTATAACAAATTTTTGAGCTGATCTTCTTAAAACTGATTCTTTGCCATGAGAGATCTCCGGGAAATTCATTCAGGAAGGTAAATGAAAGTGAGTTGATTTCACGAAAATCAGACCCCAAGTCGCGAATTCGAACACTGCTTTTCTGAATAAAATATTTTTGGCATCCTGAGGACTGAGTCCAACATCCCATACGCTGGGAAGACTGATCATTCACCCAAAGATAAGCCTGGTGATATTGCCCATAGTCGTCGTAGCCTCCGCCTTTATAGCAACCTGCATCTATGGCAAAAGCAGGAAACCCGCAAAATGAAATCAGAGCGGTTATTGCAAACTTTTTCATAGATCTCCTTTAACGAATACGGGTGAGGAACAATCAGCACCAACTGGAAATCTATAACGAACACGGAATTAGTAGTCAATTAAGTAATCCTTAAAACCTAAGGCGCCGCCACAACTGATTACCTGTTGGAAAAAAAAGAAAAAAAGTCCCCCCTAATAGCCTACCTGTAGAATAGGAAATGAAAGCCAGCGATGTTTCAGGCTGGTTCGAAATGACGTCTAATTTTCTCAGGTAGATTCAGTAGCGGCCCGAAATTTAAGATATGGCTTCCAGTAGCAGTGAGATTCAATCTCTAGCGTTAGAAGCCAACTAAAAAACGGCCGCGCCGCAGATTTGAAGGATTTGGTTATTGATATCATTTCCGGACATCCTATTGGATGATCAGGATGGAGGAGGGTTTACGTCCTTTGCTGAATCTTTTGGAAGAGGAGCTTCTCAGTGAAAATTATCTTCAAATGGATGAGACGACCACTCAAGTGTTAGATGAACCCGGGAAAAAAGCACAAACAAAGTCTTTCATGTGGATTAGAGCGACTCCTTCCAGTGATAGACCTGTGGTTCTTTTTGATTACGACCCAACCCGACGAGCTGAAGTGGCAAAGCGGTTGACTTTAGACTTTAAGGGTCGGCTTCAATGCGATGGATACAATGGCTATGATATTTTGGAGAAAAACCCTGAAATCATTCGCCACGGCTGCTTGGCACACTGTCGCCGAAAATTCCATGAGGCTGCAAAGACTTCAAAGAAAGCCAACATTGCAAAACACGCCGTTAAACTTATCAAAAAGATTTACGATATCGAAGATGAAGTCCGCGGAAAACCGCCGGATCATATCCACCAAGTCAGGCAACAGAAATCAGTTCCGATTTTGGAAGAGCTCAAGAGATGGATCGATGGGAACGTCTCAAAGGTACCTCCGAAGTCAGTGACTGGAAAGGCTTTGCTGTACGCAAAAAACGAATGGGTGTATCTCACCCGCTACCTCGAGGATGGACGCTGCCATATTGATAACAACTTTGTTGAAAATAAAATCAGACCGTTCGCGATTGGAAGAAAGAGATGGCTCTTCAGCGCCACTGTAGCAGGTGCCAATGCAAGTGCAGCACTCTACTCGATTGTTGAAACAGCAAAGGCCAATGGGCTTGAGCCGTACGCCTATTTACGTCTTCTCTGCGAGAAACTTCCCGTGGCACAAACATTAGCCGACTTTGAAGAGTTGTTGCCTTGGAATCAGAAAACGAAGGAAACCACCCCTAGCTGAGCTGAAACTCCGAGTCTAGGGCAAATCAAGTAGGTTTGGCTAACCACTTACTTATCTTTTACCACATCGACGCTAAAATAAATTCTATTGTCATCAGAAAATCCAACTTGATCAAGACCGTGGTTAATATAGTTTTGCCATTTTTTTAGATCGGTTAGCGTCAGACTGTTCTTTTTTAACCCTTCAAAACCGCTAACTTCTAAGGACCGGCGCCTTCACGCACCGTATCTGGAGCACCAACAAAATGTAGGCCTACGGATAGAGATTTGAAATTTGGAGGCAGCGGCCAGGATACCGAAGACCCTTTGCGGCCAATATTTTTACCTGCTTAGATCCTTTGGTAAAAGAAGTAGACCCGCTTGGTATCCAAACAAATTCACACTCAAAGTTTGCTAATTCTTTTCCGCCCTGTCGCAACCAAGATTTGAGCCAAGCCAGCTTCTTCATTACTAACTCTATTTGATCTTCAGTTCCAGTATGCGTCTCTACCCAATAAATAAGTTCATTTTTCTTATTGGAGTGTTTGAATGCGATGCCAAAGTCCCATCGATTCGCGTTGGGCTCTGTGCTCATTAGTGAGGTATCAACATCCACGCTACCTTTAATTTTTCGCGTATCTTCAGCTTTTATATGTCTGTCCAAGTTGAATGTCTTAAAGAGTAAACGAATTATGCCGAACGGGCTTTTTTAGCTCTATCTAAATCGTATGTAGCTTGTAAGTTCATCCAGAGCTTAGGCGAGGTTTTAAGCGCTTCAGAAAGATCAAGGGCTGACTCAGCAGTTATTCCTCGTTTTCCTTTAATAAGTTCATTTAACTTTGCCTTGGTCCATCCAAGCTTTTCGGCAAAAGCTGCTTGAGAAATACCCGCAGGCTCTAAAAATTCTTCAAGCAACATTTCACCAGGATGGAATGGATTAGTTGGTTGTTTCACTGATTTCATAATTACCTCAAACAAATTTTATTTGTGATAGTCAACGATCTGTACCTCGAATGCATTTCCGTCCTTCCATTGAAAAACAACCCGCCACTGATCATTAATTCTAATCGAATGAAAGTCTCTCAGATTCCCTTTCAAAGCTTCCAACCGATTGCCAGGTGGCACTCGCAGATCTGAAAGTTGATCGGCGTCATGTAGATACAACAATTTTCTGCGCGCTACTCTCAAAAGCTCCGCTGGAAACTGTCGAGTAGCTCTGGTTTTCTTATCATCGTAAAGGTCTGCAGCAAGCTGATTTCCAAAGCTGACGATCATAATGCCTACATTATCGTAACTCGATAACCAACGCAAGAAAAATTATCGGGAATAGATAATTTAAGAGTTCCGCTAGGCTCAAATCCCGCCCCCGCAACCAATTTTGCTCCTCGAAATTGGTAGCTAAGTAAGTGAAATCACAAGACAAATCAAATCCAGCGTAACCCGAAAAGGTGCGTTCAAGCCCAAATCGGCGGAAATCCCGCGGTAAATCACTTTTTCAAAAAAGTACTGTCGAAAAAATGTATGCACGGCTAGCGGCGCTAGTCAGCAGGCCACCCCATGCCTAAAATCTGTATCACCACTTTCCTTATGAGTGGAGTTGACATGCGTGAGCTCATCGTCTGGACGCACGTATCGTTTAAAGTCCGATGGGAACTTTGGGTGTGTAGCAAAATATCGGTATGTATCGCAGGTTCAAATCCCTGTCCCAAATCTCTGATCTCCATTTGTATTCTCCTTTCGACCAGCGAGTTTTGAGTTTTCAAGGATCTGATCTTTGTCCCACAGCTCAGGCTGTGGAGAGTGGAGTACAAGGCATTAACTCCAGTGCCATCCGTATGCGGTTCACCTCCTGTAAGGCAGCCTCTGAGACTCGCAACACCAAGTATCTTGCGTGCGAGACTATGACTGCTGGAATTTCGATAAATTTTCTTCTGATGCCTTTTGCAAAGCGCGGCCTTGAGGGGTTGTCGTGAATGGATACCCATCGCAGGATATTATGAGCTGCAAGAGCTAATAGCCCAAAGGCATGATTGGCTTTTAGCTCTAGGCAGGGAAAGTGCTTTAAGTCATAGCCATACTTTTCTTCTCTGATGAAGTTTTCTGCGTTGCCACGTTGATTGTGATGTTCCATCACTTCCTGCAATGACCAGCAAAACAGGTCCAGGTTAGTCACCACACCGTAGTACTTGTACTCGTCAAGCCCGAGCTGAAGCTGCTCTTCAATGTCGTACTTTTGTCGTTTCACAACGATGGGCAATCTTAAAACTGCGTTCCATGATGGCTGCCAATAAAACCGTCCCAGCTCAATTTCAGGCAAAGTGCGACCTTGCTCTTGGGCTTCCGTGATTTCCTCTTGGCTGTAAACCCATGGAGCCCATTGGATGATCTCTTTGATGTGGTTCTCCCAGCCTGTGGTTGCATGATTGGCAGTGAGAGTAAAATGTACCCCAAGGCTTATGCATGTGGTGATGACCCCTTGATTGCAATAGGCCGAATCCCCTGAGAGGTATTTTTCATCATCAAACTTGTAACTAGAAAAAGCTCGCCTGATTTGATCCTCAGCCCCCACTCCAGACTTGGTGTTGCCAGGCCGAAGCTCCATGTCCCAACAAAACCCTAGCTCGTCAAAGATGACTTGAGAGTCTAAACACCATTGATCTTTGTAGTTGTAGGCAAGACCCTGCATTTTGGTCCCTGACTGTTCATGAGCGGTGGAGTCGATGGAGAGGTGGGGAGCTAAGCTTGGTTTGAATTGCTTTTTTAACATCCGCTCGAGTTGCACTCGGTAACTCTTGGCTTGGCGGTTTAAAAAGCTATTGAATTTATTTAAATGATCTTCTTCGAAATCCCTTAGGAAATCTCCCATGGTTCTGGGGCTGACGCTGTCGCCTTTAAGCACTTCGTAAAGCATGGGATCTTTTCGAAACTCCTCTAAATCAGCCAAACAATCATGACCCCGCATGAAGCTTGCTAGCTGAATAAGGCCTAAGCGGTAAGACCCTTGGGACCTACAGCTTTTGCGTTCTGGCAATGCTTCGCTGAAAGGTTTTTTTAAAATAGACCTGTCAAAGGCCTCAATCAAAGTGGCAAGACCTGCGACTGAGGTAAGTCGCCGAGAGGTGATCTCATAGGGCAAATACTTGGGTGTAAAATCATGTTGAAATTGCATGACTGCGGACTATATCCAATCTCATTGGGCTCAGTTTTGATTCCGACCTAGCGGGTGATTTGGGGCGCAAAAATTGCGACTGATTAATTTCAACGCTTTCTGAAGCCAACCTGACCGCCTTGGGTTTGTGAGCGGTGGGCCTGGATCTCATGGGCCCTCGCTAGGATTCCGCGACGAGGGATCTGGCTGCCTGCCTGGACGGTTTGGCGGGGACGTCTTAACCCAATCCACAGGCCAGGATAAAAATCCCATTCAATTTGACGGCGGACATCGCCAATTATCACTTTTTATGAATAGGCCAAAAAG
This sequence comes from Pseudobdellovibrionaceae bacterium, assembly GCA_044229295.1. Classification (GTDB taxonomy): domain Bacteria; phylum Bdellovibrionota; class Bdellovibrionia; order Bdellovibrionales; family Bdellovibrionaceae; genus JBGATJ01. The sequence goes on from JBGATJ010000078.1 coordinate 8,453, forward strand.
CTCCTCTTCCCGTGCAAAACAGAAATCAGCAAATTTTGTCCCCTCCTTGGCTGCCCCAAATCGGACGGAGGTCGCTGACAAAACGTGCTTCAGAGAAATTAGGTTTCTTTACAGGCCGCATTTGCATCGTTAGAATCGGTGCATGTTTGAACTGATAATTCGCTCCGCACGATCTGGAGACGAAGCCGCCATTCATGAAGCGCACATGAGGTCCATTAGAGAAGTCTGCGTTAAGGAGCATGGCGAGGATGAAATTAAAGGATGGGGAAATCGTCCTCTTGGTAACCGCTGGATCGACGCAATAAAATCGGATCATGTCTGGGTCGTTGAATCTCATGGTCAAATTTTTGGGCACGCATATATCCGCGTTTTCGAAGAGAATGGGGTTAAGAGAGCCCACGTCCATGGGTTATATTTAACTCCCGAAGTTCTTGGTAAGGGTCTCGGTGGGAAATTAGGAAGACTCATGCTTGAAGCGGCAAAGAATGCGGGTGCGAAAGAGGTGACTCTTGAATCTACTCTTACCGCTCACGAGTTCTATAGAGGCTTGGGATTCCGAGACATAGGGCCGATGAGAACTATGGAAATCGCCGGTTACCCTGTGAGGTATTTCCCAATGGTTTTGCACCTCGATTAAAATCTGCTTTCCTTGGCAGGAACTGACCAGATTTTCTGAAATCGAGACAACGCTCAGGTGAATTGGTCCCCGCCGAACCTTTGGCCAATGAATAAATCGCCGGTGTTTTGTTCGCATTCGGCAAAAAAATAGGCGCAATTCCCAGATAAGTTAGGAATGCGCCCTCGGTGGAAGCCAGTCTTTTTTAAGAAGGTGCCGCCCCTGTTTGTTAGGAGCAGCCCTTCGAGGAAGTCCTTCTTGTTTCAGAGGGATTTTCCCATTTTTAGAGATTGTCGAATACGTCGGTAGCTTCATTTTTTGCAGTCTGGGCTTGAGTTTCCGGTGGCTTTGGTGGTAGGATGTCTTCTGGAGATGGAGGAAAAACAGGAGGATGGATCTTTTGAGCTTCTTCAAGTTTTTTTCTCTCGGCTTCTTTCCTAGCAAGGTACTCCTTTTTCTGAGCCGATACGGAACCATGGGAGCACCGAGCGATTCGAGAAATCTCTCGAAATGAGAGGCCAGCATCAAGAAGGGACTCAATCAGAGCAGAGTTTCTTTTTCTCTCCCTGCCGATTCTGCGGCCCTTGGCTTTGGCATTCGCAAGTCCATTCTTGACTCTTTCAGCGATCAAATCCCGCTCCAGCTGAGCGATTGCGGAAATTATCACGAAGACGACGTGCCCAAGGCTGGTATTCAAATCAATTTTTTCAGTCAGCGAAATAAAATTAGTTTGGTGTTTTTTAAAAACCTCAAGACCTTTAAGCATATGCGAAACGGATCTTGCAAAACGACTGAAGGCAAAAACCACAACAGTATTGATTTCCCCAGCTTCAACCGCCTTCATCATTCGATCCAGTCCTGGGCGGGAGGCCTTTGTTCCCGACTGATTCTCATCAGCAAAGAGTTCGTAATCTTCAATCTGATTTTGTTCACAAAAAATTCTAAGTGCGCGAACCTGGGCTTCTAGCCCTGAGCGCTGGTCTGCTGTTGAAACTCTTGCGTAAATTGCGGTCCTTCTCTTTAAAGAAGGGATATGTAACGGCTGCATGTTTTCCCCCATAAAAATGAAAAACCCGAAGCTTCAAACCTCGGGTTAAAAATTGTTTTTGAATTTTTGATTAGACAGTTGCGAGAAGTAGCGGCGGCTTTAGGACGCCAAACCCCATCGCAAAGCGAGAGCCTGAAGAACCGCTGTCTGAAGTTTTGGGCTCAGACTCAGGGCCGCATCAAAGCAATTCGAACGAGGCTTAAGCTCGTCAGTCCACAAGCTGTAGCACCTGGTTTTCAGTACAACGACCCTCGACGCCATCATAAAATGGAACCATATGGTTGGCCACTTGAACAAATGGATGCTTTTGGAAGGTTTCGAACAACTTATCGAAATGGTTCTCTTGTTGATGCTAGCGCCGAAGAGGCTGACGGAACCAAAGTCGCTGGAGTTGCTGATTTACAAAAATACGTTGCTAAGGATCCTCGGGTTCAAGCCTGTGTTGTTGAAAAATATGCGTCATATGCAATGGGACGAAGACTTTCTCCACAGGAGAAGGCGATTACCCAGCAGATTTCTCAGGTGATTTTCCCAGGCCAAAAGAGTTTTTCTGAAATGATGACTGAAGTTATGAGTTCTGGATTATTTTCTCAGTAGAAGCTTTAAGGAGATTGAGATGAGTTCCAAAGTAATGCCTCGAAGGACAGTGTTGATTGGTGGTGGACGCATGCTCGCTTTGCCTTTGCTTGATGCTATGATTCCAGCAAGGGCCTTAAGTGCAGTGGCAACGCCAAAGAGATTCTTTAGCTTTTTTCAACCGACTGGAACCTACGATGGAAGCAAACTCACTGGGAATCTCAATGAGTTTTGGCGGCCTCCTGGGGGACTTATGACTAAAGCTCCTATTGCCATGACTCCTTTGGCGGCGCATTTGGAAGACATTCTCTCCATCACTAATTTGAACAATGGCGGAGTCACTAACGCAAATTATGCTGACAATGGCCCCTACGGGCACAGCAGGCGTGCTTCTTGTTTTCTCACTTGTTCTCCTGTGAACAAGGTGGATAACTATCAAACCATCAGCATCTCAGATTCATTGGATCAGGTAATTTTACAAGATATGAAGAGTAAGAACCTCGTGCCGGCGGCAATGCAAAGCCTATTTTCTTGTCTGATCAACCCGCAGGCAACGTCGGCGTCTGAATCGAATACAGAGTATGGAAACTGTATTTCGTACGCCGGCAACAAAGCTTTGCGTCCTATCTACGATCCGAAAACCCTACTCAATAAGTTTTTTATTGGTGTGCCGGACGCTGGTGCGCCGACAGGATCTGGAACAGCAGCCAGCGATGAAGCAAAGAAAACCTACAACAAGAGTTATCTTGACTTCATGTCTGGCGGAATCCAAAAACTCAAATCTAGCGTTGGTACTTCCGATGGAAGAATTTTGGATGAATGGCTCGATAGCATTCGAGCTCTCGAAGTAACTGCAGACACTTTAGCACAGCAAAATCAGAGCGGTGGTTTGAGTTGCCAAAAACCAAATAACTCTCCAGCAGGCCAAGCTTGCGCTGCAAACGAGCAGGGCATGGTCGGTCAGTTCTTCTTGGATTACGCGGATTTCGCTATTAGAGCTTCAGTGCTTGCTATGAAGTGTGATTTGGTTCGCACTGGCGGACTTATGTTTGCACCCGAACCTAGAGGTTCAAACTTTTCGCAAATCTTAAAGGGCTCTTTGTTAGAACCTGGGGCAGAACAGGTGATTAATGCAAACTCTCACCTTGGAATTACTCACCATCAAAATAACGTGAATCGCATCAAAGCTCTATTGTCCATCCAAAGAATGGAAATGAGAATAGTAAACAGGATGGTCGAGCTTCTCAAAGCCACTCAAGATGTAACTGGAAATATGCTAGACAACACTCTTTTGATGTATGGTGGCGGTTTTGGTGATGGCGATAGACATAGTGAAAATCCTCCTCGAATCCTCATTGGCGGAAAAGCCCTTGGTGTTAAAACCGGTCGTTGGCTAGAAGGTAAAAACAACGAAGTTGCCGATGTCTATGTCGGAATCCTTCAGGCCATGGGAGTGAATGCCACTCAGTTCGGTCGTAAGGGTGGCCAAAGCAAGAGGGTCTTTAACCTCGGTTAAGGCTAGGCATTCACTTATCCTCGTGTTATCTAAAAGCAGTGAAACTGCGTCTCTTATTTATTTTACTTCTGAGTGGATGTGCATCAACGCATGTTGTACCTCAAGACTCTCACTCTCAAAATGCCTTTGAGTATTGTGGAGGTGAGCTGTGGGGTTACGTATTGCCCCTTGGGCCCAGGGAGCAGAAATCTTTCTGGAGAAAAAACCTTCAAGATCCTAAGCCTCTACTGGCGGCGTTTCTGCATCTTCATTCGGACCTAGAAAAAAATCCGGCACAAGCGTTGACTTTTTATTTTGCTATCCGAACGCGCGAAAGTTTGGGAATTAAAATTCCAAGTCATGATTGGAAAGTGAAGATCAATGGTGCTGACGAGCGAAGCCTCAATGTTGAGTATTTTTTAAAAGAAGAAGCAAAAAATGCCGGAGAGATCTATCGGTATCCCAAATATCAAGTGAAGCTCCTCGATGCAGCAACTAATAGATGGCAAGTCACGCAAGTCAGTCAGTTTGCCTATTTCATTAGAGGAACTCCGCAAGAGGTCACTCTCCCTACCAGTAAGGTTCAAAAGCTCGAGACTTCTCTGGTTCAAGCGTCCTTGGACTTACAGAACTATAAAGAGATTTTCGTCATGGCTTCTAAAAATATTTGGCCAGAAAACACAGATTTAAAGAATGCCAAAATACAAATCACGATACCTACAATGACTGTCAACGACCTTGTTCTTGATCCTCAGACTTTTGCTTTTGATATGAACTACGAAAAGGTAAGAGCCATTCGGTCCAAGAGCTCTCGAACTCTGTGTCCAAGCACTGAGAAAATTTTTCAGATGAATGATGGCATTCTTTAATTTGGATCAATCTAAAATCAGTTGCATTAAGACAAGGTCCAACCATCTTGAAAATTTCTTTGCAACCTGAGGAATCTCTCCGACCTTTTTGAAACCGAATTTTTCATGCAGGGCAATACTGGCTCCATTTGAGGCATCCAAGCCTGCAATCATAGCGTGAATATTTTTTTTCCTAGCCTCGTGAATGAGATTTTTTAGAATTGCGGAGCCAAGACCTTTTCCGCGGTATCTTGAATCAATATGCAAGGAGTGCTCGACGGTTGTGCGGTAGCCAGAGGCTTTGCGAAAGCCGCCGTAGGTTCCATAGCCAACGACGGCGCCATCAAGCTCAGCCACAATCCAAGGAATTCCACGCTGTTTTTTGTCGTGAAAGGCTGACGTAAATTCCTCTAACTCCCTGGGCGTTTCCTCAAAAGTTGCTGTGGAGGTTTTAAGAACCTCATTGTAAATTTCTACTACCACAATCAAGTCCTGCTCAGTTGCGGGACGTAAATTGAAGTTCTTTGGATGTTCCACACTTTCTCCAATGTGCGTGGATCATATTGGATCCAGGCATACTACTTGGTCAAGAATTGAAATTCAACGGAGGTGGAAAGCAGGGTCGTTTTTTGATCAGGATTACTGAGCCGAGAACTACATTCAGCAGAAAGTACGACGACTTCCAGTCCGTAGTTGGCCCGCATTTTTTCTTTAAATTTCAACGATTTTCACGATGCGTCCAGAGGGAATTTGTTGACCTTTGGACAACAGTTTTGGGACGAATTTTGTCACTTCTTTGTATTTGTCTGGATTGACAGGTAGTTATGCTCGGAAGGATTTCGCTTGGCCGGCGAGAAACAGCTTGGCCAAGCGTTTTCGTATTAATGAAAAAGCGAATTGAAATCAGAAAGGGCTCGAGACGTCACCGAAGAATATGAAAAGGGCGCAGTGAAATCTCGCAAAACTAGTTCAAATTTATTGGGATCTGCATCCGTAGGCTCAACGACAACATTGCCGAAGGCTCTGCGTGGATTTTTCTGAACAGTTTGGAGAATGGGGTTGAGGTCTTCGGGCAAACCGTTGGTCCATCCGAGAGCCACGACTTGCAATCCTTGACGAGTTTTCATAATGACGGGGCTGCCGCTAGATCGTCCCATAGAAACACAATTGTGTGCGATGGATTCAGGTTGCCAGTTGACTGTTGACTGCAAGAAAGGATCGCCACCGCCTTTGACGTTGAGCTTAAGGCCGTCTGGATCCTTAAGTTCAAAAGAAAATCCACGGCCGACAACATTCAGAGAGCAGACGTAAAATACGTCGCCTGTTGGCTCTCCATCAGCGGGGAGTCTTTCGTCTTTATTATTATTAGCTTCGGTGACTGTTGCCTCAGACTTCCAAATGTCGCGAGGGTTTCCGAAAGAGCTGTTGCCGACGGTCGTCCACATACCGATGGAATCATTGTCAATCATATCCGTCATGCTCGGATAGTTCGCGCGGCCGGCGTTGTAAAATGTGGCTCGTGGATTTTCGCGCATCAGCTGCTTCACTGATTTTGAGGCCATTGCAAATGGCTTCAATTTATCAACTCTTGCACGCACGGCTTCAGGAATGTCAGAGACCGTTGCGGCAATCAATCCCATATCTCCGCGCTGTGAGTAGTGAACGGGAACTGGTTGAACTGGGAGGCTGTATTTTCCAAGGGTATCAGTGTGTCCGAATTCAACAGCTTTAGGCCCACGTTCAAGGACGTGACCTGCGATTGCAAATAAATAAAGTCCATCTTTTTTGCCAACATAAAAAGTTGTGGCTCTCCAAGGTCTTCGTTCAGTTTTGACAGCTCCTACGGAAGCGAGTTGAAGATCATTGATAACCTGACCTCGCGAGGCATTTGGAATGCTTTGCACTGGCATCGGGAGTATGTAGCCAAGTTGGCTATTTGGCCACTTGACTGACGAGCATGCGTCCTCTGCATTGACTTCTGCAGACGCATTTGCGGCGAGCGCAAAAGCTGCGACAAAAAATAGACAGCGGAATTTATTTCTGTTGAACATGACTATAATCCTCCTGTTAATAGTTGTTCTTTATTAACCGGTATTGACGTAGAAACTCTCAAGGGAAATGTGTTGCTATAACCCGCTGAATGGTATGAAAATTGTCTCAAGTCGTTTGCATGAAGAGGAAAAATGAAATCCATGACTCAGAGTCAAATTCCTGCATTCTCACTCCACGAAAGGCTGCGCGGGAGTGCAGATACAGAAAAATTTGCCGCTCTGCTTGATCCGTTTGCGACTCCCACCACCATCGCCAAAAGACTAGGAATTTCGCGAGCTGGATATTATCGACTCCTCAATGACTGCAACCTTGAAGAGCTGAAAGTTGGCGTGACTCTTTTACAGCGTGTCCCAAGATCGCAAGCACTTGCTACCATTGACGCAAAATTATTTCTTGAAGAGCGAATTTTGACTTACTCACTTGCGCGTTGTCTAGGCGTGCGGCTGCGCGTTTGTTTTTTACCGTTTCATGAAATGTTAACCTCAGTAGCTAAAGGCGTTCTTGATTTTGCTATTGCGTCTTTAACTAATACTGCTGAGCGCAGAGCTCTTGTCGACTTCACTTATCCCTACTCGCAGGCTCCATCCCCCAATGCCTGTCTGGTTGGTAATTCAGAGGCTCTTGAAAAGCGCGTTCCAAGAATAGGGGTTTGGAAAGGGACTTTGTTTGAAACCGCTGTTCCATCATTTGTAAATAGCCAGCCTACCGTGATTAGGTATTCTGTGCTTGCGGACTGCATCGAAGGCGTCGCAAAAAAAAATGTGGACTTAACCATTTGTCATTCTACAATCGCTGAGGAAATTGTCACAAAACACCCGCATTTGAAAATTTTGAGTCAACCGGTTTTTTTCCCTGGCAGAACTTCAATAGCGGTAGCTCCGGGGCGAGAGGATCTTTTGCGCAACCTCAATCGCGGGCTTGAATATCTGTCAGACACGGGTCATTTCTCTCGCGTGCGCACGCAAGTTTTTGGTTTAAGCTTATGAGAGTGATTTGCGCTGTTCCTTCATTAACAGAAACACTCATTGAAGCTGGCGTCAGCGTTGTAGGCAGAACTCGATTTTGCATTCATCCCTCTAGCAAAGTAAAATCAATACCTGTCGTTGGAGGGACTAAAGACATTGATTGGGAAAAAGTAGAAAATCTTAAGGCCGATGTCCTTGTTCTTGATAAAGAAGAAAATCCAAAGTCTTTTGCGGATGATTCTCCGATATCATTTTTACCGGTTCACATTCAAAACATTCAAACTTGCACTGAAGGCCTTCGCTTGCTTGCGGAAAATTTGAATTCCACTGAGTTAGAAAAATTCGCGGAACGTTTTGCGAGTGTTAAACCCATGAAAGTGGAACTCGATCGCTATGTGGAGTGGATTCATAAACCATCGAAATCCCCGGGCCTGTTAGAGTACATTATTTGGAAAGATCCAATCATGGCGGTGAGCCAAAATACATTTATAGGTGATGTGCTTAGGTATCTTGGGCAGGAAATTACTTTGCATGAAAATAAATATCCAAAACTCCCTGATGTTTTGGATTCTCATACGACTTATCTTTTTTCGTCAGAGCCGTTCCCATTTGCTAAACATAAGAGTTGGATTCGTGAGCAAAATGTGAACGCAGGGCTGGTTGATGGCGAGTCGTTTTCTTGGTTTGGAATTCGGAGCCTCCGGTTTTTGGAGGCTCACCTAAAAATTAATTAACTCCGTTTTCGGAGACGGCTTGTTGTACGGACGAGAATGTCACCTAACAGTGTTGACTTCCGCAAAACAATGCATCAGCATTTTATTCATGAATGCACCACACCTTCATCTGATATTAAATCACTTCCCTATCGCGACTCTCCTCATTGGTTTTTGCATTTTGATTGCTGGTCGATTTTGTCGTAATGAACCGATCACTCGAGTGGCATTGAGCCTTTTGATTGTTGGAGGTCTTGCAGGTCTTGGAGCGTATCTGACTGGTGAACCTGCCGAGGATGTTCTCAAATCGGCGCCTTCGTTTTCTGAAAATTTAGTCCATGAGCACGAGCAGGCGGCCTTTTTTGGATTGTGGGCGACGGTGATCACTGGTGTTGTTGCGGCAGGAGCTCTTTATTTTTCGAAAAAAAAGGGGGCTATTCCAAAAGCCTACCTTATCCTGCTTTTCATTATCAACTTTTGGGCACTGACAGTAATTGCGCGAGTGAATTATCTTGGAGCTCTGATTTCGCATTCAGAGATTCGCTAGAGGAGGGATTATGTTGAGATTTTTCTTTATAGCATTTTTGGCATCTTCATGGGCTGGAGCTATGCCGCCCCAGCTTCAAGGTCCGATTTTTTCGGCCGGTATTTTTAAAGGAACTAGTGAGTCAGGCTCTCCGTGTTTTATGGAAATTATCAAGGGTGAGGAGTGGTCGACCAGGATTTCACAAGATCCGGCTTATCGTGGGATTAGCCTTATCCCCGAGCGGGAACTCTTTAGGCACTATGAGGAACAAGGCTTTCGGGGCTTTGTTTTTGGTTTGCCCGTCGTCAAAGAGGGGCAAGATGGTTTGATGACTCCACAAATCCTTCATTCTTCAAAGTTACGAGCGCATTTTCTGAGCTCAAATAACAAGAGCTTTGTCCTTTCTACCGTTAATTCTGGCAGTCCCCTTATGACCCTTCGTGGCCCTGGAACTTGCGGCAGCCACGGTTTTGCACCCGATCTCCCGGTGACGAGTTCAGTTGAGTATTCTCCAGGAGTTGAGACGTTTTCGTTTTCCATAGAATGTGGCGGAAGCTACTTTGGTCAGCATACGCTGTGGAAAGCTAAATTTCGTAAGGCTGGTGACGTTTACCAGCCGACAGACCTCAATTATGCAGTCGAGATCGGTGCTGATGTGACGGTTGAGGGAGCGGGAACTCTTCAAAAGTTTTACCGTACGGATCAATTGGTCCCGGTGATCAATCACACCTGTAAAAATCTGACCCCCTTCAAGACGCCTACTCCGTAAATTATTCAAGGCTGCCGCTGTCATATTTAAAAAAATATGAGAACGAATCATTCAAAATAATTTCTCAACTCAAACTCTGTCTGGTAAGGTTCGCGCCAATAGGAGTTTTCATGAAATATTTTTTGACCTTATTGATGTCTCTCTCTTTAAATCAGGCCTATGCCGGAGGTGGCGGCGATGGTGGTTGGAACACTTACACGGATCTTATAAAGGTCCTTAAGGCACAGGGGTTAGCTTGCCGAGAACTAGACGGCCAAGCCTCCCCAGTGTCTTCAACGACTTACTACACCGTTTGCCGTGGGAGCGGCGACAAAATCAAGATTAAGGCTGTAGTTGAGTACTATGGTTCTGATGAGCATTTGGTAGACTTGTCAGCCTCCGGCATCGGAGCGGATGCTCTTGCAACTATTTACACCAATTCGGGCTACATCTGTGATGCCAAATTTGGAGGCCTTGAATGCCGAAAGTCGAGCTATGTGGTGATCTTGACTCCTCGAGGGATTCAGGAAGTCCAGGTTGAGCAACGATATCAACCCTAATAATTAAGAAGGGCATATGGCATATTGGCATATGCCCTTTTTTATCCCTTTTGAAATACCGGAATTGCGCTGAAATTTGCGCAATTGTTAAATGGCTATAGCTGGGAATTCGCGGTAATTCTTAGCAATGGCCGCGTCTCACTTGGGAAACTCTCCCAGTTTTATTCTCTGTAAAGTTTGTGCTGAGTCTATCAGAGTGGACCATAGCTCTGATCCTAGTCTCCTTTGTGGGCGTTGTGGGCATCGAAATTTTGTACTACGCCCTCATTCGGCGCAGCTGGCTCTGGCGTTCACGTTGACGGCGCTCATTTTCTATATTCCGGCTAACATATTCCCATTTATGACTATCGAATTGTATGGAAATCGCAATAGCTCAACGATATGGGGAGGAATTGTGACCCTTGTCGAAGATGGATCATGGCCGATTGCCTTAATTGTTTTTTTGGCGAGCATGTTGATCCCCCTTGTTAAGCTCGTCGTTCTTTTTTACCTCGCATTGACCGCTAAAAATGGAAAGCGTCCCGAATTTAAAACTCGACTTTATCATTTCATTGAAGGCATCGGCCGGTGGTCTATGCTGGATATTTTCTTGCTTTCAGTTTTAGTGGCAGTCGTAAAGTTAGGCCCCTGGACTACCGTTGAACCAGACACTGGTGCGCTCTTATTCGCTTTAGTTGTGATTTTTACGATGTTGGCTTCAAACTATTTTGACCCCAAACTTTTATGGAATAACAGAGATGGCAAAGCGATTTCAAAGAGCCGTTGAGAGATTACGAACAGGCTGGTACATTTGGTTTTTTCCGATAGATTTGGTTTTTTCCGATAGTGGCTCTTGCCATTTCGGTCTGGCTTTTGAAGGAGTATTTTAAACATGCTGGACCTACGATCCAGATCACATTTGATGATGCTTCAGGATTGCAGGCGCAAAAAACTCAACTGCGATTTCGGGGGGTTGTCGTTGGAGTGATAAAAAAAATTGAGATTTCCTCTGACAATAAAGATGTTGTTGCATTTGTCTCGCTTCATAAAGACGTAGAGCAATTTGCTGTCGAAGGATCAAAGTTCTGGATTGTAGCTCCAAAAGTGAACTTTCAGGGTGTCAGTGGACTGGAGACTCTTTTTGAAGGGACGTATATTTCAGTACAGCCTGGCCCCCCTGACGGTGAAATCAAAACAACTTTTCGTGGGCGTATTGGGAGTGAATCTACTGACCCCCTTGAAGACACAAGCGGATACGTTCTTGAAACCAACAACGTTGAGTCGGTTAACGAAGGTGACAATATCACATTTCGTGGCCTTAAAGTTGGATCTGTGACTAAGGTGACGCTTGCAAAAAATTCTCAAGCGCTTCATGTTCAAATTAATATTCAAAATCGCTATACAAAACTGGTGCGAACAAATACGGTTTTTTGGCGCAAAGTGGCCGTGCAGGCAAAACTTGGTTTGTTCAATTCAGAGCTTAAGATCAATTCGTTAGATACAATGCTTCACGGGGGAATTGAGTTTTTTACTCCTAACGAAGTTGGCCCGAAAGCAAAAGCGCTCTCTCACTTTCCACTTCTCACAGCCCAGCCTAAAGATTCAGAGCAGTGGAATCCAGCCATCGAATAAAAAGAAAGGTTTGCTATGTTTAAAATTTTCATTATTTTGTCTCTGCTTTTAAGTCTTGGATGTCAGAGTGCTGTCGATAAGGCCGCTCGAAATACCGTCTATTCCGCTTACGAGGTGGTTGGAGTACATAAGCGAGACCTTTTGAAAAGGCGCGTGAATGATGCAAAAGAAGAGCAAAAAGAAACTGATGAAGCATTTGTCGATGCTCTTGAGCAGCTTAAAAAAGTCTACTCTTTTTCTGGCGGCAATTTAGAGAGCCAATACAACAAAGTGAAAGCCTCCTATGATCGAGCTTCAAAACAGTCTGAGGATGTTCATAAGAGTGTGGACAGAATGGAAAAAGTTGCTGATGACCTTTTTGGTGAATGGAAAAAGGAAATTCAAGACATTCAGTCTCCCAACTTGCGAAGTCGAAGTCGGGAGACTTTAGTCAAAACCGAAAAGAGATATGCGGACCTGCACTTAAATTTGAAAAAGGCTGAGGACAGTATGGCCCCAGTATTAACCCAATTTCATGATCAGGTTCTGTTTCTCAAACACAACCTCAATGCTGAGGCTGTTGGATCTTTAAAAGGTGAGTCTCAATCCATTCAAAAAGAAATTGAAAAACTCATCGCACAGGTCCGCATCTCGATTGCTGAATCAGACAAGTTCATCCAGCAAATGCCGGAATAATCTAGTTACAAATCGATGGGCAAACGATCTGCTCTTGAGTGCGACCGCAGGCTTGGCCATTGGTCCACTCAACGCAAGTGTTTTCTGTGTAGCAACCGCAGGGATGGTCTGCTTCGCTTTTGCAAACCGTCTCCTCGCGGTATTCTAAGCACTGAACATTCGAGCCACTTCCTGTCCAGCTCACACAGTTGTTGGTTGTGAAGCAGTCGGCGCTGGCGAAGCTTCTAATCATTAGTGATGTTATTAATAAAATCTTTTTCATAGTATCTCCTTTGGAAAGACCGACATTTGCAGGAGTTGTGCCTGTGCTTTCAGGGTCAGTGTGTCCCCGCAAATGTGCTAAGTTGTGCTTTGCAAACTGGAGTCATACTTTAAGTAGAAAGAGCATCACCAAAAACAGATCCGAAACGAATGGCACTTACTTAAGCGGTAAATCGAGTAAATAGTAATAAAAATGGCAAACAATCCCTGCTAATTTGTTGTTTACCACAACAAACAAAGCAACAAGGATGTTTGCCATTGTCTTATTCTATTGAAGCCAA
>JBGATJ010000079.1:0-21421 GCA_044229295.1 Pseudobdellovibrionaceae bacterium
AGCCATCTACGAAAGGCGGCCTAAGTTAGTCATCAACCTAGGAACTGCGGGCAGCCATTTTTTTCCTACGGGCACTCTCGTTGAATGCACGCGCCTCGTTCAAAAAGATATGGATTTAACAGCGTTGGGGTTTCCTCTAGGTCACACTCCGTTTGACTCTCACGGAACGCATTTGGATATTGCAAAACAGTTTTCTGATTTGCCATCTGGGATTTGCGGCTCAGGGGACTGTTTTGAAACGCAAAAACCAAAACTTCACTGCGATGTGATTGATATGGAAGCCTTTGCTTTGGGGAAGGTCTGTGCTCGCGAAGGGATCTTATTTCTTTGCCTTAAGTACATTTCTGATGGCGCTAACGAAGGTGCCCATGGAGATTGGAAGGAGCAGCTTCCAAAAGCGGCGATGTCTTACGGTTCCTATCTGAAGTTAAATTCTTAAACTATTACAGCTTCTCTTAAGATCTTTCCTGAAAAACTTGCGCTTTCGGGCACAAGTATATCGGTCAACAGCCCGCCGCCCCCAGCTTCTGGAGCAGACCCGGTAACGGGCATTTTCACAGTATAGGTGACTCGGTTCCAGATGCTGCTCCTGATTCAGCGGGCTGCGGGCTGTTGACCCATACCTTGTGCTAAATTTCTTAAGATATTGATTTAACAAACTTTTTCTCATGTCTAACCATGTCCATTGAGCTGCTTAATTCGTTGCATCATAATCTGTCCATATTCGAAACACATATTCCCCTTGAGGAGGTGAAATGAAAAGACTGATTGTTCTCCTATCTTTGGCCATGGCGACTACGGCGCAAGCAACAACTTACCGCGAGTCTTTCCGATTCGGTGGCTATGCAGACACCGGGTCTTGCGAAACCATTTACAACTCGGTGGCTGTTGATGAGGCCCAAGATCGATGTATCAGCCGAGGGTTTAATCTCCTTGGCGGCTACCATCTGCACAGTTGTACGAACATGCAATTTCTATTTTACACGTGGGTGTCGGTCAAAGTGACCTACAGCTGCGAAAACTAATTTTAAGGAGTATTTATGAAAAAAATGATGAGTGTTCTTTTGCTTTTGTCTTTAGGTTCAATTCAAGTGTTTGCAAAAAACTATAACGGAATGGTTTCTTGCGATTGCCAGGAGTGGAAATATATAGAAAGGGATGAGTCCGTGCTTGCTCCAGTAAAGCGAATTTCTACCGTACTTGAGCTTACGCCAGAATTCCGCGAGGAAACTAAAACTTTCCCTCGGCGTGCACTGGGATTTTATTTCGCGACGGTGAGACCTTCGTTTTTCACAGGGGTCAACGAGCATTTTCTATCTGAGGACAATAAGAAAACCATCCAATTTGTCACCGAAACTTGTAAAAACGATGCTGAACAAGACGCTGGCTTAGTTTCTTGCGGCGTAAGTATTACTTTTCCTATTCAAGGAACTCAGCGAAGCCCCATGTAACTCCTGTCTAAAGTTTTGACACAGGTCCCTTCTCACCAAGGGATCTGTGGGCTTTAAGTTCCTATAATTTGGCCTTCTTATTGCAAAAAGTTAGATATGATTCAATTTCTGCCTGCTCACAAAAACCTCCAAGCTCAAGGGGATTACGTCTCTCTTCTGGAGGAATTCGCACGTCTTTCACCACGAGACCCTCGTTGGTTTGCCGTGCGTGCTCGATTTGCTGCTCTTCAGAGACAGACAGACTCTTTTTCAGAATTTCGAAGTTCGGCTCTTGAACTGGTTCAGGAGACCGCAACGCTTTGTGAGCTTGCCATCGCAGATTCCATCTTTGAAAGAAACCAAGGTCTCTATGAGGAAAGTCTGAAGTCAGCAAACAAAGCCATTGAGCTTGCGAAGACCAGCGGTGAGAGTTACCTGCTTCACGACGCGCTTTTTTCAGTGGCTTGCACTTACAGCGAGTCAGGCGAGATTTTTCGTGCGCTTGATCTGTTTCAGCGTATCGCTACAATCCCTGATGTTTCAAAATATCGCAAAAATATTTCCGAGCTTAATGTCGCCTGGTTGCTTTGGGATCTCGGGCAGGTTTATGGCCTTGAAGACTGGGTTCGAAATCATCCGGGTCACGTCAAGGCGCTTCGGGCTGAGCTCATGTTAGCCATGCTGGCCTGTGATTTTAAAAAGTGTGAGCAGCTTCTTCGAAGGCCTTTAGCAGATCTTTCTGAGCAAACCTTGTTGATTCCGCTGATCCAGATTTTAGAAATATGCACATCAAGCAGGGCGCCTCAACGCCAAACCTTTGAGAACTCCTGGCGAGATCAGGTCGAAGGTCTATTCTTAGATCTTCTTAAGAAAGATCAAAATGAATTTCGTTTGCGCTATGAGAACGAACTTGATCCATTGCTCGCAAAGCATCGAATCAACACCCCTTTGATCCCTCGGTTTCACATTTTAAAGCAAGGTCAGTGGCCTTGGCATCGGTGGTTATTGAAAGAACAGAATCAAGAATCAGCCGCCGTTGAAATTGGTCTAGTGGCACAGCGGCTCATTGTTTCAGGACCTGACCTTCAAGGTGAGATTGATCTTACGAAAAAGCCAATGACGTTAAGGCTTTTGCGCATCCTGATCTATTCCTCTGATACGCTCAATAAAAAACACATCCACGAGCAGCTCACGGGAAGCAAATATGTTTCGCACTTGCATGATCCGCGCATTTACAAATTGGTGCTACGTCTCAATCAGGACCTTAAACGCGAATGGGGAATTACTCCCTGGAGTTTTAATAATGACAATCAAGTGGTGCTCTCTGAAAAAATTCAAATTCGCACTTATTAGCGCGCTTCTCGCAGGCTTTTGCGCACACGCCGAGACCTTGCGTCCGTTCGGATATTCGGCCTTGGTGAAAGATCCCTCGTCGGGGGTGATCTTAGGATCTGCATCGAATGTTCGTCTTTATTCCAATGGACTAGGTTTTATCACAGCAGCGCACGTCGTGAATAAAAGAAAGCAAGTCACACTCAAACTTTCAAATGTTTTCTTTGAGGAAGTGTTAGCCGATGTGATGATGGTAGATTCGGAGATTGATCTTGCTATTTTAAAAGTCCGTGGAGATTCTTTAGCGTTTTTAACCACGGGCTTAGCAGACCGTTTGACATTTTCCGCAGGCGTTGACTTAGATATCCATAAAGGTCCGTCTTTTTTGATCGAAGTTGAAGCGCTTGATCCTATTAAGAATCAGCCCTTTCGAGAGTCCGTCCAATCAAAAATCTATATTGAAAAAAATGCGATTTCAGGGCGAAGTCTTTTGGATTCGCTCTTGGTCCTTTCTTACGACGGGCAGCCGGGAATGTCGGGCGGCCTCGTCATGGGGTATGTCAATAGCGACGGCACGCTTGCTAGCGAAAAGCCTGAGGATCCACTGGTGGGGGCTCGCCATCAAACTATCGGCATGATCCTAGGCTATGTGCCCGGGGAGCACAAACTCATCGTGCTACCTGCACCTGTGATCTCAGCTAGGATTGCACCTACGATGAATATTAAAACTCGCATCGACAGCGTGACTGTTTCACGAGGACAGGTTTTTGAAAGTGATGACCTCATTGTTCTGCGCCCCTTCCCGGGCAATTCAAGTCGCCAGGTGCATGATACTGGCACGGGTCGAATTGCTGATGGGAGCAGCGAATGGAAGGCGCCGGGGTGGTGGTCAAAGATCTCACCTCAATGGGAATCCGGAGTTGTTTTTAAAAATGACCTTGCAACCCGTTGGCTCACCCTTGGTGACAGCTGGACCCAGTTTTCCAATGTGCGTGCGCCACAACTGCGATCAGGAATTTATGAGCGAGACGGCGTTTTGTATGCCACTTCGCGCAGAGCTTTAGACATCTTATGGGGTCAGTTTAACTCGGCGTCTAACGACGTGTTCACGCGCACTTCAGCGAAATCTTCGAAGCAGTTTCATATGGACCTTCGACGAGAGAGAAGAGGGGACGCTGTGGTGTTGACGGCGAAGGCCAAAAACTTCGAATTGGTTTTAGAGATGAATGAGGTGGGAAACTCAAAACTCCTTCCTAAAGCCATGCTTTTATGGAACGGGAAAAAACATGTCCTTGTCGCTGACGGCGTTCAACGATTCTTTTCTAACGATTTCGAAGTGCTTTTAGGCGCGGATGGAGCTTTGATTGTGAGAAGTGGCAGTGATGGATGGAAGATTTTTGGGCCAGAAGTGGATCAAACTATAACTCTAGATAGCCTTGTGGAGTTCACCCGTTTGGCTCCTGGGCTTGGAGTTGAGCTCTAACTACAGCCCGCAGTTTGGAGCTTGTTTTTGAACCTCGTCATCCCGAAAACAACCAACGAGGGAAGAGACCTCGGGAGTGTAGACAGAAAGTCGTCGACCTCGAAGTAAGCCATGAGTATCATTTTTATTTTGCTTAAGGCCTGGATCACAAAAAGATGCGAATGCTGACGCCGCCGCAAGCTTTTTTTCTTCAGGAGATTTTTTGTTTGCCAGATGGCGTGGGAAAGTCCGGATGGCAAGCCAATCTGCAAAGTATTCGCTGGCATCTCTTCCCAAACCTTGGCTTTGAAGAAAACCACACTCGCGTCCACAGCTAGAATAACGTCCAACTTGAATGGCGCGAGAGACATCGCGAGTTTCCTCAACAGCAGCAGCATATATTTTTTCTTGAAGATCCTGGGTTATTGGCTGACCGGATAACTTTTCTTTTTGGCAATGGAGGGACTGCACAAAAATGGGCATGGCAATTGAGATGTTGTCTGATTTATTGGGGTACCTTGATTGGGTGGCTGCAAAAGCAAGGTCTGGTCTCATATATAAAGGATTTTTAGGATCAGCTAAAGCCTGAAAGGATTTTTCAAAATGTTTCGCCTCCTGTTCAGAACGTTTGTCTGCCCAGTTTAGAATATTTTTAGATTGAAAAGCCTTGATGTTTTTTGGGGGGACGAGGCAATCGGTCAATTTTTGATAGGGATAGGGCGGCTCTGAAACTGTTTTTGGCCCAGCTAGGGGCCCCGATCTAAGCCCTTTCCAGGCCTCACAGCTGACTGCAGGGCCTTTAGCATCTGGGAACTGAAGCATTGCCTTGCCTACAGGTCCTTCAAAAAAATCAACTGAAGAATCACTGTCCACCGAATGAGAAATTTCGTGGGCAATCGCAAGGTACATAGCATCTTCATCTTGATATCCGTTAAAAAACCCGGCACACACAAAAAGGACATTGTAATCATCACTGTAGTTTGCTGCGGGCTCCGTCTTAGAACATCGTTCAGCCTCAGTTCCTGTCAACTGTGAAAAAGGCAAGGAAATCTTTATTGATCTTATCCGCTTGGACATCTTTTCTTTTTGATCTGCAGGCAAGGGAAGGGTTTCTATTTCGGCTAGAATATCAGATTTAGCTAGAGAAAAAACTTTTTTTGCTCTCAACCAGTTTTCGTCCTTCTCATATTTTGCCGCAAGAACCTCATTAAAAATTTTTTGCTGGACGGCTGCCAAGCTTGCCTTTTGAGCCGGGGTTCTTGATCCATAGGGTATACTGGTAAATCCTGGAATCTCGTTACTCACACGTCTATAAGCAAGTGCCCCCACCGCCGTATTCCAACGGTCCATGACAGTTTTGAGTTTGGATTGCCAGGCTGGCGTACTATTTTCACCGGCAAGAAGATCGCGCAAATCTTTAAGAATTTCTGTAGCACTGGCGCGAAGATCTTCTGGGAGATTGGCCTCGCAATTTGAAAAGGCGAGAAGATCAAGTCTTTCAAAATTGGTGAGATTACTTTTATTGGATTTTCCTGCGAGGATTTTTTGTCCGTTAGGGAGGTCAAGATTTCCCTTATTAGTGTCATTCCACAACTTCTCGCAAAAACCATCAGTGTCCCCGGCGCACGTCGAGCCTATAGGTTTGGCTGAATCTGGAGGGCAGGTCACTTGAGGTTTACGGCTCGTGTTAACTTGTACGACTCCTGAGGCGACATTCTTTAAAAATCGAGAAACCCATCCTGAATCGGCATACGCCATATTGAGAGTCATCAGTAAGATAAGCATCACTCATTGTCTCCCAGCCCAGAGCTATTCTCTAGTCCAGTTTGCTACAAACGAGATACCATGTCGGCCGGCGCCTTGGGTTTTTTTCAGGATGCATCTGATATAAAATCTGGTCAGTGAGCGACTGCGCCTTTCGAACTTTCTGACAAGTCAGGTCTTGAATCGTTTGACCTTCAAGAGCCTCAAGCTCGACTTTTAAATCTGCGTTAGAGGTGATCACACACAGCGTTTTTTCCCCCGTGCGGAGATGAGAGAGGCTGTCTCCATTCAAAACCTGACTTCCAACATCAATAAGTTTGTTAGGAGTCCGCACATAGTAGTCTTTGACAAAACTCTCAGTAAGTAGCGCCTGCTTGCCAACAACGAGGATGGGGCCAGGCATTTTCTCAATCTGAGCGATAGGCTCAATCTCGCCGCTTTGAGTGTTGCTGAAGATCGAGAGAGCCAAAATTGTGAAATTAAGAATGAGGATTATAGGGCTTGCCACAAACCGATTCCAGACGTGGGGCCTAGACTGCACCCACAGAGCTGACAAAAACAGTGCTGCAAGACCTAAAACCGGGTACAAAAATCGCTCTTCTTTATGGGGAACAAGGCAATGAAGAAATAAAAAAATCAAACATGGAAATAAAAACCCCCAAAGTTTCGTAGAGGTTTTGCGAAAAAATGAAAGTGAAACTGGAAAAAAGAGAAATGCCAAAAATGTGGCCCACGTCGCATGCCATGGACTTTCGCCGTAGTCCTGGCCCACATTTTTATTAGCATCAAAATACGCAAAGAGAGTGGAAAGCAAAGGCCTATGAGCAAGAACTTCAACCAAACACTGAAGTGCAAAAATCACGAGTCCACAGGCAAGGCCCGTGACAAGCGGTCTTGTTTCCTTTTTGAAGAGCAAAAATCCTAAGTAAGCAACGTAGATCACTCCGCACTGAAATCGAAATAGAGCACTTAGTCCCAGGGTCAAAAACCCAAAAATAAGCCACGATGTTTTTTTTTGCTCGCGACCTAACTCACAGGCCAGCAGTCCGCCAAGGACCAAAGATGTCGCAACGGCCTCACCGAAAGCTCTTGTCGTGACAAACGGTAAGAGCGCGTGCAGCGCAATCAAATAGGTGGAGAGTGTGGCAAAGCTTTTGTCCTTACCCCATTGATAGAGGGGAAAAAACACCCAGAGGGAAAACACACCTAGCCCAAGGCTGCACCACTGAGCTTGGGCCGCTGGAGTTGAAATTCCAAAAAGCGCATCTCCCATTTTAAACCAATCCCCAAGCACCCAAACGAGAAGGTAGCTTCGATAGTCGGGGAGGTTGATCCACTCCCCGTTGTAGAATTGGTAGGCAGGCCAAAGTCCGTGACGAAAATCATCCAGGGCCTGGGAGCCGTACGCAAAACGGCTCGCGATCACGCGAACCAGCAGCCCCAGGGCTAGCGCCAGGAAAAAATGGAACTTCCACGATCTTGAATCTAGAAATCGGGCGAGCACGTGGGGCATAGGAAAATAACTTAAATAGGATTTTAAAGAATGTCTACCTAATAGCAGTACCCGATCTCATCAACGACGATCCTTTTGTTCTCGGCCTCTTTCCAGTGGTAAGTGATCATGCCGTTGTTTTTACGGAACGTGGCCGCATAAGTTCGACCTTGTGGCGAATCTTGAAAAACGTCTGGAGCAAAGGACGCCGACTGTTTTATTTCGGTTTTTGACACTGAAATTTTAGAAACGCCAAGGGTCCACCAATATTCGCTCCCACCTCGGTAAAGGCCACTGCTGTAACCATTCATTTCTTCAATTCTCCAGGCAAGATAGAATCGGGGTTCACGAATTTCTGACTGTTCAGGAATAGGGTCAAACATGGGTCCACGATCCACTCGATCGGCATGTGCAGTGGTTATTTTTGAAACTCTCCCAAGATATCTTTGTCCCAAATTACTGGGCTCCTCGGCATTTGAACTCTGACAAATAAATTTCACTTTCTTTTGGTAAATCTCTTTGGCTTTCGGAATGTCATTGGGAGAAAGGGGTTCGCTCGCTTCCTCAAAGAAAGTCTTTAAGACTTCATAGGGCGATCGGCCCGGAGAAAGAGCGGTGAGTTGCTTGATACGATTGACCTTCAGCTGTTTCTTGAGCTCTCGCGCTTCGCCCCCACGACTTGCGACATACTGAGCAGAGATGGGATAAAATCCTGTTTGCTCAAGTCCTTTGAGGCTTAAGTCCTCATGGAGAGAAATGCCGTCTTTGAGAGTGTCGTTTTTGATTGCGTTCCAGCGCTGTCGATTGAGATAAATTTCGCCTTTGGCCGGATCGTTGGTGGCCACGGAATTCTGAATGAGATCTTTGAACTGAACATCCAGCGCATCATCTACGACAATCACGCGGGGCTGCGATCTTAAGCCCTTCCCAGAAATAGTCTTATAAATTTCAGGATTATTTTTCTGTAAATAACTAAGGGCGGATTGCAAGTGGGCCTGAAAATCCAGGCCGGCATCATCGCCCCCTCCGCGAATGCTCGTTCCAGCATAGCTGGTTTCAAAAATAAATAAAAAGAGAAGGAAGGTTTTCATGGCAAATTCCTTTCGTTGGAGTTGATTTTAAAAAAGTGGACGGTAAGGGCATAGAGACTATTTTTATGTTTGCACTGATTTGCGATCGCCATGACTTTTGCAGTAAAGTCTCTGGCGAGACGATCTATTTTTTTGAGATCTCTGCTATCGATGGCAACAACATCTGTGGCACTTAGACGCTCTGACGGGGTTTGTGATTTGAGGGCGTCGCCAGCTTTTTCTAACATTTGCCGATGGTATTTTTGAAAGGCTTCGTTAGAAACTGGAGAGTTTCCTAAAATTTCTCTGTGAGTTTTCTTAAGACTTCCATCACGGGACTTTTTGAGAAGTCCTAGGCGAAGGAGCCTTTCCATGGCAACCTCTGCCTCCCATTTCGTGATGCCAAGTTTTTCCGCCGCGTGCTCTGCTGTCAGCTGAAAACCTGTGAGGAGTGGCAGTTCAAGAATTGCGATATGATACCAATCGGAGATGAGTTTAAAAACATCTGTCGAAAGATCATAAGCCGCTTGGTTTGGGTTTAAGCTTCGCATACGGATTTGCAGCTTTTCTTGATAGTCGGGCTCTTTTTCCTGTTCCATTTGGACAAGCAGGCAGAAGTACTGAGTCTCTGAGTCCGTCAGGCCTAAACGAACCGCGATCTTAAATGCCAGGTCCATAGAAAGGCTTTTGCGATGATTCAGCACCTCAGACAAAAACGAGTGCGAGACATTGAGCTTTTCTGAAAAAGAACGAAGGGAGTAGTTCGTCTTTTCATTTTTCTCCACGAGAACTTGTTTGAGAAATGTGCGGTAGTTTTGGTGTTCGTAAAGCATGGCGCTTCTTATGGTTTGGACTTTCAAAAGACAAGGGGTTGGCGAAAGATTCTGGTCGCTGGAGCGAACAGTGGAAAAAGTTCATGACAAAAACTGGCAGATCGCCAAGATCATAACAGGTGTTTTTAGGGGTCAAAAAGTGTAGAATCTGCCGAACTTTAATCAATGATAGGAGTCACACATGAAAGCCTTTCTTTTACTATTTGCTACTTTTACAATTTCTTCTTTGGCGTACGCTTCGTACGAATGTCGCGGAGATGATAAACTCATTAGCTCTAGTGAAGAGTCTAAAAAAGAAACCTGTACTTACACTGGATTTTGCATGGGTTTTGGAAACTCTGGGTTTGATTGGATGACAGGAGAGTATGACTGGGGTCTTGATCCCTCACCAAAATTTGCAACTAATTGTCATGGGGAAATCGAAACCCGCACGCAAGTTTCACGATGCGAAGACTCAGACGGGTTCGAATACGAAATGGAAGATGAAATTAGCAAATCAAGTTGCCAGTAGCTTTTTTTGGAGAATTAAGACACAGCGTTAGCATTTTTTAGAAATAAAGCTTTAAATGTACGGTAAATGTACGGTATAGTCTCCAAAGGACCCTATAGGAGACCCCATGGCTCTTACTTCAAAGCAGCAAAAGGTTTTTGAATACATCCAAGACCACATCAAAAAATACGGTCATGCTCCCACTCAGCGGGAGTTGGCCGCCCATTTCAAATTAAAATCAGTAGGGACCATGAGCGATCACATTCGCACTTTGCGGCAAAAGGGCTACCTCACCCAGGCCCCTCAAGGTTGGGCCAATCTTGAAGTGGCAGCGCCTCCTCAAACTCCCTTGATCCCTCTTTTAGGAGAGGTAGCTGCAGGGCGACCTTTGGAACGGTTTAAATTTGATGAGAAGATTGAAGTGCCTTCATCCTTTTTAAAAGGACAAGGATCCTTTTTTGCTTTGCAGGTCAGTGGGGATTCCATGATTGATGAGGGCATTTTAGATCGAGATTACGTTGTTGTTAAAAAGCAAAGCTCCGCAGACCAAGGGCAAATTGTTGTGGCTTTGATTGATGGCGAGGCCACCATTAAAAAATTCTTTAAAAAGAAAAGCTCCATTGAACTTCATTCGGCCAACGAAAAGTATCGGCCTCTGATTGTCAAACCTCTGCAGCATTTTCAAATTGAAGGAATTTTTTGTGGCTTGCTTCGATACTAGTGTGATGTCAGATAGATTTTTTCCATATTGCGCCGCGAATTTTGGATTGGCCCGAGGTGAGACGACGAAGGACTGGCCAGGAGCCAATTCGAGGAGGAACAACGAAGGGCCCAATCCAAAAGACCAAGCAATAAGGAAAAAATCTATCTGACATCACACTAGCCCTAGAGGTCTTTATGCAATTGGTGAATCGCCAAAAAACATTACAAGCTCTCAGAGAGTTGGTTGGTGGGATTGAGGACTCTGCAACCCGCAGCCGCTCTTCTTTTTCGTTGTGGCGCCAGGGGTTTGCTCGGGGGCTTTTAACTGAATTCACAGGTCGAGGAAAGACGGAGTTTCTGGTGGCATTTCTCAAAGAGCACCTGGACTTTAAGGTGGCTTGGATTGAAGAAACTCTTTCCATCAATCCTTTTGGGATTTTTCAAAGACAAGGGGCTCTGCAAAATATCACATTTATTGAGTCCCATGAAAAAATCAATTGGACTGTTGAGCAAGTGCTGCGCAGTGGAGTTTTTGAGGTCGTGGTCGTAAGCCAGTCCCTGTTTTCGCAAGATCTTTTGCGGCGGTTTCAAATTTTAAATGAAAGAAATCAAGGTCATTTTTTTTTACTTTCTGATGAACTTCATTCGAGTTGGGCCATTGCGCTGCAAATGGAAGTGCAAAAAACAGAAGAGGGGCTTTTTGATATTTTTATGAAACGACATAAGGAGGTCCTATGAAAGTGATTTGCCTCTATTTTCCAGACAAGATGCGAGATTATAAGCTCAAGGACTTGGCAGAGATTTTCTATCGGTATACTCCGCAAATTGCCGTTCATGGAGAGCTCGCTTTGTTTTTAGAAATATCAAAGTGTGAACGTTTATACCCTTTAGATTCCATGGTTCGCATTATTAAAAAAATCATGCGACAGGTCCAACTCAATCCGAGAATGGCCTGGGCCGAAGATCCCTCAACAGCATTAAGTCTTTGCGTGTATCAGAAAAAAATCAAAGAAGATTTGCCTCTTGAGGCCTTGCCTTTTTACCTCAACCCATTTGTGAAAGATGAGGTCCAGGGTCAGCATTTAGAAAAAATGCGGGCCTCTTTTGCGAGACTTGGAGTTCACACACTTCGGGATTTTTTATCACTCCCTGTCTCCTCTTTGTCCTCTCGATTTGGACGATTAGGGCTTTATCTTCATGAGCAGGTGTCACGGCCGCAAAAGGTCTGGCCCTTTTTTGTCCCTGAAGACAAGGTCATTGAGAAGTTATCCTTCCAAGATGATTGGCACATGGGGAATTTAGAGGTTTTAACATTTTACTTGAAGACTCTTTTAGATCGTGTGGTCCTGCGTCTCAAGGGTCGGGGAGAAGAAGCTAAAAGCATCCAGGTGATTTTTAGACAAGAAAAGTTTTCAACTATTAAAAACCCAGACTACTCGATAGATGTGAGCTTTTCTATGCCTCAGCTTTCAACCAAAGCCATTTTAGCTCTTATCAAAGAAAAGGTGGAACATGCTTTACACCATCAGCCGCTTCAAGGAATTGTTGAGAGTCTGAGCTTTGAGGTCAAAGAGTCGATTCCTTTACTAACTCGGCAAAAAGATATCTTTAATCCCAAAAAAGAAGAGCACGAAGAGGCCTTTGGAACTTTGCTAGCAAGGCTCTCTCTTAAACTTGGCGAAAAATCGGTGTTTCAAGCACAGATCAAAGAGAGTCATCTGCCTGAGAAAACATGGCGGCGATGCTTGCCCCAAACCCAAGTTGTCAATCCTCCCTCTTACGCTACAGAACGCCCCTTACGCATGCTGCAAAGACCTGAAAAGATCAATGCCTGTCAGGGGCAAATTTTTATTTTTAATAAAAGTCTACAAGTGGAAAGTCTTTCTCACCGCGAAGTGATTCTCAGTGAGTGGTGGAATGGCTTTGAAGAGCGCATTTACTTTCGAGCCAAGACAACCACAGGTGAGCAGCTCTGGCTTTTTCAATCCCGACTTGGAGTTTTTTTGCATGGATATTTTGATTAATGTATGTGGAGCTTTTAAGTAAGACTAATTTTTCTTTTCTTACAGGAGCTTCTCATCCCGATGAATTGATGACCGAAGCTGCAAAGCTCGGTCTCAAAGGTCTTGGAATCAATGATGTCAATGGCATGTATGGTGTGGCTAGGGCTTACAAAGCTCAGCGCGAGTTTACAGACTTCCGCATGTTGGTAGGATGTGAGTTCACACTTTCTGATGGTTTACCATTGGTGTGCCTTGCTCAAAGCCGCAAAGGTTACGGGGACCTGTGTCGGCTCTTATCTATCAGCCACGCTGGAAAGCCCAAGGGACTTGCATCTTTGAGCTTTCAAGAGTTCTGTGCATTTTTAGAAAATAGCCATGATGTGATTGTTTTAAAGCGAATTGTTCACACTCAAGATCAAGATTTTGACAAACAGGTAGGGGTTTTAAAAGATATCTTTAAGAAGAATTTTTACCTTGTTCTGACTCGCTACTTAGATGGATTTGATAAAGTGAGATCGCACAAGGCGAAAACATATCAACAGCGGTTTTCTGTTCCCATTGTAGCGTCCAACGATGTTTATTATCACGTCAAACAGAGAAAGGCTCTGCAGGATGTTTTGATCTCCATTCGAGAAAAAAAGACTTTAGACGAGGCCGGTGGAAAACTTTTTTCCAATGCCGAACGACACATTAAAAGTTTTTCGAAAATGCAAAAGCTCTTTGCTGATGAGCCGAAGTCTTTAGACCT
The DNA here is from genome assembly GCA_044229295.1 of Pseudobdellovibrionaceae bacterium. Classification (GTDB taxonomy): domain Bacteria; phylum Bdellovibrionota; class Bdellovibrionia; order Bdellovibrionales; family Bdellovibrionaceae; genus JBGATJ01. The sequence goes on from JBGATJ010000079.1 coordinate 13,327, forward strand.
CACTTTAGATATTGCAAGCAGTTGCCATTTTTCTTTAACTGAACTTAAGTACCGCTATCCTTCCGAATGGATTCCTCAAGGTCATACAGCCCAGAGTTATTTAGAACATCTCATCTGGAAAAATGTTCCGACATTTTACCCTCATGAATTACCGGCGCCGGTAAAATCCCAACTTTTGCATGAGCTACAGATGATCAGCGAGCTTGGATACGCTGATTATTTTTTAACGATCTATGACATCGTTGAGTTTGCTAAGAAAAAACAGATTTTGTGCCAAGGGCGAGGGTCTGCAGCCAACTCCATTTTGTGTTTTATTCTAGGGATTACCGCAATTAATCCTATTGATATGAATCTTTTGTTTGAGAGATTTATTTCTTCTGAAAGAAATGAACCCCCAGACATTGATGTGGACTTTGAGCATGAACGGCGAGAAGAGGTGATTCAATATATTTATCAAAAATATGGCCGCGATCGTGCGGCCATGGTGAGTGCGGTTATTACGTATCGCTATCGCTCTGCTTTTCGAGAGGTTTGTAAAGCCTTTGGTGTTCCTGTCGGGACGCTCTCTGCTAAAAAGGTCGAGCGAGAGTTTGACGAGCTGATCAAAGGTTTTGAAAAGCCCGAGGAGCTTAAGACTCAAATTGCAGATATCGCAAGCCAAATCCAAGGCTTTCCGCGGCACTTATCCATTCACTCTGGAGGATTTACTTTATCTGCAGATCCGATTCTTGAAATTGTGCCCGTAGAGCCTGCGCGCATGGAAGGTCGCTCGATCATTCAATGGGATAAATATGACCTAGACACCTTAGGCTTATTGAAGGTGGATGTTTTGAGTCTCGGGATGCTTTCAGCTCTTCGCAAGACTTTGGACTTAGTAGGGAAGAAGCTCTATGAAATTCCTTCTGATGATCCTAAAACCTACAAGATGATTCAAAATCGGGAAACCGTCGGCGTTTTTCAAATTGAATCTCGAGCGCAGATGCAGATGTTAGGACGATTACTTCCAGAGAATTTTTATGATCTTGTGATTGAAGTGGCCATCGTACGTCCTGGACCAATTGTAGGGCAGATGATTCATCCTTATCTTAAGCGCCGCCGAGGATTGAGAAAGTTTCTTTCCCCAACCAAAAACTTAATCGGATTTTTGGAAAAACCTAAGGCATTCCTTTGTATAAAGAGCATAACATGAGACTTGCCAGTCAGCTAGCAGGATTTTCCCCAGGGGAGGCCGATCAGCTACGAAGGTGCATTAATGCTTGGCGCACGAGTCTTCCGATTGAACAAATGGCACAAAGGTTGATGCAAGGATTGATCGATAGTGGGCTTCCGCCAGATTTTGCAAAACTTATTTTTAAACAGATCCAAGGGTTTTCTCAATATGGGTTTCCTGAAAGTCATGCAGCAAGCTTTGCACTTTTAGCTTATGCTTCTTGTTTTTTAAAAGCTCATCATCCCGCTGAATTTGCATGTTCTCTTGTCAATTCTCAGCCCATGGGCTTTTACCGAAACGATACGATTCTTTACGAGGCTCTCAGAAACGGAGTTAAAATCTTTCCGGTTTGCTTACGAAATTCTGAATGGGACTGCAAAATGGAAAATGGTGGAATTCGTCTGGGCTTTCGGCTTGTGAGTGGAATCTCAAAAACCAGTGTAGAGCAGCTTTTGCAGGAACGTAAAGAAAAGGAATTCTCGTCACTTCAAGATTTGCTTTTGCGCTCCTCTTTAAGAAAAGATGTTTTGCATAAATTGGCTATGGCAGGACGTTTTGCAGATTTTAATTTTGAGCCTCGCCAAGCCCTTTGGGCCGTGCTGGAATATGAGCGGATACTTGTGAGTCAAAAGCCACAGCAGCTTGAGCTATTTTCTCAAAGTGGTTGGGAACATTTGGAGAAAAAGCATTTTCAGAGTCTGCATGAATTTGAAGTCATTCAGCAGGACTATGCCGCTTTTTCTTTATCGACTCATGGACATCCCATGATTGAGCTTAGAAAAACTTTAAACGATATGCCAAAGGCTACAAGCCTAGATCTTAAGAGATTAAAAACAGGATCTCAAATGCGCATCGCAGGTCTTGTGCTTATTAAACAGCGCCCACCCACAGCTAAAGGGATGGTCTTTACGACCCTTGAAGATGAATTCGGATTTATTGACGTTGTCCTCAGACCTGATGTTTTTGAAAAACATAAAGAGGTAGTTACGCAGGAGTGCTTCATCATTGTGAGTGGAAAACTTCAAGTCGACGTAAATACAACAAGTCTTCTCGCAAAAAACGTGGAGCCTCTTTTTAAGACTCCAGCGCCTTTGAATATCGAGCCTGATCAATATTTTTGGTAAAAAACGGAGCGTTTTGGTTTTACTTTGGGTTTTCGCTCTACGACTTTGAACTTAGGCTCTTTTGTCCGTATCGCTTTTTTAAATTCGCTAAAGTCTTCTTGGCGTCTTGGCATAGTTCTAAACTTCTGCCATAGAGAATCCCAAGCTCCACGGACTAAAGTCGTTGGAAGAGCCGCAATCCCAAAAGCCGCAGCTCCCATGATCGCATTTGTGGTGTACTCGCCAATCATCGCAACAGCCGCTGTTCCAGGAGCCACTGGAATTAAGAAAGTCGACCCAATAAATACAGCAATCGCGCCTATGATCATTCCTTTGATAATGACAGGAGTGTTGATCGCAAAATTATGCAGGATAATACGATGATTGTAAGTGGCATTCATACCTTCAAGAGCACTCAAAAATTTTGCAACTTGAACTTCGTCTTCAACAGACTGAGCGATTTGCACCCCTTGACCTAAAGAATGAACTTCAAGAAGCTGAGACTTTCGTCCCCACCTTTCTTGAAGAATCCGGTTCAAACTGTCTTGGAACTCATCAAAGCTCTCTTTTTGAACTTCACGAACCCAGGGCTGCTTCACTCCATGAGTGAGAGCGAGCATGTAGAAACTCTCGTAAAAGCGTCTGACTTCATCGATTTTCTCAGGAACAGGAGCATCCTCGCCAGGGAAGTCTTTTTTAAGAACCTTGATATAAGACTCAGCTGTTTTAATAGCTTTTTCAGAAGCCTTCTTTTTATAGGCGAGATAATCACCGTCGTCCGTGGGCCCAGGAGGCTGGGGTGCTGGAGGCTCAGGTTGAGGCTTCGGTGGCTGTGGGGCAGGGGGTTGTGGTTGGGGAGCTGGAGGCTGGGGTTCATCGGCGCGAACCTGCGCAGATGTAAAAGCAAGTGAAAACACTAGGGCCTGAGCCAAGAAAAGCGATTTTTTTAATTCCACAAAAACTCCCGGGAAATTCCTCTGAAAATGCCTACAAAAACCGCGCCCATACGAGGTCTTTTATAGGCTCATAGGCACGGGACTTTTTAAAAAAAAGACCTTTTTGCTGACAATTTTTGGCGAGTGACTAATTGCTAACTCGTTTAAAGCGTTCAAAGACATTTAATGAGATTTTAATCTGGATCCAGCTTTGCAACCTTAAAGACCTCCGGAGGACCTATGAAACTTATCTCTTTTTTATTTTTTGGATTTTTGGCGTACAACCCATCTGCTTTTGCAGTTAACGACTTCTACGCAACTTGCGAATCTTCAGGCAGCAGGCCCTACACCTGTTTTATCTCATGCACATGCAGCCAAGGTGTCTATAACAATTCATCGATGATCGAAGCCGTTAAAGATTGCAAAGAAGTGGCTCAGAATTCTTACTACTTGGATAAAGCTATAGAAGCTTGCCGCGCTCCTTTTTCACCAGGTTATGGGGAAGGAAACTCTACTGGCGTCCATCTAAAAGTTGACGGTTACTACAACTACGGCAGATAGTTCGGAGCCAAAAACTCCGGAGAAAAAGGAAATCGATAAGACCCGTACGCCTTTAAGTCCGGGTCTCCTCCTTCGTGGTAAGCTCGCTCCCACATGAGGGCAAGTAATCGTGCAGAGTAAGCCATCTCATTTATAATCAAGCTTTGAAACTGGGGAGCGACTTCACCGGCCTCCTTACGCTGGGCTGGTGTTTTAAGAGTCATTCCTTTTTCGGTTTTTGACTCTGACGCTTTGATGACCTTGTCGTTTTTTAAAACCGCGTCGATGTCCATCACAAAATGCAGACTCATCCATTTAATCTGAGCCACCGGCGATTTCTCTTTTTCTAATTCTTTAAGGTCTAGCTTTTGAGCTTTTTCAATCACTTCATGCAAGAGATTCCCAGAGAGTGCCGCCACGCAGTCATCTTCGTAAAAACTATGAATGCCTCCGTGGCCTTGATGATAGCCATCAAAATCGGTCGTGGAATGAAACGGCATCGACACATCACCGACGAAATGCCCAAGAAATCCCATGTTCAGAAGCATTTCATAAACCGCTTTATTGTAGGGGAGATTGGCATCTTGTTTTTCAGGATAGGTCGTAGGAATTTTGTCTGCCTTTTTGATTTGAGTCGCGCTTTGCTGAGCCAAATTAAAAAACTGATCGGCCCGCCACCAAAGAGATCCAAGATCATCGGCCACACTCATGATCTTGCGCTTGAGGTATTTGCTCTCCCGACCTTGGTAGGTCTTTACGATCTCGGAGTAGGGCAGGGGAGGAATGGCTTCAAGGGTGACATCTAAATTTTCCGGGTCCATGAAGTGAGTGAAGTCTCCGACCTTTGTTTGAGGTCCTAGGCTTCTCCAATAGACATCAGGAACATTGCAAAGATAACCAAGAAGATATCCGCGTCGACTTAAAAAGTCTTTGAGTTTTGGTTCTTTCACAAGAAAAGGCGCCGCCTGGCAAATGGTATCGTGGCCCCGGCCTGCCCAGCCTAAAGCTAGAGTTGGAAAAAGCAGTCCTAGAAAAATAACAGCCCTCATAACACCTCACAAGTTATAGATGAGACTTGGGAGATAAGAGCTTTCTATAGGCTTGGATGTCAACCTTTTCTAAGGCCGCAGGATCGTGTCCTTGACTCATCCAATAAAGAGCCTGTTCGGCCCTTTGAGAGATGAAAGAATCCTCAGATTTACTGACAACAAATTGCAGTGCTGATTTAGAAAGCTGAATGGACGGATTTTGCAAAAGCCCTTCAATGGCCCAAGCGCGAAAAACTCTTTCCTGATCTAAAAGGCGATCGGTTTTATTTTTAGGAAGCGGTTGAGAGGCTAATTCTTTAAGGGCTTCGACGGCTTGCTCAGTCTCGTTTTGGCTTAAAAGCTCCAAGGCGAGTGCGCGCTTGTCAGCATTAGCACCTTCGTCAGCGGCAAGGCTTTTATAAGAGTCGATTTCAGTTGGTGAGAGTGACATGGCTTGGGCTTTTAACTTTTTTGATATTTCATCAGGATCGGAGACAAGTCCTGGAGCCGAGCTCAAGACCGTAGCTTTCGTTGACGGCTTTGTTTTGACGGATGCGGGCGCTTTTTTAGAGACAACTAAATCCGCATCATCAGTCGCCCCATGAAACGGGAGCATAATTTGGGAGGCAAGTCCCAAAACAGCAACGACAATGATAATGAAAAAAAATGTCTTCATAAGAAACGATATACACTTTCGTTAAAGTTCTACCTCATAAGCATCATAAAGAGGAACAGTGATCATCTCTACGATCTTTTCTCCTGAGACCGGGACTTCCGTCCAAAAGTCGGTGTCCTTAGCCCGTATAAAAACTTTACCTTGAGAGTCCAGGCGAAACGAATTTTCAAAGGCCTGAGTATAAGCGACGTCATCAACAGCCAGGTCAGAGCCAACAGGATCCACCGTTCTGTCAATTAAGTTCATCTTGTGAGCCTTGTGATTGTTGTCGACAAAGAAAAGACCCGTCTCACCTTGGGCATTTGATGTGAGGGTTTTTTCTACGTTCAATCCCGAAGAAACAAAAGATGTCCAATTTCCATCTTTAAACTCAAAAAAGCCGTATTCATTGTTTTGGTTCAGACCGATGACAAATCGAAGTCCGCCCTTATCAAGCTCGTCAAACTCTTTGAGGTTTTTAGGGCTGTCATTATCTTTAAGTAATTTGAAGTAAGAATACGCATCTGAGATAAGGTCGGTCGCATGGTCCTTAGAGTACAGATCCAAAGCCCAAGCGCGAGATCCTTCAAACAGAACACCTCCCGAAGAGGAGGTTTTTAAATGACCTGGGCTCTCGGGAAGTTCCCTGGGAACCACCTCAAGCTTAGAGTTGACCAAAAATCCGTGATTTTTTTCAGTCCTTACTAAAAGAGCCTCTCGGCGCTGAATCACCGGCGTGTTAAAAACAAAATTACTTCGGGCAAGACCCATCAGGCGCGCCATTTTTTTGTAAAGTGGGTGAAAGTTTTCTCCTCGGACGACAACTTTGGCGTAGTACTCCATCTCAACGGCATGACTGCCACCGTAGGCGTAGTCAGAATCACAGCCACTCACAAACGTCATTTTGTAAGGACCCTGATTGCACACAACATGCCGGTAACCTTCGGTGTGCCGTGCCTCATGAATAATGGTGCCAACGCGGCCAAGAGTGGAGAGCTGAGTCCAGCCATCTTGCATCGTGAAGTAGCCTTTTTGGTTGTAGGCTGTCGCGGTAGGCACATCGTTTTTACGACGAACGCCGTAGGTGTTCTTTTTTAGAAAGTCGTAATAAGAGGTTGTAAGAAGGTCCTTGATAAAGACGTTGTCGGAGCGAAAGGTCCCATCTTTGACTACCGTCAAATCGTTAAATAACTTTTTGCTATCCACGTCGCCATTACAAAGCTCAACCCCTCCGAAGCTTTGGACGTCAATATGGAAGTCGTTAACCATCGTCTGAGCCTGAGAATCAGTCAGGCAAGTAAAATCAGCATCAAAAACTGGAAGTGTCTGTGACCAGACTGGAATAGAGAGAAAAGCGATGATCGGTAACAGCATGGGCCCCCCCTTGTTACCGAAACACCGTAAAACGCACCTGGACTAATGTCTAATCATTTATTCTTAGCCAAACCATAATTGAAACAGAGGTTTAGCGGAAGCAGCCTGCCTTAATATAGGCTCCTGAGCCGTCTTTCCTGAAGATCTTGATCCATTTGGAGTCGGATGTTCCTGTCGTCCAAACCTTTTTCCCCTCATCGAGGTTAAAAAGGATGGCCGAGCCAACGCTCATTTTTTTGTAAACAGGACATTCTTTTTGAGCTGTTTTAAAGCCGCCTTTTTCGCTGCCAGAGTCTTCTTTGGCGACGACTGTTGGTTTTTTCTTGGCTTTGCGAACTTTATTTCCTGTCATTTTTTCTTCGACAGGAACTGAGTTGATAACATCGGAAGGACCTGTAGTGTCTTCGGTGGCTGAAGGAGCAAACTCATTGGGAGATGAAGGTAGCTCCGCAGGAAGGGCACTTCCTGTAGATTCAGAGGGCGCTGACGAGGAGGGAGTTCCAAGATCTAATCCCAAAGAATCATCTTGACCTGGCTCCAAGGCTTTAGGTGGTTCTTCAACTTTTTGCTCTTCGGTAGCTTGGCCAATTTGTGCATGAACTTGAACCTGAACAAAGAAACTAAGTGTGAAAACAAGAAATGCTAAATGTCGCATGGGGTCCTCCGAGATGCTGCACCTGACTCTTCGACAGCCAGCCGGAAAAAGTTAATGAATTTCTTACGAAAACACGCGGCTCCAGACTTAAGTCCGCGACTAGCGGGATGGAGTTGGGATCTTAATGAGACAATGTTAAGATTGAAGAAATGGATTATCTCCCAATACAAGCCTTGGATTTGCAGCCGGAAAGTCAATTGACCTTTGACATCTATTTTCGTTTTCCGCTCAACGAAAAATTCTTGCTTTACCGTCGGCGCGGGTCCCACGTGGAACAAGAAACCATCAATCGTCTGGCCAATTATAAAGTCAAAAATTTCTTTATCAGAAAAGAAGATTACCGCGAGTTTGTCATTTACGTCGCAAAAAGGCTGAGCCATCTCATTCGTATGCAGCCAAGCCTTGATAAAGAAAATGTCGTGATCAATATGGCAAGACAAATGCTGCAAACAACTTTTGAAAGCGAAGATCCTCAGATCACTAAAGCCCTTATCGAAAACCTAGGCCATATCTCTGCTCACCTTATTGAAAATGCCCTCGAAAGCAACGCTAACAGCTTTAATAAAGTAACTTTTAAAAATGTTTTGAAGCTTGC
>JBGATJ010000080.1:0-20932 GCA_044229295.1 Pseudobdellovibrionaceae bacterium
AAGTCACACGTTTTTGGGCGGATCAGTCAGAGCCTGACTATGATCCTCTGGCACTCCGTGCTCTCGAAGGCTCCGGGGGAGATGATAGTTTTGCAAGCGATGACTCTGGATCCCCTGAGGAAGAGCACGATGAAATGTATGATTTGATCGTTTCGGAAATCGCTTCGATGAAAGAAGTCAGCGCGTCGCTATTGCAACGGAAATATCGCCTTGGTTATCCTAGGGCGGCCCGAATGATTGAAATCTTTGAAAAAGAAGGGGTTGTTGGCCCCGCCAATGGCAGCAAACCCAGACAGGTTTTGATTTTTAGAGAAGACGTGGTCTAAAGATTGTCTTGCCCCCAGCCTGAATAGAAACTACAAGAAAGTCTCTGAAAAGGAAGGTTTCTATGAAATCGATTTTATTCTTATTCAGTTTACTTTTTAGCTCTACTCACGCCTTTGCATTTCCGGATATTGATTGGGTCGAAGAGTTTATAAAACCGCAAATGTTTTGTGTCGAAGATGAAGTAAAAGACGTTGGCATGAACTGGGGTCTTGGTGATAATGCTGTGTATGAGTTTTCCTTATACCGAATCTTCAAAGGCAAGCTCACGCTTGAGGTCAAAGAGCAGGTGCCCGAGGGTTTTTGGGTTGATGAAGAGCTTGATCTCGGTGGTTTTGGTGAAAAAAACTTTCGTGTTTTATACGACATCAAAGATGGATCTGCCCTTCGTTTGATAGTGGATGGGGACGAAGTTGCCGTTCCGGCCTCAACAGATTTGACATCTCATGATCCAAAGGACGAAAAAATTCGAATTCCAGCGGGAATCTTTAAAACCCTCCATCTAAAGACGACGGATAGCTTGTCGCAACGAACTCACGATGTTTGGGTCAACCGCAAGTTCGCGCCATTTGGCGGCCTTCTTCAAGGTACTTTTTCCACAGCACTTGGTCCCTTGCAACTTAAGGCGTTATCGTTTAAAAAATTCTAGGATGGCAAGTTGATATTAGCGCTTTTTGTCTTCATTTTTTGTAGAGACGTCCACGCGGCTGAACCAAAACTTGAGCCCTTGTACAAGGCTCAAATAGAAAAGGCGTACACCCTTTCGCAGAATAAGAGTCGAGACAAGGCTGTTGAGTTATTGGTGTCTTCACTAAAAAAAGAGGATCACAAGAGCGTCGCTTTTGCTGAGGAGTCCAAGGCCCTTGTCAATATTACGAATTTATTTTTGCTGGATAAAACTCAGCAACTCTATGAATTGGGATTGTCGCTTTTTTTAAATGACCCTAGGGCGGCGGAAGCAAAGTTTCTTGAAGCTCAAAAACTGGAGCCCGAGAACATCCAAATCACCAAGGCCATTTCCGCCGTTAAGCTCAGCCTTAATGATTGCGGTTTGGCTCTTGAACAAGCCAATCGTGCGCTGGCACTAAACCCATGGGACAACGAGGCTGAAGTGCTTTTGGCTAAAAGTTACCTCTGTCTGGGTAAGACCGAGAAGTATTTGATTTTAAGAGCAGGGCTTGATCCACGCGTTGCTTTACAGACACCCTATTGGATCACGATCGATTCTCAAGTGCAGTACCAAGCTGAGCACTTTGAAAAAGCCAAAGAGCTTGCGGACTCTGTCATCAAGCTCGATCCAGATTATCCTTCTGCTTATTTTTGGTCGTGGAAGTCGGCGATGGCACTTAAACAAAAACCAGGTCCAGCTTTGGATTCACTTCTGGAAAAATACAATACGCTTTGTGAAAACCGAACTGCCAAATTGTCGAGAAAATATTTAGTAGACCCTTTAATCTGCGGAGGAGCCGCTGAAATTGCTGAAATTCAAAAAAAACACCTTAAGAGTTTGTAACATTTTGTGGGCTTTGGGTTTTATTTCACTCCTTGGCCTGATATCTTGTGGAGTTAAGGGGGATCCCGAGCCTCCGTTTCCTCCGCAAGAGATGGGGCGCGGCCGCCCGACATTTTCTGGAGCCACCAAAGATGTCAGTCTCAAAAAGCAGCCGGCTTACAAAACAGAGGACGATGAAGATTGGCCCGACGAACCTTCGGAAGGTGTTTCCGAAGCAGATGCCAAACGCCGAAAGGCTCCAGCGAGAAAGAAAAAATGAAAAACGACCCATTGACTTGGTGGAGAACCTCAGGATGTGGAAACACTTTTTTTATTTGCGACCATCGCAGCGGAACTCTTGATCCTGCAGAGAAAAGAAAGCTAACAACCCGACTATGCGGTGGCGATATTGGTCTTTCTGCGGATGGGGTTATCTTTCTAGAGAACGCTCGAAAAGGTGGAACCTTCGCCTGGGATTTTTTTAATGCTGATGGCTCATCTGCTGAGATGTGCGGCAACGCCGCTCGTTGCGCCGCCCTGTTTTTTTCGCAAACTCTAAAAATGAATACAAAGAACATCGTTATCGAGACGATTGCAGGAGATATTGGTGCGCAGATTTTATCACAGGAGACGGTTGAGGTCGTAATGACGCCGACTCAAGATCTTGGGAAAATGAAGCTGGCAGTTGAATACTCTTTTGTAAATACGGGGGTCCCTCATCTCGTAAGAGAGGTCTCGTTTGAATTTGGCGACCTCACTCTTCTTCGAGAGGAGGCGCGAGTTTCGCGGCGAGACAAAGCTCTTGGTGCGGGCGGATCCAACGTGACGTATTTCTGCGAACTTGCTCCAGGTAAAATTAGGGCTGTGTCTTTTGAACGAGGAGTTGAAGATTTTACCCAGGCCTGCGGAACGGGGGCCGTTGCGGCGGCGATCGTCTACGCCAAAGCTAAGGGGTATGAAAAAGTGGCCGTGCAGATGCCGGGGGGAATATTGAGCATTGACTTAAGTGTTCCTTCGCGTCCAAAACTGACTGGTCCGGTGGAGTTCCAATTTCAGTTTCAGCTCCTCGGGGGAGAATTCTAAATGATGCCATTTTCTGGAGTTACGACTGCGCTTTTGAGTCCGTTTAAGAATGACAGGTTAGACTTTTCAAGTCTTGAGAGAGTGATCAAGGATCAACTTAAAAATGGAATTCACGGATTTGTTGTCAACGGAACGACGGCAGAGTCTCCAGTTCTCACCGTTGAAGAGCAGAATGAACTTTTCCCTTTCGTGAAAAGTTTTTGTGAAAAACGAGCTCATGTCATCATGGGCACCGGTTGCAATAACACTCGAAAGACCATCGAAAATTCCCAGAGAGCTGAGCGCCTTGGCGCGCAGGCGGTGTTGGTTGTCGTTCCTTATTACAACAAGCCCCCGCAGCGTGGGTTAGTTGAGCATTTCAAGGCGGTTGCTGACAATGTGACGATACCTGTGATCCTCTACAACGTTCCTTCGCGAACGATCACCTCCCTTTCTGTTGAGTCTATTCTCGAGTTAAGCTCGCACAAAAGAATCATCGGGATTAAGGAAGCGAGTGGAGATATCGAGTTTGCCAAGAAAATCCTGGCAGGGGTTTCGAAAGAATTTTTACTTTTGAGCGGTGATGATGGCACTTATCCCGCCTTTTTAGAGGCGGGAGGGCACGGAACAATCTCGGTTTTATCGCATGTATTGCCTGCGAAAATGGGAGAGTGGTTCCGAAATATTAAACAGGAGAATAAAGGGCCTTTGGACTTCCAAAATTATCTCAATCTAATTGGACTTTTGTTTTGTGAAGCGAATCCAATTCCACTCAAGGCGGCGATGCAGATGATGGGTTTGATTGAGTTTTCAAGTTTACGCCTTCCTCTCATCGAAATGTCGACTGAAAATCGACAAAAGCTGAAAACCGAAATGCAGCGCCTTGGGATGTTAGCGTGAAAAAGACAAATATCTTTGTTGTAGGTGTAGGCGGCCGCATGGGTCTTGAAATTGCCTCTCTTTTGCGAGTCTCTAGCGAGTTAGAGTTTGCCGGCGGGTCGGATAAGGCAGAAGATTCTCAGCAGAAAACAGTGAGTTCAATTTCCAAGGCAAATCCGCAGAGCATTGATGTCGTCATCGACTTTTCAACTCGAGAAAATCTGCTAAATACAACGAAGTGGTGTATAGAAAATAAAAAACCATTGGTTGCCGGAGTCACGGGGCTTACCGATGGTGAAAAGCAAAATTTAAAATCCGCAGGGAAAATGATCCCAGTCCTATGGTCCGCAAATATGAGCGTCGGTGTTGCTGTGATGAGAAAAATGTTGTCTGCATTTCAAGATCTTGAGAGTTTTGATTTTGCTATGACCGAGTTTCATCATAACAAAAAAATCGACAATCCTAGTGGAACCGCGCTCGTTCTTTACGAAGATTTATTAAAAGCCGTTAAAAAAGAGGTTCCCCCTCCAGTAGGAATTCGCGGTGGTGGAATTTTTGGAGTGCATACCGTGTACGCGATGTCTGACGAAGAAGTCGTCACTATAGAACATCAAGCTCTCAACCGAACCGTGTTTGCACGAGGTGCGCTGCGTGCAGCTCATTGGCTCGCAAATAAAGGCCCCGGTTTTTACAGCATGATGGACGTGCTTGGATGAGCGCGGGAAATACAGCGATTCTTGCAATCTCAGTTGATTTTTTAAAGGGCACGAAGGCGCTGCAGTCTCTCTTACGATGGGTTCAAAAGTTTTCAAAAATTCATGCCATATCATCGGTTTACAAACACTACCTTAACTCGCGAAAAGAAGATCTTAACTCAGAGCTATGGATTGCTGTCCGGGTGACAACATCCCTCCGTCCTGATGAGCTCGTGAGCGAAATCAGTCTTTCTGAGATCTTTTTTTCAGAAGAAACAGCGGGAAATCAAGCCAAGGTCCTTTTGCTACTCTACAACGATGAGACGATAATGACGCCTCGGCTCACGCTCCCCTATCTCCAGCTTCACCAAAACTATTACCTTTTGGTCTGTGCGGCTGAAGTCGCCCCGAGCCAGACTCACCCTGTCCTAGGAAAATCCCTCGCCGAACTTTCTTCAACTTTCAAAGATCGTTCTCGAGTCGAGTTTCTTCAGCAGGCCAGCGGTCTTTTGACTTGAGAATAACCTTGATTATTCGAAGTGACAGGCCTATTTGTAAGTTTGAAATCAAACGGAGCCAGCCATGAAATTTTTTATCGACAGTGCCGATCTCAATGAAATTAAAGCCGCCAACAAACGAGGTTGGGTTGATGGAGTAACCACCAATCCATCGCTCATCGCTAAGTCTGGGGGGCAGTTTTTTGATGTGATTAAGGGAATCTGTAAAGAAGTTCCTGGTCCCGTTTCCGCCGAAGTGATCAGCCTTGAGGCTGACGGTATGTATCGCGAGGGTCGCGAGCTAGCAAAAATCGCAGACAACGTTGTTGTTAAGATCCCTATGTGTGAAGAAGGTCTCATTGCCGTTCGCCGGTTTACCGCCGAAGGAATCAAGACCAATGTCACCCTCGTCTTTTCGCCTGTTCAAGCTTTGCTAGTAGCCAAAGCTGGAGCCAGCATGGTCTCTCCATTTGTTGGACGCCTTGACGACATTGGAGCTATTGGCATGGAGTTGATTAGCCAGATTACTCAGATCTACATGAACTACTCATTCAAGACTGAAGTCTTAGTCGCGAGTATTCGACATCCTCTGCATATTCAGGAGGCTGCTCAAATGGGTGCTCACATCGCCACGATTCCCTACAAGGTGATGCAGCAGCTGACCTTACATCCGCTCACTGACAAAGGTATTAAGCTGTTTTTAGATGATTGGAACAAAGTTCAAAAGACGACATAATCATTGAAGTGCAGAACATAAAAGCTTTTTTAATTCTTGGATTTCTTTTCTTTGTGTTAGGTTGTCAGACGCCAAACAGTGCTTCGCTTGAAGGTGTTACGATGTCTTTCAACGAGGTCAAGAAAGCAGTGGCGCAAACAATTCCGGGGGGAATTATGAGCCAGAGTATCAACGGGCGGGAGATTCAGTCCCACTACTTCAGTCGTAAAGAAGATATCATGTTTGATCCCCAGCAAGCCAAAGAGCGAGCTTACGTTTTTGTTTACATTTTGGGAGATCGCCGACCTTACACTGTCGAGGTCCAAGTGCCTGTTGAGGAAAAGACCAAGCAAGGCTATTCGAAAGCAGGACTAGACAAGGCTTTAGCCGAAAAGTACGCTCTCGCAATACGTAAGCGACTTACCCAAAGTCGCGAAGATCGTAACGTCATTGACGACTTTAGAGTCTTTTAATTACTCTTAAGTACTGTCGCCGAAAAAGGAATTTGAAGCGAACAATGGTTGCGATCTCAAGGAGTGAGAGACTTGAAAAAAGTCAGTAGCAAACTACAGTTTATCAAACTGGTTACAAACAGCAATTTGCTGTTGTTTGGTTTGCTTCAGATGTTTGCTCCATCTCGAGTGAGTTCTTTTGAACTTCGCATACTCAAGCAGCCCCTCGTAATAAGCCAAGATCTTAAATCTCCTCCTGCTATCGCTTTTGAAACCGTTTTTAAAAAGATTAAAGTTCCTGCGGCACAACCCGCGGTTGCTGCTGAACAGGTTGCTGTCATTTCCGATAAAAGTTGGATTGTGGATTTTGTTTTGCATGATAAAGGCTCGCAGCGAATTGAGCTTCCTGAGATGCAAATCTCAAGGAGCGAATTTGATACTCCTGCTCCAGCTCCAGAGAAACAAACGAGTCTGGTGGCTCAGGCGATGCCACCAGAACCTCAGGTTGAACCCAGCGACGAGTGGCTAAGTCAACTTTCAGGACCACAGCGTCGGAGAGTTGAGCTTGCCGGCCGGCAAACAGGCGGAGTTGATTTCTCAGTAAATGCTGGGCCGTCATTGGCAGAAAAAATTGAAGCTCTGTCTGCAGAGAATCCCATTCTACCTGCGCCGACCGTTACTGGAGTTACTAAAAGAATTCCGACATCTACTGGCGGCGTAATTATTGTGACTCGCAATGAGCCCCCTCCACATGAGCCAGCCGCGAAACCAAACGCAGAGCCAACACCGAATCCTTCAAATGCCATGACGTTAGCCGATTACCAGGGCACTCCATCAGCGGAAACGTCCCAGCTTGTTCGCTCACTGGCCAGTTTTCGAAATATCACCTTTACGGGACCAGTTGAGATTTCGGGCGGTCTTGCGTTTACTAATGACACCATCATTGAACTACGCCGCCTAGATGAAAACGGCATTGCTCAAGAAGCAGGAAAGTTTCATCTCAGAGATGGGACCTATGAGATCACTCTTCAAGAAACCACGGGCTCTATTGAAGCCCAACTTTTGTCAAGCACCGGGAAGATTCTCGGACGTGGGCTTTTGCGAATTTCTGATGTGAATAGCTCATTAATCAAGTCCCAGCAAGTTGATGGCATCAGCATTTTGATCAAGCCTCACGTCGATGGAATCAGTGGACAGGTTTTATCTGCCTACTCATTTGGTGATGTGGAAAAACCCGTAGAAAAAGCGCAAGTCGAGCTAGACTCACTTGGCTGGAATGAAAAAACGGATTCGAGTGGACATTTTGAGTTTAGGGACATCGCAAATGGGTCCTCGGTCCTGATACGTGCCCAAAGTCGTGGATTTTTGCCGACTCAACAAATTGTTGTAGCGGGTTCTGAGGCAAAGTTTTTGGCATTTCCAGAAAAGATGATCTCTGCGTTTTGGGATCTCGTTGCAGACCTCGCCAGAAAAAAGGGAATCAAAGAGGGTGGAAACATCATTTGGGGACGAGTGACTATAGACTCAAAACCAATTTCGGGAGTCGTTATAGAATCAGAAAACGCCCCAGGATTTAAACCGATCTATTTTAATAAACTTTTGATTCCAGATCCGGAGCTCAAAGCGACGAGCGAAAATGGCCTTTTTGCTTTCGTCAATTTGGAACCGGGATTTCACAGTTTAATTGCTATCAAAGAAGGCCACTACTTTAGTCACGGCAATATTTTAGTCGAAGAAGGATCCATCGCCCTTGCTAACCTTCTACAAAGTTCAAAAATTGATCCTGTAGACGTGAAGGTTTTTGACGCCATTGGCGGAAGTCCTGCAAGTGCAGAACTTGTTTTGCAAAGTCTTGAGGAGCCCCACAGAGTCATGACAACAGGGATTTCAAAAGTATTTCTGCCCCGGGTGGATCGGTTGAGTTTCCTAAAAGCCATCCCTCAAGAAGAAGGTTTCGAGGAATCATTTCATGTTTACTTAGACTCTAGCCAATTCCTACACGTTCCACTCATTAGGACGGAATGGCTTAAAAACATGAAAGCAACAGCCAAGATTGACGATAGCGCCGACGGCGGCGTCATTGTCGGATTTGTGCAAAATCAAGAGTTTGACGTGTATTTAGCGGGGCATGAGGACTATCGGACGGACAATATTGTATACTTCGATCATCTTGGCCAAGTTTATAAGGGTAAATTTGGCGTTGTAGGTGGGGGATTCATTTTATTTAACGTTCCTGCTGGCCCGAATCAGGTCGTCGTCGTTGCTAAGAAAAACAATCGAGTGCTGACGCAAATTACAGCCACTGACCCACAAGTGGTCAGTGTTCTACAGTTTAAGCCTTAGAGCCTTAATTTGAAGTGAGAGAGTGAATGACGAGCGCGAGCCTGTGCAGGGACGTAAAACTTAAAGCCACGAGGCAAAGTTACACCTGGTTTTAAACTCGTTAGCTCTGGGTTTAACTGGATGAGATCGCTCTGCGAGAGTTTCGTACGCACTAGGATGCTCTTGATTTTTTGCGCCTTATTCAAGGTGACAAGCTGCCAATTAATCGCTGGAGCCAAGGTCATTTCAGTAAAGATCTGATCTCTGTAAACTTCAGCGTGCAGCGCCGCTAAGAAACAAGAGTAAAAATTAGAGGACGCAAATTGAAACGAGGGGACGTTGTAGTTTTTGATGATGTCCAAAAGACTGTCCGTGCGAAGTTTTTTAACCGCTTTAGACATTGATCCAACACCGTGGTTGTAGGCCGTTACAGCAAGTGGCCACTTTTTTAAAGATTTGTAGTTCCCACGAAGAAGAGAGGCCGCGAAGATCGTCGACTTTAGAGGAGACCTGCGTTCGTCAATTTGATCGTTAATGACCATTTTAGATTTTCCAACGTTTGGCATGATTTGCCAAACGCCTTTAGCGCCAACTTTACTGTACGCAACAACGTTAAAACTACTTTCAACAAGCGGTATACGAACGAGTTCTCGCGGTAAGCCCTTTTGTTCAAAAATTTGCTGCATCACTGGGAGATAAGGGGCGCTATTCTTCAATCCTTGTAAAAAGAAATCTCGTTGTCCTAACTGGATTCGAATGTCTCTTGCGGCATCTTTGTAAACTTTGGTTCGCTTTCCTTCGACCGTTTTTAAAACTTCAACGATCCGCTGTTCTTCAAGGGATAAAGTATTAGTATTTGCACCTTTGCTGAGCTTTTTTAGGATGCCCTCTATTTGAGACTTTCTCTGAGCTGCAAACTTATCCGAAGCGACGCGATTCAGCCAACTGACTTTGGGCCTTGCAAACAAATTCGTTCCATCGACAACTTCGTAAATAATCCAGGGATGTTTTCGGTCATGGATCACATAGTGTTTTGAATCATATTTCGTGTAGATATCAAACCAAAAGCCAACGCGATTTTTTAAGCCTTCAGGAACATTGAACTCAATGCCGATGCGTTCACGGTAATCGCCGAGAATTTTGTTTCGGTCGAAACTCAAATCACTTGCGGCCTTTTCGTCCCGAAGGAGTCGCTCCTTTTTTTCTCCTTCTGGCCAGAGCTTGAGCTCAAGCCAAGGGGAATTCATGAGGGTCCCTTCTTCATTCCACGGAAAATCAGGCTCTTTAACGACAAAAGCTGATGATGATAAAAGGATGCTCAAAAGCATTAATACGTGCGCGAGCCGCTTGCAGAAACGGAGGAGGGAGTGACTATTCATAATTTATAGGTAATGCAAGGTAAATGCCCTAAATTTAGGCGTTCAGATGAAACCTATGGTATTTGGCGGGGTTGAACGACCGAAAATTGTCATGGGGCCGCGAGTTTTTTTCATAAAGGATCAAATCTTCTCTGCCACACAAAGCATGATTCAGACCCCGAAGCCTACCCCGATACCTCGGCTGACTGCCCGATTTGCCTGGCTAACCGCTATTTCGAACTATATATCGAAAACTGGTATTTATTTTTGACCGTGGAACTGAGTTGGCCGGCGGTTTTTAGCGCCTCAAGAAGTTTCTGCTGGTCTTCTGAGGTCTCCAAAATCTGGAGCTTTTCAAAATCGAGAATTTCCATAAAATAAGTTTCTCGATTTTTGACATTGGGTTTTTTGACCAAAATTCCGTAAACCTCTTCGTCGATGTCGTTGATAAATACATCCAAACATCTTGGATTTTTGGGTTGCTGCTCTGGGGTTTCACAAATGCCGCCACCAAAACGAGTGAGCTTTCCTCCCGAGAGAAGATCGGCATGGGAGGGTTGCTGAGTTAAAAGAGTTAACACGACAATAAGAGTCTTCATTTTTTCCTTCTAACTTATAAGGATACGAGATGTGTCGGCATTGTGCCAACATTTTGCGACACAGCAATTAGAAGCGCAGCTAAAATCAAATGCATTTGATTATAAATCATTGAGTTTAGAGAGACATTATGCAAACCTCATATCCATCATTGGTTATTTACGGAGGCTTGATTCATGCCAGAAATCTTAGTTGTCACCAGCAAAGTTAAGAAATTCATCAAAGAAAAAGGCCAGATGAACACATCTGCTGAAACCATTACCAAATTGAGCCAAGCTATCGAGGCAATTTGCCAAAAGGGAATCGACAGTGCCAAGGCTGACGGCCGAAAAACTGTTATGGATCGAGACATCGTTATCGATCACTT
This sequence comes from Pseudobdellovibrionaceae bacterium, assembly GCA_044229295.1. Lineage (GTDB taxonomy): Bacteria > Bdellovibrionota > Bdellovibrionia > Bdellovibrionales > Bdellovibrionaceae > JBGATJ01. The sequence goes on from JBGATJ010000080.1 coordinate 10,761, forward strand.
GTAGGCGATTCAAAACGAGATTTGTTTAGGACCTGTGTTCGGTGCGAACAATCGGGTATGCCGGCTGAATTTCGAACTAAAAATCTCGCTATTGAATTTGCTAAGCTTTGGAACAATTGCAGAAAGCTGTATATTCGATTCCAATGAATCTTAATGAAGGAGCGGCTCGGCACATCGAGAAGGACAGGCATAATTACCACCGCCTAGCCCTTGGTGCCTTTGAAATACCTGGCTATCATCAACAATCTGAGGGGTCAGTTCTTAATGTTTTCCACCAGCAAGATTGATAATCTGGGCCCAATCAACAATCTCGATGCCAAGATCTCTAGCCTTTTCAAGTTTGGATCCGGGATCCTCTCCGACAACGAGATAATTCAAATTCTTGCTTACAGATGAGAGAATTTTTCCACCATTCTTCTCAATGAAGTCTTTCGCGTCATCACGTTTAACATCGAGAGTTCCGGTAATGAGAAAAGTCTTTCCCTCAAACGCCGACCCAGACTTCGTTTTTTTGGGATTTTCAATTTGTACGCCGCTTTTTTGAAGTCGTTCCACTTCTTTTCTAAATTTTGAATTTTTGAGAGCTATTAAAATTGCGTGAGCGACTTTGGGTCCAACATCGGTAATTTCGAGAAGCTCTTCTTCGCCAGCATCCATGAGTTTATCCATTGTGCCGAAATGAGTGGCTAAAGTTTTCGCAGTTTGCTCGCCGACAAATCTAATCCCAAGGGAATATATGAACCTCGCAAGTGTTGGCGTTTTGCTTTTTTCAATGCTTGCTAAAATGTTATCGACCGACTTTTCACCTTGTCGGTCGAGGGCCAGAAGATCATCTCGCCGGAGATGATAGAAGTCCGAAAACGTTTTTACAAGATCTTGTTCGAAGAACACTTCAACAAGGCGGTCTCCAATCTTATCTAGATTCATAGCCCTTCGACCTACGAAATGTTTTAAAGCCTCTTTCATGACAGCTGGACACACAGGGTTCGTACACCTGAGAACGACCTCTTCAGGCGCGCGTTCTGCGGAGCTTTTACAGACGGGGCATGATGGAGGTATGATATAAGGTTCACTTTTTTTGGGTCGTTTTTGTTCCACGACAGCGACAACCTCGGGGATGACGTCACCGGCCCGTTGAACCGTGACTGTGTCTCCAATTCGAATGTCTTTACGATTGATCTCATCTTGATTGTGCAAAGTTGCATGCGAAACAGTCACCCCTCCGACTTTCACAGGGCGAAGAATTGCTACTGGCGTAAGAGCACCGGTCCGACCGACTTGTATCGCAATATCTTCGACGATGGTGTCCTTTTGTTCAGGCTTAAATTTTACAGCAGTCGCCCATCGTGGCCACCGGCCAACATTGCCGAGTGTGTCTCTGAGCGCAAGAGAATTGACCTTGATGACAAGTCCGTCGATTTCAAATGGGAGATCGTGACGGAGTGTCTCTGTTTTTTCGAGATACTGTTCAATTTCTTCTAGACTTTTTGTTACGAGAAGCAAGTCGCTTTTGAGAGTTGGAATTCCCCACCGACTGAGGCTCTGTTCGAGATTCAATTGAGATTTTGGAAGATGGCTGCCTTCGATGGCACCAATGGCATAGCCAAAAAACTTGAGATTTCTCTGTGCCGTGATTTGCGGATTAAGCTGTCTGACAGATCCTGCCGCTGCATTTCGTGGATTTGCAAAGGGTTCATCCCCAAGATCCGTTTGGAGAAGATTGAGTTTTGCAAAATCCTCTTTTAGCATGAAGATTTCGCCGCGAACTTCAAGAAGGTCAGGAAACGGAGGCTTGAGGCGAAGTGGAATGGATCGAATCGTTCGTACGTTTTGCAAAACGTTCTCGCCGACAACACCATCTCCGCGGGTGATGGCTCCAGTCAACAATCCGCTGGTGTAAATAAGTTCAAGAGCAAGTCCGTCGAGCTTGAGTTCACAAAAATATTCGATGGGAGAACTAACACCGAGATTTTTTTTAATGCGCTCATCGAAGGCATGAATATCTTCAACTGAAAAGCTGTTATCAAGGGAAAGCATCGGAAGCCGGTGAGTGGCCTTTTCAAATGATCCTAAGGCGGCACCGCCAACACGTTGTGTAGGCGAATCAGAGATGTCGAGATCTGGGTACTGCTCCTCGAGACTCTTCAGCTGCGCAAAAAGCTTGTCATACTGGGAATCGGTGATTTCGGGTTTGTCTAATACGTAGTAGAGATATTCATGATGATTGATAAGATCTTTGAGTTTTTGATGACTTTCCAGAATTTCCGACTGCAGTTTTTTCATTTTAGCTCCTGATTCTGTCTGAGAAATCCGCGAAACGCCAAGGATGCGTTGCATTGCCCGGTGCGAAAAAAGGCCCTCTGTGCGAGTAATAGAGCCCTTCCTCCAAAAGTTAAAGGATAGAGATGATAGACCAGAAAACAATTCAACATATTGCTAAACTCGCGCGATTAGACATGCAAGAGGCTGAAGCTAAACTTTACAGCGAACAGCTGTCAAAGGTTCTTGAAAACTTCAAAACAATTGAAAAAATCCCAACCGACGGAGTTGAACCCATGGTCACACCTTCAGACATTGAAACATTCTGGAGAGAAGATCAGGTCGTCCACGAGTGCACAGCCGAGGAAATCGTAGCAAATGCACCGTCTCGCCAGGGAAACCTCTTTAAAGTTCCACCCGTCGTATAAGGATCAAAATGGAATTACATCAACTTTCTGCAAGCGAACTTGCTCAGCAAATCAAAACAAAAAAAATCAGTAGTGTTGACGTCACAAAACATTTCCTCAAGCGGATCGAGAAATTGGATCCCAAGCTGAACTCCTTTATCACTGTGAGCGAAAAAGCTGAGAGCGATGCCATTACCGTAGATCAAAAGATTAAAGCTGGTGACGCTATCGGTCCTTTGGCAGGAGTTCCTGTTGGGATTAAGGACATGCTTTGCACTCGAGGTCTTAAGACAACCGCAGGTTCTAAGATTCTCCACAACTTTATCCCCCCTTACGATTCTACCGTTGTAGCAAAATTAAAATCAGCTGGATCCATCGTGATTGGCAAACTTAATCAAGACGAGTTTGCGATGGGCTCTAGCAACGAGACTTCTTTTTATGGCGCGTGCAAAAACCCGTGGAACACAGACTGTGTTCCCGGCGGGTCTAGCGGAGGTTCCGCTGCTGCGGTCGCTGCGGCGCTTGTCCCAACGTCGATAGGAACAGACACAGGTGGATCCATTCGTCAGCCAGCCAGTTTTTGCGGGGTGGTTGGGATCAAGCCAACTTATGGTAGGGTCAGTCGATATGGAATCGTTGCTTACGCTTCAAGTTTAGATCAAGCAGGTCCTATGGCGGCGAATGTTGCCGATGCTGCCCTGATTTCGGAGGTTATCTGTGGTCACGATCCCATGGATAGCACAACGTCAACGAGAAAGGTTCCTGCATTTTCTTCGCTCTTGAAGGCGGATGTGAAAGGCAAAAAAATTGGCCTGGTAAAAGAGTACCAACTTGGCAGTTTAACGGCCGACACTGCGGCGATTTTTGAACAGACGGTGGAGGTTTTAAAAAAAGCTGGCGCCGACGTTATTGAAGTTTCAGTGCCTTACACTCAGGTCGCGGTTGCGATCTATTACTTGATTGCAACGTGTGAAGCCTCCAGCAATTTGGCAAGGTATGACGGAGTTAAATATGGCTATCGCTCCGAGTTTGGGTCACTAGCGAATTTGGACTTAGATGCATTTTATTCGCAAACGCGATCTGAGGGATTTGGGCCAGAAATCAAACGCCGTATCATGCTCGGCACCTATGCCCTCTCTAGCGGATACTATGATGCCTATTACAACAAAGCCTGCCAAGTACGGCGGCTGCTTCGAGACCAGTATGGTGAGGCCTTTAAAAAATGTGACTTCATTTTGAGCCCCGTGACGACGACGCCAGCATTCAAAATCGGCGAAAGGATCTCAGATCCGCTCGCGATGTATCTCAATGATATCTTCACAACATCTACAAATTTGGCGGGACTGCCTGGAATGAGCGTTCCGTGCGGCTTTTCAAAAGACGGTCTCCCGATTGGGATGCAACTCACGGCGCCGCACTTCGAAGAGCAAAGACTTTTTGATGCGGCTTTAGTTTTAGAAAAATCTTTTGATCTCAAAGGGAGAGCTCCTCATGTCGTTTAGAGGGTTTGAGCCGATTATTGGTTTAGAAATTCATGCACAGTTAAAAACTGACACCAAAATATTTTGCAGCGATTCGACAACGTTCGAAGCTGGAGACAATCAGAACACCTCTCCGGTCAGCGTCGGAATGCCAGGAACACTTCCGGTTTTAAACAAAAAGACGGTCGAATTCTCGGTGCGAGCTGGCCTTGCCTTAAACTGTGAAATTCGTCGAAGGTCTGTCTTTGCGCGAAAAAACTATTTCTATCCCGATCTCCCAAAGGGTTACCAAATTTCACAATACGACAAACCCATTTGCGAGCACGGCAAAGTCGACTTTTTAGTCAATGGAGAAAAGCGAACCATATCTATCACTCGCGCACATATGGAAGAGGATGCCGGAAAGTCGAACCACTCTGGAGAGTTTACCCTTGTAAATTACAATCGAAGTGGAATGCCTCTTCTAGAGATCGTTTCAGGGCCTGACATTCGTAGCGCCCAAGAGGCGGCAGAATACGCGAGGACGGTTCGGCAGATTTTGCGTTATATCGGCGTGTGTGACGGAAACTGAGAAGAGGGTTCGCTTCGCTGTGATTGTAACGTGAGTGTGCGTAAAGTCGGCGAAGAAAAGTTTGGAACAAAAGTAGAGATAAAAAATATCAACTCTTTTCGATTCGTAGAAAAAGCTATTGAGTTCGAAATTGAAAGGCAGATTGATGCCGTTCTGTCGGGCGAAAAAATCATTCAAGAAACCCGCCTTTATGATCCTGATAAAAATCGAACCGTTTCAATGCGAACTAAAGAAGATGCTCAGGACTATCGGTATTTTCCAGACCCCGATCTTTTGCCTTTAGTTCTCACTGACGATTTTATTGAGGGCATTCGTAAATCTCTGCCGGAGCTTCCTATCGCAAGGGCACAGCGCTTTCAGACCTCGTACCAACTCCCCGAGTACGATGCACACGTTCTCACTGCGGAAAAAGAACTCGCCGACTATTACGAAAAAGTGTCTGAGGTTTCAAAAAATCCTAAGGCTGCAAGTAACTGGGTGATGAGCGAGCTTTTGCGTGAGCTCAATCGTGAAGAAAAAAACATTACGGAGTGCAAACTTAAAGCCGAATATCTCGGTCAGTTGATTCGGCTGATTGATGCTGGAACAATCTCGGGTAAGATTGCGAAAGCGGTTTTTATTGATATGTGGTCAAGTGGTCAGCCTCCTGAAAAAATTGTCAAAGACAAGGGCCTCGTCCAAATCAGCGACACCTCCGCCGTTGAAAAAATCATCGACGAAGTTTTGGCTGCAAACCCATCTCAAGTGACGGATTATAAAGGTGGTCGTACCAAGCTTTTGGGTTTCTTCGTTGGGCAAATTATGAAAGCATCCAAAGGACAAGCAAATCCAGATGTCGTAAACAAGATTTTGATGGAAAAACTGAAGTAGATGCGTGTTGCGGCCCTCGATTTTGGAACAAACACGTTTCTTTGCCTTATTGCAGAAGCTGAGCGGGGAAAGATTCTTTCAGTTCTGAGCGATCAACAAGAGATTGTTCGATTGGGTCAGGGGTTAAGCAGTACAAAAAGGATTCATCCTGACGCCTTAGTCAGGGCTCAGGCGGCGCTTGGGTCATTCAGCAAAATAATAAAAGAGTTTAAGGTGGATCGAGTTCTGGCCGTTGCAACCGCAGCAGCTCGGGATGCAGAAAACGCCGGAGAGTTCAAAAGTCTTTGCGATGAATTGCAAATCCCCGTCCAAATTATTTCCGGCGATCTAGAGGCAAAACTCACTTTTCAGGGCGCCTTATTTGGACAAGAAAACCATCTTCAGAGTGTCGTTATTGACGTGGGCGGCGGATCTACGGAGTACATCTACGGGAATCAACAAGGTCTCGAATGGGCGACAAGCTTAAAGTTTGGATGTGTCACAGCTACTGAGAGATTTTTAACTCAAGAACCCGCGCAGGATGGGGAGTTTTTAAATTTAAAAAATTTTATCTCGTCTCAAATCTGCGAGGGCTTAAAAGAAATTGCATCGCGCCCTTTTGACCAAATTGTGGCGGTGGCCGGGACGCCAACGACTCTTGCTGCCATTGAGTTAGGTGGTTTTATTGAGGATAAAGTTCAAGGGTTTACACTAACGTCGGCCCATCTCGAGAGATGGATTACCAACCTAAAAAAACTTACTACGGCAGAAAAAACCGCGCAGTATAATATCCCGGCATCCCGCGCTGACGTTCTGTTAGCGGGTGCAACTATTTTATATGAATCGTTGAAATTCTTTAAAAATGATCGAATGATAGTCTCTACTAAGGGAGTTCGATATGGATTGGCGATGGAAATGGCAGGAGAAAAAATTTAGCATTGTCTGTTGCGTGATCCTGTTTTGCACAGTTGATCTGGCCGTCGCCCAACATCCAACCTTTGATAAAAAGACACTCATCCTTCACAAAAAGCCCATCAGTGCAGAAATAGCGGATGACCCAGACAAACAGGCCTATGGTCTAATGAATCGTAAGTCTCTCGGGGAAAATTCAGGGATGTTATTTATTTTTGAGGGCGAAGCCGTAAGAGTTTTTTGGATGAAAAACACATTGATCGACCTTAGTATTGGTTTTTTCGACAGCAAGAAAAAACTCGTCGACATCAAAGAAATGACAGCTGGAAGCCTGCTCGACGTGAATCCCCCCACTTACCAAAGTGCTAAACCTGCGCAATTTGCTCTTGAGATGAATAAAGGGTGGTTTAAAAAAAACAATATTAAGATTGGAGAGACATTTCAGTTCAAAGACCAGAAATAAGTGAGCGCCACTCTCACCATTGTCTAGAATTAACTGGGCCAGGTTCTGAATTCATGGAGATTGTGATCTAATAATAACAAGGAACATGAAGTTCTATGTTTTGCTACTAGCAAGGACTACAACTATGTTAAAAAGAACAAGCTTGTCTCTCATCTTATGTATGTTTCTACTGACGAATGTTCATTGCACGTCAGATTCAGAAAAAGAAGATGGCTCAGCCGGAACCGAACAAACAGCCGAAGGCGAACTCGAGTCTCTTGATGCTGAAAAGCCCGCGGATGCTGGCGGTGACGCCGCAGCAACAGACACCGCAGCGTTGACTGACGAAGGCGCACCAGCAGCAGCTCCGGTAGGGGGCGGCGATGCTCTCCCCGAAGACTCTTTAGGTTTTGAAGATGCTCCTGGCGACAAAAAAGACCAGGCGGACGCACCCCCAGCGGATGCAGGTGCACCGGTTGGCGACATGGCGGCTGGAGATGCTCCGCCACCAGAAACACCAGCAGCTGACGTGCCTGCAGATCTTCCACCAGATTCTTCAACAACAACGGATATTACAAAAACAGATGCTGCTCCCTCTGATGCCGCAAGCGAGGCTCCACCAGAAACACCAAAGCCAGTTGCTAAGCTCAGAAAAATCGATACAACACCAAGAAAAGAAAACAAAGCTCTCTTGAATGCTGTTTACTTGGCGAGACCCGGAGACACGTGGGACGCTCTTCCAGGAAAAATCCTTGGAGCCAAAGCCGAACAGAACCTTAAAAAGTTAAATCCGTTCATCGCGAAGCGTGAGCTTAAGCCAGGAGATAAAGTTTACTACAACTCTCCACAACGGCCTGATGATTCGACAAAAGTTTTAACTTACTATGAAGATGCTGGCGTCGCACCAGAAATTTATGTCTCTAAACCTGGTGACAATATCAGAAAAGTCTCTGAAGAAGTTCTCGGATTTAAAGATGCATGGAAAGAAGTTTGGTCCACAAATGCAGCGATCGAATCTAAGGATGTCGTTCCTGCTGGAACCGAAATCCGTTATTGGAAAAACTCTCCTGCCGCACCTTCACAGGATCTCGCACAGGCACCTCCACCCCCTCCAGAGGCAGCAGGCAACATGCCGCCACCACCACCAGGACCAGGCGATGCTCCTCCACCGGATTTAAATCAGACTCCTCCAGCAGCCGGAACTACGAGCGATATGGCTAGTCAACCGCCGGCAGATGCTGCACCACCACCTCCTCCACCGCCTCCACCAGAGGAGCTTGCGGCAGCACCACCACCGCCGCCACCACCACCACCACCGGTTGCCGCTCCTAAAAAAGCGGAGGGCGAAGGTGCCACTATTGGCGGACTTGATGAGGACACTCTCATGTCTCTAGGTGGAGTTGCTCTTGTCGCTGTCGCTGGGGTTATGCTTGTCGTAATCCAAAAGAAAAAGCGCCGTAAAGCAGAAGAAGCAGCTGTGTTTGGAGACACTCACGTCGGGTAGTTAAAATCTGAATCTAATGAGAGAAGGGTAATTCTTTAAAGCAGACCCGACTCTTGATAATATTGAAGCATGCTTCCCGTGAAAATAGAATGTCGTGAATGGGCGTCGGTGAGACGCCATTCAAGATTTGAATTAGGCTACTTTTTTAAAAATGTCGTCGAGGACATCTTTTTTGCCAGTGCGTGAGGTCTCTACGAAGTACATAAGGTCATCGATAATTTGTACGTCTCTATTATTGGTAGGCTTAAACTTAATCCCTGCGCCCTCCTGAGAAGTCCAAATAACGTGTGCGGCAATCTTGCGCTCTCTTCCGCTCACACTAAAGGTCAGCATGATTTTCTCGTTATGTTTAAAATCGGCCCCGCGACTTTCAACGAAGGCTCCACTGAGGCTGATATTTTTGAGAACTCCCCCAGAAGCTTGTCGTGCGTAGTTTTTTTTGTATTCAACCTCAACGTGAAGATGAATTCTAGGTAATGGCTTCTCTGTTTCCATTTCCCACTCCTTTCGACTTTCTATCTCTTCGGCGTACTGCAAAAAAATTGAAGGTAAAAGCGAATTGAAAAAGTGAGTGAAACCAGGGCCCTAGAAGAATTCACAAAACGAACAGAAGTTGGACAAAACAAGAAACTTTGAACTGGCGGTACCCATTCTCAAAATGAGCCGTTTTGAGAAGAGAATGCCAGAAAACTAAGCTGGCTATTGACAAAGCCCTCCAAATCTAAGATGGTTAAAGGGTCAGCCACTCATAATATTAGATTCTTTTAGAGAGATCTTACCTAGACCGCTTAAAACAAACTTTATAATAACCCTTTTAAAATCCATCCATCCTAAAAAGGAATTCTTTAAATTCTCAATGATCAAAACAAGGAGTCATCAGCTTGTCAGAGTCTAAACAAGATTCAGGTGTCGAGGTCACAAAAAAACGTCCTAAATCTAAAGTCAGCGAAGACGGCCAAAAGGCAGACGTTTCCGACGCCGAACAAAAACCTTCCTCCGCGGCCCCTGAGGCCTCAGCCAGTGCCGCCCCAGCCAGCGCGCCTGCTCCAGTAGAAACAGCCTCATCAGAAACTCCAAAAACCGAAGGCGCTTCAGCCGAGACCAGACCTGCGCCGACGAGACAGGTTGATAGTGGCGGCGATGAGCTGCAGCAACAAGGTGGGCGTGGAGATCGGCCCTACAGGCCTCAACAACAGCAACAACGCTACGACAACAAAAAGAACTTCAAACAGAAAAAAGACTTCCGCGGTCATCACGACAATCGCGGCCAAGATCGCAACATGAACGACCGCAATGGTGGCCACAATCAAAACCGCAATAACAATCATTATCGCCAAGACAATCGTCATGATCATAACGCAGGTTTAGGTGGTGATGATCATCCTCACGCGGATGAAATGCCAAAACAAGATTTGGATTCTATTCTTGCAGACATCAACCTCACTGAGGCTGAAAAAAGCGAACTGAACTCCAAAGATTTAAAATCAAAAAACATCACAGAGCTAACCGTGCTTGCGCTCAAGCTAAAAATTGAGAATGCGGCCGGAATGAGACGCCAAGACATGGTCTTCGAAATTCTCAAGCGCGCGGCTCGTCTCGGTGATATTTTTGGAAGTGGTGTTTTAGAAATTCTTCCCGACGGATATGGATTTCTTCGCTCGCCTGACTACAACTATCTCCCAGGCCCAGATGATATCTACGTAAGCCCGTCACAAATAAGACGTTTTGGCCTCCGTACCGGTGATAC
>JBGATJ010000117.1:0-2548 GCA_044229295.1 Pseudobdellovibrionaceae bacterium
CATGTCGATCATTGGCATCAGGCAAATTAAGGCTAGAAATAAGACCCTCGTAATTTTCCACCAAACAATCTAAGACAGCTGTATTCATAGCCAAGCGAGTTTTCATTAAGTCCTCCATCCTCAGATCGGGTCTGTTGGCGAGCAAACTTGTGATCCATTCGTCGTGAATAGCATCACTCCATTTTGCGCGAAAGAGGCGTGTGGTTGAAAGCTCAATCAATAAATCCCTTAGAGGGGCCGGGTATAAAACGTTAGCGTCAAAAAGTGCTGTAAAGGCCGTCAAGCGAGATCCTACTCGTATCCAAGATTGAGTTTCTGCGCTTCAGATATGAGGGTTTCTACTGATTCATCAGAGACTTTTTCTTGAGTCACTTTGAATGCCATAACATCTCGAGCCGCAACTCTGCGATGACGCCCGACCTTTTTAAAGGGGATCTTTTCTTCTTTAAGTAGTTTAATGAAATAGGGTCTCGATACATTGAGAAGATCCGCCGCCTGTTGGGTGGTTAGCTCCGCATGCATAGGCAAAACAGTGACAGCGTTCCCCTGAGCCATTTCGGTCAACAAGCTAACAAGTAGTTTTAAAGCTGAAGCTGGTACAATAATGTCGGATGCGGTTAACCCGTCTGAAATCACACTAATCTTTACCTGGCTTTGCTTTTTTGGGATCGTCTGGGCAAGGGATCGACTTGAGTCGCGGGCAAGTGCCACTTCCTTCGCTGAAGGAATAAGTTCCATATTTCCTACCTTTCCGAGGCTCCATAAACCAGCCTCTTCATAGGATATCGGATATTCGAAATATTCGCAACATACGAAATATTCGAAATTTAAATAGCAATGAAATTAGATACTTAAGATGTGTAAAAATGATACATCGAATTTAGCACTCACCAAAACTAATACGATGGGCCAGTTAAGAAGAGGAAACTAACCCCTTAATCATCGATATCTAATGTGGCCCAAAGTTTTTGATGTCTATAGGTAACGTCTCGGGTTTGTAGTGCACATGTCGAGATAATAGCTTTGTAACCACGTTTGATTTTTCTTGGACCAACTCCTCACCACTTATCCAATACTCGCCTGGTTCTGTAAAGACTCCTCGTTTTTTCATGACCTCGAGCCATTCGCTAGTGACACCGGAGTCAAGAAACAGGTTGAACATTCGATTCGTCATGATTTCATCTGGAATGTTTGAAAGCGCCGGAGTTACGCCGTGAAACATGAACATGCTTCTCTCACCTGCGTTTCTGATTTCACCTTGAACGAACAGAAGAACACACATACTACCGCAGCGATTTCCATTGGCGACAAAAGTGCTGATTTTTCGCCCCGAAGCTTTTTCGGTCCGAATGAATTCAAGAATTTTTTGACCTTCATTTTGGTCGCCGCCCATAGAGTCTAAATCAATGACGACGTTTAAATCTCGCGGAACTTTTTTGTAAATCTCAAAAAATTCACTGGCCAGGGGCTGCGCGATATTCCCCGTTAGCTTAATCACCATAAAAGGTTTGTTGAGGCTCTGATGAGTATCGATAAGTTCCCAGTGCCCAGCGCCTAGAACCAGGGCCCACGAAGTAGTCGAAAAAAACATGGCCGTAATGACAGAGAGAAATAGTCGCATCGAACCTCCAATAAAATTCCGTTTATAACAGAAACGATGGATCCTCCAGAAGGACACGTAAAAATGAAGAGATTTCACCTATTTTCCATCTTTCATAAGATTTTCTTTTACAATGTCAGAGTGGATTTGATACCTCAGTAGCACTCATGAATCCGTTAGAAACTTTGCGCGAAAATCCCTTCGTTTTAGCTCCCATGGCTGGAATTACCGACTGTGCTTTTCGCAGTTTTATGAAGAGCCTTGGATGCGGTGTCGTGGTCACAGAACTTGTTTCCTCCAACGGAATTGAATACAAAAGTCAGCGAACCCTCGATTTGATGAGATTCGATGAAGGTCAACGGCCTGTAGGAATACAAATATTTGGTGAAGATCCTAGAGTGATGGGGGACGCCGCAAAAGTTGTCGAAGATATGGGGGCCGATTTTGTGGATCTCAACTTTGGATGTCCAGTCCCCAAAGTTGTAAAAAAAGGGGCTGGATCTGCGCTTTTAAAAGATCTTGTTCAACTGGCCAAAGTTCTCAGCGGAGTGAAATCAGCCGTGAGTATCCCAGTAACAATAAAAATCCGCACAGGTTGGTGCGAAAACACCAAAAATGCATCTGAAGTCGCTCACATCGCATACAATGAAGGTATGCTTTGGATGGCGATTCATGGGCGCACTCGTTCGGCTGGCTACTCAGGACTTGCAAATTGGGATTACATTGCTGAGTTCAAGGAGAATAGCCCCATTCCCATCATTGGAAACGGTGATATTTTAACAGCGAAGCAAGCTCTGCGACGTCTCAACGAGACAGGTTGTGACGGAGTGATGATTGGCCGAGGCGCCCTCAAGAATCCTTACATAATTTTAGAAAGCCATAGCCGTCTCTCTGGGAAAACTATGCAATTTCAGAGGAATTTCAATGCTCTATTCATGAAATTACGTG
>JBGATJ010000081.1:0-20801 GCA_044229295.1 Pseudobdellovibrionaceae bacterium
TGGTGAAATACCAACGAATCAAATACGGGCAACTCAAAAAACCAAGACAGCTCGCCAGAAACGACTTCACTAAAAAAGGATGGGCCTATGAGCAGCGAAAAAAACAACAAAAATGCAGCGCTTAAGTAAGTGCCATTCGAACCGAAACCGCCTCAGGTGCCGGTGCCGTCACCAACAACTGTCCGGACTATCGAAAAAGATGTGGGTAACAGTCAGCTGTGTCGTTCTTGGAAATCGTCGTTAATCAAGTGATTCAGTCTGAGAATCTGGACCTAAGTCTGTCTCTTGAGGGTGGATCTCACTAGACATAAAAGAGCTCCAGACCTACGATTATAAATGAGATATTAACACTCCGGAGCGTATGTGGAAAAGCCTCGTCCCCCAAACTTGAAACGTCTTTCTATTTTGGGAATCACAGGTATTTTGATTATTGTTTTTACATTAACCACGAAGGCATTTGTGCCTTTTGCTTTTGTAAAGACCATCACTGAAGCTTGGAATTTTGGCGTCGCAGGAAACTTCACCTACAGTACGACTTTTTTTACGGTGTCTTCATCCCCTAACACTGCTACCTTAACTCCGATTGACCTTACATATAATTCCCAGGCGGAGTTTGATACTGGAACTTATTCTGGAACTGCGTATTCCGGCGGGGTGCTCAAGCTTGATTCGACAACGGGTTCTGCTTTTGACCTGACTTCGACTTGGGCGCCGTATTATTCTGACATTGAGTCTTACTGGAAGCTGGAAAACAACTTTAATGATTCAGGGGTTGGGAACAACCTTACCGCCTCTGGGGGAGCTACATTTAGTACCTCTTCAAAGGTGGGATCTTATGCAGGGTCTTTTGATGGCGTCGATGATGTAGCATCTGTCGCCGATCCTGCCGATGCCTCTTTGGACTTTGCCGTAGGTACGTCTTTCACCTACGCAGTATGGGTGAATGTCACCTCAAGTGCAGGAACTCTTGATTGTCCGTTTTCAAAAGGTGTGGCAGCGACCGGGAGCTACTCACCCGGTTATAAGTTTGAACTTGGGACCGGAAACTGGGACGCCAGGATTAGCTCGGGCAGTGCCGATGCCTATTGCAATTTTGGAACGGAGTCGCAATTTCTAGGTCATTGGACTCATCTTGCTGTGGTGGTCGATCGGTCCGCGGCGCTTTTACGTTGTTACGTGAATGGGGTTCAAACCGCGTCGACGAGTATCTCGGGTCTAGGGACTACATCCAACGCCACCATGGTGCGAATGGGCTCGGCCAATGGGGCCAGCGGTTACTTCAAAGGTCTCATGGATGAAATGGTGATATGGAAAAACAAACTCTCGGCAGAAGACCTCACTCTTATTTACGAACGACAAAGGCAAAAATACTCTGGCCTCTATATTTCTCCCGTTGCCCAACTCACCAATGCTTTTAGCAGTTGGAACACGGTGAGCTGGGTGACATCGCTTCCTTTCCTCAAGGAGCTTCCCGGAGACACCGATGCCAACAATACTGCTAACTCCGAAACATCTACGAACTATTCGGCGATTTCATCTGGGGGAGAAGACGTTTCAAATGGTCTCACCAACCTTTGGCATCTGGATGAGTCTTCCTGGAATGGGACAACGGGTGAGGTTTTGGATTCTGTCGGCACTCGCCCGATGACAAAGGCTGGAGGTGCCACCAACGTGACTGGTCTTTTTGGCAATGCTGGTTCCTTTGATGGGGTGACAGGCAGCTTTGTTAACTCAACCGCCCTTAACTGGAGTGGGAGTACGGCGATGAGTGTCTCTGCCTGGGTTAAAAATGTTCAGGCTGCACCTACCTCGCAAGGAGGAATTTTTTTAAAAAAGGCGTCGGTGTTTTCCGTGTATATGGCCTCTAGCGGCATTCTTCGATATTGTATTGCTAACGGAACAGCTTGGCATTGCAATGGTTCCGGTTCCACGTTTACGGATTGGGATCAGTGGCATCTTGTCACGGTCACCTATGATAACTCATATTTGCGCTTTTATCGCGACGGCAAAAAGACGGACGAATGGGCCGAAACAGGCGCCTTCATTTCTAGCTCTAACAACATGCAAATAGGGCAGGATAGCTCTACCGCCGCCTGGAATGGCTACATCGACGAAGTGGGCCTGTGGAACCGTAAGCTCACTGACAGTGAAGTGGTGCAACTCTACCGGAGAGGTGCCAATCGCGTGAAGTTTCAGTTTCGCACTTGCACGAATAATTCTTGCTCCGATGCCCCTGCGTGGGTGGGGCCTGACGGCACTGGTTCGTCTTGGTTTTCGGAGCTTCATAACATGGCTTCCGTTTCAAGCACCGGGGCTGGGTCAGGGCTTGTCAACCTCACCTCTCCAGTGCTGGATCTTACCAAATGGATGACGGCGGTTTCGGGCTGGGCCTTTGGGACCAACCCTGCAAAATATTTTCAGTATCGAATTCTCATGCAATCGGATGATGCTAACAGTCTTTGTTCGAGCGCCGCGTGTATGCCCGAAGTCACGTCCGTCAAAGTTGTACCTTCGGTTGTTATGGAAACATCCCTTGGACGTGCGATTCCAACTGGCATTTATAAATTTAATATCACAATGACGGGAGATTGCCAGACGAACGCTGATGTTCGATTTCAAGTCTCAAATGACAATGGCACTACTTACAAATATTGGAATGGATCGGCTTGGACGGCGGTCACCATTGCAAGCTCCTATAATGAGGCTGCGAACTATACCAATACGAACGCCAATATTGGGACTTTAGGCGCGGGGACTTTCAGATTTAGAGCACTGGTTCCTGCCGAAATTAGTAAGACGTGTGTTCTTTCTGGCCCTTATATCCAAAGAAAATAGAGTCAGATGATTCCTTCGCTCTCCATAATGCGTAGAGCGTTGGTTGTAGGGCATGGGCCTGCATGCAGGCGATAGGAAAATTCCATTTCCCCTTTTTCATTGATCGATTCTCTAAAATGCAAATTCAGGAGGGCCGCGCTCGTTTCTTCTAATGTTGTCAGCTCAAGATCGTGGGTGGAGACAAATCCTACGGCATTTTTCGAGAGCGCCAAGCGCTCAAGGACCGCACGACTTCCGATCTGTCGTTCCCGGTTATTAGTGCCACGAAAAATTTCGTCAATAAGGTAGAGCACTTTTTTATTTTGGTTGATATCGCTGAGAATTCGCTTGAGGCGAAGCACTTCGGCGTAAAAGTAAGAAAAGCCATCTCGGAGTGAGTCGGTGACTTCAATGCAGGTTTCGACTCGGTAAATTTGGGTCGTGAAGTTTTCTGCAAAGACGGCGCCTCCAGCGCCTGCCAAAATTTGATTGATTCCAAGGGTCCTGAGAAACGTCGACTTGCCAGACATGTTTGATCCGGTAAGAAGACCTAAGGATTTGCCTGCGGAAAAAGAAAAATCATTCGCTATCGCTTTTTTTCGATCAATCAGAGGGTGAAAAAGATTTGTGAATGACAGCGACTGAGAACTAAAGGTCGGGTAATGGGAGGACTGATAGTGATCAAAAACTAAAAACGATCCCAACGCTTCAAACTCGGCAAGCTCTTCGAGGCATTGCGGAAAGCTTTGCAGAAGAGATTTACGCCGGCGTTCTAAAAAGAAAGTGGCAGTAACAGCCCACGGCGTACAGACGTTAACAATAAGGTGAAGAAGTGGATTGGTTTTAGTCCCTAGAAAACCAAGAACTCGCTCTAGTTTTCGACCTTGATGAGAAGGCCCATCCGCCATGACGGTCGGGCAAAGGCTTGCAAGTTTTGAACTTTGTCGCACACGCCGTTCGAGCATCGAAAACAAAACCACGATTTGGGAGAGGTGGTGGCTCAGGCCCACGCCCTTCAAAAATCCTTCATCCACAGAGCTGAGGCTTGATAGGCTGACAAGTGCAAATAGGCACCAAAGATAAACGGGAACGCCAGCTTCTCTTAACGAAGGTATAGCAAGTGATGTCGCAGCTAAAATCCAGGTGGACCAATTGATCGTAAAAAGCCTCTGAAAACGTGCCGGGAGAAAAGTCTGCGACAGAAAGGATTTGATTTGGAGTGTAGACAGGTGCAGATCTTCGCTTTGAGAAGAGGCGATGAGTTTAGTAAAAAACCAGCGTTCTTGGCGAAGGCTTTGAATTTTCTTTTGTCTGGCAACGATGCCTTCAACAGTTTGATCTTTGGCTTCGAGCCAAAGGAGGAGCCTCTGTTCGCCGCCTTCGGTGAGAGTTTCATCTAACAAAGTCCAAAGAGAGTGGCTTCCAAAAAGTCCAATATCTTGAGGTAACGACATGTTTTTTGATTTGATCTGTGCAGACTCCCACGCTCGGCCTGACGATTTTCCGAGAGTGCGTTTAGCCTGTCGATCCAAGAACTCGTGTAACTTTCTAATGCGAACTAGAGAGGTGTGGAGCTTTCGAGTTTTTACTACAAGAGCGATAAAGGCTGGGACAAAAATCATAAGGGTTAAAAGTTCAAGGCGTAACTGCGGAAATTGCAAGAGGACAAGGAGAATGACAAACCCTGTAGATCCGACGATCAAACGCATCCACTGAAAGCGCTCGAGTTTTTGGGTTGTTTTAAGAATTTTTCTTTCGAGAAAAAGGCAGCGCTTGGTGAGCTGGCGAGCTTGGCTGTGGGATTTTTCTAAAAGAGTCATGCCCATTTATTATTTCCAGGCGCGAAGGGGTTGGCAAGGGATAAAGCTTCACAGGCATTCAGATATGGCTTTGAGCGTGAGTTTGAGGTCGCGTTTTGCAGCAGGTGCCACAAATATGGTGTCATCACCTGCGATGGTCCCTAAAATTCCCGCTGGGCGAACCTGATCTAATCTTCGCGCTATGAGGGATGCAGACCCAGGGTGTGTGTGAATCACGATCAACGTTCCGTTAGTATCAATTTGAAGGATGAGATCTTGCAGAGACCCCGCGGCGATAGGAATGGGTTGTTGTGACTCTTCAGACAATCGATAAACCGTTTGGCCGGCGCTGTCAGTTCCTTTAATAGCGCCAAGACGACGCAGGTCCCGCGAAATTGTCGATTGCGTGACTTCGAAGTCCTGCTTCTCGAGTTCCTCGCGCAGCTCTTCTTGTGTGCTAAGCTCGCCCTCTTCAAGAAGGCGCCGGAGCGCTTGAGTCCGAGCTTTTGCATCTTTACTCGCCATTAGAGACACCCCAGCAAAAGGGCTTTTTGCGCGTGCAACCGATTTTCACTTTGCGCAAAGATCACACAGTTTTTGTGAGAAGCCATGGCCTCGGAAATTTCTTTCCCTCGGACCATCGGCATACAGTGCATGACAAGCGCTTTAGAGTCAGCGTGCTTGTAGAGCTCTTCGTTGAGTTGGTAGGGCTCAAAAATTTTCTCTCGCTGCGCCTCTTGCGTTTCAAATCCCATGCTGGTCCATACATCCGTATAGACAGCAAGGGCTTCGCTGACGGCGCGCTTAGGATCTGCGCATGCCGTGATGGATCCTCCGCCTGCCTTGGCTCGAGCTCGCGCCTTTTTTACGATGAAAGAATTTGGCTCGTAGCCTGTTGGGCATGAGTAATAAAAATGCACTCCTAAAAATGGAAGTAAAAGAAGCAAGCTGTGAAGGACATTGTTGCCATCACCCAGATAGGCAACTTTGAGATTTTCAAAGGAGCCCCACTTTTGTTTGAGAGTCAGTAAATCCGCCAGAGCCTGGCAAGGATGGTGAGTGTCTGAAAGCCCATTGATAATTGGAATTTTTGCGATTTTCGCCATACGCTCAAGACCCTGATGATCGAAAGTTCTCACCATGAGGCCGTGAGTGTATCCTTCGAGCACACCGACGGTGTCTTCGGGCT
Source organism: Pseudobdellovibrionaceae bacterium (assembly GCA_044229295.1). Classification (GTDB taxonomy): domain Bacteria; phylum Bdellovibrionota; class Bdellovibrionia; order Bdellovibrionales; family Bdellovibrionaceae; genus JBGATJ01. Next base: position 5,803 of record JBGATJ010000081.1, read on the forward strand.
CTTCTTTTTTTCGGTTTGAAGACTGGAGCTCAACAACATTGCCGCCAAGCTCTTGCATAGCGACCGTGAAGCTCACTCTGGTCCTGAGAGACTGCTTTTCAAAAAGCAGCGTGAGGTTTTTTCCAGCCATAGTGGTGCGAAGTTTATTTTCTTGTCGCTCGCCCTTGAGAGTTTCAGCAAGATCCAAAAGAGCGCGGAGGTCGTCTCGGCTCAGCTCTTCGCCGGTGAGGAAGTGTTTGTTTTTCGTCATGTTACCCCCTGAACGTTGGGAGCTCTTTCCATTCGGGATCGAACACGACAAATAGTGCCGACTCCACGAGATGTAAAAAGCTCCTCAATAAGACCATGAGGTCTGCGAGCATTGAGGATATGAACATCTGTCACGCCAGCTTTGAGGGCGTGAAGCACGGTTTGGACTTTCGCAAGCATTCCACCAGTGACAACACCGGTCTCCATGAGGTTTTCAAGTTCGCCGGCATCAAGCTCAGGAATAAGCTGTCCTGAGGAGTTTAGAATTCCATTTTGATCCGTTAGGAAAACCATTTTTTTGATTCCAAGCGCTTGTGCAATTCGGCTGGCAGCCCAGTCAGCGTTGATGTTGTACGCTTCTCCCTTTTTACCAACACCGACCGGAGCGATGACTGGGATAGCACCAAGTCCGTCAACCTGACATTCCAAAACCGAGCGGATGTACTGGGTGTTGACGGTATCTATAATTCCAACTTGACCGAGTCCAGGTTGAGACTTTTTGCAAAAGAGTGTTGAAGCATCAGCTCCCGAAAGGCCAGCGGCGGTCACGCCCGCTTTATTTAAGGCCCTTACGATTTGGCGGTTCACAGTTCCGCACAAAACAGACTCGATCACATCCATCATCTCGGGAGTTGTAACTCGCTGGCCATCAATGAAGTCCCAGGTGATGCCTTTTCTCGTGACCGACGGAACGAATGAGCGAAAGGTCCTCGCAAAGAGAGTCCACAAGTTTAAGGTCTTGAAGAACTGCTCCACCAAGTTTTATCAGCACCGTTGTTTTTGCAAACTGGCGCACATACTTTAGTGTTGCGAGAACATTTTCTGGGATTGTGACTTCGCTATTTTCAGTCATGTGGAGTACTCCGTATTGATCTCGACATATTTCTTAGATAAATCGCAACCCCAGGCTGTTGCTGCAAAAGGTCCCGAAAAAAGATCAATTTCAATTTTCACGGTCTCTGAGCGCAGGTGGGTTCTTACAAGGGCTCGATCAAAATCACAGGGAGCGCCTCGTAAAAAGAGCTGATGTCCCTGAAGCTTAAGAGACATGTGATTCAGTTCATGGGCAGGAACCCCTTCAGCACCAAGTCGTGCGAGAATGCGTCCCCAGTTGGGATCTTCTCCGTGAATGGCGGTTTTGATCAGTGGACTCACTGTGATTCCTCGAGCCGCTTTTCGCGCAAGATCGTGATCGCTACAGCCTTTGATAGAAACTTCGATAAGGCGAGTTGCACCTTCACCATCTCTAGCAATGGCCTGAGCCAACACCTGTGAAACTTCAAAAAGAGCCTTCTTAAAACTCTGATAGTCAGAGTCGGTGGCAAGAGTGACGTTAGCTGCGCCATTTGCTAAAAGAAAGACACAGTCGTTGGTTGAGGTATCGCCGTCGACACTGATCATGTTAAAACTATCTTCGTTACTTGCTTTTAGCAGGTCTTCCGCAACATCGACAGGCACGGCAGCATCGGTAAGAAGGTAGCCGAGCATGGTCCCCATGTTGGGATGGATCATACCTGATCCTTTGACAATGCCTGTGATTCTCACAAGGCCTTGGGTCAGTTGCACCGTAGTTGTGATTGTCTTCGGAACAAGATCCGTTGTGAGAATAGCAAGCGCGAAGGACTCGCCTGAAGTTGTCCCTCGATCCATTAGCTCAGGAATAGCGGCAGTGATCTTTTCGATGTCCAAAGGAACTCCAATCACTCCAGTAGACGCCGTCAACACTTGGTTTTGAGCGCAGCCAACGGCACGTGCTACGGCCTCAGCCATCGCAAGATTGGTTTGTATCCCAGCTTCGCCGGTGGCCGCGTTGGCTTGCCCACTGTTAGTGACAATGGCTCTTACGTCGGTTGCGGGGACGAGTTTCTGAGAGTATAAAATGGGGGCCGCCTTGCATTCGTTTCGAGTGAAGACGCCAACGGCAACCGCGGGACGATCTGACCAAAGAAGCCCCAAATCAGGGCGATACTTTCTAACACCTGAGTTGATTCCAGCTGCGAAAAACCCTAAGGGTAGGGGAGTTCTGCTGATACCTGCACCTAATGTCATAGAAGTCCCTCCTTCTCAGTCAAAGCCAAATTTGTCGGTAAGTCATAGAGCCGGTTGAAATTCTCAAGAGCCTGACTGGCGGCTCCTTTGAGAAGATTATCAATCAGCGAAAATACAGTGAGTTTTGCGCCATCGACATGATAGCGGATATGGATGCGCGGCGACCCCACCACTTGTTTGAGCGATAGGAGGTGAGGACGGTCAGCACTCACGCGCGACACACGAGCCAGAGGATAACCGGAGTAGCTTTCGTCATAGCTCTTTTTCACATCGGCTTCTGAAATGCCATCATTGAGCTTCATTTGTAGTGTGGAAATGATGCCACGTCTTACATTCAGGAGGTAGGTGACAAAAAATGGATCCACCTCCACTCCTGTGAAGGCCTTGGTGATCTGGCAAATTTCAGGAAGGTGTTGATGAGCTCCGACTCGGTAAGGCAGACACTCTCCATCGACTTCCGTAAAAAGTAAATTTTCGGCGGCTTTGCGGCCAGCCCCAGAAGTTCCCGACTTTGCATTGATCACAAGAGTTTGTGCATCGACGAGCCCCTGCTTAAGGAGCGGCAAAACAGCGAGGAGGATGCTTGTTGCATAACAGCCAGGGTTTGCGATCAGTCGCCCTCCACCGGAAGTCTTTTTTGCCGGTGGTAGCGCCCAAGGAACCAACCCGTAATGAGATTGGTTCAGGTGATCAAGGGCGGTATGTTCAAGTCCATACCACTTTTTATAGTCCACCTGCGCAGAAGATCCCTGGAGGCGAAACGCTCCACTTAAATCTATAACGTCGACTCCCGAATCCACAAGCTCGGGAGCGATTTTCAAAGAGGCTTCCGCAGGTGTTGCAAGAAAAACGGTATCGTGTTGATGTTTAAAAAGCGACTCCATATCATAGGTTTTAACGTCCAAGGCCGCTGACTCAGGTAAATAATCGCTGAGTTTAAACTGAGGATCATGAGCATAAACCTTAAGAGAAGCGACCTGAGGGTGAGCGAGCAGCAGCCGCGAGAGCTCAAGTCCAGAGTAACCCCGAGCGCCGACCACGCCAATATGGAAAGTGGGGGAAGAGCTGAGGTTTTGATTTGCTGATGCATAATTATTCATAATAGAGAATATTTAGTGAATAAACGCCTTGGAGTCAAGTTATTTATTGCATAATTACGAATTGGTGCATATATATGCACTTCAAAGCGTGACACAAAAATGACAAGTCGTCTGTCAGGATTGTGACAAGAAAGGTGGAAATGGCAAATCAAAAAAATCTCGCAAAAGAAAAAAAAGTGATCCTTGTTTACTCGGGAGGGCTCGACACCTCCGTTTGTATCCCGCTCATGCGGTCTGATTACGGTTATGAAAACGTAGTGACGGTAACAGTTGATGTCGGGCAAGATCCAGCTGACATTCGCCAGGCTGAAGAAAAGGCAAAGATCTTAAAAACTGAGCATTACACAGTGGATGCTAAGGATGAATTTGCCGAAAGCTTCTGCTTTTCAGCGATCAAAGCGAATGCTGACTACGAAGGCTATCCACTCAGCACGTCCATCGCTCGGCCTCTGATTGCCGCTAAGGCGGTTGAAGTTGCGCAAAAATTAGGTGTCCAGAGTTTTGCTCACGGTTGTACTGGAAAGGGCAATGATCAATTTCGTATTGAATACGGGATCAGGGCCCTTCAGCCAGACGCCATCATTCATGCGCCCGTGCGAGAGCGAAACATGACTCGAACCTGGGAGATTGAGTATGCTAAAAATAACGGCATTCCGATTCAACAAAGTCTAGAGAAGATCTGGAGTATCGATGAAAATCTTTGGGGCCGATCTATCGAAGGCGGACGGCTCGAAGAGCCCGGCTTCGCGCCACCTGAGGAGATTTTTCAGTGGACGGCAGGGTTTCAAAAAGCTCTTGCCGAGCCAGGCGAGATTTCGCTCACATTTAAAAATGGAACTCCGACCGCGATGAATGGAGTCAAGGCGGGGCCTTCCGAGCTGATCAGTAAAATGAATCAGCTCGCGGGAGCTCACGGTGTTGGGCGCATCGATATCATGGAAGATCGAATGCTCGGTCTTAAGGTAAGGGAGAATTACGAATGTCCAGCGGCCTCGGTTTTAATCTTGGCTCACAAAGCTTTGGAGGCCCTCGTTTTAACTCGTGCGGAACTCAAGTTTAAACAGACTGTCGAAGTCCAGTGGAGCGAACTTGCGTACAGTGGTCTTTGGTGGGATCCTCTTAAAAATGACCTTGAGGCGTTCATCAACGAGACTCAAAAGCGAGTGACTGGTGAAGTTAAGCTGCGTTTGTTTAAAGGAGCTTGCCAAGTTATCGGAAGAGAAAGCCCTTGGGCTCTTTACTCCGAAGATTTAGCCTCATTTGACAGCACCACATTTGATCAAAGTGAGAGCACTGGAATGGTCAAAAATTTTGGTATGCAACAACGCATGTATTTCCATCTCTTGCAGCAGCACCAGAACCAAAAATAGAGGACAAATATGAGTAAACTTTGGGGCGGACGATTTGAAAAGCAGACTCACACCCTTGTGGAAGATTTCACAAGCTCCATAGCCTTGGATGCAAGGCTATGGAAAGTCGACATCCAGGCGAGCGTTGCCCACGCAAGGCAACTTGGTGCGCAGAAGATTCTCCAACCTGACGAAAGTGAAAAGTTGATCGCTGCGCTCTCTGAAATCGAAAGAGAGTGGACTCAGGCAGGCGTCAGCTTTGATCCAAAAAGCGAGGATATTCACTCAGAGGTGGAACGCCGCTTATTTGAAAAGCTTGGACCACTTGCCGGAAAGCTGCATACAGCTCGTAGTCGCAACGATCAAGTCATCACGGATACGAGGCTTTACTTGCGAGAGGAAATCTCCGAAATCTGCAAAGCGCTTCGCGAGCTGCAAAGGTGGATTGTCGAAAAGGCTCCGTCACAGGTCCGAGTTATTCTACCGGGGTTGACGCACACACAGCATGCTCAGCCGGTCAGTCTTGCACATCATTTGATGGCTTACTTTTGGATGTTGGAAAGAGATCATGAAAGGTTGGTGGAGTCACGAAAGCGAGTTGACCTCATGCCTCTTGGATCAGCCGCCCTTGCGGGCACTTCGTTTGCGCTGGATCGACCCCGTGTTGCCAGCGAACTAGGCTTTCAAGGTCTCTGTGAGAATAGTTTAGATGCCGTTTCAGACCGAGATTTTATTATTGAATTTTTATCGAGCGCCTCCATGATCATGATGCATCTTTCGCGCTGGTCTGATGAGTTGATATTGTGGAGCACTCCTGAGTTTAATTTTATTAAGCTCGATGATTCTGTGACAACAGGGAGCAGTATTATGCCCCAGAAAAAAAATCCAGACGTTGCAGAGTTGATTCGTGGAAAAGTCGGCCGAGTTTATGGCGCCCTTATGGGGGCTCTCACGATGATGAAAGGATTGCCACTTTCTTACCATCGGGATTTGCAGGAAGACAAAACTTTTCTATTTGAAGGAATTGACACCGCTAAAAGTTCGCTCAAACTCATGAAGCTGATGCTTGAAACTGCTGAGTTTCAAACAGAGAGTATGGAGCAAAAGGTTCAAGGTGATTTTTCTAACGCGACGGATTTAGCTGACGACCTTGTCGTTAAAGGCTTGAGTTTTCGTGAAGCTCATGAAGTGGTCGGTGGAATTGTGAAACACTGCCTTTCTCGTAAGTGCTCTATTGAAGATTTAACTCTTTCGGACTTGCAGAGATTTAGCCCGCTCTTTCGAGGCGATATTGTTGAGAAAGTTAAGCCGAAGGCTGTTTTAGAGTCTCGAACCTCTAGAGGTGGGACTGGTTCGAATGTTGTTCTTGAACAAATTCAAATGGCAAAAGAGCTTCTTGAATCATGAATAATTTTGATTCTGCAAGTCGCCTGGTCATCGATTGGATTAAAGAGTATCAGGCTGGCGTTGAGAAATATCCAGTTCTCTCAAAGCTAAAGCCTGGAGATCTTTTGAATGCTTTGCCTCAGAGTCCGCCCGAGGATGCGCAGGAGTTTGCAAAGATTTTTTCGGACTTCAAAGAACAGATCATTCCTGGTGTGACCCATTGGCAACACCCGCAGTTTTTTGGCTATTTCCCGGCTAACACAAGCCCTCCGTCTTTGCTTGCGGAGATGTTAATTTCTGCCCTTGGCGTGCAAGGGATGAGCTGGATTACGTCTCCGGCGGCTACAGAACTAGAAATACGAATGATGCAGTGGCTGGGCGAGGCCTTCGGATTTGGACCTGAGTTCAAAGGAGTGATTCAAGATTCTGCTTCGAGCTCAACGATCATTGCCATGCTTGTGGCAAGAGATCGAGCAGCGCAAGATCAGATTGGCGTCTTAACCGCGTATTGCTCTCAAGAGGCCCATTCGTCAATTGAAAAAGCCGCAGGAATTATTGGAATAGGTAGAAAGAACCTGCGAAAAATTCCAGTGAATGAAAAACAGGAAATTAAATTAGATATCCTTAAGAGCACTCTCGAAGAAGACCTGAAAAATGGTTTTATCCCATTTTTTTTAGTGGGCGCGTTTGGCACAACAAGCACCACGGCCGTTGACAACCTTAAGGGCCTTGCCGAGATTGCAAAATCTCACAGTCTTTGGTTTCACGTGGATGCGGCTTATGCAGGTTCTGCTTTGATCTTGCCGGAGGTAAGGGATATGGCTGAGGGAATCTCACTTGCAGATAGTATCGTGGTCAATCCTCATAAGTGGCTGATGACTCATTTCGACTGCTCCGCTTTTTTTTGCAAGCATCCTGACCTAATCACGGCGTCTCTTGGTATGACGCCAGAGTATCTTAAGACTCTTGGTGCTCAAGATGTTACGGACTATCGAGATTGGAGTTTAGGGCTTGGTCGTCGATTTCGCAGCCTTAAGCTTTGGTTTGTTTTGCGGTGGTACGGCCTGAGTGGGCTTCGACAAATTCTATCCATGCATGTCGCTTTAGCGCAAAAACTCGAGCACTTGATTTTAGCAGACTCCAAGTTTGAAATGATGGCACAGAGAAAATTCAATCTCGTTTGTTTTCGAGCGAAGGGGTCCTGCGCGCAAAATAAAGCTCTCTTAGAATCTCTAAATGGCGGTGGGAGAATGTTTTTAACTCATACAAAAGTCGATGGGAAGTTTACAATTCGCTGGGTCACTGGTCAGACCGATGTTCGTGAGCATCATGTCCTTGAGGCGTGGGAGATCGTGCGCGAAACCTGGGATCGTTTGGAAACGTCCGGATAGGGCACAAGTATATCGGTCAACCGCCCACAGCCCACCGAATCAGTACCGGCATCTGGTTTAAAACCGTCGACGTCAGTCCCTTCTTAAGTTATTCTGATTTTTTAAAGGAGGAGATAATATGAACAAAGAAAAATGGGAAACTTGGGTTTGGATCAAATGGAAACCTGGAACCAGCTCAAATGCTTGGGAAGGTTGGAAAAGCAATCCAAAAATTCAAGCGGCCTGGTCGACCCTTGGTCAATGGGACTGCTGCTTGAGGCTCAATGTTTCTACGCCTGAAGACCTCGAGACGTTTGTTTGGAAAGAGATTCGCACCAATCAGTGGGTTGCAGATACGCAAACCACATGGTCGAAACAATGGTGGTGATCACTTCGATGGTTTTTTTGGCTGAGGTTTAGGTTTAAAGATTTTATCTCGAGCGTCGCAGAATGCTGATTTGCAAGCCTCTACGGCGGTAGAAAATCCCTTGGTGACGAGGTTTTTATAAAGGCCTCGTCTTTCAGCTGCAGAAATTGATTTCAAAGAATTCCACACCCTCGCACGATTGTCTTTAGCTTGAAACGCCGCCTTGGCAAGCAGGTTTACAAGGTGTGGCCCTTGAGAGGCTTTGAGGACCATCTCGGTGGCTCCAAATCCTCGTGCGAAAGCAGCAAATTCGCCAGGAAAATCAAAACCTAAATCGGCAACCTTTTCCATCACACGCCCGATATCAAAGTGTTGACCTCGCGCTTGGACGACCTTTCGATGATTGGTGAGCTCTTCCGAAAGCTTTTTTTCGGAGACGGGTTTGTTTGTGGAAATTTCGAGTATTTTCTTTGCGACGAGAGCATCGTCGCCAGCAATGGTTGCCATATTTAAAACAAGAAGACGGTCTTGGATATTTTTGTTAAGAAGCCCTGTCATTCCAAAGTCTAAGACCTTGACTGTGATTGTTGAGCCGTCATCAGAGACCTGAAAACGCAAATTCCCTGGGTGAGGATCGGCGTGAATAAAGCCCGAGCCGAAAAGAGCTTCAGTGACCCACGTGGTGGCCCATCCTTTGACTCCTCCAGCAAGAGCTTCAGGGTGCTCTTTTTTCATGGCATCAAAGGACTCAGATTGGACCCATTCAGAAATCATTATTCCAGATTTGCCATCGACCCAATAATTTTGGGGAACATCAATTTGAACGACAAGGTTTTTGTCTCCAGTTAACTTCTGGTGATAAACTTTCTGCCCTATTTTTTGCCTTGCTTCAGTGAGGTCGACATTTAAATCCTCTTCGAGCATAGAGTCTACCTGTTCAAATGCTTTAGGAAGCTGCGGAGCTTTTTCTAAAATTTCTGGATCTTTAAGGAGATCTGCAATTACGTGTTGGATGACAACATTTTCTCTTTTTGCCCGGCGCTTGATATCAGGTTTTAGAAAGCGAAACGCAACATCAGTGATCTCGCCATTTGGCATTTTCACTTGGCCTTTATGAACTTCAGCAACCGATCCTACTCCTACCGGTTTTTTTTCAAAGCTGACAACCTCAAGATTAGATTTTTCTTTGATTTTACTCAAAATCTGTTGAACCTCTCGGTCGGAAGCCGAGGGCAAGCTATCCTCGAACCCTTTAAAAATCTCAGTGAGATCGGAAGGAAACCCGATGTTTCGGCCGACGACTTGAAAGCATTTTTGAAACTCAGGTCCTGTACGACTAAAAATGAGCTTCAAAGCTTTGATGGGGTCGTTTAATGTCTCAGGCTTTTGTGAGACAGCAAGTAGCATCTCCATTTTTTCTTCAGGAGACAAAAATTCAAAGTAAGATTTAAAGATGATCTTAAGGGCATGCCCTAAAACTGGGTCTTTAAATCTAAAGTCATAAGAATTAACACGGCCCACGACCTCTTTAGAAAAATGGTCCAAAATGGGGTCTCGCACTGTCATGGCGAAAGCGTCAACAGCGAGAATTTTTTCAGGCGCACCCAGTTGCTGAAGTTGGCTTTCGACAAAAGACTGTGGAACAGGCAGGTTCCAAAGAGTGTCAAAGGGGTTGTAATTTTTTGCCTGAGCTGAGATCAATTTTGACCACTTGGGGCCGACCATTAGTGAGATGGTTGATTGCAGCTGTGTGTATGTTTTTGATTTTGCGTAAAGGTCTTTGATACCTTGTTTGATCGCGTTGATATAGGCCGTTGTCTTTGCATTTCCCGAAACCAGAACAAGCTGTTCTGGGAAGTTCGCCTCTAACAGGTTTTTTGCGTCTGATCTTAGAGTGGCATCTGTACGCAAGAAGTCTTCTCTGAGGCTTTCAAACTCTTCGGGAGAATTCACAACGACCTTGTGAACTGGAGCTGCCTTAATCTTTAAAAAGTTGATAATGGCGCTATCAAAATAGTTTGTCTTTTGATCGTCAGGAGCAATCGTGGCGTACCCCATACTTCTTATGAATTTGTCTGACGCCAATTGAAAGCCGACATTGAGCTCATCTGTTGGTAGACATACTCGCTATGAAGAGCGAGAGTAAGGATGATGAGTTTTAAAGCGAATCTTAGCACTAGTGGACCTCCGCGCATCTTATAAAATGCTGCAAGAGACGCTCCTTGCTGAAGAACAATAAGCGAGCTTTTACGCGAGGATAGAGGTTAAAAAATTCATTGGGTGTGACAATATGGGGAATAGATCCAGTTCAAGGGATGAACTGGATCTTTTTGAATTCTAGTGGGTAGACATTGGAATAATCGTATTGGTGTCTGTGTCGATGAAAAACTCACCGGATCGGTGAAAATCTCGGGCACTCTTAAATTGTTCGCCGCAGGCGCTACCTCCCTGTTGATGTAATGGATCGTAAATGAGAAGTCGAATGCAGTATTCGGCAGACTTATCCACACCACGTGTATTTGCAAAAAGAAGGGTTTTTCCATCTGCATTTTTAATAGAGTACAGATTTACCGAAGACGTTTCTGGAGTAAAAATATAATTGTACTCTTCAGGTGTCCCACCTCTAACTGTGATTCTCTTAAATAGAGGAACGGGCGGGCGAATAGCGATCGGCAGGGGGTTATTTCCGCCAGGGATAAGGACAAGAGACACCAAAAGTTTGAGCGACTTTTTCGTTACTGGATTAGTAATACGGTAGCTTCCCCCTGGCGAAATATCTGCCACGGATTCTATGATCATATCTTCTGGTTTAGAACCTGCGAGCATCTCCTTAGCCTTTGATCCGAGAAGTTTTTCCACCACATAGGGATTCTGTTTTTCTCTTGCCCCGGTTGTATTTGAGCTTCCCGTGAGAGAGTATTCATGATCGATACTGTAAAGCGCGTTCAAAAATCCCGGATATTTTTCCGCGACCTTTAATCTGGCCACAATATTCGCATCCATAATGGTCCCAGGGTAGTAAGTGTTCCCAAAAACCCGTCCTAGCTCATGGAGCATCAGGGGAAAGAACACTTTCCTGTTGTTGAGGTTAGGGGCTTTTCGCAGGTCCAATTTTTTAGAGTTCGCCACCCAGATAATGCCTTGGCCTGTTTGGGTGTTAAGGTCGTAGCTGATCCTCTCACCAAATGCGGCGGGGTTACCGTATTTGGTTCTGAGAGCGTTTATGATTTGGTTTTCAACTCCAAACATAAATACGATATTTGTATCTGAAGAGCATGAGCTTTGAAACTCAAGGCCCTTAGGAAATTTGGGGCCATTGTAATCGAGATGAAAATCTTTGACGTACCTGACCCATTTGTTAAAAATCAACTGCAGATCCCGTTTTAGATCCTCAGGTCGAGTGTTGTACTCGTTGTCGTTGTAGTTTTGGTCCATGAGAATACAGGCCTTAGCAGCGGCTTCATCTTGAACCCAAGCGCTGCCGTATTCCGTAGGCAGAATTTCTCCACCGCCTCCAGAGAATCCTCCGGCCATTTTTAATGTGCTTGCGATTTGGTTGGTGTCGATCCCGGGAACGGTGCGACCCTGAATCAGCTCTAATTTCTGGGCGGCCGATAGGGAGGCGATAGCCTGGCTGGATTGCCTGCCCGTATCTGCACTGGCGCCTGTTGATAATGCGATGAAAATAGAGACTAACACTCGTTTCATGTTGGTCTGTGATTGCAATGGACATTCCATTTTTTTCTCCTTTGAAGGGACTGGTTTTTGACAATATGCATTAGGAGGCTGTGAATCTTCTAGATGGATGTTGTAAAGTGTCTTTATTAAATTTTACTAAAAGTAAATTTTAATATTTAAATATATAAAATTACTTGATAAAATTTTAAAATGAATGAAATTTTTAAATTTAAAGATTATAAATTATATTTGAGTTTCTTCACAAGTCAAAGCGAAGGCTCAAATGGAAACTTTCCAGAGCTGGTATCCTGAATACTACAGTCACTGGCTGTATCCTGCGGTCCATGTTGCGGTTACAATTTCGAAATTGAGAAGTGTTCGAGATATCTCAAAGGCATTAACTGCGAGCGAGACCAGCATTCAAAAAATTCTTAAGTTTTTAGCAGAGCACGGCCTAGTGTTGCAGCAGGGGGAGCACTTTTCGCCCCTAGAAACGGAATGGCACTTGCCGAGCGAGTCTCCCTTAATACCGCAGCTCCACAGAATTTGGCGCGACAAAGCGATAGATACTATCATTGACAAACAGCCCTTGGATTTGCATTTTTCAACGGCGGTATCCCTCACAAGAAAAGATGCAGATACCATTCGTACGATGATCCTTGATTTTGTTAAAGAAGCCACCAACGTGGTTCGTGGGTCTGCGGAAGAAGATTTGTTTGCAATGACGTTAGATTGGTTTCAGATCTCGAAATAGGACGCTCAGCCAGGTCTGGCCGCACCTGCGGCTCCAGCGAACTAATCACTCGTAACCCTTAGCCCAGTGGGATCTGATCCATGACCTCTCTTCAGACGAGAGGTGAAGGTATGCACTTAAAGAATCAACTCTAAACATGGCCAGGGCCATAGCAATATACTCGTCATAACTCCACATCGACCAGGCGTGTACGACAAACGGGCTATTCTCAGCCACTTTTGCATGGCCGTTTTCAAAAGTCACAAGCCAATCGGAATCTACCTCGTTGATAGCATATCTTCGTCCACCCACCACTCCCACATTGGGTGAAGCTACAATGGCGCGGGTGAGAACCTGATTTTCCTCGATCCATTCAATGAATTTCTGATTACGTAAAGTGATGTACTCATCGATTTTCGCTTTACGCTGAATGTCGGTGAGATCCTTAAGGCCTTCAAGACGCCGGGCTTCACGATTCACATCCTCCATATAAACACTATTTGCGGCCTTGTACCTCTCAGATAAATCCAAATAACGTAGACCCAGAAGTTGGATCGTCCATTTGAGGAAATCGGGATTCACCCGACCTTCGAAATGCACAAACTCATGAATGATCGTCTCGTCCAGAAGGCTGACTAGTCCATTGGGCTTGATCCATAAATCTAAAAGCGGGTCGGCTCCGAAGGTGATGTAGTTTGAAGTGATTTCTTTAGGTTTTCCATCGCCGGTCACTGTCAATGTCGTCAACGGCGTGCGGGCGTACTGGCAGACATTATCAGAGTCAACGTTTTCAATTCCGGGGATGTTTTTAAAAGGAGTGAGGTGTGATAAATAGCGCGTGCCAGTGCAGGTGGCATTGAAAAAAAGTAGGTTATCAATCTGACGAACAGATTTTTCCGAGATCGCTCCTGAGCAGACCTTTCTTTGTAGAGACCCAATGACAGAACTTTTACGTTCATCGGTCCAGCTAAATTTGAGAGGCGGTGCCCCTCCTAAAAAAATGGTTTTATCAGAGATGATAGGCAATAATTGGGATCGCTTTTCTGGACAGACGTTAATAATTTCGTCATGGCAGGCCTGGAGTTTTATTTTTACTTCGTTGATAAATTCAAGGCTTCCATTAGGAGATGTAAGACAACCAGGGATTCCCGTATCGGTTCCCGTCAATGTTTTGAGAAATCCCAGATCGTTAATACAGCCATAATACTGAGCGCATACGTTAAGCTGCTGAAGTTGCAAATCGCTGTAAGGCTCGCTCGCCCACAGTTCGCAGGAACCAAAAAGAAATAAACCGCTCCAAAAAACTATTAAACTTTTAGGCATAACGATTTCTCCTCATGGGTTCGCAAGATGAGCGCTCATCCTTTGAAGAGATGAGCGCAATGCAAGGTTTTATCAGTGGAGAGCAAACCAGAGGTCAAAGAGCAAGTGCTCGGTTCCGTCGGTAAACGTCGCAACCGACTTGAGCCGTGACTCATTCCCGTAGCGGTCTCTCTCGTAGAATCGACGATCGTAAGTAAGGTCAAGGTTGAACACTTTCATGTCCTCAAGCGTGTAGAGCTCATCGGCTGTTGCGATTCCATTTCGATCGCGGTCACTCCAGAGGCGAAGGCGCTTAAAGACTGGGTCTTTGGCGTCGATGTATCCGTCCTTGTTTTTGTCGTATTTTGCAAGGGCGGCGTAACCATTGTCTGCAAATTTACGGTCAGGTCCGTAGGTGTTATTGCCAAACAACTGGTCGATCCCGTGCACCTGCCCCCTGGCATCAGGCAGAGTGATGAACATGTAGTTTGGATTGCCGATCCATGAGATTTGGTAAGGCGTGTGCGGAGCTGGGCGCGCGTTCCAACCTAAGATGTCGAACATCACCGAGCGACCTGGATCGCGAGGATTGCTGAGTTGGAGACCATGATCGGTTTCTCCCGTTGGCGTCATGTTGACAACAAGAGGTGAAGCCTTGCGATCGCAATCCTCGTCGTAATCCACGTTCCCGCTGTTCTTTCCGTGGTTAGCTTCAAACAGAATGTAAAGTCCCGTGCGAAGAGCGTGGGCGTGAATTTTCCAATCGTCACTAGGGAAATGGCGTGGCGGCGCTTCTAAATCTTTGAGCACGATCCAATCGTCGTCCTTGTGTCTTCTGACGATGTAGACAGGGCCGCGCTGAGCATGGATGCCTGTGAGAAGAAGATTCTTCGGTTTGCTGTCAGGGTCAATCACAGAAATCGCGTAGGCTTTGCCATCTAAGTTACAGTCTCTCAGGTCGATCTTCTTCTGATTGATGACCTTAGCTCGGACTCCGTCTTTGATTTCGCAAAGCACTTTGTTGCTCCACGGATCAGAAACAATCGTGTGCAGGTGTTTTGCGGAGCTGACATTAGTTCCAAGAGTCTGTGTCATTCGATTTGAACACATGTTTTTTATTGGAATAGGTCCTTCATGCCCAGTTTCCGGAGGCGTAGGTGTAGGCTTCGGAGGCGTAGGCGTAGGAGTAGGATTCTTCGGAGGCGTAGGCGTAGGAGTAGGATTCTTCGGAGGCGTAGGCGTAGGAGTAGGATTCTTCGGAGGTGTAGGCGTAGGAGTAGGATTCTTCGGAGGTGTAGGCGTAGGAGTAGGATTCTTCGGAGGAGTTGGTGTAGGAGTAGGATTTCCCGGAGGAGTTGGTGTAGGAGTAGGATTTCCCGGAGGAGTTGGTGTAGGAGTAGGATTTCCCGGAGGAGT
>JBGATJ010000009.1:0-102521 GCA_044229295.1 Pseudobdellovibrionaceae bacterium
TAGCACGTGATTTTTGCTGCGAAATTTTTGCGTTTATTTGCCCGCTATGAAGCTCTCAGAAAAAAGACTCCAGCGTGGTTTAAGGCTTAGCGAGCGCTGGATACCAGCCGGGCTCATTGAAAAACCCATAGCTACAGAGGAAGTTCTTGCCGGCATCTTGCAATTTCCAAAATTACAAAAACACCCGGTCAAATGTTTTTTGTTTCTGACGCAAAGTTTTTTCTCCGATCGAGCGCCGTGCAAGCTGATGGAAATTTGTGGACAACAAGTTGCCCACAAATTTCCACAAGCTCACACAGGCGGACGGAAGCTACGACTATTTTTTTATATTTTTAGGAAGAGGAGGGGGGAGGCTTCGTTTCCGGCGCTGGAAAATCTCCCGTACTCGGCTCGATCCCGTAAACTCCATCGACACTAAATCCAAGACTCGACGTTGGAAGAGAATTCCAAAAGCAAATTCTCCAATTTGTTCTTAATAAATCGCAGATTCTTTTGACAAGAAACGGTGCTCACCCTCGTGAACACAGCGAATTTCAACGACAAATCTAAGACTCCTCAGAAAAATTACGTTTTTGTTATTGTCGTGAAGTTCGTCACCGTCATCGGATCGACATTTTCTTGAACTTTCCAATTTCACCCGGAAATTAAAAACCTTCCTTAATCTAACAACATCAATGTCTGCGTCACAAATCTAAGGTCGTGCTCGACGATGGTATGAAACTTGCGTGTATGTATCTCAAGAGTGGGTGGTTCCAACTCTAGGGTTAAAAATAGGGGGTATTTATGACCAGTCATAGGGTGGTTGGTTGTATTGTTTTGCTCGGGCTTTGTGCCTGCGAAAATCAAAAACAGTTTAGTCTCACTCCGCAAGAGGTTGCGATTATTCCGGAGGTCCAGGAAGCAATTCCTGTTACTCCGCCAGAAGAAACGCTGCCAACTCCACAAAAACCAGAAGAGAACCCAGTGGGTGCTGACACTTTAAATACAGTTACGGAAGTTTACACTCAAAAACTCATTAAAAATAAAGTCGATATTCTTATCGTCTCAGACAATTCAACTTCCATGTACGAAGACCAAAAGAAATTAGGAAAGCGCTTTGATAGTTTTACGTCTGCGCTCTCTGATATTGACTGGCAAATCGGCGTTACCACAACCGACGTCACTCATGGCCCTTACGGTCTTCAAGGGAGCTTGATAGAAGTCTCCGACAACCACGATAAATATATTACCGATAGCTCTCCTAATGCCGAGACTCTTTTTAAAAACACAGTGGTCAGGCAAGAAACCATTACCTGCGAAAAAAATAACACCGCTTGCCCTTCTTCTGTTGAAGAACCACTCAATGCGATCAGAATGGCTATCGAAAAACGCAACACCACAAACCAAGGATTTTTTAGAGATCAATCAACATTTGTGGCTCTCGTCATTAGTGACGAAGACGAAAAGGAACGTCGCCCTAAAGATGCCACCAAACCCTCTGAGGTCATTGCTGAATTTCGCCGAGCGTTTGGTCCTGAGAAGGATATCAAAGGCTATGGGATCATCATAAAACCTGGAGATACAAACTGTTACAAATCGCAACACAGTCAGTTTGCAACTATCATTGGTGGAGGTCAGGGCGGCGCCACTTATGGGACTGCTGTTGCAGATTTCAGCTCACTGACTGGCGGCACCTTAGGCAGTATTTGCGATGATGATTACACAGTGATGCTCAAACAAATCAGTCAGCACATCCACAAGTCGGTATCCACATTTCAGCTCTCGCAAACTCCAAAAGAAGGAAGTGTCCATCTCACATTTATTCCTGCGGAGAATAAAGTGAATTACGAACTCAGTGGAGACAAGGTGATCTTCGCATTAGCTCCTCCGATTGGCACTGAAGTCAAGGTGACCTACACTCCCAAATGAGACCAAATCTACAAAAGCCAATGGAAAAATCACACTAAGTCCAAAGGCTTTTGACTTTCCTGACCTAAGACACTATCGCTTCATCCATGATCAGGATGAAGCAAGTAGCGGGCTTGGGTGTTTTATTTGCGCTCCTTTTAGCAGGTTGCTCAAAGCCCCCTTCTCCCTCAGACATTCAGCCAAGCCCTTATGGATATCGCCCGGGCTCGTTGCCAAACACTCGGCCTAAAAATCCTCAAAAAGGTCCACTCAATGTTTGCCAAATGGCATGGCAAGAAACCCAAGCAGCTCAAACCACACCGTATTGGCAACCCGTGACCTCTTACCCACTTCAGGTGATCAATGGCGAAGACATGAAGCCTGAAACCGCCACACACCTTTGCCAAGACGTCGGCACTATTAACGGATTTAGCCTGGATCATTTCTCAGAAGTGCCCCAGTTTTGGGAGCAGGTTTTCGGACCTGGTCCACTTGGTCTGCAAAACTATTTGAATCAACGAGTCCACTTCGTTTCCGAAACCGATGCCGCCCAGTCCACAAGTGGGCAAGGGTATTTTGTTGCTAGTAACATCGGCACCGGGTACTTTTTCACCTACCTTGAAAACTTTCAGGATGTTTATAGAGGCAACTACTCGGTGAATGGCGTTGATCAGTGGTTAACTTTCGAGGATCCTCGAGTTGGCTACATCAGTCTTTATCCAGGATACAACACAGCCCGCACTCAAGGGTTGAATCTTTCTGTAAGCCGCCTTGGAACCCTCGTGCACGAGGGTCGCCACTCAGATTGTACTGGCGGTATCGCCCGCTCAAGCCTTACTCGCTATCAACAAACCCGTGACGAAGGCGCGTTGATGACAACCCAGTGTGGACACGTCCACGTCCGCTGTCCCCAGGGCCATGACCTTGCAAATTCTCCTGCGTGTGATGGGCGGATGTGGGAAGCTTACGGCGTGGGGGCTCTTTTTAGCAAAGCTTTCGTCAGCTGCAAGGATTGCTCCGAAGAAGAGCGACAAGTTGCCACCTATGAGATGAGCGAATCATTGAATCGAATTGATCCCCGGGCTCTCGAGCAATTCAATTCCGGAAATGCTCCACCTCCCGATATGTCTAGTGAGGTAAAAATCATTGAAAACCAGTAGTGTCGTTATTATTTTTGGTCTTTTAGTTCTTGGATTGATCTATTTTTATTTGCCGGCCAACCCCGAAAATAAAGTGATCCTGCGTCCTACAGAAGTTCGCTCGGTCTCTATCGTCAAGCCGTTGAATCGTAAGACCTCTCAAATAAAAATCCCCAAGATGCAAAACGAAGAAACCGTTCAGGAGAAACTGCAAAGCTACTCTTCTAAAATACCGACCTTCGCTGAATATCAGACGGCAGCCAAAAATGACGTGCACGGAAATGCCTACCGGCCGACAGAACTGATTTTAGCAACCAGCGGCCTTATGAAAGCCTCACGTGCCGACCTTGAGGTAGCAAGGGAGTTTAGCGTCCAGCTTGAAAACTGCGTCTTAGGAAAACCATCCCCAGCTTCATCGATTCAGAGCTATTGTTTGGAGAACTTAAAAAAACTAGCTCTTGAGCAACCTGATGAGGCGATCTCGCTGACGCTTGAGCGAGTTCTTGATAAGGCCCCTCCTCAACTCTTGAGAGTTTCTAAGGCGGCCGATCTTTTGTAACTACAAGGTCGTTTTTTCTAGAGGTAAAACTAAAACTAAATCTCTAACATTGCGTTTTGGTTCAATAACACCACGAACTAATCTTTTAAGATCGTCATCCGTTTTTTTATTAACTTGGTTTTCGCCTTCTGACCAAACCACAAGATGAGCTCTCTCGTCGTGAACGACAACCTTGTACTTAAAGGGAAATCCCCATGGATCTCGACCTACTTCGCCCGACAACCGCTGTTGTTGCGTTGTCGGAGCAGAAGTGCCGGTCGTGGATGCAAGGCCCCGATTGGCTTCATCATTGGCAGCATCTGCCGGAAAGATGAATTTTTGACTGATGAGCTGATTGCCCCACCATTCCGCGCGGTTGATGGCACTGGTGTTGACAGGGTTATCAAATGCGAGGCTAGAGTAAAACAGCGCAGCTCCAATCACAAGAGACAGGGCCACGGATATTGCAACCAGTTTGACGTTAATGGACTTCTCTTCACTCATGACTTTACCTCGTTCACTTTAAGCACTTGTAATTGTATTTGACCGTCGTTCCCTCAGGAATCAGCGGACTAAATCGAAGGCGTGTGCCTTCAACACTAAACTGTAGGCCCGCAACTGTTGGCACCACAGATTCTATGATTGGACTTCCGACAGGAGTACATGTCAAATCTCGATATTCCATCGAGTTCACAATCTTTTCCTTTGCGTAACGGAGATTGTTTGAATAATCGCTGTCACAAATGCTACCAACATGTCCCCCCGTAGTCATTGCAAGCTCGCGGTAAAGAGTTCCCTGAAAACTTGGCGAGCCTTGAGCATCTTGCTCGGCCTCACACTTACTGTCATTCACAATTATTGAATTCACTGTGAATTTTTTGCCATTTCCGTACGTAACATGGATCGTGTCAATGAAACTATTCGGATAGTCAAGAGGCTCAAGCGGTTTGTACTGAGCAGAACTTCGACTGCTTTGTCCAGCAACACTGCGTTCATCTTCGTCTGAAATCAAAATCACTGTTTGAGCCGCTGAAGGACGGAAGCATGGAGTTGGTCGTTTTGCATCTTTTTGTACTGCTAAATTCATGGCATAAATTCCACGTTCGTCATTTCTAAACGCATCTTGTCCGCCTCCGTTGACTGCGGTGATGGTATCAGTGATCGACTGTGAAATGTTCGGAGCATTTCGAGTTAAGATGTTGGAACCAATGCCAGACCAAATGATCAAAGCCCCTGCGTAGTAATGAATATCAGTGGTCGTCATGCACATGCGCCAATCGATATTCTGCGCTTGAAGCTCATTGACGAAACCTTGTAGACGACTTGCTAACTTATTGTTATCTGCAGACATGGAACCTGAATCATCAACAACTAACAGGACATCCAATTGCGTAGCGCCCACAGGAACCGTGAACGTGTCAGTCACCGTGACGGTGTTTGCAGGACAAACTTGTGTGTTGCAGTTTTGAAATTCTGCAGGTTTGTTGCCTGGGCAGAAGTTAAGATCTACAAACACGCCATCGTCGCGCTTACACTGGATTGAACGTTGGCTAAGGCCCGTGTCGCAAGCTTTAGAACACGTGCCCCAATCTCCGACAACCCACGTGTAGGTGAAATCACAGGATTGCGTGTGACATTCGCGATTGGTAATTGGTTTTTGACCCTGGCTTGCGCAATCAGCATCCGTTCCTGGAGCGCCGCTCAGCTGAGCACAAACCACACTACGAGTTTGCGTTCCGCCGCCGCAAGAAACTGTGCAAGCGCCCCAATCTCCGATCTGCCAAAAATACCCTGCAGGGCAGACCTGGGTATTACAAACTTGAAAGACAGCAGGTTTTGCCTCTGAGCAGGAGCCATCCGGTACTGTCGTCCCTTGAGCATCCTGACAAAGAACATTGCGAGTTTGTTGGCCTCCTCCGCATGCTTTATTACAATTCGACCAATCACTCACGTTCCAGTGCGGAAGAGTCGTACAAGCAAAGAGGTTACAATCCATAACACCGTTAGGCTTTGGGACTGTACAATTGTTGTCAGGGACAGGAGCTCCAGAAATATCGATACAGCTTATGGATCGAGTTTGTAAACCACCACCACACGGTTTATTACACATGCTCCAAGTGCCTTCTAGCCAAGAGAAAGTTTGCTGAGGAGTCACCACACACTTGTTGTCAGAACAAGGATCGTCAGTCGAAGTTTCCTTGGTTGCAAACGTCACGGGATTGCAAGAAATCACCGATCCCAACATCGCAAATAATCCAAAAATAATTAAAAACTGATTACGCATAGGCTTCGCCCTCTTGGCTAATTTTGTTTTTCTTAAATCGCACCAGGCCGGTCTCCAGTTCCTGGATCAGGCGTGTTTTCTTTTCCTTTGCCGGTAGGCTTCGTGCCTCCGCCACCTTTTTTACCGCCGCCTTTTTTATGCTTTCCGCCTTTACACAGGAGAAGTTTGCAAATAAAAAATCCTGCGAGTAAAGCGCCGATTCCGATCAAGGCCGCCGTTGTACAAGAGACACTGCACGTTTTGCATTCGTCCTCGCAACGGCCTTCTTTGTTGAGCTTTTGATACTGCGGGCACGCGCAGACAGGAGGTGGCCCTTCAGCACATTTTTGGCCTCCAGTACAAGTTGCCACAAATTCCGCTGAACACGCCGGCGCAGGAACACACTGGCAGCGTCCTGTGGGATCAGGCAAACATGTCATAGGATTTTCTGGAGTGCTCTTTGCTTTGCAAGCCTCAAAATCATTTGGCTGACAACCACCAGTAGGACCACCCGCTCCAGATTTGTTAATTTCACCAGCCAATCCAGCAAGTACGGCACCCCTACGACGAATCGTTTCACAAGCAGCCCGTTGATCGGGGCAGGTGTTTAGGTAACCGCCCAACTGTTCTTTAGGAATTGAAGTGAGCGCCTCAGGATCGTTGACATCGGCTCCTGGATAACAAACGGCTAAAACATTTTTGTGTTTTTGCAAGAGCTCATTGAGGAATTGCTGGCGAACTGGCAAGTCGTCCGGAGCTCCTGCGCCTTTAACACTGTGATAAATTTTATTGAATGAACCTTCATCTTCAAGAGGAGCGGCAACATCGCAGGACGCTGTCGTCGCATCATTGTAGTGACGTCCTCCTAGAGACGCACAATGCTCTTTGCCTGATTCATCAAAGCCAAATAAGTCGGCAGAACAACGAACTTTGTTATCCTCGCAACCTTCTTTGTAATTATCCACCGTCGAACCAGCGCAGCTATAATCTCCTTCAGCCGGCCTTACACTGTAGGTATCAAAGTAACCGGCAAAAACGCATTTCTCACTTGGATCTGGTGGAACTCTTGTCTCACAAGGTTGGTTAGAATCCTCAACTGGAGCTAAATCAGCTCTTGCTGCAAACGCATTGGGAAAGAGCTCTGTAAAGAAAGGCTCAGCACTTGCCGTCTTTCTTTTCTTTTTAACTTTATGCTTGCTGAAATTTTTTGTGCGCATCTTGTCCCAGCTTTCCATGCTGATAACGAGTTGCCGAGCAGCGTTCATATACTGAATTTTTGTTTTTGCTGTTTGTTTTTTAAAAGCCGAAGGATCTACAGAAAATGGATTGATCACGGAGCTTGGATCGCGCTTTTTAGACATGCCGCCGCCGGTGATGTCATCTTTGTACATGCGATTCATTTTTCTCTGCATGGGATCGTATTCCACCAACTCTTTTTCAGAAAACGGAATTCCGTTGATCTTTAAAGCGACCTGCTCAGTCCCAACGGGCTCGATGATGGCGGTCACATTTTCATGATTTTTCCAAATAATTTTAACAGTTGGATTTCCATCGGGACCGGTGCCGCGAACAACCTCAATTTCACCGACTTTTGTGTTTTTATTTTGGGCGATAAACCCTTCCATCCCCGCGATCTGTTCTGGAGTGAGAGAATCTTTCATTTTCGCGAAGAGCTCTCCGTAAGTCAGATCTTTTTTCTTAACGAGATTGAAGAACTCCGTTTGTGCAGCCTTCTCACTTGCTGATTCTGATTGAGGCGGCAAAGCCATCGCCAGTGGCTCCCAAACCAACCCATGGCAGGCCACGGTTATGGCCAGAATTTTACTAAAACCGTAGAAGCCCTTCAGGCTTGTTTTCAGGTTTTTCAAAAGATCTTTCATCCTGAAATCTCCTCAATCATCCTAATGTATTTACTTGGCGGACCTCGCCCACCTCTTTTAAGAATACCGTGTCTGGGAAGATGACCAAGGCCTAATCTTTGCAGAAAATCAAAATCACGACTAAGGTCCCGGGGGCCCACTAGGAAAATGGCCAGATTCACAAGGCAACCTACGCATCCAGTCAAGTTCTCGAAAGCGCAGGAAAATCAGCTCCCACTCTCGTTTGTATTGACAGAAAATCTCGTTTTGGGTGATAGATTCAGAACAGTCATAAAGGGGTGCCATAGCTCAGTTGGATAGAGCAGCTGCCTTCTAAGCAGCAGGTCGTACGTTCGAGTCGTACTGGCATCACCAAATTTCCGGAGTGGGCCAAAATGCTTCGGACAGTCCTCGCTTCGCTGCGGAACTTGAATTTTGGCCCACTCCGAAAATTTGGAGTCCTGGTTTCATACACCGATCATTTTGTTGAGGAGTCTTGCGACGATGGTATCTGCAGGATCGACGGCTGAGAGGCCCTCGATGGGCCGTCAGCCGGCTTATCCACCGCATGACATTTGAAATAATACAACTTCCGTTAATCTAAATCCAACTCAGCTACGAAGCCACGTTGAACGCCTCTTTGAAGTGATTCTACGGCCAATCGCTTTGCCGTTGATCCCGAAATATAAAAACCTTGGAGCAACTGTGCAGCTTGCTGGGGGGAAACTTGTGCATATGCTGAAGCTAGTCCTGGCATCAAAATAATAGTCGCCATTGATAGCGAAAGAATGATTGATTTCATCTTGCGTCCTAACCTACCTTGCAAGCCATGCCATCGCCTTTTTTTGGGGAAAAAATGTTGAATTTGTAGACAGGTTTTTTGATGAGCCACTAAATCCTTGAAAAAGAATAGGCTTTTTACCACAATATCAGATCAGTCTTATGAAAAAAAACCTTCTTCATTTACATCACATTAGCGATTTGCTAAATCTGATGAGTCCTTGATTGGGCCTTGAATGCTTGATTGCAGCGTTAAATACGAAAAGGAAATTGTATGTTTCACTCCCAAGAACTCGCCGATCATGGTAAATTAGGTGGATTTCTGCTTCGTGAGATCTTGGTTTGGGGCAAAGATGAATCAAGCCAAAAATTTCGTCTTCTTTACGAAAAGCATCTGCTCAATGGCGGCAAAGACATCGGATATCATGTTTATTCTGAAAAAAAACCGCTTATTGAATGCTCCCCTTTCGACCGGTTAAGGATGCGAAGTAAGCTTCCCCTTCTTATTGATCATATTAAGAATTGCCTAGCATGGACATGACTCCGAAAGAAAATGCAGTCGTTTTATGGACCGGTGGAAAAGACAGTTGTTTGGCTCTTCATATCGCCCAAGAGCAGAATTTCAACATTGTGGGTCTTGTTACTTTTGTTCCAGTTGGCAATTCGGAGTTTCGTGCGCATCCTCAGTCTGAAATAGAAGAGCAGGCAAAACGTCTTGGACTAAGAATTCATTTTCTAGAAGTTCATGAGCCATACAAAGAAACTTATATCAAAAAGTTGAAATGGATTAAGTCAAATCTCCATGTGACGACCGTAATTAATGGCGACATAAATTACGTCGACGGCTGTGACAACTGGATTGTGGGTTGTTGCAAGCGGTCTGACCTGGCGATTTTCCAACCGCTATGGCAAAAGGAACGCAACTGGGTCATGGATCAGCTTCTGTCTAGAGGTATTCAAGCTCGCATTAATTTTATTAGCCATCCTTCCATTCCCGCTGAATGGAACGGACGAATCATCGATCAAAATCTTCTTCGAGAACTTAGGACGTTAAGCAAAGACAGCGGAATTGATTTGGCGGGCGAAAATGGAGAGTATCATACTATGGTCGTATCCGCTCCAAATATGCAGCCACAAAATCCATCTATCGTTATCGCGGGCCCTCCAGGCAGTCTTTTCTAGAAAGATCACTAATCTTCATTGGGTGTTGAACGCCATCAACAAAGAACCGGCTGTTTGCCGCATCGAATTTTATAACGGTACCTCTAATTTTGTCTGTGACCCGCTCGCCCCACTCTCTCACTTGCCCCTGCCGCAAAGAGTATGTATAGGGTCCTTCTTTTTCAGCTTTCGCGTCTAACGATGTGTTTCTGGTACCAAAGGAAATTCTGAAAACTTCGTCATCTTCATCATCGGGGCCAAACGTCAAATCTACCGTATCTTCAGGCAATACCATTTTTCCAACCTTGAATGGACCTTTGATCTTAAAAAGGCACCAAGGATTATTATAGGCCGATGCTAGGGACCCTGCCATAACGATGGCAGCGCAAACTACAATTTTAGATGATACGTTCAGTTTCACGATAACCTCCACACTAAAAGCGAACGGATAAAAGAGATAAGTTAGCAATTTCAATGCCGTCAAATGAGGCGACTCAGATGATCTAAAATTGATTCGAAAGAACTGGACGCTGCAAATTGTTCTTTGTCCGATTTTTCAGTGACGATTTCGGCGAATGGTTATTGGACCGGACTCGTCGGAGCCTCAAGGTTTACACCCTGTGGGTCTGGATTTGTATCTCCAGCATGGGGTATTCCTAACAGACACGACTGTACGGCAGCAGCAACGTTGAAGGTTGTTGGATAAGAGCGCTCATCCGCGGCTATTCCAAACGGGTGAAACTCTTTCATTGATTTTTTTTCTGTCGCCAGTTGCTTATTTCTTTCGATAAAGGCAATGTGGGCATCGGTCATCAGCTGAAGGCAGACGTTTGATTTTCGTGAGCCCAATTTCTCAATGAGTGGCATAACCTTGTCGCACAAAGTTTTGTCGTAATAAACTTTTTTCTCCGATGGCTTTCCCGGCGCCTGAATTTCGGTGCCGAGATATTGGTTAAACGAGCAGTTCCCTTTGTCGTCATATGTGAAATTGCTTTCCAGTGATTGGATTGTCGCTGGGTAAGATATTTCTTTGATACGAGCATCGAAAGAAAACTTTGAATCTGGAGCTAACTTGGTTGTAATACTCGTAAGGCGGCCTTGATCATCTCGCGTGACCACCACTGACTTTTCTACGGGAACAAGAACCCAAGGCATTGCATTTAAATCCTTGGGGAGTCGAACCTTCACATTTAAGGTTTCAGCATGACCCAAAGTGAATCTAGTTACGTTTTTTTCCTTAGGAGAAATTGCGATTTTACCATTGTCATCAAACCTAAAGGGCCTTCCATCAGCTGCAAGTTTAAAACCGTAACTGTCGAGGTGCTCATTAGCTGCGGCTATGCACACTGTATTGCCTGCAGAAAAAGCGGTTTCTCCAGCTAGTACCAAAACCAATAACGTCATGAAACGGAGCATAGTTCACCACCTTCACTTGTTATCTTGCCCTGAAATTTAAGCTAAAGCTATAGAGACACCTAACCTCTAGGCTAGATCGAAGTCCCGATTTCTATCCTTTTCCTAGCATCGACTGACCGCGGATAATAAGCCAGATGGGCTTGACGTACTGTCGAAAAGCTACGGCAGTGGGTAATCTATCTACTTAACAACATAAAATCGCCCGCGAGTGTGCCGTCGCGGTTTTAACAACTCACTCTCTCGGAGATCTCGTTCCGCCTGTCGTTGACTTACCAGGTGGTTTAATTCCTGCCGGTATTGAGCCACGGTGACTTGCTTATTTTGTTGTAAAATATTTCTCAAGAGGCGCGCTCTTTTCTTTTTTGAAATAAGCGTGAGCGTCTTATTTGAAAATTTATTAATTAAAATATCCCGCCCTAAGTAACCCCATGTTTCGTAGGGTTCAGCTGATAGGGTGGCTTCTTGCTGCATGCGCTGGCTCCCAAGAGCCGAATGCCCAATGAAAAACTGTTCACCTGCGACGGGTTTGATTTGGTGCTCAACGAGCCTTTTCCAGCAAACGAATTTTTCTATATCCAAGTTTGCCGAACCTAACCTCTGAGAGGAAACTTTTTTATAGATCTCAGCATGTTCAAGTAAGACAGCCAAAACTCCCGGCCAAGGAGCCCTCAAGTTTTTCTCATTCAAAACCATAGGGTCAATGCGTTTCCAGAATATCGCAAGATATGTCACCGCAATCTCGGCAAGCCTTGCATCAAATCTTGTCCAAGGTAAAAAGTCGACCAGCTCCGTAGGCTCGATCAAGTCGTCTGCGCTCATAGACAAGTGAAACCTTTCGTACACGCGCTCTAAATCCTCAAGCTGTGGAATGGTCACCGGTATTTTCACACCTGATCCATAAGATCATCGAGAAAATCCAACGCTTGGTCGCAACCAGGGATACCGCGGTCGTCGAGAGACTCGATGTGCTTTCTAACGAATTCTACGTCTGCTCCAAGTTGCAACAATCGTTTTGAATGGCCCACATCTTTTTGCCTATGAGCAAAGCACTTCATAACCAAAAGGTCTTCCAGTCCGAGCGCTAGGGCTGTGATATTCAGTCCTTTAAAAACTTCAATCAATCGATTTTTATAGTCAGATGGGAGCGTGTGGGCAAATGTTGAAAAGTAGGGGTTTAACCAATCTCCAGGAAGACCCAGTTCCATGGAAACTTGTTTCACAAAAACATCTAGTTCGTGAATGCTCATGCCGCGTGGAACGGCATCGATATCACTCGTGGCAAGCGGAAATTGATGAGCCAAAAGCATCGCTCCACCACCTCCTATAATCAGGTCGATAGCCCGAGGCAGCCGTCTGTCTAGAGACTGTAGAGCTTCTTGCATTTTAGCGAGTGATAGTTTTTCCCATTTTTCCGACATATCTGACCATTATACGACAAAATATAAATTGTCGCAATTACAAAAATACTAAGTAAATTCAAGTATATATCAATATACTGACGGATGACTATGAGCCGCCCAATCAGAGCGCCAGCCGCGCTCGGCTTGCGCTGAAATTTCGACAAGAGAAGACCGCAGGTCTGAATATTTGAAGATTTCCATCACTCCTTTTAGTTTCTTTAAGAGAAATTATCTAGTTTCTCGTTGATAAATTATATATTGCACGAAACGCCTTAGATTCATTACATGGGTCCCATCAAAAAGGAGTTCCCATGAAAATTTTTTGGAGTCTATGTTCTATTCGTGTAGGCGTCCTTCCAGTGAAGGCGCAAGTTTGCACTATTCCCGACATTCCTAGGGTCGTGCAGGTTCTCAAAACCGACTATCCCGCGCTTCGGGATCTCTCCCAGGCCGAAGTTGGGATAGAGTTTACCGCGTGGCTCAACTACACGGATGCATCTATCAGCCAGAAAGCCGTCTACTCCTTCGCACCGAATACGTTCCAAGTCTTTACAGTTACTTTGTCTGGCGTAAGTAAAGTACGGCACTCCTCCGATGCCCCTTGACCAACTGAACACGTTCATAGATCAGAATAGACGAGTCATAGGGAAATGGACCATTAGAATCACAACTGCTCGAAGAACCAGAAAGCGTCACTTGACGCTCATTCCAGCTCAGCAGTTTTTTGGGAGATGTGTAAGGACACTTGCTCGTCGGAACACAGTTCGTAACACTCTGGCCGGTATCGCCATAAAGCACATACCCCGTCTCTGCATCCTTTCGGACTCCGCCACTCCACGCGCTGTTGTTATAAAAAAGCCCTTCAAAGCTCGACTGCCGAATTCGAAATTCATTACACCAATCTTGGCAATCAGCCGAGCTCAAACTGTAGCTCACTTTATCAAATGCAAGGATGGATTGTTCTAACGGCTTTACCATGCCGGAGGTCCCTGCACACTGTACAGAGACCAGATTCCAAACTCCAGGCTCTTCGGGCCAAATTTTTTGACCATCTCCAAATGCAGTGTGGGATAGAAGAAGCAGAGTCACGAGTTCAAAAATGCACTTCATGAAGACCCTCCTTGTCTCAAGCTTATATTTTTTTCCCTCGCCATCTAGCTTTATTATTAATTCTTAAGGAAAATTCATTTGTTTGTTATAGAAATCCACCGATTCCAAGGAGTTTTTTATGACTAAATTCTTACTACCGATCCTTCTGTTCGCTTCCCTAAGCAACGCCGGGGGCTCAAAATTCAATTTCCAACTGGAGCAGGCCATCAATGCAGCGCAAACTGCTGAGCAAGACCTCCATCAAGTTTTCATTTTAGGAATCATTCGAACTTCAGCCGAAATTGATACCGCAGAAAAAGCGTTCTCTCTTTTTAAAGATAAAAACACAAAGATCCGCGCTTTCATTCCTTCACCCAACGGAAGCATTGTCACTTTTATGTCCTCGCTTTCAGGTGTCTTAAATGCGGCCGAGTCCAGCCAAGTATTTTCAATCCAAATGTCACAGCGATTGATCGAAAACTAGATTTCAAAAAAATCAATACATAGGCTGCAGAGCTTTTCTTCCTTAGAGGGGGAAATCACTCCCGCAGCCTTTTCTATAAGCTCAATCAAAAGAGACTTGACCGCATCGCAGTCTTTTTCTGAAATCGTAACCACTGACGAGTAGTGAAAATCACTGTCGAGCTGGCGCTCAATAGCCTGCATGCCTTGCAGACGCCAGTTCAGATGGTGCTTGGCAACCATTGCAGAGTCTTTGGCTAAGTGAGTGCGGGCCTCCCCATACACGTAACGTCCCGCCTTTTGAGTGATCAGCCCTAGAGACTGCAGCTTTTCGAGAACTTCAGACGCGCGCTTTAACGGCAAGTGCAATCGCTCCGCAATGGCTTCCTTCGTCTCTAGGCCGGGAATCGAAATGATCGAAAGAACTGCAATATAAATCCAATTGCTATAGAAGATGGTTTCATCGGCAGTTGCGATTTTTTTATCCACCTTCAGCCGTTCCTTAAGGTTTAGGTACTGAGTCCGGTGATGCCCAATCTGTTTATCAAGATGATGACGAAGACCCGGCGTCGCGGCTCTCGATCGCAAAACAAGGAGGAGGAAATACTCGGTCTCCTCGTCGGTGTGGCCTAGAAAAAGACTCGCAAGATGAGCCTGATCGGGGCTCAAATCCGCATCCCCCTCAAGGACCTGAGTGACGTAACCTGGGCGACAGGACATGCCCTCGGCCAAACGGCTTCGAACCCCCTTTTTTTGTTTTCCGAGCTCCCGAATCGCATCCAAGAGATAGGTCTTATAATTCGTATATTCGAGAAGATGGCGCATACAAAGTCCTTTTTCGGTTTATTTTAGCATAACTAAAAGAAACTGTACTTTTTTAAGGAAAAGATCCTGGAAGACTTTAACGCGATGAATTAATTTCAACCATGAGACAAATCTTTCAAAAAGGACAGTCCATGGTTTCAGCAGCATTACGCCTTTTAATCTTAGTCTTTTCGGTACAAGCCTTTGCAGCCCCAGGCGATGTCCATCTGGTCCCAGACACTGAAGGAATGTGGCAGCACATTCAGACGCTGGAAGACCGCGGGTTTTTAAAAGTCACGCGAGACTCTAAAGGACTCATTCTTGACGTTGAGATCACCGATGTCGGTTCAAAGTTTTATTTTTTAGGCGACATCATTCGCCGAGGTCCTGACGGCGCAGCCATCATGGACGTCATTTTGAAACTTGAGCAAAAATATCCAAACCAAGTTTTTGGAATTGTGGGCAACCACGATATCAACGGGATTGGATTTACCACCATGGTGCCAGCCCTTCAAATGGGCCTCATTCCTGATTTTCAAGACTGGTGTAAAACCAAAAATGCGGATCCAAAACTTCTAGAATCTATGCTCTCATGGTGGGCCGAGCGATACGGTTTAGAAAACAAAGTTCAAAACTTCTGGCTTGAGAAAATTGTTCGAAAGACAGGACAAAATCCAGCCGACTTTTTGAACGAGAAAAATCAGATAGATATTAAAAAGCTAGAAGCTCAAAAAATCGTTACTAAAAGCCAAATGGCTAAACAGTTTTTACTTTTCTACTCCCCCGAATCCTCCTCACATCCCGCCGGAGATGGATGGAGATACATGGAGGCCGCATCCTTTATTCGAAAAGCGCGTGTTGGTGACC
Organism: Pseudobdellovibrionaceae bacterium; assembly: GCA_044229295.1. Taxonomy (GTDB): domain Bacteria; phylum Bdellovibrionota; class Bdellovibrionia; order Bdellovibrionales; family Bdellovibrionaceae; genus JBGATJ01. Next base: position 15,666 of record JBGATJ010000009.1, read on the forward strand.
AAGATGTTTATCTGGATCATTCTGGTATGTACTCTGTTGAAAATTTCGGAATCATTCCTGATCAAGGAAACTGGCGCGACAATCACTCCAAAACTTGGCAAGATGAGTGGATTAAAAGCTACAGAAAATACAACGTCGATGAGCTTGGCGGAATTGCAAATGAGATCAATACGTTTTTCGGCTCTCACAGCCTCGATGAGAAAGCAAAGATTGCAGACTCGCTCTTAAAAAACAATTATATCAAACGCAATGATGCTAGTTGGGACTACCAACTTAATCAAATTGTCACCGATCCCCAAAGCCATTCTTACCCTGACCAACCCGACACCTACGGAAAAACCAGCGCCGCAGTGAAATCAATTCCTCCTCTTCCCTCTGAAGAAATTCTCAAATCCCTCACTCAAAACAGCGACTCGATAATTGTTGGAGGGCACGTCCCTGTAGGCGCAGCACCTGTTGTGGAGACCTATGTTAACCCAGTTACAGGTCACCGATTTGTTGCCATTCACGCGGATAGCTCTTACGCAGATTTAGAAGGACGCTCTGACGTTACCATCAAAAGCGATGGCACTATTGTTATTAGTGGCCCAGTCGCTCCTGGAGTGAACCGTGTTCTAGAGCTGCCAACGCAAAAAGGATTTCAAGACCTAGAGGCAAAACTGCAGGCTCGAATTTCTGAGGCCCAAAAGATAACTGACCCCGCCGCAAAAAAAGCAGCTATGTCAGACATCGATAACGAAAGCCATCGTCTTGAGGATCTCAAGAAAATGGGGATGGGTGCCGACGGATGGTCTATCCAAGGTTTTGCAACTCGGACAGTTGAGACCAACGGAAAAAAACAAGAAGTTCCCGATTACAACAATTTGATTCTTATGAAGCAGGACGGTCACCATTTCGAATACAAATCTACGGATCGATGGGCCCTTGACAAAGTGGAGCTGCAACTCCACACCACGAACTTTCGTGAGCTTTACAAAGAAGCTCGTAAAAAAATGGTCGACATGCTTCAGAAAGAACGAAAGACCGTTCTTACAAAAAAAGAAGTCGTTGAGTCGCTTTCTGGCCGCAACCTTGTAAACCTGCTTGGGCCTACTGAGACATTTGCAAAAGTGGCTGAGAAAAATCCAGAAGCCGTAAAAAAAGTCCTTCGAGACTTTGAATCTGAATTAAGAAGCACTCCAGACACTGCGAAAGTTACCTTCGTCGGCGCTGGAACTATTGGCCTAGAGTCTGAGCTTTCAAAAATCGTAAATAAAGTTTCTGCAGAACGTGTCGGTAGAGGCGCTGAAGCCTTTGACTACGTAGGGCTCATAACTTCGGTCACGAAGCGAGATTTCTTAGATCCCAACGTAAAAAAGTTCTGCGCACTAAAATCTTTTTACTGGGATGAGCAACCAGCTGAAATTTTAGAAATCCTAAGACAAGTCAAGGATCGCCCTTCTCTCAAAGCCTACATCTATGGCGGCTCAGGCACGATGAGTAAATTCATCACGAGAGACTGGGTTCCTGCAATGAAAACCAAACTCCCAGATTTAGAAATCACATTTTTTGAGGGCGTCCAGGATCCTGACAAGATGAAAGTGAAAAAAGAGGGAGCAGATCAGTTTATCGATATGATGAGAAACGGAACTGCCGATACAAAAGGGATTTCTGAGAACAGAATTAAAATTGTGGCCTCCCACGCAACGCCACTCCCTGAGATCGTAAAAGCTCCACCACGACTGCTTCCTGCCAAGAAGTTAGAACTCGTTCGTCCACTCAAAGTGATGCGCGCAAAGCCTATGGAAAGACTCAAAATCCGTCGAGCCCGTTAAGCGTTACACCCCGAAGAAGTCGCAGTTAAAACATACGGCTTCTTCGGGATCTGACTTTTTGACGAGAGTTCGTGTTTGCTCAATCGCATCTGTCACAAGACTCCGGAACTTGTGAACATCTTGTTTTGCAATAGACTGCACTGAAGTATAGTGAAGAGAACCCTGCTGTCGTATTTGTGCATCTGCAATCGCACGATTTCTCCACTGCGAATGGTTCATCACCGATAAGTGTGAATCTTTCGGCAGATGAATTATTTTTTTAGTGTTTGTCCAACGGGCCCCATCTTTTTTTAGAATTTCCATTGACTCGAGTTGCCCAAGAACAGTTTCCACGAGAACCGTCGGCAGATAAAGCCTACGGGCAAGCGCTGCGGGGGTTGAAAAACTCCCTGTTCCAACAAGAATATGAATGGCGGCATAATACCAAGCGGAGTAATAGCAGCTTTGGCTCTCGTGATTTGCAAGAACTTCAGCTTTGAATTTCCGACTAAGATCCTCTTGGACCCGTCGCATTTCTTGCAGGCGCAAGCTCAGATGTTGACGTAGCTCTTGAGAGCCCGCTTTTTCTAGCTCTAAAAGCATTAGTAAATAGTGAGTCTCGTCTTCATCCAAAGTGAGGTGCTTTGCGAGCTTTGCAATGTGGTCTGAAGTTAAGTGCGGTTTAGCACGCAAGACTTGCGAAAGATAAGAGGTCTGACAGTCCATGGCCTGGGCCAATTTCGCTTGGTATCCCCAGATCTCTTTGTTATCTCTGACGACGGCCTTTAGGTAGTCTTTGTACGACTCAAATTCAAAGATAGACACGTTTCCGACCTTTCTAAAATATGTATTTAAAATATATAGATTGGTTATTTATTAATAACAATCATGTTGCGCGGACAAACACAACCTCCTAAAACGAGGGTGTTCGTAACAATCAATAAAGGAGGGTACGATGTTCAATTTAAAATCGACGCTGACAATGGTAGCCATATTTTTGTCGACTCTGAGTGCGTTTGCTGGAGGAGATATCTCGAGTGGCGGAGACTGCATGGAGCCGCAATTCAATTTGCCTCATTCAGGCAAGGGTTGTCAGTTTGAGTCTGCATTCGTAAGTCCGGGGCAGTCGTTTCAAATTTGGCAGTGTTCGGAGGGCCGATACCTTTTGCAAATCCACTACAACAAGGAACAAGGTGAATTTAAGGGTTGTCCTATTGTAGATTCTGTCATTAAGGAATATCATCCCTAGGTGATTTTAGAGTCTCTCGGAAATTCATTTCTCCTAGTTTTCGTAAGCGAGATGGGGGACAAGACCCAGCTTTTGGCTCTCGTTCTCGCGGCGAAGTTTCGTAAGCCAATCCCAATTCTCATTGGGATTCTTGTCGCAACGCTTTTAAATCATTTCGTAGCAAGTTTTCTGGGCTCTCTCATCACTGAGTATATTTCTCCGGAGATTTTAAAATGGGTGCTAGCCGCAACGTTCGTAGCGTTTGGGCTTTGGATACTCATTCCTGACAAAGATGAAGGATTCAAAGAACAGCAAAGATGGGGACCGTTTTTAACGACCACGGTCGCTTTTTTCTTTGCTGAAATGGGAGACAAAACCCAGCTTGCAACTGTCGCTTTAGGAGCCAAGTACGCAGCTCCGATCGTTGTTACGGCCGGAACAACATTAGGAATGCTCGGAGCTGACGGACTTGCTGTTTTTTTTGGACATACCTTCACAGAGAAAATTCCGATGACACTCGTTCATCGCGTCGCGAGTGCCCTTTTCATTATTTTTGGGATTGCAATCGCAATCGGTTTTTAAGCCTTAGCTGCGTAGCTCGTCATCAAGTTTTTATAAGCAGGCAGGTGGTTTGACAGGAGTCTCCCAAGCCCCTCAACATCGTTGCGCCAGTCGCGGTGCAACTCACACGCAACTCCAAACCAATTCATCATTTGCACACCGGCCTTCTCCATTCGGCTCCACGCTGCATTTCGCGTTGTTTGGTTAAATGTGCCTGACGCATCTGTAACAACAAAAACGTCGTACCCAGCCTCAACCGCCGACAACGCAAGAAATCCTACACAGACTTCGGTGACAACGCCGGCAAGGATCAATTGCTGACGCCCTGTTTTTTTAACTGCCGCAACGAAGTCCTCGTTGTCCCATGCGTTGATTTGTCCTGGTCTTGCAATCAGCGGCGATTCAGGAAGTCTTTGTCGTAATTCAGGCATGATAGGGCCATTAGGACCTTTTTCAAAACTTGTCGTCAAAACCGTGGGAAGACGAAAAAACTGTGCGATGTCCGCTAACGCCAGTACGTTGTTAGTAAATTCATCAGGGGAAAAATCTTGAACAAGAGAAAGAAGCCCCGCCTGATGATCTACCATAAGTACTGCAGCGTTATCTTTTGAAAGACGTCGATAGGAATTCATAAAAGCTCCTTGTTTGATTTTGAAAAGGAGTCGATCATCACAGGTGGTCTTTGTCGAGGAAAAAACATTTCGAACAGCTCTTGACACTCCAACGATATTTTAAGTGAATGATTAAGTGGAGGTTCCGTGCGCCATCTTATTTTTATTTTAGCAACGGTAATTGTGGAGATGACTATGGCCCAAACAAAGCACTGCACACAAGAGACAAAGACGGCTCAAGATGGAAGTGATTTTTCTGTAAGATGGTTGGCCTACGAACCCGCGACTTCCCATGGGACCGTATTCATCCTTCCACCGACGGGAGGCTCCAACACCCTCGATCGTAGGTATGCCGAAAAAATTTGTACCCGCGGTTGGACGGCATTGGCCTTTGAAAAGTGGACTGGGGACGAAGATCACGACGAAGACTTCGCCCGTCATCGCAGGCATTTCGAACGAGTTCGCCGCGCTTTCGATTTAGTTTCAAAATCCTACCCTCAGCCTTACAGAATGCTCGGAGCTTCGCTAGGAGGTCTGTATTCGCTCTCTTTAATCAACCGAGTCGCAACTATCGACAAAGCGGCTCTCATTGTTACCGGAGCTCCTTTTTCAGCGGTGATTACAGAGTCCAGTCAATCTGAGCTCGTTGATGTTAAGAAAAAGCGTATAGAAAAGCTCGGCATAAAAGACCTTGATGAGTATCAGGCTCATGTTAAAGAGGCGCTGCGAGAATGGGACTCTATTGAAACAATTCAAGCAAGTGCCACGGCTAACAAATCCATCCTTCAGGTTCTCGCTCTTAAAGACACTCTCGTCCCCACTCACCTCCAGAAGGATCTCATTGGATATTTAAAAACTCAAAAAGTCTTTACTCTCAATGCCAGTCATTTTTGGGCGATCGTTGGTGCATACTGGTATCACTCCAATGAAATTGCGGACTTTTTGACGGCGCCATGAAAACACTATTTTTTCTTTTTTTGACGATATTCAGTAGCTGTGCAAATCCACCCCTAAAAATCGACGAGCTTTCCAAGGAAAGCGATGCATTTAGCATTGTTGTTATCCCGGACACTCAAGTCGTCATAGACAAAAACCCCGAGGTCTGGATGAAACAGACCCAGTGGATTTTAGATAATCAAGACCATCTGAGTTTAAAATTTGTGCTACAGCTTGGAGACATCACAGATAATGATACACAAAGGGAGTGGGAAAATGCCAAGAAGGGATTTTCTACAATCCATGGCAAGATCCCCTACTCACTCACGGTTGGCAATCATGATCTCCCAGGAAACTCTGCCGTGCGCGACACAGCTCTGTTTAATGAGCATTTCAAAGTCTCTGAATTTTCGTCACTGCCTACATTCGGTGGAGTTTACGAGCCTGATCACTATGAAAATAACTTTCACCTCTTTGATGCTGGCGGCGTAAAATGGCTCGTGCTCATGCTTGAGTTTGGCCCTCGCAGAGAAGTCGTCACATGGGCAAACTCTGTAATTGAAAAATTCCGTGATCGTAAAGTCATCATTGCAACTCATTGCTACCTTGACCCTTACAATCGCCGCGTTGATTACAAAGACCCGGCCCAAGAACCAAGCTGGAATCCCCATAACTACGGGTTGGGAAAAAGTGGCAACGCTCTTGATGGTGAAGAATTATGGACTGACCTTGTCTCTAAACACCCGAATGTGCTTTTTGTGCTCAGTGGCCACGTCCTTGACGACGGCGCTGGTTACTTGAAGTCGACAGGTATCTATGGAAATGAGGTTCATCAAATTGTCTCCAATTATCAATATTATTCCGAAAAAGGCGGCGATGGACACATTGACGGCGGCGATGGCTACCTTCGCGTCATGCAGTTTTACCCAAGGCAGCACCGGCTCAAAGTGATTACCTACTCGCCTTACACGAATCACTACATGGCCACCGACTATTCTCAAAATAACTTTGAGATTGAGGTCGACATCAAAAAATAGAATGCGAGGAGGGATCATGCAAAAAACGCCGGTACTGATTGTGGGAGCCGGTCCTACTGGTCTCGTCCTTGCACTTTCACTCCACCGTCAAGGTGTGAAATTTAGAATCATCGACCAAACCCCAGGCCCAGGCACAACCTCAAGAGCCATAGTTATGCACGCAAGGACTCTTGAGTTCTATCAGCAGATGGGGATATCCGATCCAGTAGTTAAAAATGGCGTCAAGTTTAAAGCCATCAACCTATGGGCTAGCGGCAAAAAGCGCGGTCATGCCTCTCTTGGCGACATCGGCGAAGGGCTCAGCGAATTTCCCTACATGCTCATCTATCCACAGGATGAGCACGAGGCATTTTTAGTTCATGAACTCAAAAAAATGGGAATTGCCGTTGAACGAAACACCCAACTCAGAAGTTTTAAGGACGATGGCCCGCATGTGACGGCGATTATCAGAAACCCCGATGGCCAGGAAGAGGAGTTCTCATTTACGTACATTGCCGGTTGTGATGGCGCTCACTCCAAAGTTAGAGAAGGGCTCAACGTCGGATTTAGCGGCGCGACTTACGAGCAACTGTTTTACGTGGCGGATGTTAAAGTCAAAGGGCCTCTGATCAATGGGGAGCTGCACCTCGCGTTTGATGGATCCGATTTTCTTGGAGTGTTTCCTCTCAAGGGCGATCATCAAGCTCGATTCATTGGAACTGTAATCCCCAAAGACAGTCAAAAAAAAGTTACGTGGGAGGATGTCAGCAATCAGACCATGCAAAGGCTCAACCTCAGCGTTGAAAACGTAAACTGGTTCTCGACCTATCATGTTCACCATCGTCTTGCAGAGCATTTCCGAAAAGGCTCCGTGTTCCTCCTTGGTGATGCCGCCCATATCCATAGCCCTGTCGGAGGGCAAGGAATGAATACAGGCATTGGAGATGCGATCAACCTCGCCTGGAAACTGGCTGGCGTGATCAAATCTGAACTGAAAAAAGAAGTTCTCGATACCTATCAAAAAGAAAGAAAAGCCTTCGCAGAAAAACTCGTCGCCACAACCGATCGCGCGTTTACGTTTGTTACTAATCAAACCCCTGCAGGAGAATGGATTCGCACCAACATCGTTCCTCGGATTTTGCCAGCCATCCTAAAAATGAAACTTCCTCGAAGACTTTTTTTTCAGACCGTTTCACAAATTGGAATTCAGTACCATCAAAGCTCAATGAGCCAAGGGCGTCTTGGCAAAATACGGGCTGGAGACAGGCTCCCCTATTTACCTTCTACCAACTTTAAACTCCTTGACGGCCTGACATGGCAACTTCACATTTATGGAAAGAGTTCCCTTGAAATCACAAACACATGCAAAAAGTGGAACATTTTAACTCTTAACTTTTCTTGGAACCTTGGATTCGCTAAAGCAGGATTTATAGAAGATGCATACTATCTCATTCGCCCCGATGGTTACATTGCAACCCTTGGAAGATTGACAGAAGCAGACCGCCTCGAACCATTTTTAAATAACGTCTTAGTTCCCAAATAAACTTTTGATGGATTCGAAAAATCCAGGCGCTGTCTTACGAAAACTTGCTTCATCAAGGCTAAAAATAGCACCCGCGACACAAGCCTCTGCGTGGGGCGAGGAATCCTCACTTGCTTTGACGATCTGGACGATTTCAACACCTTCAACGGCGTCAATGATTTCAATTATAGATCCTATGCGAAGCTCACAGCTAAGAGTTGGGATCTGTAAATTTTGGTCTACTTTATATCTATCACCTTTTGTAGGGATCGGTTCCGCACAGATCCCGCTCCTTTGATATCCTAAAACCAGAACAAAAATAAGATGCTTAATTTTTGACTTCATAAATCTCCTTTTGGAGTTACGATGTAATCAACTTCGTAAGCCCAATGATCTGAAAGGCTAAGACCAGAAAAATCGTCGGCGAGACTCCGGCGCACCTCTCTAGGTTTTACGTCGTATTGTGCGTTGTTGGTGGCAAAAAATTGCCTGTCATGATTGTGATCAAAAATATCATCAAGCTTTGCTCGGCCTTCAGCTCTTATCGAAACCTGAGGATTTTCTTTAGCGACTTTGCCCGCATCGATAAAATTCAAATGTTTTTCTCCAGCTTGCTTCATAAATTCTGCATAACTCATGTAGGTCGGTCTAAAGTTCAGATCTCCGATGAAGTAAACCATTTCGTGATTAAGGCCAAGTCCTCCGAGCCAGGTAAAAATTTGATCCACTTGCCCGATGCGGACTGATTCATTCTCATGCTGAGCATTGAGGTGAGTATTGACAACTACAAACGGCGGCCTACCATCTTGAGGTTCAACTCGCACTGCCATCGCGCCTTTACCGGCAAAACAATCAGTGCCCGCGCAATCACCATTAAACCGGATCACTCCTAACATAGACAATGGATGATCGCTCAAAATAGCAAGTCCACTATCAAAGATACTCGAAATGGAAATAGGGGCGGGGCCGTCTTTTCGGAACCTATAGTTAAGAGCATTTAGCAGTCCCTTTGCTTCGCTAGTGAAGACCTCCTGTAAACCAATGACATCAGGGCGATCTAATTGTCGCTGGTTAAGCTTATCAGCAATATTTTGAAACCTTTCTCCATAAAGGTGACGTCTCCAAGTAATTTCTTTAGGAAGACCCGCAACATTATAGCTAATAATTCTCACAGACATCGGGAAAACCCGGCCACAACTTATCGCTCCCATTAAACCCGGGGAAATAAGTGTCAATATCATGAACAGTGCCGCTGTTACATAGGCAGTTAGCCTAGTATTTCTCTGTGGATTTCTCATCAGTCTTGGAGAAGTGCGAAGCCTGTGCCAGTAATCCCAAGTCTCCAAATACCTGGACAATAGTGATGGAAGTATTTTGGTTTTTTCTGGGTTTCTCTATCTCATGCGGCAGAGCCACTACTCGTACCAGGAGACTCAATGGAAACTTTTGTACGAAGGCGCAACCCGTACAAGTTTATCATTTTACGACTATATAACTAGTGTCGCTCCATTTTTTAGTCCAGCGCCCTAGATATCAATCTGAGACGATTTATTTTGAGAATCTCTAAGCAAACTATGGGACCTTTCTCACATACTTTGGCAGACTAATATCTGGGGGATCGTTTGATGAAAAAGTCTTTAGTTTTTGCTTGCTTGCCAGCCATTGTCTTCGGGCTTATTGCCTTTCAGAATTGCGGCCAATCAAACACTACGACGCCAGAAGTCTCGTCAGGATCACCCTCGAATTCAGTTCTCGCAAACCTAGGCAATTCAGAATCACAAAGTGGCTCTGTTAGAGGTAACGGAGATGGTTACGAAGGAAAAATATTTGCATCAAAAGATCCCAAACTTTGCGGCGAAGAAAACTCAGTATTCAGAAGAATCATTAAAAAAGGCGATGGCTACTACATCACTCGTGACAAGTGCCACGATGTTGCTCCAGCGCCCGTAACGATCGATGCAAGTAGTAGCTCTCCTGCAGCTCCAAAGATTTTGGTAGTTGAAAATTCAATTTTTGAGGCTGATGACTTTAAAGCTCCAAATACCGATATTAAAAGCCAAACGTTTAAGTCTCCAGGCGATTCGTTTATATATGCCATTTGCCGATCAGAGATCACAAGATATGGTCCTCCCTATGGTTATGCTGACGGAGTGATAAGAGTCATAAAGACTCAGGATACAAAACCGATTCTGCAAGGTGAGTTCTACACTTACGTTCCAGATGCCAACGCAAAAAAACTGCCAGAGGTTGGACCTCACGGGCCAAGCCATGGCATGCCTATGATCCGCAAAAACTACTACGGAGATGTGCGACTCGTGACCGAAGGGCTAGCTCCGAGAATCGCAATGAGCTTTAGAATGTCCTACCTCTACGGAGTGGCCGAACGGCTTGAAAGGTTCTTTATTCTCAATTTCCTTAGGGATCCAAAGTATGGTTACAATGGAACTATGCAGGTCCCCAACAATTCTGAAAATGGATTTTTCTGGACCCCATCTCTTTGTAACAAGGTCTCTGAGGATTTACCCTAAACTCAGCAAAGCCTTTAGTCTTACCACCATTGTCCGGTGATTTTACAAAAAATAATGTCTGAGATATTATGGCATAAAGGATCTATGCCACAAGTTTTACCGTTCCCACAAAATGACATATCAATTAAAATTCTACTCGCCATCGGCGTTGGGCTTCTCGTTGGTTTAGAACGAGAATTTGCTTCTAAAGACGTGGGTGTGCGTACCTTTTCTCTTACGGCTCTCCTTGGATTTTTGTGCCAACTGATAGGTTCGCAATTTGCGGTAGCAGGATTCGTAGGAGTTCTCTGCATCACGATCTATATGAACACCAGATCCATGCTTGTGAACCGTTCCCTCGAGATTACGACGTCGGTGGCCTTGCTAGTTACCTTCAGCCTTGGGAATCTCGTTGGACTTGATCACGTTTTTACGCCAGTTGCTGCCGCTATCCTCATGACCCTTTTATTGGCTTGGAAGTCTGAACTGGCGGCATTTGCTCACGGGTTGAAGCTGGAAGAAATTCGCAGCGCCGTTGTTCTAGGACTTTTAACGTTTGTCATTTATCCCATTCTTCCTGATCGATTCGTCGACCCATGGGATCTCCTCAATCCCAAAGAGGCATGGATTACCATTATCGTTTTAGCTGGAATCAGTTTTGTGAACTACATTTTACTCAAAGCCTATAGCACCAAGGGTCTGTACTACAGCGCCCTTTTAGGTGGCGCTGTTAATAGTTCCGCGGCAGTCGCAGAAATTGCAAGGGCTCTTACAGTTCCAGGCGTCGGCGTTTTGAGTCACGCCTTGCCGATTTTGCTCATGACGACGATTTCAATGTTTGTCAGAAATCTGGTGCTTTTAGGTATTTTTGCCCCTGACGCCATCCCGATGGCTCTTGCTCCACTTCTTGGAATGGCGACGATGGCTGCATTTTTTGTTTGGCGAGCTCGCCGTAATCAAGAACAAGGAGTGTCCCCGACACCTCCTTTACAATTAGCTTCCCCGGTTTCGCTCCGTCGTGTTCTCAAATTCGGATTATTATTTGTAATTCTTCAAGCGACGGGAACACTGGCACAAAGATACTTTGGTTCGTTTGGACTTCTCTCTGTGAGTTTTTTAGGAGGATGGGTCAGCAGCGCTAGCACGACCGCTGCTGCCGCAAAACTTGCTTCGGCTGGCAAGACTACCGCTGCGATCGCAGGCTTAGCGACCGTCCTGACATCTATTTCCAGTGCGTTTGTAAACCTTCCCCTCGCTCACCAATTGACCCATGATAAAGCTCTGACACGAAAACTCGCAGTCACTACACTCATGTGCATCCTGGGAGGACTCGTCCTTATGATCATTGTTGCGTGGATCGAGTCTCTTCTTATCAACTTTAAAATTGCTACGTTTTAGGGAGCTTCGGTACTAAGAACAAGTTTGACATTTTTCGCACCAGCAAGCGTTGGTTTTTTATCTTCTGTGGTTCCAAGAAGATCTCCAGGTGATGTCATGACGTCACCTGATTTTGAAAGTTTGACGGTCAAATCAAAAGGCCCTTTAAACTCTCCAGGCCCCATCATCATATTCTGCGGACCAATTTCAAAGTCCGCTGGAAAATGAGGGCTTGCCATTCTTACCACAGCAACTGGAGGACCGCCTTTTGCTCCCGCAGCCCGAGCTACCACGTAAAGAACCGCATTAGGCGTCACTTTTTTTTCAAGAGCAGGCGCCACCTTCACAGTTCCGTGGATATCTGAAGGTCCTGCTGCATAAGTGAAACTGAGAGGCAAAGCCAGCAGTGCAAACGTCCAATACTTACCAAATCTCATGTCAAACCTCCCGCGCATTCATTCCATGTTATGACTAAACAAGAGGCAGAGGGCAACACAAAATGGTGACAACCTTCGCCATTTTTTCCAAACCAAACTGATTTGGTTTCTAGGTTTGTTAACATTTTCTTCAGTCAAGCCTAGCGATAGTTCTAATCAAAAGATTTCTGTCGATGGGTTTCGTAAGGTATTCATTGAACCCGGCTTGTAAACAGCGGGTTTTCTCGGCCTTAAGGGCGTGGGCCGTGAGTGCGACAATTGGCTTTTTATATCCAAGCTCTTTAAGAATACGTACGGCTTGATAACCGTCCATTCGAGGCATTTGCAAGTCCATTAAAATAAGGTCGAACTCCTTAGAAAGGGCCAGCTTAATTCCCTCTTCACCGTCGTTGGCCGTTTCGCAGATGGCTCCCGCCTTGGAAAGAAAAAGACCAATCACTGCTTGATTATCTGGAGAATCGTCAACAATAAGAATCTTCCGCTGACCTAAGGGCATTGGCGCCGAAAGAGAAAGGGAGGATTCGCTGGAAGCATCCAGGTCTAAATCCTTCCTGTTCAGGCAGACGGTAAGTACAAATACGCTGCCACGTCCTGGCTCGCTAGACTCAAGAACAAGATCTCCGCCAAGCAACCGAGCGAGCTCCCGAGAAAGAATCAACCCCAATCCAGTCCCTCCATATTTTCTCGTTATGGAATTATCGGCCTGAATGAACGGCGAAAAGATTCTCTGTCTTTGTTCCTGATCAAGCCCAATACCCGTGTCCATCACTCGAACGCGGAGCTTCTGATCATTATTTTCCTCAAAGACATGAAGTTCAACATGAACCGCACCCTCGTCGGTGAACTTGACCGCATTGCCAACCACGTTGATCAGAATCTGACGAAGGCGATAGGGATCCGTAAAGATTTGTTCAGGGACTTCTCCAACCCAAGTCTCTTTAAATTCAAGATTTTTTTCTTTAGCATGCATTCCCACAGCAGCAAAAACGTCATCAACCACTCCACGTATATTAACTAGAGTGTTGTCTACATCTAAACGCCTTGCCTCAATCTTAGAAAGATCTAAAATTTCGTCGATCAGATGCGAGAGCTGTTTCGCATTCCTAGAAATTCGATCAACGTACCTTCTCGCATGCTCTTCAGTTTCAAACATTTCGGAGAGAAGATCGCTGAAACCCAAGATCGCCGCCAAGGGTGTTCTAATTTCGTGACTCATGTTTGCGAGGAAAAGAGTTTTTGCTTCGCTCGCCGCCTCGGCCGCGACACGTGCCTCTTTGAGTTCGTGGATATCGGCGCAGACACCGATGTATCCCTCGAAGGTTCCATTGGGAGTCAGTCTGGGAACTCCATTGGCAGCGAGCCATCGATATTTCCCAGTATGATCACGGCGTCGATATTCAAGATAAAATTCAGAACGCGATTCAAAGCTCAGTGAGAAGGTCTTAACACAAATCTCTAAGTCATCCGGATGAATACCCTCCGACCAACCCCCACCGATTTCAGCCTCTAAAGATCTTCCCGTAAACTTCAGCCACTCTCGATTGAACCAATTGATGCGTTTGTCAGGGCCAGCAAGCCATATCATGACGGGAGTGCTATCGGCCATAAAACGAAACCGAAGCTCACTCTCGTACTTTGCTTCTTCCAACGCCTTTTGCTTTTGAACATCGGTACACGATCCATACCATTTAACAATTTCACCGGCTTCGTTGTAAGCAGGCACTGCACGCCCTAAGAACCACCGATAACCTCCATGAGTACGATCTTTAAATCGGTACTCGATCTCGTAAGGCTGGCCTGATTTGATGGAGGCGTCCCAGGTGTCGTGACATCTTTGGACGTCGTCTGGATGCAATATGGGCTCCCAGCTTTCGTCGCCTCCACGATTGCGCTCAAATCCAGTAAATTCGTACCAGCGCTCGTTGTAGTAGTCCAGGTAGCCATCGGGAGAAGCCGTCCACACAATCTGAGGAAGCGAGTTCGCCAACTGACGAAATTTCTTTTCGCTTTCCCAAGCTTGAGTCTGCACGATTTTCTGATTTTCAATATCAACACAAGTGCCACACCAGCTTAAAATTTCTCCAGTCTTTCCTGCCTGCGCCTGTGCTCGGAAAAGAAACCACCGGTAATCATTTTGAACTTTGCCTTTTACCCGACACTCGATTTCAAAAAACTGGCCTGTCTGCACTGAGTTTTTCCAAGATGAAAGTAAGCTGGGCAAATCTTTTGGATGAATGGCGTTGAGCCATCCCGAATTAAAAGTCTCTAGTGGAGATAGTCCTGTGTAAGCGTACCACTCTTTATTAAAAAAATTAACTTCGCCTCGCGCATCAGCCGTCCAGGCCATCGCAGGAAGAGTGTTTGCCAAGTTCTGGAACATCCCTTCAGATCGTCTTATGAGAGTCACATCAATAAAGTTCACGACGATCCCCTCGCGAGATCCATCTTGGTTTTTGTACGGGACAATACGCCTCAAAAAAACTCTTCCATCATCAATCTGAACTTCAACCTCGGTCGGCCGATCCACGGGATATTCCGAAGGAGCTCCATAGCGAGGCATAGCTACTGCATGACAAGCGAAATCGTAAATCGATCGACCAATATCGCGGTTAACCACTCTGTAAATGTCAGTCGCTGCAGGCGTAAAACTGCGAATGCATAAGTTGTCGTCGAGAAAGAGGGTTGCAATTTGAGTGCTGGCTAAAAGGTTTTCTAAGTCGTTATTGTTTCTTTGGAGCGTTTCGTTACTGGTCTGAACTTCTTCTTTAGCAGCCTCAAGCTCCTCGTTTGCAGACTGCAACTCCTCGTTCATCGAAAGAAGTTCTTCATTAGAGGACTTAAGCTCCTCGTTAGAAGCCTCAAGATCTTGCACCGTTTTATCGAGATCACTCCTCACAGCAAGAAGTTCACGCTCAAGCTGCTCAACAACGGCATGATTTGCAACCGAAGAGGTTTCTGACGTCGTTTGTTCATCAGAAAATGCGATCGGTCCGAGATCTCGAAAAACCACCATGAATAAACTAGAATCCTCTCCTAACTGTGGCATTGGCTGTACCGTGATCCCGATCCGCTTGAGAGACTCGTCGACCTTAAGAGTTGTGGAGTCATTATCAATTTTTCGTTTGAGCTTACGAGCTTGTGTGAGCGCACTTCGGAGCGCCACCCGAAGACTAGGCTTGATTAGTTTTACAATGTGGTTTTGAAACGTGCCCTCAGAAGGTTCGAAGTACAGGTGGATTCCGGCAGAAACAGACATGACCTGAAAATCTTCATTCACGATGGCATATTTTGGAGAAAATTCATCAAGCACAATTCGCTGAGCAACTAAATGCAAATCAGATTCGTGACCATGGGCCGCGTCCTGGAAGTGAGCCGCGTAGGACGTCCCCATGGTTCCAGAAAAACTCGCCTGAGCTCGTATCGACGTAGCCTTTCGCTGTGCGATTCTGTACTTGGCACTAACGGTTCGAAAAAGCTCCTTGTGGGCACTCAATGTCTCACTGGTCCCTAAAAACAAATACCCGGACGGCTTAAGAGCATAGTGGAAAACAGGAATCAGTTTTTTTTGCAAATGCGGGCCTAGATAAATCAAAACATTTCGGCACGAAATCAAATCCAGTTGAGAAAACGGAGGATCATTGATGAGATTGTGGGATGAAAATAGACAGAGCTCGCGCAGCTCCTTAACGACGTGATAGCGACCTCCCCTTCTTACAAAAAATCGACTCAACCGTTCCGGTGAAATATTTTCGGCAATAGACATGGGGTAATCCCCCTTGCGTGCTACGTTCAGCGCGGTTTCATCAATGTCGGTTGCGATGATCTGAACTTCTACAGAAAGAGAGAGTTCCGCTAATGCCTCTTTAACCAAAATACCGATGCTGTAAGCTTCCTCGCCCGTCGAACAGCCGGCTATCCAAATTCTAAACCTCTCGTGAGGGGGCTTTTTTTCTAGTGCTGTTTTAATCACATCTTTAAGATTTAAAAAAGCCTCAGGATCTCTAAAAAAATTAGTGACGTTAATGAGCAGTTCCTTAAAAAGCGCTTCAACTTCATCAGGATGACTGCTCAACCGCTCGACGTAAGAGGCCACCGAGTTAAGCTGCAAAACTTGCATCCTCCTCTGGATCCGCCGTACGAGAGTGCTAGTTTTGTAATGTTTGAAGTCATGATGAGTCACCTTTTGAAGGATTTCACAAATCCCAGTGAGAGCTGCGCCCACCTCTTCACGCAAGCTAGACAGCGACGCCTCATCCAGCATGCGAGTCACGTATTTTTCGTAGCTCGAAAGTTCAGCAGGCATTTCATCTGGACGAAGAACGTGGTCGACAATGCCACTTGAAATTCCGCTCTGTGGCATCGCTAAGTATTGCGCCGACTCTGGAGCTTGAGCCATCGTCATCCCGCCAGCCTCACTAATAGCTTTGAGCCCGAGAGTTCCATCGAGCCCCTCTCCTGAAAGCACAACTCCAACGGAATGTTGCTGTTGATCTTGTGCCAAGGAGCGAAAACACCAATCAATTGTCGCCAGTCTTTGCGACCTATCAGCGGCAAGTTCGAGATGAAAAATTCCTTTCGAAAGCGAGATCAACATATGCGGAGGAGCCACAAAAACAGTGCCGCCTTTCAAGGGAAGGCCGTCGGCTATTTCCACAACCGGCATCGAACTTAAATGCCCAATCACATCAAGAGCTAAACTCTGACCAGAAATATCAGTGTGTTGAATAACAATGTAGGCAATATGCTGAGTTTCTTTGGTCGCAGAAAAAAATGATCGTAAAGCTTCAAGGCCACCGGCCGAAGCTCCAATGCCAACAACAAGACGAACAGGGCTCAAAAATGGAGGACTCATGCCATCAGTCACAGTGAGCGGATAGTACCTTGAATTCGCGCCAATGTGCACCTAATTTGAATGCGAAATTAACTTGTTACGCAGATCATCAGCTCGAAGGCAACGAAGGAGATGGCCCCTTTTCAAGCAGGCTCTTAGGGAGTGATTTGGTTGATCCAGGTTTTAATCGCTTCGACATCAGCTGCAGAGATGGTTCCCGTCTGCGGCATATCTTTCGTTCCTGGGCCAGTGCTGCCCCTCAAGCGATTGTAGATGGTAGAATTTTCAGCATCCCCAGGATGAACGCGACCTGAGGCAATGAGATCCGTCTCAGACATTCCATTGAAGGAATGGCAAGGGGTACAACTTTGGGAAAAAATACTTTGTGCCGCGGAGAACGCGGCACTCCCTGTGGGTTTTACAGCATAAAGGTCAGCGTCCTGTGACGATGAGTTTTGAGCTTGGACACATCCAAATAACGAGCTGACCAGTAAAAGAAAGAAAACCCTTTCCATGAATTTCCTATTTTTTCTTAGGGGCAACTTTGGCTGCAGGTGCTGCACCACCAGGAGGTTTATCTAAAAGCGGAACAATCGCTGTCACCGTCACGTCGTCCTCAACACCAAGTCCATGATAGCTAATGTTTGCAATTTTAACATCAGGGAGATGAATCTTGAAAGTCGCTTCAATATTAGATCCTACGATCTTGTAGTCACCGTTGGAGTGAACTTTAGTGCCTCGAATTTCGAAATCAGCTGAGCCTTTGCCATTTTCACCCGTAGCTTTGATTAATTTTGCAGTAGGATATTTGCCGACCTCTAAATGCTCTTTGGTATGTTTGTCCCTCAATTCGATGCCCGTCTTAAGATTCCTTAGGTCAACGACGATATTCTCAGCTGCGACACCCTTTGCAGTTTTATAGGCAGATCCTGTTACCTGCTCCGTCTTCGCAACAAAATCACCAGCCGGGTTCAGCACTGCTGCGATAGCAACACTTGAAGCACGAGATTGATTTGCCCAAGCCCCAATTACCAAAACTATTGTTACGCACATAAAAACTTTCACTCATTCCTCCTAAGACATCAGAGTTATTATTCTCCGCAACGCCCTATTGTCTGTCCATGATTTTTTAAAAATCTCGACGATAAAACTTGCTGCTTCGTTATTCGAACGCTAGGCTTTGGCGATGCGAATGTTGTTTTTCATTCTCTTGAGTTTACTTCCCTATTTTGCATATGGATACCCAGAGTTCATCGGTTATGGATACACGTCGTGCTTGACCTGCCACTTTAATGGTCATGGAAATGGTCCCATCAATGATTATGGACGCGCCCTTTGGTCAGCCGAAATTGCTGGACGGGCTTTCGCAGGAAATCGCACCGATGATCAGCTAGGAAACTCCTCGGGATTTTTAGGTTCAAAACCGGGACCGTGGTGGCTTAAACCAGGAATTAAAGCCCGAGAGATCATGATTCGAAATTCCCCTGGCGGAAATAGTGGGAAAGACCGCTACATCCTTATGCAAGCAGATGTCAATGCGGCCTTTCTTCTTGACCGTAAAGCCGACTATGCTTTTGTCGCCTCTTATGGTTACGCACCAGAACCTGCTAGACTGTCGGGCCAAGCTAAAAATGAAAAGATCAGCAACTGGATCTCAAGGGAACATTACTTCCGCGCGCACGCCACAAAAAATCTTTGGCTCTATGTCGGGATGCTCGACAAGGTTTACGGGATTCGAATTGTCGACCATACAGCTGTCAGTCGTAGCACCCTGGGCTTAGGTCAAAATGATCAGGCCCATTCCGTGATCGCTCATTACGTTCAGCCCACTTGGGAACTCTCAGGAGATTTATTTTTCGGAAATCTTTATCAAGCTTCTGACTTACGACAAAAGGGTTTCTCAACTCTCTTTGACTACGAGTTGCAAAAAGATTTTCGGGTCGGAACATCGCTCTTAGTCTCCAACAATAGTTACGTTAAAAATGAGCGTCTCGGTTTTCATACAAGGCGGGGTTTTACAAATGGAGCCGCTCTCTTGTTTGAAACAGGCTTTGCTAAAAACACACCGACCACCAGCGAAGCCACAACAGGTATGTATTTGTATTCTGAGACAATGCAAAAACTTGCAAGGGGATACCATCTTCTTTTCACAGGTCAGATTTATAAGGACAATATCAAAACGGCGTCTACAGACATTTTAAAACTCAGGGCCGGATTTTTGATTTTCCCTCTAGCGAGACTTGAATACCGCCTGGAGTTTGAAAACAGCCGCACGATTTCGGGAAATAAAGTCGATGCTGATGGCTGGTCTCTTTACAACCAGCTGCATATTTCACTTTGAGGTAACCATGAGAGTTTTTGGAATCATCGTAGCATTGCTTCTCCCCCTGTCAGGATTTGCGGCCGATGCTCCCTTGACCTTAGATAGTCCTGCTTCTCCCAGAGCCACCGTCAAGCAAACTGCAAATAAGAACAACCGCCCCCCATCCTACTGGTCGATGCAGCTCGGGCCGAAATTTGTATTTTGGCAGGAGACCATCCTCTCCACAGGTGGAGCTACTCCAACCGAGTTCCCCACTCAGTTTTACGGAGTTTCTGCAACGACCACATTTCGCAAAAGCATCAACTCTCTCAGATGGTATCAAGCCCATAGCATCGACGTCATGCTTGGACAGGCCCACGGATACGGAAACGACCTGAGCGCAAAAGACAATCTCCGCAACCAACCGTGGTACGGGTTCTTGGCGAGCCCCGGCATCCTCTATCGAACAACGACAGTCAGCGATGTCACGTTGTCAGTCCCGTTCTCTTATCGAAAAATTTCTTGGACTGACCAAGCCACTTTGAAGTTTGGTAAAGAGAGCTTGTTTTCTTATGGCCTCGGACTCAATGGAGTGATTCGGCTGTCGGCTGCAACCCAATTTGTAACTCGGGTTGTTTATCAGGCGGATTGGGCAAGCACGATGTGGATGGCAGGTTTTGACTTCTCAATTTAGCTGGAGCACAAGATATCTGGGAAACAGCCCGCTGCCCGCAGGTTCGGGAGCGGGGTCTGTGGATATTAGTATCTGGCTTTAATTGGCCAACTCTAGGGTTACTTTCTTACTTTCATAACGTTGAACCAACCCGCCCGCATGGTTCTCACCTTTGATCCAAACCTTATAAGTTCCGTTCGGAGCCATCGGTGTTCTCCATCCCAACGTCATGTCGCTGGCGATGTTTGTGGTCCAGCGCTCTTTAATCTCGCCGGCTTCGTTTTGATATGCGAGTGCAAGGCGCTCCAGTGGTACGACGCTGGATGTGTTGATCGAAATCCCAAACTCAATGCGCCCTTTGACGGGTTTGGTCGGATCAAATTCTTTGGCCGACATTTTGAGGGCGTAGGGAGCAGGAGTGTTTGCGATGTAAAAATACCTGTGGAGTTCTTGATTGCCTTGTCTTGCCGTCATTTCGTATCGTCCATCGACCATAGATTGGGAATCTAAGCGAACGGGACAAGTGGCTTCCATACATGAAGACTCCGACAAGATACTTCCTTCAGGGCCCGTGATATTGACCGTAGCAGGTTCATTGGCCGAAGCATTTCCACGGACCGAAAACTCTGTCTTGCCTGACAAGAAGGAGCGATCGACGAGGTCTGTCCAGAGATAACCAGGAACTGCGTCGACAACAAACTGTTGATTGCGCTCGCCAACCCCTGATGTGTCATCATAGGCAACGTAACCAAAGCCGCCCATTCCCCAATCTGGTCCCCAGCTATTACGAATGATCCAGGCTTGTTTTTCATCATCAAAGCCGATGAGGGAAATCGCGTGTCCCCCTAGAGGCTCACCGACGGTGTGCTTGTAAACTCCTCCGGAGTAGGTGATAAAATCGGCATACACAAAAAGTGTTGTTACCATGGGTCCTTTTTTGAGAGCTTGCTTAACAGCCTCAATGCCAAATGGAGAGCTGAAGTCTGCAACTTTTTGCACACGTTTTTCAGAGTCTTTGCAGATCGATGAACAGCTTGCGTCTTTTCCGGTAGCTCCCATGGAATAGGGTGCACAGGCTTCATCAGGCACTCCTGTTGTTTTTAGAAAACGTGATGCAGCCACTGGCCACCAACCGCCATGGCAAGATCCTCCGCCACACGCAAAGAGGGCTTCGGCAGAAAACTTGGGATTAAAGAGTGGATTGTTTGTTGCAACGTTCATCTGGGTTTCTAAAGTTCCTACGGTTGCAAATGCTACGCAACTTCCGCAGTTCCCTTGATTGAGTACAGGGCTCACGTAGTTTTGACCGTTGACATTTCGCCAATCAAAGACCTCTGGGTTTGCGGGCGTGTAGTTTTGAGTCGAAAACTCAAGACCACGAGGCTCAACCCCACGAGCTCCCATCATGTTTTTCAGTTCTTCGGTTGACAAATGGTTCAGCCAATTGTCTTTTGCCTGCCATTGCGCACCAGTTTCCCTCAGGTGCTGATTGAGTGTGTCCAGAGAAAGAACTTCTGCATGCACTTGAAGGCTGAGAAGTCCCGAAAGTAAAATCATAAATTTCATAGTGTTCCCCCCATGCAAGACTTCATTATACGTTGCGGGCGTCGTCAAGGACCGAAAATGCGGAAATTGTAAGCAAGGACTTTTGTCTAGCTCTGATTATCAAAACCGAATTTTTCTTAATAAGACGCATAAGCACGTTTTAGGATGACTAAACTTGGTTGCATCATTCTAGGAGGCGCGATGAGTTTGCAAGAAACTGCGGAGAAAAAATTCAACGACAAAACGGCTGTTATTGGAATTGTCGGTTTAGGATATGTGGGTCTTCCGCTAGCTTTACGCTTCTGCGAAGTTGGATTCCAAGTTAAAGGAATCGATATTAGCAAACGCCATGTTGGACTTGTTAACGAGGGTGAGAGTTACATCACCCACATTCCTAGCGATCGAATCAAAGCCTGTATTAAAAGCCGACTCCTAGAGGCGACCACCGACTACAGCGTGGCTCAGAAAACTGACGCCCTCATCATTTGCGTCCCCACTCCGTTGAATAAGTACCGAGAACCCGATCTCAGCTTTGTGATTAACACGATGGAATCGCTACTCCCCCATCTTAAACGAGGCCAGATCGTTTCTCTCGAAAGCACGACTTATCCAGGAACCACGGACGAAGAAATTGTTCCACGCATCGAAAAGCAAGGCCTCAAGGTTGGCGAAAATCTTTTTGTCGTCTTCAGCCCAGAGCGCGAAGATCCTGGCAATCCCAATTTTCACACTCAGACGATTCCAAAAATCTGCGGCGGGGTAACAGCCTCCTGTCTTTCTGTTGGAGTTGCGATGTACCAACAAGTGATCAACAAAGTGGTTGCGGTAAGCTCCACTCGTGCGGCTGAAATGACTAAATTACTGGAGAACATTCATCGATCCGTGAACATTGGCCTTGTCAATGAGATGAAAATGGTTTGCGACAAAATGAATATCGATATCTTTGAAGTGATCAAGGCCGCAGCGACAAAGCCTTTTGGTTTTACAGCCTATTATCCCGGCCCAGGTCTTGGAGGTCACTGCATTCCTATTGATCCATTTTACTTAACTTGGAAAGCTCGCGAGTACGGAGTTCATACTAAGTTTATTGAGCTTGCAGGTGAGATCAATACAAACATGCCTCATTGGGTGATTGAAAAAACCACGGAAGCTCTCAATCAACTAGGGCGATCGGTAAAGAACTCTAAAGTTCTTGTTCTTGGTATTGCTTACAAGAAAAACATCAACGACATGCGGGAATCTCCTTCAGTAGAACTTATGGAGCTTTTACTTCATCGAGGTGCTGAGGTGGATTACTCAGATCCGTACGTTCCCGTATTTCCACCAATGCGAAAACACGCCTTTGATAAGCGAAGCAAGGATCTCAGTCCTGCGTTAATTGCAAGCTATGATTGTGTCCTAATAGCGACAAACCATGATGTTTTTAACTACAAAATGATCCTCGAAAATGCGCGACTGATTATCGACACTCGAGGAGTGTATCCTGAAGCCAACAGTAAAGTTGTAAGAGCGTAGTTTTTAGCAAACACTAAAAATAAAGCCTCAGATAGGACTTTTTCTTCGCTTTTGCCTGCGCTAAGGTATCTGTGGAGGTTTACATGGCTATTCCCTTTATCGATCTCAAAACTCAATACCAAGTCCTCAAAGAATCTATTGATCGTCGCATTCACCAAGTGCTCGATCACGGCGCGTTCATCAGCGGCCCTGAGGTTGCAGAAGTTGAAAAAAAACTCGCCGGTTTTACCGGAGCGAAGCACGCTTTGGTCTGTGCGAGTGGAACTGACGCTCTTCTTATTCCTATGATGGCCATGAACATCCAGCCGGGCGACGAGATCATCACCACGGCCTTTTCATTTATTGCAACTGCAGAAACAATATTGCTTGCTGGTGCAAAACCCGTTTACGTAGATATCGATCCTGCCACCTATAATATTGACGTCGCACTAATTGAAAAACACATCACACCAAAAACCAAAGCCATTGTTCCAGTTTCACTTTATGGCCAAACCAGTGACATGGAAGAAATCAACGCTATCGCCAAAAAACACGGGCTGTGGGTTATGGAAGACGCTGCTCAAAGTTTTGGAGCTACTTACAAAAATAAAACAAGTTGCAACCTCTCCACATTTGGCGCGACAAGCTTTTTTCCCGCAAAGCCTTTAGGGTGTTACGGTGATGGGGGAGCTATTTTTACGAGCGACGACAAACTCAATACCGTCATGCGAGAGATTCGGGATCACGGTTCTGAGCGACGCTACTACCACACGCGCCTCGGCCTTAACGGTCGTTTAGACACACTTCAATGCGCTGTCTTACTTGCAAAACTTGAAAGGTATCAGTGGGAAGTCGAACAGCGGCAAAAACTTGGAGACCGATATAATCAAGCCTTCTCAGAAATAAAGCTCTCAGGATTTAAGTATCCTCACATCAAATCGGATCGAAAGTCAGTATGGGCTCAATACACAATTGAAGTTCCTGATCGAGTGAGTTTTCAGAAAAAACTCACTGAGGCTGGAGTGGCGACATCTGTTCATTATCCTATGATTATGCCTGATCAGCCTTACTATAAAAAATCAGCGGGGTCGGGGAATTGGTCGGTGGCAAGGCGGGCAGCTGATCACGTGATCAGCCTCCCGATTTATCCTGACCTGCCTTTACAAACTCAAGACCAGGTCATCGAAAAAGTCTTACTCGCTCTTAAATAGGTTTCAGTTCGTTTGACAACGAATGCCGGCTTCAGCTGTAAGGAGTTGCAAATCAGCAACTCCACCTTCGGCATAAGTTTTTCGGAATTCGGCTTTTAAAGCTTCAAGTTGATTTTCTACACAAGTCGTCGCGCTCTTAATAGCTTCACTTGGTTCATAGTTGAAGGGTTTTTGTCCTTCACGCACCTTAAGCGCACCAACCAAGTCTTTCTCTAAACGGCCAGCTACTGCTGGAGCATCTGGATTTTTCTCGACAACAACAGAAGGAGTGACGCCTTGAAATTGTGGGGTGTAACTCAAAGCTGTGAAGTAAAGGCCTGTGGTCACAGCAATGTAAAGCTTTGGCTCACCTTTGACATTGTTTGTTGCACCAGAAACTGCCTGCATACTACCTTTACCAAAGCTGGTCTTCCCGATAACCAAAGCGCGGTTTAAGTGTTTAAAGTTTGAAGAAACAAGCTCGCTAGCACTCGCCGATCGCTCGTCTAACAGGACAACCATCGGCCCGTTGAACTGCGCCGTAGCCGCTGGTCGCAGACTTCTTTCATCAGAAAAAATACCACTGAGCGCGGTCATTTTAC
This sequence comes from Pseudobdellovibrionaceae bacterium, assembly GCA_044229295.1. Lineage (GTDB taxonomy): Bacteria > Bdellovibrionota > Bdellovibrionia > Bdellovibrionales > Bdellovibrionaceae > JBGATJ01. The sequence goes on from JBGATJ010000009.1 coordinate 40,291, forward strand.
TGAACACATACCAAATAGAAACGGCTTGTTCGGAAGTATTGCGGATAAATGCTTTTAAGACGCTTATCGCTTGGTCTACTTCGCCGCCCGGGTTGCCTCGTAGATCTAGAATTACGGACTTAGGATTTTTTTGAGTGAGCAAGTCGGTCATCTCGCTACCGAGAGTTCTGTTAAAACCACCAACTCTGATATGAGTAATTCCATCTAAATCTTTTGAAGTCAGGTTTTTAAAAACAACCTTACGGCGTACCACCGGAAGTTTGAGATGCTGTTCTTTTCTCTTAATTCCCAAAACAACTGTAGTGCCTTCATCGCCTTTGATTCTCTTCACAACCTCATCAAGCTCAAAACTCTTGAGGTCGACATTCCAGTCATCAACACTTTCGATAACGTCTCCAGCAAGGACGCCAGCATCGGCAGCGCCTCCTCCATCAACGGCTTCATCAATCAAAGCAGAAGACCCGCGAAGTTCAAGCTTAATACCAATTCCAACGACGGTTGTATCACCCTGATTTAAGGTCTTTGCAGAAACCATGCGGCTGTGGGGATCAAGCCCCGCTAAAAATCCATTAATATAAAGTAAAGTATCGTAGGGTTCAGGAGGAAGCCGTCCTTGAATTCCTTTAAATTGTTTTAAAAGCGCTGAAGAAATAAGGCGCATGTCTTCGAGGCTCGCATCGATTGCAGGTTGAGCGGATTTGTGCTCGATTTCAAGCATCTGCTTCACGTTCAAATTGAGAGCCAGAAACCTTTTCATGAGTTCAGCTCGATCCACGAGGATAAAAGGTCCTTCATTGGTGGTCCCAGCAAGCGGCGTCAACGCTAGGTCTACAGCTACACCTCGAGATAGAATCTCGGTTTGTGGCTGTGAATTGTTAAGAACAGATTGGAGCGCTTTGAAGTAAAAAAGTCCCTTGTTTTGATCGGTGTCTATGTGTTCTTGAAGAGCCTCTCTGATGAGATATTGCCCTTTGGTATCGTTGAGATCGTAGGGAGCTAAATCTCCCCATTGCTCTTTAAAATCGGTTTCAAATGGAATGTCTTTAACAGGAGTGTCACCGGTAATTTCTGGGTTGGTAGTTAAAATTTCAACCAGATTTAACTCAAGCTTTTGCGACACCGTATCCATCTTATAGGGATAAGATTTGACCTCTGGTAAATTCGAAGACTCTTCTTTATTCGACGGTGAACACGAAGCTAAAACCCCCAACAGGCATAAACTAACGACTGCTTTCATAACATTTTGATTTTGAATCATAGATCTCCCTCAGTTGTGCGGAACCTACAACGCAACTCTGAAAGTGTAAAAGCTCAGAGCAAGATTTGTAAAAAACACAGGAGAATCAATATCCTAAAATGCATGATATCGGCGTGCGCTTGATAGTAGGTAGCAGAAAAAGTAATAGGTCGCCCTGAAAAGGCTCAGTCTCATGGGCCCCCGATAGGTTTTCCAAACATTTTGCGCCGCTAGCTTTTTATTGTTGGACCGTGAATTTGCGACGACCCGGTACCGAGCCAGATCTTCCGGAATTCCGCGCGCCAAGATCTTATGTTTCGCCAGAATTCGATACCAAAAAAGAAGGTCCTCGTGGGCACATTTTTCCATTTTGAGAGGGAGCAGGGGCTTTTTCTTGAGCATGACTGTGAGGTTTCCAATCCCACGATTTTTTAATAGACCTGCTGCTGAAACTTCCAGTCCCGCTTCAATCAATTGCCCGGTACGCTCACCATCCTCAGAAATCCGCCGGTAGCTATGGTGGCTAAAATAGAAATTTGTCTTTTCCATAAAAGCGACCTGCACCTTTAACTTATTTGGAAGCCATAAATCATCGCTATCGATAAATGCCAAATAATCCCCAGTTGATTTTTCAATAGCAAAGTTTCTCGCGATCGCAGGGCCTTGATTAGATTCGAGAAAAAAAATGCGCACCCTGGGGTTAAGATTGGCGAGTTCTTTGAGGATTTCAGGAGATCCGTCCGTCGAGCCATCATCAACGATGATCCATTCCCAGCGAGGATAACTCTGCATGAATACCGATGCGGCCGTCTGACGGAGAAATTTTTCAGAGTTGAAATTTGGGGTAATAATGCTCACTAGCGGTTCGCTCATCGTCCCCTACCAAAAAGTACGACACTGACGGTTTTTAGCACGATGATGAGATCTAAAATCAGAGTATAGTTTTTAATGTAATACAAATCATACTGCAGCTTTTGAGCAGCGTCCTCGACAGAGGCCCCATAGGGGTAGTTGATTTGCGCCCAGCCCGTAATGCCTGGTCTTACGAGGTGGCGTAAGCTGTAGTAAGGAAGTTTCTGCTCAAGTAACTCGTTAAACTCCGGGCGCTCCGGTCTTGGGCCGATAAAACTCATATCACCTCGAAACACATTCACGAGTTGCGGGAGCTCATCTATCCGTGTCAGTCGGATGAACTTTCCAACACGAGTGATACGGCTATCATTCTGAGAAGCCCACTGCGCCCCTTCTCGTTCGGCATCGATCCTCATAGATCGCAATTTGAAGATTTTAAAATCAACGCCGTCTTGGCCCGTACGAATTTGTCGAAAGATGGCCTCTCCCCTGGACTCAAGACGAATCGCCAAAATCGCAAGGAGAATGATTGGCCAACAGATCAGAAGCATAAAAAATGATAAGAACAAATCGAAAAGGCGCTTGATACGCAATCCAACAGGGCGCTGGAGGAGGCTAAAGCCGTTCGCAGATAAAAACCAAATGTCCTGGAGATAAAAAACTGGAACTTTTTGCCAGTACTTTTCGTAAAAAGTTGGAAAGTCGTAAACCGAGTGCCCTGTCATTTTTGCTTCTAGGAGGCGGCTTTTGAGTTGAGGAGGAAGAGCTCCATCGTCGGCTAAAATGATTGCCGACCAACCTTGTCTCACCACTTCTGAAAACTCGCTCCACAAACCCTTGAAGGAAAGATTCTGTGTCGGAACGTCAACGTCACTACAAAAAAAGATGTGTCCCTTTAACGGACTGGCTTTAAGATCTTGTTCAAATCTCTCAACGAGATTTTTTGAAGCAATCAAAAGCCATCGGAGGCTTGATCCCTTAGACCTAATCCACTTCCACATTGCTGTTCGGTAAGATAACGCCAAGAAAAAGAACACAACAAACGAGCCAATCAACACACCCCTGCCCAAAAGACCACGTACGTCCTTGGCAAAAAGGTAAATGACCAAAATCACAAGAAGCAAACTTGTCGTTGCAGCGACACTTAACTTAACTAATAATTGCGAAATGGACTCGTCAGTTTCAACATCGTAAGTGCCAAGCACATACAAACAAACTAAGACAATGCTCGCAAAAAACCATAGCATGCGATTAAAAGCCAACGTCTGGAGCGATTCGCCGATCCTCAGGTGAAAAACAATGGCAAAGGTTATAAAGAGAACTAAAAGGTCTGTTGCGAGCAGGCCAACTTTGAAATAAAGGGACCTCAGAGGCTTTGATCTTTTTTTCAACTTTTACCTGGGAGATGTCTCTCCCACTCCAGCGCCGTACGACAAATCTGGTTTAAGTCATCATACTTTGGTGACCACGAAAGAGTTTTCTTAACCTTACTGACATCAGCCACAACCGCCATCAGGTCGCCTTTACGCCGATTCACAATTTCAATTGGAAACTCACGTCCTGCCACTTTCTGCATGCTTTTAAGAACTTCCTTAACAGAATAGCCGTGTCCATATCCAAGATTGAAAATCTCAGACGCTCCCCCGTTGATTAAATACTTCAAACCAGAGACATGAGCCTGAACAAGGTCTTCGACGTGAATGAAATCCCGAATGCAAGTGCCATCTGGAGTGCTGTAATCCGAGCCAAAAATCGAAACGTGGGGCTTTCTTCCAACAGCGGCTTCGCACGCCACTTTCAAAAGATGGGTGGCGTCAGTAGACATTGAACCTAGGCTTCCGTCAGAACTTGCTCCTGCAACATTGAAATAACGAAACAATACCGAAGCGAAATTGGGCTGCGCATTCTGAAAATCTTGAATCAACTGCTCGCTCATGAGTTTTGACCACCCGTAGGGGCTCTCGGGAGCCAGGGGATCTGTTTCTTTAACAAAAGCATGATTGGTGTTGCCGTAAACAGCTGCCGAAGAGGAAAATATGAACTTGGTGACACCCTCAGCAGCGCACGCCCTAAGGAGCTTCAACGTCCCAACAAAGTTGTTCTCGTAGTAATCTAAAGGATTTGCCAGAGAATCAGGAACAATCAAGTGAGCCGCAAAATGCATGACCGAAGAAATCTTGAATTCTCGAAGGATTTTACAAACAGCCTCGACATCCCTGACATCCGTTTGGAAAAAAGAAGCGCCCTCTGGGACCGTTTCTCTAAAACCCGTGCATAAATTATCAACGATCACAGGATGAAAGCCAGCTCGCTGCAGGGCTCGAACTGCGAACGAACCAATATATCCAGCTCCACCGGTGACCAAGACATGGGTTTCAGACATTACGTTAACCTATCATAGTCTCGACCTTCGTGTCGATACACTTGGTTATACTTTACTGCGAGCTCATTCCACGACGGAAGAACTCGCGAAAGAGACTTGAGAGAAGCACCTAGACGCAGGCGAAGATCCTCGCTGGCCATAAGGTTTTCCAAACAACCTTTGAGGGCCTGGATATTTTCCCTTTCAAAAAGTAAAGCATTCTGCCCATCGGTCAAAAACGTCTGGAAAATTCCAACTCGCGACGCGACCACGGCTTTCCCGTAGGGAATTGTTGCCATTAAGACACCACTGACATCGATAGACTTGTACGGAAAAACCACAATATCTGCGGCCTTAAACAACACATCCATTTGGCTTTCGGAAACAAACTCAGAATTCCATCGGAATTGATCCTCTAAACCAAGTTCAGCGATCCTTCTTTTTATCTCAGCTAAATCATAAAAAGGCTTCCCCGCCACAAGGACAACCCATCCCTGCCTTTGAGGGGCAGGGACCATCCCAAGCGCCTCAACCAAGACATCTAAACCCTTGTAGGGTTTAAGAGCTCCAAACATCAAAATTGTTTTAGTAGATTGCGAAGTTCCCGCCGCGGCGCCAAAAGTTTCAAGATTCAGCGGTCCATGAGGAACTATTAAAATCTGATCTTGGGGCAAACCCCGCTCCAAAAGTTTCTTCTGACTTTGCTCCGTATGCACGACAAGAGACGACGCCTGTTTCAAACACCAAAGCCAGCCCCAATACTGCAGAGGTGATGTCGCTGCACCCAAAAATGCCTCGGTATCATGAACCGTTAAAAGTACGGGAACCATTTTTCTGAGGGAGCGAATAAAAAAACCATCAAGCAGAGGGAAGACAGTCCATTGAAGGTGGACGACGTTGGGTTTTTGCTGCCGCACTTCCTTTAAAAGAAATCTCCAAGCCTTAACATGCTCCAAAGCCTTGAGCGCCAAAATCCAAATCGATTTTTGACTCTCTCGAATGCATCGCTCTGATCGAGGATAAAAGATGTCACGGATTTCGTATCTGGCAGAAGCCCGCCAACTCTCGCCCTTTCTTAGAGGCCGAGAGTAGAGAGTCACGTCATTTCCTGATAAAGACAAAGCCTCACAGAGTTCGTGGTCATAGGGGTAGGTGAAAAGGGAAAAATCAACCATAAAAACTTTCACAGCGCTTTTACCACGGCCTCGAGCTGCTCAAGCATGTAGTCCATCCGAGGTTTATCAAGGCCAGGATGAACCCCTATCCAAAAAAGCTGTTTCATTAAAAGATCTGTATTTTCTAAGTCTCCAACAACGCGGAACTCAGCTCCTTTGAAGGCAGGCTGTTTAGTCATATTCCCGGCAAAAAGCAAACGGCTGCCCACTCGCCTTTTTTCGAGTCGGGAGACGATTTGTTCCCTATCAAGCCCATCGGTGACCAACATTGGAAAGCCAAACCAGCTCGGATTTGTTGATCGTGTCGCCTGAGAGGGGATTAATTTATCCTTGAGGACGGGCGAAGATCTCACGCGATCGTTGAGATAAGCCCAGTTTTCTCTGCGTGCTTGGATGAACTTTGGGACCTTTTTTAACTGCGCAACTCCAAGGGCGGCCTGCATGTCAGTGACTTTGAGATTGTAGCCAAGTTGAGAGTAAATGTACTTGTGGTCATATCCAGGAGGTAAATCTCCGAGTGTCCACCCAAAACGCTTTTCACAAGTGTTGTCGCGCCCAGGTTCACACCAACAGTCACGCCCCCAATCACGCAGACTCTCAGAAATTTTTTTCATCCGTCCGTCACGAGAAAGCACCGCTCCTCCCTCACCCATAGTAATGTGATGAGCAGGATAAAAACTCGACGTCGCATAATCACCAAACGAACCCACGAGGCGACCTTCGATAGTTGCTCCGAGAGCGTCACAACAATCTTCAACGAGAAAGAGACCTTCCTTCTTACACCAATCAGCGAGGATGTCAGCTCGGTATGGATTTCCAAGAGTGTGAGCCAAAACGACAGCACGGGTTTTTGCGGACCGAGCACTCATAATTTTTTCTGGGAGAGCGTTGAGAGTTTGTGCATCGACATCTACAAAAACGGGAACCCAGCCATTTTGCAGGATCGGAGCCACCGTTGTCGGGAAGCCAGCGGCCACAGTAATGACCTCGTCGCCACGAACTAAAGGCTGCATATTGTAGTTCTTCAGTTGTGGAGATCCAAGTGAGCTGATTGCAATCAAATTGGCGCTTGAACCACTATTGACGAGAAGCGCCTTTGTTTTACGCCCAAAATACTCCGGAAAAGTAGCCTCAAACTCTCGAGCGTAGCGACCGGCTGTCAACCACATATCTAACGAAGCATCAATAAGCGCAAAAAGGTCGTCGCCGTCCACAACTTTAGCTGTAACTGGAATGTAAGTCTCACCTGGAACAAACGGCGGAGACTGATGGAACTCCTCAAAGTAAGCTTTGGACTGATCTAAAACTTTGCGCCGCGCTCTATTTGCGAGTTCAAAACGCTCTGTGGACATCAATACTCCTGTCAAAGCACCAGTACCAGTTGCCGAAGTCAAAGGCAAATATTAAGACTTCTGTAAGGGTCAGGAGACACTCTGGAAAAACCAATTTCTACGACCGATTTACAACACATCCTTACGAACCTCACAGGAACTTTACAGTCCTGGCGGCAGAAAAAAGTCTTCCTCACTGGGGGAACAGGTTTTTTTGGCAAGTGGATACTTGAAACCTTAAAACAAGCTAACTATGAAATGAATTTAAATCTCAAAGTCACCGTGCTTTCGAGAGATCCGGAAAACTTTCTGCTTCGAAATCCCTCTTTCAAAACTCCCGAATATCAGTTCATCCAGGGAGACGTGAGAACATTTGATTTATCAAACGAGCCTTTTCAACTTGTCATTCACGGAGCCGCCCCGGCAAGCGCCAAATTCAACCAAGAAAACCCTGAGGCCATGAAGGAAATTATTGTCGAAGGCACGCGCCGAGTTCTTGAACAAGCTCAAAAATCCGCATGCGAAAAATTTCTTTTGATCAGTAGTGGAGCCGTCTACGGAAATTCGGTTCATAGCCACATCCCAGAAAATAATCCCCTCCAGCCAGAATCAGATACCAACGCCTATGCCGAAGGAAAGCGATTGGCTGAGGAACTCTGCCAGCAATCACCTGTTTGCGTAAAAATCGCGAGGTGTTTTGCTTTTGTTGGTCCCCATCTTCCTTTGGACACACATTTTGCAATAGGTAATTTCATTGGCGATGTGCTCAAGAACAAGAATATCCAAATTCTCGGTGACGGCCAAGACCGTCGGTCCTACTTGTACGCCGCCGACCTCGTCATCTGGCTGCTCCGAATTCTAGATCAAGGACAGCCCGGTGAGGCCTACAACGTGGGCTCAGAGCTTTCCATCTCTATTCGAGAACTCGCGCGCGAAGTCCTGAGGGTCGGTGGATCCCACCAACCCTCCCCTATCCCCACACTCGAACCCCGTGGCCCCATAAGAAACTATGTTCCCAACACGCGAAAAGCACATCAGGAGCTGGGTTTAAGCCAACTCGTTCCTTTACACGAAGCCCTCTCCAAGACTATAATGTGGCATAAATCGTGACCGGGAGAACGTATGAAAGCCGTGATCTTAGCTGGAGGAATGGGCACTCGAATCAGCGAAGAAAGTCATCTCAAACCAAAACCTATGGTTGAGATTGGCGGAAAGCCTATTCTTTGGCACATTCTCAAAATTTACTCTCACTATGGCATCAACGATTTTGTCATCTGCTGCGGCCATAAGGGTTACGTCATCAAAGAGTATTTCGCGAATTACTTTTTGCACAACAGTGACATCACTTTTGACATGAAAAAAAATGCGATGGAAGTGCATCAAAGCACCACAGAGCCTTGGAAAGTCACCGTTGTCGATACAGGTGAACATACGATGACAGCAGGGCGTTTAAAGCGTGTTGCCCCTTATCTCGGAAAAGAGGACTTTTGTTTCACTTATGGAGATGGCGTAGGTGATGTGAATATTTCAGAAGTGATTGCTTTTCACAAAGATCAGGGGCGCCTTGCCACGGTCACAGCAACACAAGCACCAGGTCGGTTCGGTCGCCTCGATCTCAAAGGAAATAAGGTCCACAGCTTTGTTGAAAAACCTGTGGGCGATGGCGGTTACATCAACGGCGGTTTTTTTGTGCTAAGCCCAAAGGTCCTTGATCTTATCGACGGCGATACCTGTGTTTGGGAAAAAGGACCTATGGAAACGTTGGCTCAGAACAATCAAATGTCAGCTTATCTTCACAATGGCTACTGGCAGCCTATGGACACCATCCGTGACAAACTGAATCTGGAAGAGCTTTGGCAAAAAGGCAAAGCCCCTTGGAGGGTCTGGGTTTAGAGCCTGTTTGGCGGCCTTCCAACAGGCTTTTTTAGAGTTATATCGCTTCCAGTCAGGTAGCCTAGATTTGAGCGACCGCCAGCTGGGATTTAAAACATTTTATTTTAGAACAATGCATCTATTTACATGAGTAATTGCAGCTCGCCTTTACGCTGCTAGAATTTAGATAAGTTGGGACAATAAACGGAAATCGTAGACACCTAACCGAAAGAGAGGCTGCAAATTAAAAAAATGATCGCTATTTTCTTCGGACTATTAATGACAGGTATGGTTGCGAAGGGTTTTCCTTCCGGACGATGGCGACATTTGGTATGAACCTTGGCAACAAAGTGTCGGAAGACTAAACGATTCAGAACTCGAATTATGGGGATGGAAATTTCGACTAGATGGCTCCGACCTAAGGGTATTAAAAGAACGTTAGGATCATTTTTCTGGATGTGACTTTTGGAGCAAATGGCTGAGCTAAATCAACCATCACTTCACACAAGCCAGAGCCTGAACTCGACAAAAAATCCTCTATCGTAGATCCAAGCTTGCTATGGTCTGGTATCTTAAAATAGGGAATCGAAAATGCATCTGCGATTTTTTCAAAATTTGCAAAGCCCACCCCACTCTCAGGCCCGCAACCCACGATATTGTCCTTAAAAAAATTCTGCTGGGTCTGACGGATCGATAGGTATCCTCCGTTGTTCAAAACAAAAATCTTAATGGGCATTTTGTGGAAGCTGATCGTCTGAAGCTCCTGAAGATTCATTTGAATGCTTCCATCACCAGCAATACAAATTACTCGTTCACGCCTAGAGGCGATGCACGCACCAATGGCCGCCGGCAAATCGTATCCCATCGAAGCACAGCCAGAATTTGTATATAGCCTTTGATTTTTTTTGATCTTCGCGGCCTGGAAAGTGACCACGCAAGCCGTTCCGTCTCCTGTAACTATATGCTCGCCTTCTTTCAGCTGATCAAAAAGCGCCCTCGTAAAACAGTAAGGGTTCACCTTTGACCTCTGCTCCCAGTAGTTGGGTAAAACCACGTCATACTTACGCCTGCGCTCCAAACACCAACCAAGAAATTCTGCGTGCGCCGTTTGAGTTTCTGGTACTCCAATTCCATAGAAAAATTTTTTTAGATCGCTACAAATAGGAAGGTCAATTTTGAGAGTTGGCTTTTGCAGCTCAGCTGGATCTACATCCACCATAACCTTGTAAGCCTTGCGTGCGAATGATTGCCAGTTGTAGCTAATCTGGCGGATGTTCAAACGCGATCCTAAAATCAATAAAAAGTCTGAATTTTGTACGGCAAAATTACCAGAGCGATCCCCCAAGGACCCGGGGCGCCCCACGTAACAAGGATGATCGTCAGGAACGAGATCGTGACTGTTCCAAGTGGTAGCCAAAGGAATCTTTAAAAACCGGGCCCATTCCAGAATTTCAGATTGAGTTTGCGAAAGGCGAACTCCCGTGCCTAGCATGATCACAGGTCTCTGAGAAGCCCGAAGCTGACGTAGCATTTGATCTCGCTGCGCAACGACCTCTGTGGAAATCGGCTCAGCAGGAATGTTAAACCCCTGCAGATCTTCGGGGTTGATAAGCGCACTTTGTACATCAACGGGAATATCGAGCCAAACAGGCCCCGGTCTTCCGTGGGTAGCAAGATGCAAAGCCTCTTCGAGGTGATACCGAATCGTGGACGGGTCAGAAATGAGAACCGCATACTTTGTAATCCCACGGACCATAGGAATCACATCGATCTCTTGATCTCCTAATTGTCTTACTGGTAGCGTACATCGCGAGAGAAGTGTTTCGCGTTTCACTTGACCTGAAATCACGATCATTGCCATTGAATCTACGTACGCTCCATAAACTCCCGTGATTGCATTTGTGACACCGGGACCTGTCGTCACATTAACAATCGCCATTTTTCCACAGCTTCGAAAGTAACTTTCGGCGGCCATGGCGCATGCCTGTTCGTGATGACAGCAGATGTATTTGAGATCGGGATGCTTTCCAAAAGCGTCGTTGAGATGCATGGCACCTCCGCCCGTCACCATGAAAACGTGGCGAAGACCTTGCTGCGTAAGCTTACCGGCGACGTAGTCGGCAAGGCGTATTGGTGACATGACTAGATCATCCGGCCGACACCAAAATATTCAAAGCCATTTTTTCTAACTTCATTAGGATCGTAGATATTACGCCCGTCAAAGATGATTTTTTGCCGCATCTTTTTGTCCAAATCTTCAAACTCAAGGCTGCGAAACTCGATCCACTCCGTGACGACAACAAGGGCATCCGCTCGGTCAATGGTCGCCATGGCACTGTCCATAAAGTTCACATTCTTAACTCCAGCAAGGGCCACCTTAGCCTCGCTTTGAGCCACAGGATCATAAGCCCAAATACTCGCACCACGCGCCACAAGGCCTTGGATGATCTTCACACTTGGAGCCTCTCGCATGTCATCGGTATTAGGCTTGAAAGCCAATCCCCATACCGCAATCTTTTTGCCTTCCAAATCGTTAGAAAAGCGATCTAAAATTTTCTCTAAGAAAAACTGGTGCTGCCCCGAATTCACTTGCTCAACAGCATTTAAAATCGAGAGGGACATCTCATTTTCGCTGCCCATCTTGACGAGGGCTTTTACATCTTTTGGAAAACAAGAACCCCCGTATCCAACTCCTGGGTAAAGAAATGAGTAGCCAATTCGCGGATCAGAACCAATTCCTTTGCGAATATGCTCAATATCTGCCTTGAAAATCTCGGCAAGGCGGGCCAGCTCATTCATAAAGGAAATTCGAGTCGCCAGCATGGCGTTGGCAGCATATTTAGTGAGCTCGGCAGAGCGAATATCCATTTCTAAAACACGATCATGATTTTTTTGAAAAGGGCTATAGAGAGAGCGCATGACTTCAAAAGCACGATCACTTTCGGCACCGACGATCACGCGATCTGGTTTCATGAAATCATCAATTGCCGCCCCTTCCTTTAAAAACTCAGGATTAGAAACAACATGGAAATCAAGTTTAAGGTCCCGCATTGCAAGCTCTTCGGCCACCACTTTGCGAACCAGGTCCCCAGTGCCCACTGGGACCGTTGATTTATTAACGATAATCTTGGGCTCAGTCATATGACGGCCGATGCTCCTTGCCGCGGCGATCACGTACTGAAGATCAGCACTCCCATCTTCTGAGGGAGGGGTCCCAACCGCGATGAATTGGATTTTTCCGTAGGCAACACTTTCAGCAACTTGAGTCGTGAAAAGCAGACGCTCTTTTTTGTAGTTCCGCTCTACCATGGCGTCCAATCCCGGCTCAAAAATGGGGATGATGCCCTCGCGCAGGCCCTGAATCTTTTTTTCGTCAAGATCAAGACAAAGGACATGATTGCCAACTTCTGCAAAACAGGTCCCTGTAACCAAACCTACGTAACCGGTTCCGATGACGCTAATTCTCATCTGGCCCTCCACACTTTCAATTGAGATGGTCTCATGTGTACCTGATATCAGGGGATATGCCATAAATGAGGCAACAAGTCATGAGGGTTGATGACATAAGTCATTGATGAACGCCGGTTCTTGCGGTACTTTTCGAGGTGTTCGTCAAAAATTATGAACGATTTGATTAAAAGCCTTTCTACCGAATTTAAGGACCTCTACCGTTTTCGCTATGTGTGCTATAGCTACATTCGGACCAAGCTCAAACAGCGCTACCGTCGTTCTGTTTTAGGTTACATTTGGACCGTCCTGGCTCCTATGATCAACTATTTCGTGCTAGGGTTCGTTTTATCCCATCTGGGCCGCATGGCTGACGTTAATAACTATTTTGTCTTTATGTTTACCGGATCGGTGATTTTTAGCGTGATCAGCAGTGTGGTGAATCTGTCTCCGACCATCATGATCAATAACGAAGCTTTTATCAAAAAAATCTACCTCCCAAAGCTGATTTTTGTGGTGAACACGGTGGGCCTTGAGTTTGCTAACTTCTGTTTCAGCTCCCTCGCACTTTTGCTCTTGGGTCTACTTTTAGGAATGGTTCAAATGAGCTGGGCCATTTGGTTCTTACCGGTCGCGGTCATCATCGGTCTGATTTTTGCGACGGGCCTTGCCTGTATCATCAGCATCGTTTCGGTATTTTTTCGGGACATGCTCCACATCATTCCTGCGGGCATGCAGGCTCTTTATTTTTTAACACCGATCATTTATCAGATTGAATTCATCCCAGTGAAATACCAGAATATCATCAAACTCAATCCGTTTTATTACTTCGTTGAAATTTTTCGAATTCCGCTCCTCAACCATACTCTACCGCCCGTGAGCTATGTGGGACTCACGGTAGGATTCGCGGCGCTCAGCCTTCTGACGGGGCTTCTGCTTCTCAAACGCTACGAAAATATCATCATCTTTAGGTTGTGACATGGAACAAGTAGAGATCAAACTCAAAAATATCTGTATTGACTACGAGCTGTATTACGACAAAACCAATAATCTCAAAGAGTACGTCGCAAACCTTTTTCGCAAAAGTAAATACGTCGAGAAGAAAAAAGACAAACTCCGAGCCCTCAATAATCTCACTATTAATTTCGATCATGGTGAACGAGTCGGCATCGTCGGTAAAAATGGTGCTGGCAAAAGCACCTTGCTTAAAGTTCTTTCAGGCATTTTAAAACCTTCCGCTGGACGTATAGACATGCACGGGAGCGTGCAACCACTCATCGAAATTGGCGCCGGATTTGATCCTGAGTTTTCAGGCAGAGAGAACATTTATCTCAATGGTTACATGCTTGGGTTTTCCCATGCTCAAATTAAAGAAAAAGAAAAAGAAATCATCGAATTTTCTGGCCTCAGTGAGTTCATAGACGTTCCGGTCAAGTACTACTCTTCGGGAATGTCCGTGCGCCTGGCTTTTACTATCGCCACAAGCATTGAGCCTGAAATTCTCATTTTTGATGAGATGCTCGCTGCCGGCGATATTGATTTTATCAACAAGGCTAAAGTTCGCATGCAAAGCCTCATCGATCAGGCCAAGATTTTGATCATTGCTTCACATGATCTAGGAATGATCTTAGAGCTCTGCCAAAGGGTGATCGTCTTACAAAAAGGCGACATCGTTTTTGATGGGAATCCCCGACAAGGCATCGATATTTATATGGCCTCGGGAAGTGGCGAAACCGTCTAATCGTATTCCTGAAAACTAGCGCTGTAGTATTTACACGAAGTTTTCCAAGGCGTTTTAGATACTTAGAATATCTTCTGTGTTCTTACGGAATCTTTTTATTTTCCACATCCCGAGTGCTAGGTTCCAGCTCCGTTGGGAGAAACTATGAAGTCTCGAGCTGGTTTAGGTCCAAAAATTTTTAAGTATTTGGATTTTCGCGTTTTTATGCGGGATTTCTATGAAGATCGAAAGGCGAGAGATCCCAACTTCTCGTTTGCCGTTTGGAACTCTAGAGCGGACTTTAAGAGCCGATCTTATCTTCGTCTTGTGATGGTGGGCAAAAGAGATCTTTCTCCGGATTCGATGCTAAAAGTGGCACAAGCTCTTGAGCTCAATAAAAAGGAATCGGAGTTTTTTGATCTTTTGGTCCGATTCAATCAGGCAAAAAATCTTGAAACTCGAGAGTACTATCTCAAACAAGTGCTTAAGATCTCTCACCGGGGCGCAACCGAGAACATTCGAGACAATTACCTTTTTCTATCAAGTTATAAAGCTCCGCGAATTTTATCTTATCTTGTGATGGAAGACGTGAACCGCTCACCAGAAAAAATGTGTCAGGTTTTTTCGCTTGCATCAGAGGATTTGAACGAAATCTTAGAGTCCTTAAAAAACCTAGGCTTGATTTCGTGGGTTCCAGAAAGCAGTGAATGGCGCGCGAACGTTCGGCAAGTCGAGGCGCCTTCACAACTCGGCAACTTGGCGATCCAATCCTTTCACAAAAAGATGCTAAAAGAGTCTGAAAGCGCAATCCAGCTTGACCCAACACTCAGACAATTGCTCTCAATCACATTGACCCTGAGCGAAGATCAGTACGCCGACTGCATCCAAGAAATCCACAGCTTTGCAGATTTTTTGCTTCAGCGATTTCAGACCCAAACTGGAAACAATAAGAAAATACATCATCTCAACTTACAATTAATACCGGTCAGCGAAGTGCTTATCCGAAGAGACACTCCTCTTCGCGTTCAAGAGCACGAGTCCGCTGATCAAAAGCACGAGGTCCCTTTATGAAAACATCTTTACTCACCCTTTTCATAGCATTTGCTATGAATGCATCAGCGCACGCGCAGACCAAAGTTGGAAATGGCGGCGGCGGATTTCCTATTGAGTTCAATGCAGGAACTGACGATGTGGAAATCACTTACCCCGGCATCGGAAATGTTAACGACGTGATGGTCAGCACTGATCCTGACTGTAACAATCATCACCGTTTTATGGTGAAGCTCAGTCGGTCTACCAAAGTCGGAGACAACCATTTTACGGTACAAGAGTATTATCCCAGTGAAATGGACTACGTCACTGTTGGAAACCCTGTTGTTAACGTTCCTGACGGCACTCTCCTCGTGGGCGGGCCGCAAATGGGATATATGAATGTCAACAAAAGTAAAAAACGCGCTCTTGTTTTGAGTCGAAGACCAGTAAAGATTCGAAAAATGCCACAAGGAGCTTTAGGATATATTCTTCAGGTGGGTGCTCTTACTATGGAGTTTAAAAACCAAGACAAAATTTGTCTGCTCCCTGGAAAATATCTCTTCTATTTCCGGGATGCAAAAGGACGACAGTCAGAGATGCAGAATCTTGTGGTCGAATAAGATTTGAAGTTTTTAAATTTCTTTTTTATTTTGCTCTTCTGCTCTCCAGCGATGTCACAGTCGCTGGAGAAGCCTTATTTTGATCGAACCACCGGGACTCTTTTCACGGCCCCTGGCCCAGGGCATTTTGTAAAACTCCAAAATCCCGTTTTTTTGTTTGATGATGACCTTAAGGAATGCCCTCGCAATACTGAAAATCGAATATCAACTGAATTTGCACTGGATGAAATTTTTTGGTCACCTCTTCAAGCCGTTGATAGAAATCTGAAAGCGTTATTTGAAAGAGGAAACATTTTTATTGGGGTGGGCGCATTTCCATTTTCTGATCTTTTCCAAGGTTTATTTTTAAGAGATACGCCTCGGCAAGGCAAAAAGACCATTGCCTTGGACTGCAGGCTTTTTGCTAGCGGCGGCGCAAGAGCGGCACTAGCTCACGAACTCGTGCACGCATATTTCTCAGATTTTAAGTTGGTCCCGAGCTGGCAAGAAGAAATGTTGGCCCAATTAGTAGACTCAAGATATTTACCGCCGACTTACGAAAAATTAAATGCGTTAAAAAACGAAACTCACCTTCCTTCAGTTCTTGAAGAGCAACGACCGTTTTCCTCCTTAAGAAAATTTTCAATGAACTTGCTTTTTGTACGATATTTGGTCGGTCTTTATGGTGAGGAAATCGTTGTTGAAAGTCTTAAACCGAGTCCCTACTGCTCCGACCGCACTGGCCTTGGCAAAATCGTCTGTCTCATTCAACGTCACCGAAACTCCGACGACGTTCAATGGAAAATTCAAGATGCTAAGAGTCTTCTAAAGACTTTTGCTGCCGCCCTTACTATGAATTTAAAGGACTCAGAGTATTCAAACCTTTTTTCAATCGATGGCTGGGAGGGATTTCAAACAAATCCTTTAGATCACATACCTAAAATCAATCCAAATACTTTCGTAAGAGTTGATCGCTCGCTTCTTGGCCAGATCAAACAAAGAGACAACGTCTTTAGGCTCTTGTGGAACGAAAAGGACTTTCTGATTCTGGAGGGAGGAAAAATAAAAAATCCAACCTTGTGGAAGAAATATCACATCGCAAAACCAGAACACGACGAACTAATCCTCTTTTCTTTCTAGATCAAATTGAGACACTGTCTCAATTTGAACCCCTCAAATCCACCTCAGGCGTTTAGACCTTTCGGAAAATCTATCTCGGAAACCCAACAGGGGTTGGTAGGATTAAGGAGTGACCAGAAAAAAGGGGGACAGTCGTGAAAACAATTTATATCCTAGCCGTTATTTTTGCAGCTATCGCACTTATCGGTACGACTCATCCTCAAAGAGGACATCTTATTGATGCAGCTATAGCGATGGCTGGAGGGTCTGCGGGGCCTGGAGACAGCGGAGATGGAAGTGCGGGCTCTAACAACACAGGTGGATCTTCAGGCACAAGTGGAGGATCCAACAGTGGAGGCGGTTCGAACGGCGGGACTCAAACCCCTGGACTTGATGGATTGGCGGCTGGATTTTCGCCTACAACCGCTACCATTGGCATTTCAGACATCAGCGTTACCGAGCTTGGCCCAATGTCAGCGGCACCCGGAGTGCCCGCGAGCAAACCCGAGCTTGGACTCAGTAAAACAGATCCTGTTGCAGGCCCTAAAACAGATTTATCCATCCGTGCCGCATCTCTTGGACAACCAACGAAAGAGGATCTAGAGTTTGAAAAAGCAACTAAGGCTCTCGAAGACGCGATGGCAAAAGCAGAAAAAGCTTACGACCTGATGAACGCCGACCCACGTACACTTTCAAGAACGGATTATAACAGGCGCACTGAGATAGAAAATGAACGCACGGCCCGTGAGGTCAAAGACAGATTAGATCGCGAAGCTGCCGATCGCCACGCCAAAGAGGCTGCCGATTCACTGGCTGCTGAATTCGCAAGAACAGACGCTATTGCCTCAGGTAACTTCGGCCAAAGAAATGCGACCGCTGGTGGCGGCGCCATGGGTCGCCAGGGCAGCAGCGCACGGTAACTGGATCCTTGAGAGTTAAATTTAGATTTGCTACCATAAACCTAATTTGAAAAAACATAACGATAAACACAACTCTAATTCTTCTCGAGGATACTCTCTGATTGAGTTGATGATTGTTGTCGCTATCATATGTGTGATTACTTACAGCTCTAGCTCCGTGATGTACTCTCTTATGAAAGTGCACGTGAATGCGGATCTTGGAGCTATGATACTTACGACTAAAGCACATATTGTAAATTGCCTTGAAGATCCAAAAGGAATCGTCGCCACTATTCTGGATCCTGTGAACTCAGGACCCACAACTCCACTTGGTCAGTGCCTGGCAGTCCCTTCAACCTGTTATCCACTGAGTGCCCCTTTGGTTTCTGGACGCCCCATAAAAGTCAATGGTTCGATGAGCACGGGCAGTCCATCGATTTTTTATGGATGTGAAGATTTTGATACATCTCTTGCGAATAGTGGTTTTACTCGAAATGGAAGCCCCTGCTCAACGTTCAGTCTAATAAATCCTGACCCCAATTGTCCCTTTAAGTATTCTGCCACCTGGAAACCACTTTGTATTGATATCAATTGCAAAAATCCACAGATAGTTGTCTCAGCGGAACTTCAATCCAGCGCTAAGGATATAATTTTGAATTTAGACTCGTACAGGTTTGAAAAGATTCTTTCAAAGAATACCAATCCCGTAGAAGAATTCGGTGTTGCCCTAGTACTCCCTAGCCATGTGCCCGGGGGCAAATGCAAAGAAAAGAAGTGGAACCCGCGCGTCTTTAATACCATCGTCTATGATACAAATTTGTCAACTCCAGCAGGGGCAAACACCGCTTCTCTCACTCCGGGAAATGGAAATCTTGGCGCCGCGATGTCGGCGCAAGTGTTTCTTGCTCCAGGAAAGTACGGGTGTCGGGCCACGGCTTACGCATTTCAGGTAGGAAATCATCAAGTGAGATTGAAGATTGTTGATTCAACCGGGGTTCGCTATGCCTATGGAACGAACGCACGCTCTTCTTTCAATTTCGGATTTCAGCAAACAGAATCTACGGCTAATGCGGCCATCGACCTAGGGACTGGCGGTTTTCTTGCTCTTGAACATTATTGCGAAAAAAGCCTGGGAGCCTTCGATTTTGGTCGAGCGATTACATCTGCGGAACTAGACTCGCCAGGCCCCAATATTTTTAATTCTATAGACTGCATTCGATATGAATAGTGGGGAACGAATGAAAAAGAAACTGACTGTCAGAAAATCCTCGAAAGGTTTTTCACTCGTTGAGGTCCTGATCGCTCTTGCCATCTTGACAGTTTTTTCTCTGGGCATTCTAGAAATGTACAAAGCGTCTTTGTCTTTCAAAACTCAGGGAGTGACCAAACTCCAGGTCAATCAAATCCGAAGCAAGCTTGTTTCGTGCATTCAAAATAACGCGGCTTGGGCTCAGACGATCGCATACGCCGGCAATGCTGTGTTAAATTGCCTCAAAAATGGAGGTGCTAGTTGCAATAGTGCCAGCAATGGGCCAATCCAAGTTATGGATGCAGGAAGTACAGCGACAGGAGCGACAGCTTGCCTCACGAACTCTGTACCAGGAGCTAACCCCGCGTTTTACGATACATTCAATGACAATCATGGCTTCACAAAGGACGGAGTTCTTTGTGACGCCAGCGTCAGCCCCGATTGTCTCTTCAAACCCAAAATTATATGGAGAGCGATCCCTTGCGCTTTTGGCATTTGTCCCAATCCAACTTCGGCGGTCGACATTTCTTTTACTTTCTTCCCCGGACGAAACGACGCAAATTTTGCGGTTAATCTGGCTTCTTACAGTCAAACGATCATTCGCGGAAATGATTTTACCAAGAATGAATATATTCTTCTTACGGAAGAGCGAGCGAGCGGGGTCAATGCAGGAAGCTGTGTTGGAACGCCGTGGAGACAACGAATGATCAACACAAAACGCTATGATTTTTTTGGCAACGTCACACTCAGCGGCACTGGAGTAATCAGATTTAAGGCCGGCACCTACAGTTGTAGTATGACGGCACCTGGATTTCGGGTCAATCGGCATCAAGCCCGACTTTATGACATCACGAGCGGGATCACACGCGTCTGGGGTTCTAATCAGTACTCGGTCACATCACTTGCTGGGAGCATGACAAACTCAATAGGAAAAGGCATTTTTACTCTCACGAAAGACTCGGATCTTGCCATTCAACACACGTGCCCTTCGGCCTTTGCAACTAATAACTTTGAACTTGGCGCTGCTTTGAGCATCGGAGGTGGTGCTCCCGAAGTCTACGCCACCCTAGAATGCTTTCGTAGAAACTAGGCATTTCCTAAGGGTGTTTTCTAAG
Source organism: Pseudobdellovibrionaceae bacterium (assembly GCA_044229295.1). Taxonomy (GTDB): domain Bacteria; phylum Bdellovibrionota; class Bdellovibrionia; order Bdellovibrionales; family Bdellovibrionaceae; genus JBGATJ01. Next base: position 60,300 of record JBGATJ010000009.1, read on the forward strand.
GATGTAGATACCTTCGCCCTCTGCAGGGTTTCGGTAGAAAAACTCGATCTCAAACGGCAATTCAAGCGTTTTACGCGCTTGAAATAAAAAATCAAAAAAAGTGTCGCAGGTCCAAACATGAAAATGAATACTGTAGTCAACATTCATAAGTTCAAGCGCACGCTTTTGAATTGCAGCAATGTCCTTAAGACCATCCCATGACATCGCCCATTCTTCAAAATGGGTGGCGCGGTTAGTTTCTGAACCTGCGAGATATTCTTTATGCAAATGCTCAAATGATGTTAACTCTCGCGTAATATCGGGAGTGTGCCTTTTATCAGGCACAGCAAGGTAAACGATGCCTCCAGGCTTAACGACCCGAAAAATATTTTTAAGAGCCAAAAGCGGGTTATCAAAATGTTCGATGACATGGTTTGCAATAATAAAGTCTTGGCCGTTATCTGCAAAACCTTGGAGCGTTTGACCATCACCAACGAGAAAATTAGCGACAAGTGTTTCTTGAGGAATCTCAGGATAGAGATCCTGAAGCTTTTGCATGTCGTATTTGTCTACGAAAGTTACTTTAGCCTTACGTGGATCCACTTGTACCGGATTGTGTAAAGCACCTAGCTCAAGACCTGCACCCCTGATGTATTTAAGTCCGATTTCTTTACGGGAAAAATTAACGGCATTTTCATCAGTTGCTTGTGCTGGAGTGGAAAGATTCACCGAATGCTCTTCGCCATTCATCAACACTGCTTTTAACTGTAACTTATGAATGTCGGAAAGATGAGAAGCAGGAATCTGATCATCATAACCAATCGCATATTTTTTCTTCACAGCAGCGGCCACATCAGGGCGTCTACGCAGCAGGAGCGAAAACTCATGCCCATCAATGGAAGCTATCACTTTTTCGATGGGAGACATATCCGTTGCAACCCAGCCTAGCAAAGGCAAGTAAAGATCTTCACCTGGTCGATAGGCCGACAAAGGACGCTCTAAGAAAGAGAGAATTGGAGGAGCTGCCGTCTCCCCCGACGAACTCGCCTGTGTTGCATTTTCCGTAGTTTCCATGAGTTCCTCCTGCCCGTCGGCCGGCTTTTTAGGCGCGCGCCCCTCGTTTGCTTACGTCATGAAGAGAGCTCATTTTAGACGCTTGAATTTTCAAAAGTAAATCACGCTGCTCAAGCTGATCAGAAAGATTACGAATCATATTGTCCTTTTCGCGAATCAAAGCTTCATGGTGACGAACGGAATTCCGTCCTTCTTGAGCCGCCGACTGCAACAGTACCGCGTTCCCCAACCGGCCAAAGATAGTTTTCACCAACTCTGCGTCCTGCTCATTAAGATTGCAAAGTCGTAAGGCGGCTTCCGGTGGATTTTTACCGTATGCAATAAATCCAAGTCCGTGACTGATTGAAAAATCAAAACTTGGATACTGCACTTTAAGCTCATTCCACAACTTCCAAACACCAAAACTACGCTCATGAACATTAATATCGTGAAAAATCACGACACCCTGATCACTGAGTTTGGGGCGCCATGATTCAAAGTCATGTTTTACCGCTTCGTAGGTATGAAGTCCGTCGATATGGAGAAGGTCAATGGACTTATCGCCGAATCCGCCGAGAGCTTCGTCGAAAGTGCTTCTAAGAAGGCGCGAAAAACCTCCATAGTGCACATCATGATAGGCGCGCAAATTAAGATAAATACGATCATCGTAATATCCGGCATGCTCATCGCCTTGCCAAGTATCAATGGCGTAGGTTTGAGAGGGAACTTTAAGGCTTTTTACCGCCTGGCACATGGAGCAGAAGGAATCACCGTAGTGAGTTCCCAATTCAACAAACACTTTGGGGCGTAAGTTTTCTATGCACCAAAATGCAAATGGCATGTGCCCATGCCAAGCATTTACAGGACCGAGATGATAGGGGGTCTGAAAAATAGCTGGAGTAATTATTTTTGCAACTGTTTCATTCACATTAAACCTCACTTAACATCATGGGAGTTTCTTTCAACCCACCTTCGATTTTCAAATTTTCTATCCTACTTTGATCCTTTTGCAAAACAAAAAGATCCGTAGACTTGGACACCAGATGAGCCTTGATTTCAAATTTTAAGCCAATAAATCTACAGTACTTAAAAAACTCCGGAATCAGCGCACGAGTCACTCGGTGATAATATTTCACCTCACGTGATTCATAGGCTAAAAGCAGAGCTTCCACCGTTTTTGGGGACCCGCCTTTTTTCTGCTGGCGAAGCCACTGGCCATAGTGACTCAGGCGCGAAACAGCGGGACCCAATCGATAGTCCATGACAAGGTGATCAAGATCCGTAATCTCCGAAAGCCCAAGGACCTCCTGCGCATCGAGATCATTTTTGAAAATGACAAAGTCATCTTTTGAGGTGGAGTTGTAAAGATCTTTAAAGACCTGAATCGGATTCTCGTTCTCTAAAAATAAATTCTCGATGACCAGAGTCTTAACATCAATCTTCTCTTCGTTTTGTGGGTGGCGCTCTAAATCTCGTTTATTTTCTTCAACACTCGCCCTTAGCATTCTTTCAAAGTTGATGGAGGAAACAAGGTTGTCCGCAGACAAGCCATCTTCCGATCCAACTTTAAACTTCAACCCAGGAGAAAAGGCGGCTTCAACAAGAGCTGGAAGCTTGGGATCTCGTTTATGGTCGCGGTCCCAAAGCATGCTGTCGAGAATAAACTCGGGCTTCTGCTGTTGAGCTCGAGGTTCGATAGTGCGAATCACATTCTGAATAGCCTGAGCAGGAAGTGAGTCATCGTTGTTAAAAAGGTGATGAGTCAAATAGTCGCGTTTCGCCCGATCACGAAGGCGCTTGAGCCTTGCGGGATTGTCAAGGAGTGAGCGGATAGCACCTTCCCAATTTTTCTGATCATTGGGAATCTTGAGCCCGTTTTCATCATGATGGACGGCATCAGCGTAGGCAGAAACATCTGAACAAATAGTGACCAAGCCCAGTGCCGTGTAATCCATGAATTTCAAAGCGCTCTTGCCGACATTAAACTTGTTTTCGACAAGAGGAGACAGGCCGATGTGAAACGGGCCCTGCTCACTGAGCCATTTGACAAAAACTGGATAACTAAAAGCAAAAGCCTCAGGAATTTTGAGGAACTTAAATTTCGGCAGAAGTGTCGTCTCATTGGTTCCACCGATGATAACCACTTCCACTTTGTCTTTGTAATCCTCAATAATCCGTTCAAGAGGCTCCTTAATAAGGAGCAAGTCTTCTGTATGAGTGGGTGTTCCCATATACAAAATTCGAATTTTCTCCGGAGTTTCTTCAGTGAGTTTTTTATCCTCCCACACTCGGTCATCGTGAGAGTTTGGCACAACTTCAACTTTAGGATTGAAGACCTTCATGGAATGCACAAGAACTTCTGTAGACACGGTCACCAAATCGGCCTCAAGAGCCTGCCTTGCCACACTCGGGAGAAGCTTGGAGTAATGACTATACTCAGGGTGGGAGGAATCGATCGCAAGTAGATCGTCGTCGAGATCGTAGATCATTTTAATGCCATGTTTTTTAAGATGGCTCAAATTAGAGTTCACCTTGACAAGATCGCCAAGTGCGAGACGCTGGGTCACCAAAAAGTCGGTGATGTAGTATGGAATTAAATCGGAATCTAAAAGGAACGAGTGCATCCGAATGTCCATGAGGGTCTGCGTGTATGGCAATGCCAATCGAATGTACCCACAAGCTGTAGGAACAACACGGCCGCGGATTTCGTTGTATTCACAGACGATACTTCCGGTCACGCGCCCCTTGCGGCGAAGATCAATCAGATGTCTTGGCGGAAGTGGTTCTAAATACCGACCACTATAAAAGTCTTCCTTGGCTTCGGCTTTGCGATGGGTGGGCCGATTGCTCACCACAAACGGTTCTTTATTGACGAAGTGTTTGGTTCGCAAGTTTTCAAAAAACTCTACGATTTTGGCGGGCTCTGAATTGACGTCAAGAAGCCACGTCCAATGACGGTTTTTCACTCGATGGCGAAACGCACCGATGTTAGGAGCCACAATAGGGAGACCTTTTTCGAGAGCAAGACTCAATGTGTAGCTAAAAGTTTCGGGACACTGACCAGGAAACCAAACGACATGGGGAGAGGCCTCATCTAACAGAATTTCAAATTCTGACTCCTCGTACGCTCCAGTCTCTTGCAATCCTCTTGGAGCGGGCTCGGTATTGTCCCAAGCTCCTATGAGTTGAAAGCGAACTCGAGACTGTCTCTCTCTTGCCAAATCCATAGTCTCTCGTACCACATGGCTGCCCTTGTGAGTGACCATAGCTCCGATCATCAAGATCCTGAGCGGTCGATCCGGCTTGAGCTCAGGAACTTCTATGTCTTTAGCCTTAAGACCACCTGTCAACGTGTCATGGGAGACTTCAATAACCTTAGCTTCTGGATAGTAGTTAGTCACACGCTCGGCAACGTCGCGACTTGGGACGATGACACGTTCTGCCTCTTCAAACAACCAGCGGCTGCTTTCGCGCCAATCAATGATGTCGACGGGATCAATCGCATTGCGTTTTGAAATGCATCGATTGCACTCAGCTTCGTTAGGCTCGCCACAGTAGCGGCCTTTGACGTCGGTCATGGTCACGAACGGACAAACTGTAAAATAGTCATGGACTGTAAAATCAAATGGCAAACCCAAAACTCGAATGAGTTTTTGCAGTCGCAACTGAAATCCCAAAGTGTGATGGATATGGACACGACTGACACCAAAACATTTGAGCGCCGATAAAAGCCGATCAAAATCGTTAGCTCCGTCAAAGTCTTCAGAAAAGTGATCCTCTTCATTACTTGTGGTCAGGCGCACCCAGGATCGATAGTCATTTTCGTTCACTGGTCTTAAAAAGATAAAATCCATTTCATCTCTGAGATGCTCAACCAAATCATTAATGTGTTTTTCTGTTCCACCACCGAGAGCGTGAGTTACGATCAAGCAGACTTGTTTTGCAGAAGCACGGTGGCGACCAGCGGTGATCATATCACGTGCCGGCTTTGCCATATCAGCTCGAACATGCTCCTGAACAATACTTTCATAGTGAGGATAGAGTCTACGGATAGTGGCTCCAGCCTCAGCTTTTCGGGCATCACTGCTCGAACCAAAACTGACATTACCGGCGTGAAATACAAATGTGTCAAAAGCAAAAAGATGCAAATACCCTTTTGCAGTCGCTCGCATACAGAAGTCGTTCTCTTCGCCGTAGCCTTTACCAAAATTCTCTTCGTCGAAAAATCCGATTTCGTTCATGCACTTTCGAGTGATATACATGCAAAAACCAACAGCTGTTGGAATATTCATGTTTTGACCGGCATTCATTTCAACACAAATAGAGTTAATAAACTCCAGACTTTCGCCGTTTGGTAAGCTAGAAACCCCAGCGATTGTGGGATAGCTGCAGATTGTTGCATTGTTAGAAAATGGAGTGACAGACGCAATATTGTCTTTGGAATGCGCCTGGAGATACATTCGATCTAGCCAATAATCACTGACGAGGGTGTCACTGTTCAGCAATACCACATCGCTTTTAGGATCAAATTGCATTCCGATGTTGGCGGTTTTAACAAACCCTAAATTCTGTGGATTGAACTGGATATGAACGCGGTCTGTTCCCTCTAAGGTCTTTATATAGTCCCGAAGTTTATCATCAGGGCCACAGTCGTATATAATGAGAAATTCGTGATTGCAGTTGTTCTTAGCTTTGAGAGCAGAGGTGATGCAGTCTCGTGTTTGCTCATAACCTCCGTAGACAGGAATAACAACGATGACTTTATTCCCTTTTGGTAAATCAAGTTCAGAAAGAGGTTTTACAAATCCAATGGGGTTCCATTCTGAGGCTTGATTGGTCCGACGTTTTTCTTTTTCCCCATACATTAAAAAGTGGCCAAGAGGCGTAAACTCGGAGTCCCTAATGTCGGGATAAGCCGTCCAATAATAAAGAGTGCTAAAAACCGTGCTTGGCGCGCGAAACTCCTTGGCCCCTTGTCTGAGATAGTGCGTGAGGGGGTTCACGCCAGAAGCCTTTACGTCGGGGTAAGCATCCATGTAAAATTTAGAGTCAAAATAGTGATTGGGCCGTCGGCCTTCTCGAGCTCCGTTAACGAGATAGTGTTCGAGAGGATTTTTTCCCGAACGAGCGACGTCTTGGTAAGTATGTAAGTAATAGACGGTAGAAAAAAGCTCATTCGGCCAGCGGCCTTCGGCAATTCCATATTTTAGAAAATGTTCAAGTGGGTTTAATCCTGCCTCGATGACATCTGGATACATTCGAACATAAAAACCAACGTCAAAAAGCTCATTGGGTCTACGAAACTCAGCAGCCCCATTACGGATGAAATGGGCCAGAGGATTCATTCCAGAAGCACGAACATCTGGATTTTGCTCCCAATAGTAATTCGTTGAGAAAAGCGGATTGGGATTACGGCCTTCGGCCGCGCCAGACTTTAGAAAATGCAGCAGGGGATCTTTACCCGTAGCTCTTACATCGGGATTCGCCGCAAGGTAGTAGTCTCGGTCAAAAAGTGCGTTGTTGCGCAACAACCGATAATCACGACGTAAAAACTTTAACAAACTCAAGGCAACCTCCCCCTCAGAGTCTCAGGCTTGAAAATCAATACAGATAATGATTTCAATGGTTTTATCTCTAAATGTCGCTGAGAGACAACTTAAACAAAAATGATCTTAACGTAATAACATGGCCCGGCAACGACGCCAAATGGAGATTTGGTTGGGAATTCAAATTCACATCTCAACTGGATTTGATGAAAGCGCTGGGCATTCTGTTGTACCACACTTGCAAGATTTTTTGAGGCAATCAGGCAAATCTGGCAATCGGGCATTCAGCCGAGGTTTCGGGGGAGTGGGTTCAGGTGTGAGCTCTGTAGATATTTTTGTTACTTTGCAGAGCTTACAGAGCTGGCCAATTCATAGGCACGAAACTTGGAATCCATAAGAGTCTGGATGAGAAAATAAGTCTTCTATCCCAACCCAAAGCAAAATCCGAATCCGAAGGCGCCCCCTGAAACCTCGGCTGGCTGCCCGACTGCCAGATTTGCCCGACTGCCCCAAATAGTAATACTCGTCATTTAGCCGGCACAAGTCGGGACTCTCGCTCGGGGACTGAGTTTTCAGACTTTCGAGTTCCACTGAGAACGCGATGACCTAAAGCCATCATAGGTTTTTCGATGCATCTATGGGAAAATTCTGCGAAAACCAAAATGATCGCCCAAAGAAAAGGCAGCTGCAACCATCTTCCTGCATTGGATTCAAAAAACCAAGGGCCAAAGGGAGAGTAAAGGCTTGAGTAATGCATCCACAGAGTGACTGCAGCGATATGGCAAAGATAGATGGCGTAAGATCGACTCCCCACAAACTCCAAAGCTTTTGAGACGTAAGGAATATTGAAAACAAAATTGCGGTTGAGAGCCGCCATAAACACCAAAGCCGCGGCAAAGAGGGCATAGATGGTAAGACCAATATCTAAATTGATCGACGGAGGAAGATAGTAAACTAAGGACCAAACAAGAAATAGAAGCACAAAACTGAGAACCAACGCCAGAGCTTGTACCGACTTTCGATGCCGCAAATGGAATTCAATGACAGCAAGCCTGAGCCTTTCAAATTTCATCGTGGTGCTAAATAATCCGACAAGGACTCCTATGAAAAGGCTATCAAATCTACGGTGGGAAGAAAAAGTTTTGAAAGAAAACTTATTCCAGCCCTCTGGCACAGGAATCCCAGGCCGGAGCACCAGAACGACAAGAAGAACACCCGCGAGAACTGCCCAAAATCGCGATTTATAAGTTCTAAAAAAAACCAACACTAAAGGTAAAATAAGATAAAAGTGCTCTTCAACAGTGAGGCTCCAGTAAGGCCCGATGTATTGGACATCAAAACCTATAAACTGAATGAGATAATTATAAAGACCTGTCATAAAATAGCCAATTTCCGTGAGCAGGTGTAAAGGGGTCCCGAAGAGTCCCGGCGCTACATTCTGAAAAATCACTGAGAGCATAAAATAGAAGAACATCCAGAAAAAAGCGCTTGGCAAAATTCTGAAAAATCTCTTGCCGTAAAAAAGTTTAAAAATAGGAAAAGCCCGGCTCCCAGTTAAAGGCTGAGTTGACGGTGCAAAAGCCTCGATGGTTTTTAGGAGAGACAAGGACACAACAAATCCCGAAATCACAAAAAACAAATCAACCCCGGTCATGCCGTTGCGAAAAGGCGCAGGAAGTGCTGGAGAAATAATCCCGAAATGCGTGAACACGACCATAATCACGGCGATGGCGCGAAGACGTTCGATCTCCATGTTTTTTGCGTGGCTTGACATTTCATCATCCATAGTCGGTTTTTATGGGATTTCCAACTTCCCTGAAAGCCCCTGGCGCGCCGCGCCTTCTTTGGATCTTGCCAGCGCTCGTTGACATTAGAGTTAAAGGATCGCTAAAAATAATCGCACCGCGGAGGTTCAATTTGGGCACATCGTTTTCTAACAAGAAAATTCTCGTCACTGGTGGTAACGGCGCATTTTCCAAGAAGTTTCTTAACTGGGTCAGAGACTTTTCTCCTAAGAAAGTGGTGGTCTTCTCAAGAGACGAAATGAAACACGCGGCCACTAAGCGTGAGATGGGATCCGCTCCATGGATCGAATATATCATCGGTGACATCACCTCAGCTCAAGACCTAAAAATGGCCATGCACGACGTGGATGTGGTGATCCATGCCGCCGCGATGAAGCACCTCCCCGAGTGTGAAGCCAACGTTGCGGCTAGCACGCGAGTCAATGTCATTGGCACTTCCATGGTGTGCGATGCCTTTTTGAGTTCTCCCGCAAGCCACTTGATTTTTCTCTCTACAGACAAGGCTCCTTACAACTCAACGGCTTATGGAGCTCAAAAGTACCTTGCTGAACGTCTCGTGACAGAAACTGCAAAGCGAGCTCCATCGGGAAAAATCGCGTACTGCCTTCGTTACTCAAACGTTATGGATAGTACAGGAGCTGCCTTCCACATTTTTAGAGACCTTCTCAATGCTGGAAAAACAGCAACTGTCAATGGAACTACAACCACGCGCGGTTTTGTGAGCCAGGCCCAAGTCATTGAAGCTATCGACACCTCTTTGTCTCACGCAAAAGGTGGAGAAGTTTTTGTTCTCGTTCCTAAAGTGGTTAGAATTTCTGATCTTGCAATGAATCTGCAAGAGCTTTTGGGCAAGGGAGCCGTTGAAGTCAAAGAACAAAAAGGTTTTGCCGGCGAAAAGGAATCAGCAACACTGATAACGCAAGAAGAAGTGCCTTTCTGCAAAGAGTTTAAAGAGCTGAGTGGCACACCCGCGTTCATGTTGGATCTTCTTCAGCGGCATTCAGAGCGGCCGCAAAAATCGCCTCACGAAGAAGGCGGATTGACACTCGGCCACTGCCCCACGATGGATAAAGCTGAACTTAAAAACTTTCTTGGCCGACTTCTCTAGATATGAATTTTTTAAAAGCTCACTGGGTCTTAGGAGTTATCAGCGGCCTTTTGCTGATCTTTTTCAATCTTCGGTTTACCCATTATGATCCCATTTTTCTAGAGATTTACTGGACAGGAACATCTGAAGAAAAAGTGGAGCTTCAGGTGGATACTGGCGAAGGTTTTACCTCTTACGAAATCACAAATCAGGAGCTCAAAAACTCCCAAATGGCGCCAGGGGATCTCAAGAAGCTTACATTTAACCTCCCTCAGCAAAGACTTGAGCAGGTTAAGGTGATTTTACCGTCAACAGAATCTGGATTTAATATCTCTAGAGTGGACTTGGTCGTAGCTAAGAACTCTAGGACATTGCCTCTTCAAATAGGCGAAAGAACGCAAGTCTGGAGCGGGCTAAACTCTCCCCATCGCTCGTGGCATCCTCTGATTCTATTCATTCAACTTTTCATGATATCTATCTTGTGGGTTTCGACTCTTGCGTTCCAAGACTGGATCGCGCCTTATCGAAGCCGTGGCGCAAAAGCCGTGAGACATTTTGTTTTTTGCGAAGATCATCGCAAAGTCTTTTGGGGCTGTTTTGTTTTTTTCAGTGTTTGTTATGTCAGCTGGTGTCTTGCATTTTGGCCGGTCGCTATGAGCAATGACTCCTGGAGCACGTTCTGCGATGCTCTGTCGCTAAAGCTGTCTGATTGGCACCCTTACACATACACTCTTTACACGCTCGCCCTTTTGCAATTTGGCTTTGGTCTCGGGGCACTTGGCATTTTCCAAGCAATTGCAACAGCTGCCGCGTTCGCGTTTGTATTTCTGTTTTGTGTGCGAAATAGAATCAAATTAAAGTATCTGATGCCGTTTATTTTGTTTGCGGGCTTTTCGATCCCCGTGGGCCTTTTCACTCACACGATGTGGAAAGATGTCCCCTTCAGCATCGCAATCCTCATCGGCTCGCTTTGGCTTTTCTGGGCTCAATGGCAAGTTCAGATTCAAAAGAAAACCATCGAGCTCAGCTGGAAACATCTTTTCGGGCTTTTTATTTTATTTGTTGGACTTTGCACTCTTCGAAAAAATGGATTGGTTTATTATGGAGTGTTTCCGTTACTCGCCATCGGCACCTTAAACTTAAAAAACTACTTGAAGATGCTAGGTGTCCTCGTTTTAGTGATGGTGAGTGTTCATATCATTGGGGTTCGCCTCCTTGATGTCACAAAAACCAATGGAAGCCCTTATCATCAAATGCACACGACCCTTGGCATGATGACTCACTATAACTTTTACTCAGAAAACAGAGCCCGAGATTTCAAAATCATGGAAGACGCAACTGGCCTCAAATGGGAAGAAATCACCCAGTTATTCCCGGCCCATTGGTACGTGCTCTGGGACAAAACTTTGGTCAATCACAATCAATGGACTCCCAGCGGTGGGGAAACCAACGACTATAATAAGAAATTTATTTTTCGTTTAATGAATGAAAACCTTCCCATTTTTATTGCTCATAAAACCTATGGGTTTTTCCACTCCATGGGGATCGACGCTCCATTTTCGACGGAGAAAAATAACTTTTATGAAGATCCCCTTCAACTGCAAGGTTCAGGAGTGAACCCACCAGGCCGCTACCAATGGGGCGCCACCGTCCACGCGCAGTCTTATCTTCCGGGCTTGCGAGTAGAGCTTGAGAAGATTCGAGATTGGAGCTTTCAGTTTGCCGGTTTAGCAAGCCCCATGGTGTTTATTTGGAATCTTCTCTTTGTTTTAGGTCTTTTTCTCCTCGTCATTTTCTTCGATAAAGGCACTTCACCGGTCGGCCGTTTAGTCACCCTACATCTCGCTTCGGCAGCGTCGGTTTTTGTTGCTGGCGCGGGTGAGAGCTGGAGGTATTTCTATGATATCTACCTCACGGGAATCATACTCATTCCACTTTATATTTGTTATTTGAAAAATAAGCCGCGCCCCCTTGCCTAAAACCCTTGGCCGTAGTAGTTCTGGCGTTTTAATTTGGGGCGGTGAAAGTATGAACGAAAGAGCCTGTTCTGTTGTAATTCCCATCTATAATGAAGAAAAAGTCATCGCGTCGACTATTGAACGTCTCAAAAAAATCATATCTCAGATCCAAAATTGGGAGTTTGAGATTGTCTGCGTAAATGACGGTTCTGCAGATAAATCTAAGGATATTCTCGATGCCCTCCATGGAATTAAAGTGATTCACCATGTAGTCAATCGAGGCTATGGAGCTGCGCTAAAAACCGGGCTGAATTCGGTCAAAACTAATTGGGTTTTTATTTGTGATGCCGATGCCACCTATCCCATTGAAGATTTGCCCAAGTTACTTGCCGAGGCTGAGCTAGGTTTTGATATGGTCGTTGGCGCCCGTCATGGAATCGGAATTGCTGTAAATCCCTTTCATCGAATAGCTCGCTGGATTTTACGAAAAATGACTCATATTCTTACAGGCACCATGGTGCCTGACCTCAATTCGGGCATGAGAGTCTTTCGCCGGCGCCTTTACCTAGAGTTTAAAAACCTACTCCCTATGGGATTTTCTTTCACGACCACAATCACGATGGCGAGCCTCTATTCAGGGTATCGCATTAAATATGTTCCGATTGAATATGCAAAAAGAGTTGGAAAGTCGAACATCAAACCAGTCAGGGACTTTTTTGGATTTACGATGCTCATTATCCGTATCGCATCTTATTTTGAGCCCCTTCGGTTTTTCTTGCCGTTAGCATTTGCAATCATGGGCGTAGGAGTTCTCAGAGGATTGCGAGATTTTCTTTTGCTTGACCACATAGGCTCCCTCGCCGTGACTATTTTTCTGATGGGAGTTCATATTTTCGTTATGGGAATCATCGCTGAAGTTGTTGTGAGGAGGAGCTCTCCTCCGACCATCGACTAACGAGGAGATTTATGATCGCTGTCGTAGGATCTGGACCAGCAGGAGTCGCAGCGGCTCAGGTGTTGCTAGATGCTGGGCACGCAGTCACTCTCATTGACGGTGGTATCACCCTCGAGGATGAAATCAAGCAGCGAATCTTGCCGCTAAAAAGTCAGCCCAAAGCTCAATGGCCCAAAGATCTTCTGCAGTCGTTTAAAGCCAAGTCTGAGTATGATTCCAAAGGCGTACAACTCAAACGTCTTTTTGGATCTGATTTTCCGTATCGTGAGATTGAGAATCATCTCCCGCAAAAAAATATTGAAACTGGACATATTACACCTAGTCTTGCCGTCGGAGGATTCAGCCAAGTTTGGGGAGCGGCGATGATGCCGTATTCAAATCGCGATCTTGTAGGATGGCCTTTAACTGCCGATGATCTCAAAACCCACTATGCTGCCGTTTTAAAAATGACAGGTCTTTCTGCAGAAGTCGACGGCTTAGAGCCACACTTCCCACTTTTAACTCGCGACCTCACGCCCCTTAAGGCAAGTTCTCAAGCAAAATCTCTTCAAGAGAAAATGAAAAAAAACGAATCATGTCTCAGCCGGCGCGGCTTTTGGTTTGGAAAATCTCGGCTTGCGATTCGGAAAAACCAATGTGTCTATTGTGGTCAGTGCCTCTATGGTTGCCCCAAAGACATCATCTTCTGCTCGGCCCAACTTATTGAAAATTTTAAAACGCGCCCTCAATTTACCCACACCACAGATTTTGTGGTCGACGAGGTTGTCTGCGATCAATCCTCGGCAACTTTAAAAGGGCGCCATCGAATTACTAAAGCACCTACTGAGATGAGTTTCTCTGATGTCTTTCTAGCTTCGGGCGTGATTTCTACGACCCGGATCGTTCTAAAGTCGTTAAAGACTTTTGACCAGCCAGTTTCACTTTCTGCTAGCGAATATTTTATGCTACCCCTTCTCGCCCAGAAAAATTCGGTCAACGCCCCTTATGAGGACCTCTTCACGTTATCTCAATTATTTTTTGAAGTCCTCAACGAAAAAATCAGTCGCCATTGGGTTCACCTTCAGCTTTATACTTATAACGACATGTTTGCAGAAGCTTTTAAGCAGAAACTTAAAATCCTTGGGCCTCTGTTTAAATTTTTCGATCGTCTTTTCACCGGCAGACTGATGCTCATCCAGGGTTATTTGCACTCTGATGAATCGTCCAATCTCACATTGACCCTCAGCCGAGATGGAATAGTCACACTTCAAGGCAATACTCTAAAAGAAGCCCGTCAGAAAATCGGGCGTCTTTCTCGGTTTTTGTTTCGGATGGGCTTTAGACTTGGATTCTGGCCACTGCTTCCAATGCTTAATATTGGAAAGCCCGGCGATGGTCGGCACGTCGGAGGTAGTTTTCCTATGAGTAAAAACCCGAAGGGCCTTGAAACGAATCTCCACGGCGAAATGGATCGACTTCCCAATGTTCATATTGTCGACGCAAGTGTGTTCCCCTCAGTCCCTGCTCCGACAATTACATTTACAGCCATGGCAAATGCTCATAGAATAGCGACAAAATTTGTTGACGCCAAAAAGAAGGTCCCATGAAAACAATAGCGATCACCGGAGCCAGTGGTTACGTCGGTTCAAAAATTCTATCTTATTTCAAAAACGAAGGGTTTCGCACTATCAATCTCGGTCGAAAAAAAGTTGAGGGACACGAAAATCGAACTTACTCCCTCAACGAGCCGGTCAGCCCGAAAATTTTTGAAGCTGTCGACGTTCTCATCCACTGCGCCTATGATTTTAGGCCTCTGGATTGGCCCACACTCAAAAAGACCAACGTCGACGGAACTATGGAGTTGTTCAAAAAAGCGAGCGAAGCTGGAGTTTCAAAGCTTATTTTTATCTCATCCATCAGCGCTTTTGAAGGCTGTCAGTCTCTCTACGGTAGGGCCAAGCTTGAAGCAGAAAACGAGGTCTTAAAGCTTGGGGCGTTCGTTATCAGACCAGGCCTTGTTTGGGGTGAAAAGCCAGGAGGCATGGTCGGGACGCTGACCAACGTCGTAAAAAAGCTCAAATGGATTCCAGTCGTAGGATCGAAAAAGCAAATGTACACATGTCACGAGCAAGATCTTGCCTCGCTCATTCATACTCTCATAGTCAAAGGCAACTCGATTCGTAAACCCATCATAGCTGCGGCGGAAACGCCGCTTTACTTTCGTGACATTATCAAGCGTCTTGGTGAAAAGGTGGGCCAAAGTATTTTTACTATTCCAGTTCCGTGGAGACCGCTATGGCTCTTGCTGAGAACTCTTGAGTTTTCCGGACGCTCTTTTGGATTTCGTAGCGATAGCCTCATTAGCCTTATGAATCCAGATCCTAGGCCAAACTTTGAAACCCAAAAAGATTTGGGACAGGCCTTTCGCCCCTTTGGAGTCTGACCTATGTGTGGAATTGCGGGCCACTTCGAAAGCAAGGGCCCTACTGATCTTAAGCTTGTAGAACGAATGACAGAAAAAATTCGTCACCGTGGTCCTGACGGCTACGGTCTAGAGCAAACCGGTCAAATTGCTTTTGGCCATCGTCGCCTTGCAATTATTGATCTTACTGAGAACGGCAAACAGCCGATGTTTGATCACTCAGGAAAATACTGCATCACCTTCAACGGTGAGATTTACAACTACCTCGAATTAAAAAATGAGCTTGAGTCTCAAGGTTCGCGCTTTAAAACTCATTCAGATACCGAAATCATTCTTGAAGCCTACAAGGCCTGGGGCGACTCGTGTCTTAAGCGTTTCAACGGAATGTTCGCATTTGCTCTGTGGGATTCAGTCCAATCTCGAATGTTATTAGCAAGAGATCGCGCCGGAAAAAAACCTCTCTACTACACACGGACTCCTAGCGGTGGAGTTATTTTCGCTTCCGAGCTGAAATGCCTCTTAGTTGCAGACTTTGTAAAACGTGAACTCAATCCCAAGGCCCTTAGCGATTACTTTAGGCTCAACTACATTCTAGGCAATCATAGCATTTTAAAAAATATTGAAAAGCTCCAACCCGGACACTCCATCGTCTACTCAAAAAACTCGGAGCCTCAGCAAACATCCTATTGGGACCTTGCTCATCATTTTAAAAATAAAATAGACATAGATTACTTCGAAGCTAAAGATGAGCTTTTGAAAATATTCGACAGCTCTGTTGAACTGCGAATGATCAGTGATGTTCCCCTCGGAGCTTTTTTAAGTGGCGGAGTTGACTCATCAGCAATCGCAGCATCAATGCAGAAAAAAAACAAAGTCAGGACCTTCACCATTGATTTCAAAGAAAAAAGTTTTTCAGAAGCCGCCGAGGCCCAACAAGTCAGTCGCCATATTGGTACCACTCACCAAGAAAAAACCGTCGACGCCAAATTAGCAACTCATCTCAAAGACATTGTGTATTTCGCCGATGAACCCTTCGCCGACACATCGATGATACCAACTTATTTTCTATGCCAGTTCACTCGTCAGTTTGTCACAGTTGCCCTTTCTGGAGATGGAGGCGATGAGCTCTTTGCAGGTTACGAGACTTATTTTGCCAACAAAATTCATCAAACCATCAAGAGCATCCCAGAATTTTTAGTGAACCCCGTACGAGCCCTCGCAAATATGATTCCAGCATCTCAAGGCAAAGTGAGTTTGGATTACAAAATTAAAAAATTTCTTGCGGGTCATTCCCTATCATCACAGCAAGCTCACTATTCTTGGCGAACTATTTTTTCAGTAGAGGAGCTAGAGAGTCTTCTGCAAGACAAATTCAAAGAAGAAATCCTGGGTCACGACTCGTTTGACGAGTTTGAACGTCATTTCTCACCCGTTGAGTCCTGCGATTTTCTTGATCAGGCCCTTTACGTTGATATCAAAACCTGGATGGTCGACGATATTCTCGTTAAAGCCGATAGAATGTCGATGGCCCATTCTTTGGAGTTACGCTGTCCATTTTTAGATTATCGGCTCATAGAGTTTGCAGCCTCTCTTCCTGCGGATTGGAAAATGAAAGCTGCAGAAAAAAAATTCATACTTAAAGAAAGCCAGCTCGGCCGACTCCCAGAAGACATTATTTATCGAAAGAAAAGAGGCTTTAATGCCCCCGTTTCTCATTGGTTTAATGATGAGCTTGGGCAAATGCTCAAAGAGCAGATGCCACGTCTTTCGTCTTTGATCAAACCGGACTCGGCTCTTAAATATCTTTCTGAGCACAAAGAACAGAAAGCGGACCATAGCCTCAAGCTTTTGTGTCTTTTAAATCTTGGGCTATGGATGGAATCGAATTTGAATTGAATTGATTGCGGCAGCCAGGAAATCTGGCAGTCGGGCATTCAGCTCAGGTTTCAGGGAAGAGGCTCTGGGATCTGAAATTTAGGTTCAAGCAAAGCGACAAGTCCAGACTCTGAAGGCAGATCCTGACACCTCGGCTGGCTGCCCGACTGCCAGATTTGCCTGATTGCCTGAAATAATCCGCGGGCGCTCCACGGCGCCGCGGATGTGACTCCCAAACAGCCTCTACAAACCGTCTTCGCGGTAGGAGCGAGCAATCGGAATATGGTACTGTTCTGGACGGTGACCTCGGAAGTCATTCTCACGAACCCGTCTTAGCAAGTCATCAGCAATTCTCTGCGACGAATGTCCATCGCCCAAGGTCTGCTTCCACTTTTTACCAAATAGAGACTCAAGTTTTTTGAAAACCACATCGGTAGGATATTTTTCGGGCTCAGCTGGATCAAACTTAACGCTTGAACCAACATCGTAAACTTGAGGACGCTCCGTAGATTTACGCATTTGAAGAGATGGCACTTGGAGAACACAAGTTTCTTCAACGACAGTTCCAGAATCCGTGATCACTCCACGAGAATTTACCATCAAGCAGAGCATTTCTTCATAGCCAATTGGGTCGACCATATACACGTTAGATGGCAAAGAGATTCCCATCTCTTTGATCACTTTTTGAGTCCGATAGCTAGCAGGGAAGTAAACTGGGTGCTTAGCTTTGCCAATAAGGTTCACGATGGCACGGAATGAACTCTCGTTATGAACATTTTCACGTCGGTGACAAGTCATCAAATAAAATTCATGCTTTTTGATCTTACGGCTTGAGAAAAACTCTGAAGTCGCCATCTTATCGTATTTATCTTTTTGTGAAAAGTAGTAGTGATTAAGGATATCAACGATTGGGTTTTGGACGACAACGATGTTGTTCGGGTTAAGACCTTCACGAACACCTTGCTCTTTATATTCGTCAAAGTAAGTGTAAATGACGTCGGCAAGATGATCGATGCCTGTACGATATTTTTCCTCAGGCATGCGCCAGTCATAAGAGCGCATGCAGCCTTCAATGTGCACAACAGGAATATTCAACTGACAAGCGGCAAGGGCACCGGTCGTCGTATTCGTGTCGCCCAAGAAAACAACAGCCTCAGGACGCATTTCATCCAAAACTTTATAAAGCCGAGTGACCATAGAGGCTACGACCTCAGCGTCAGTAGAACCGCTACACTCCAAATCCATTTGAGCGGCCTCTACGCCAAGCTCTTTAAAAAAGATTCCTTTTAAATTTTCAGAATAATGCTGCCCTGACCAGATAAATACGAAATCAAAATCTTTAGCTTTTTCGAGATGCTTGATCACAAGCGCGGCTCGAATAAGATCGGGTCTGATTCCGAGGACAAATGCCAGTTTTTTTCTTTTTTCCATTTTTACTCCCTTGTTTTTCCGTTAAAAAATTTTTTTAATTCTGAAACCTGTATTGCAATTGATTTTTCTGAAAAAGGCAGAGAACTTCGACTTGCCAGTAGCCTCTCTACTTTTTGAGGCGCCTCAAGAGGCGAAATCGCCAACCTAAGATCATAAACTTCACTGATAAGATTCAGGAGGTCATACTTACTGAGACTTTGAGGCGAGCACAAATGCCGAAGACCTGGCTGGTACAATCCTTGTTTTACCACTTCTAAAATAACCTGACTTAAATGCAACGTCGTAACGCCATTCCACTTTTGATTCGTAAAACCTTTAACCGATTGACCCGCTTGACTGCGCGCCCACTCGAGAAGGGATCCTGAGTTTCCTGGATTTTCGCCAATGATTGAGGTTCTGATGGTCATAACCTCACTACTTTCACCGGCGATCTTACTCATCCCATAGAGATCTGTAGCATTAGGAAGATCGTCTTCATAACAAGTGCCAGCCTGAAGATCAAAAACACCATCCGTTGAAATTAAAAAAGCCGGCACTTTTTCTTGAGCACAAATGCGTCCCAGATTTTTTGGAAACACCGAATTCACGGCGATCACATCAGCACAAGGAAGAGAAGAAACTTGGGGATGGAGAAGAGCCGCCGCATTGACGACAAAGTCTGCCTTTTGGATCCACTGACGAAGCTGCGTGTAATTAGGACTTCGCAAATCCATTTGATCCAAGTCACATTTTTGAACCTGAACATTTTGTTCTGCAAGATAAGCACAGAGAGTTTTTCCAAACATTCCCTGTGCCCCAAAAACCAAAGCCTGCTTATAACTCATGTGTCCTTACTGATCACTTTAACCTCAGGAAGCGGCACAATGAATTTCCCGCCGCGGTCGAGGTAGTCTTGATTTTTTGCAATGATCTCTTTTGCGAAGGACCATGCAAAAAGCAAAACGTAGTCAGGACGAGAATCGCCTTTTAAAAGAGAAGAGTTCTGAATTTTGATATGGTTGCCTGGGGTGTAAGCTCCCTGCTTGGCAGGAGCATCGTCAACAACAGCTGATAAATAATCTTTTGTTAACCCACAGTATGCAGACATAGCCGTGGCCCGTCCAGAAGCGCCGTAACCAACCACAGTTTCACCTTTAGCTCTGATGCCGTCTAAAAGTTTTAATAAGTCGGTTCTGGTTTTTTCGACTTTGGCACTAAAACTCATGAATGTTTCAAGATGGCCTAACCCATTTTTCTCTTCTTCTGCAGCCATTTTTTTAACAGCATCAGAAATCGGTCGTCCTCCGGTTTTTTTGCGTTGGACAGAGAATCTCACAGATCCAGCATGAATCGGGATGTGTTTAACATCAAAAACTTCCATGTCATACTTGGCCATGAAGTTTGTAATCGACGTCAGCGAGTAGTAGCTCAAATGCTCGTGATACATCATATCGTACTGCATTTCTTTAAGGAGAATTCCAAGATAGTGGACCTCAAAAGCCAAATACCCGTCGGTTTTAAGAAGCGCAGTCACTCCCTCCATAACATGATCCATATCATCGATATGAGCAAAGGAGTTTGAAGTCAAAATCGCATCGGCAAGACCAAATTGGTCTTTCACCTTGAGAGCCGATTCTTTCATGAAATAATCATTGATGATGTTATATCCGTCAGCGATGAGTGGCTTTACAACATTTGTTGCTGGATCCACACCCACGACTTTAAATCCTTGGGCCTTTAAAGGCTTCAATAGAACACCGTCGTTGCAACCAAGCTCTACGATGGTGGCCCGAGATGGATCTGGAAATGCCTGAGCTAAATCTTTTGCGTACTGCTGAAAATGATCTGCCAAGGTTTTAATGGCTGATGAAAAATAGAAGTAGTCTTTAAATAAGACATCTCCAGCAATCGCATTGTTCACTTGTACAAGAGCACAGTTTTTACAGAAACAGATCTCAAGGGGGTAAACTCGCTCTTGCGCAAAATCTTGCGCGGTTGAATCTGCGCGCAAAAACCCACCGGCGAGAGGAACGTAACCAAAATCGATAAATGGATGAAGAGTCGCCTGTGAGCAAAATCGGCATTGTTCATGATGACGGTGCTCGCCCACCAACACTCCAACACGTTTGTTATTCATTCTGTAACCTCATTGTAAAAGGACACGACGGTCGTTGATCAGTCAGTTATTGGAAATAAGAGAGAGCTTATTTTTTAACGGGCTCTTAAGCCAGCGAACATGCGCCGCATTATGCGGTTTTCTCTGGGCTCAAATCCGCTGCAAGACCCGTTCTCCGACGGTCTGGCCGATCGACAGAGATGACGTGGCGGCGGGCGACGGAGCATTGCAAACGTGAGTCATACGCTCTTCATCGAGGATGAAAAAATCATCGATCAAGCGCCCCTCCCGATCGCAGGCCTGGGCTCGAACGCCGGGCTCCGCCGGCATCAAATCATCTTCATTGAGGCCAGGAGCTAATCTCTGAAGCGCCTTCGTAAATGCCTTTTTAGAAAGCGATCTGTGAAACTCGCCAAGACCCGTACGCCAGTATTTGCCTACAATTTTGTAAAACCCAGGCCAAGTGAGTGTGTCTATACAATCAACTAAGTTGAATGCCGTTTTTGAATACCCCTCGCGCTTGAGCGCAAGCACCGCATTGGGCCCGGCTTCGACATCGCCATGAATGGTGCGTGTGAAATGAACTCCCAAAAAAGGAAAGTTAGGATCAGGCACAGGATAAATGAGGTTTTTGATCACGCCCCGTTTTTCAGGCTTGAGAAAATAGTACTCGCCACGAAAGGGAACAATGCGAAGATTCAAATTGCCATTGGTCAAGCGCGCGATGCGATCCGAATTCAAACCTGCACAGTTGACCAAATGTTTGGCCTTATACTCAGACTTACTCGTCTGAACAACAATCGCCCCTGCGGTCGGCTCAATATTTTTGACAGCTTCTCCAAAATGAAGCGTGCCTCCCGCTTTCTGAAAATCCGAAGCGTAAGACTGAGCCACTTGCTTAAAATCAACAATTCCTGTTTGGGGAACATGAATGGCCTTAAGACCTCGAATTTGTGGCTCGGCCTCAACGATTTCCTCCGCTGTTAAATAGCGAAGGTTTGTAAGACCATTCGTCACTCCTCTTTGCCGAATGGTTTCTAAAAGCTCAAGCTCGTGCTGCTGAGTCGCTACAATGAGCTTGCCACAAAGCTCGAAAGGAATCTGCTTAGCCTTAC
The DNA here is from genome assembly GCA_044229295.1 of Pseudobdellovibrionaceae bacterium. Lineage (GTDB taxonomy): Bacteria > Bdellovibrionota > Bdellovibrionia > Bdellovibrionales > Bdellovibrionaceae > JBGATJ01. Next base: position 81,600 of record JBGATJ010000009.1, read on the forward strand.
AGTACTCCAAAAGGAGGGAGTAACCTCGAGTGCAATTGATGGCTTTCAGGGACCCTGGCTTGTAGTAAATCCCCGAGTGGATCACTCCACTATTATGTCCTGTTTGATGGAGACCACATTCAGATTCTTTTTCGAGAACTTTGATTTTAAGATCTGGACGCTTCAACTGGAGTTCGCGCGCAATGGCCAGTCCAACGATGCCCGCACCGACGAGAATAATATCGATTTCCAAGACTATGTCCTTTACAAGGCAAATCGTTTAGTAATATACCAATAACACGTCAAAACTACTTCAATAGGTGAGGAATATCAAGGAGTCAACCGATGCTATTTGGCAAAGTGAGCCTGAGTCCAAATCAGTCACGTCTTGGTTACGATGTAGCCATAACTTTAATCGCAACTATTTTTGCATGGACCATCAGCGCTCTCTTTGATCGCGAAATCTTATGGCCCTTGCTCGCCTCCCCGGCGCTCATCGTCGCGGGCAATTGGCTGTTCGGAATCTACAACAGATTTCGTGTCGGTTCAGGCTTGGTCAAAGCCGTGGTTCTAACGATGTCGGTATTCTTTGCATCGGCAATCCTTTGGGGTCTCACGAAAGATGCCCCAGGAGTCACTCTCTGGGCCCTGCTTGTTTGGTTCCCTCTGTTTCTCCCCCGCGTTTTCTTAAATCTCAACACACGGGTCAAAACCAATCCCATTGCTAGATCCATGAAGAACCGTGGTCCTGTGCTTTTAGTCGGCGGCGCTGGCTATATCGGAAGTCACGTCGTCGAACAGCTTCTTGCCGCCAATTTCAGCGTACGAGTGCTTGACCGATTCATCCATGATGCCGACTCCCTCAAAGACTTTGAGAAAAACACACGCCTAGAAATCGTTCATGGAGACGCCACCGACATCGTAAAACTCGTCCAAGCGATGGATGGTGTTTCTGCAGTCGTGCATCTTGCTGGACTCGTGGGAGACCCCGCTTGTGCTGTTGACGAAAATTTCACTCGTCACACCAATGTCATCACCACTCGCATGGTCAAAGAGGTTGCATTGTCTTTTAACGTGCCTCGCTTTATCTTTGCCTCTAGCTGTTCTGTCTACGGCGTGAGTGATGTTGAAGTTGATGAGACCAGTGAGCTGAGCCCTGTGTCGCTGTATGCGCGCACCAAAATTGATAGTGAGAAAGAACTTCTTCTTTGTCCCAACGATGATTTCAGCGTGACTGTTTTGCGATTTGCGACTGTGTTTGGACACTCAAGACGTCCACGCTTTGACCTTGTTGCAAACCTTTTCACAGCTCAAGGGATCGTCGATGGTAAGATCACTGTCACCGGTGGCGATCAATGGCGCCCCTTCGTTCACGTGAGCGACTTGGCCCGAGCTATCGTCAGTGTCTTGAAAGCTGATCCTGAGGATATGAAAGGCAAGATCTTCAACGTGGGAGACAGCCGCCTTAACATGACCATCGGCCAACTTGCCGAGATTGCAAAAAAAGAAGTGTCGGCAGTTCGCCCTGTCGAGGTTGTTGAGCTTGAGAATTTGGCAGACCGAAGAAACTACGCTGTTTCTTTTAAGAAGATTAAAAATGAACTTGGCTTTGAATCGAAAGTTCTCATGGCCGATGGAATTAAAGAAATGGTCAAACACTTCGAGATGGGAACTTACCAAAACTACAAGGAAGCAAAATATAGCAACGTGGCTATGACGAAAAAGGCCGTTGAAGGATTCTACGATCCTATGCAGACGACTCGCCTTTATCGACCCATCACCGACCTTGCGACTCCTCCGGTTAACCAGTAGTTCATGAAAAAGCTGGCCGTCATTATACCCATGTACAACGAAGAGTCCGGCGCTGAAAAATGCGTGCGGGCTGTTTCACAAGTGCTACAAACCCAGTTGCCGGACGTTCGCCTTTATGCCGTCAACGATGGCTCTTCAGATAAAACCTTAAGCATCCTCAAGCGGCTTGCCTCTGAAGGATACCCTTTGGAAGTTATCAACCACGAACAAAACAAAGGGTATGGAGCTGCGATTTTAACAGGTGCGAGGGCCGCCCATAAGGATGGCTTTGAGTTCGGTCTCTTCATGGACTCTGATCTCACCAATGATCCCAACCTGATTCCAACGTTCTACCATCGTCTGAATGAAGGAACTGTCGATCTCATCAAAGCCTCTCGTTATATTCAAGGGGGCGGCATGCAGGGAGTTCCGTTCAAACGCCAGATCATCACCATTCTAGGCAACAAGGTGGCCTCATCACTTTTTCAAATGGGCATCAATGACTGCACCAACGGGTTTCGTGCTGTACGCCTCTCACTCATCAGTGATCTTCAATTTAAAGAACGTGGATTCCCTTCAATTATAGAAGAGCTCTATTATCTCAAACTCAAAGGCGCGCGAGCTCTTGAAATTCCATACATCTTGACCTCTCGCCAAGACGATCGAACCTCAAAGTTCCGTTACGACTTCAACACGTTTTACACCTACTTCAAATACGCCTTTAAGGCGTTTCTTTCGCGATCCAATGCATAACGATCACGATACAGAAAACGACGAGCGCTTTCATTGGTCCTTCTTCTCAGGGCAAGTTCTTTTCTGGGGATTAGCTTTGGGATTTGTTCTGCAAATTCTTGCCAATCAAGAAGAACCGGTCAAACTTCTTGTCGACGCGGAAATCAGCCGTGGCAGTCAGCTTGAGCTCTTTTACAATGAAAAATACCAAGCGACGGCAATTATTCCTGGGCAGCGCCACGTCTATGAATTTAACAACATTGACCCCGTTCTTAACACTCTCCGTATCGATCCAGGAGACTTAAGCGATCTCAATGTCAAAATCTATTCGGTGACGGTCAATAACAACGAGAAATATAAAAAAATCATGGGCCCTAAAGATCTTGGCGCCTGGGGCAAAAATAATCTCAACGATGTTAAAAATTTAGATGATCACATCGAAGCGACATCAACAAGCAACGATCCCATGATCATCTCTAACATTGCGATTGATGTCAGCGCTCCAAGAGACTCCTTTAGAGCCCAAGCAAGTTACTGGATCAAAAAAACCATCACCGAAGATATCCTATTTTACTGTTTCATTTTATTTTTACTTTTGAACTTCTCACTCAAGGCAGCCGCAGCCTCTTTGATCGCGATATTTTTATATGTCGAACCCTTAAAATGGATATTTCCAATTTTTGATCGGACCATTCGTGGCAACCCTCCCGCTGTTAACAAAGTCCTCGGTTTTAGCTCCTACTATTTTTACCCCAAGAGCCGGGAGTTGAAAATATTTTTAGCAGAAGTCTTGGTGGGCGCCCTCATTGGATTTGCCTTATCGCACCTGCGGGTATTGAGACGCACGATCACGCCTCCCGTTTGGGCGCAGCCGTCTCTTAAAAAACAAATTTTAACTATCGCTCTGCCTCTGTTTATTTTCTTCGTCTTTGCATACCCGCCCGCAAACGTCATTCTCGGGAGTCTCGCAGGCACCCATCACTCAGACCAATGGGATGCCGTGAATATGTTGGCTTGGAGTTATGCCCACTTAAAAGGATTTCTTCCCCTTAAAGATTTTTTCTACCCGTACGGTGGTCAGTACCTATTGTCATCACCAACTCCCGGAAGCCTTCATCTCCAGCTTCTGCACGAAATGCTCCTTGCTTTTGTTTTCATTTTTTCAGTGTACTGGCTCACTCAAAGGCGCGCGATTGCAACCTTTGTTATTGTGCTCGTCGTTGGCATCCTTATCCAACGCGGTTTTATCACAGCAGCTTGGCGCTATTTCGTTTGCTTTTCTGTTTTGCTTTTCTATCTAGCTCTGCGAAGACAACCACGCGCCGAAAAATGGGGATGGCTTGCTCTTGGTGCCCTTACAAGCTGGCTATTTTTCTTTGAACCCAATCAAATCATCTACCTCGCTGGCGGTGTCTTCTGTTCTCTGATTCCAGAGTATTTAAATGGAAAGCCCTTATCGAAAATCCTCAAAGACCTCTTACGGCCTTCTCTTTTCTTTTTGGTTTTTTTAGCCGCGTACTTCGTCTACTTAAAATCTGAAGGTCGCTGGCAAGGGTTCGTTGACTTCTACTCAACTCTGACTTCTATTGCGGCAAATGCTGCAATTCCCGAAAACATTGCCCTTTGGTTTAGACGTGATACATCGGTGAATGCATTTGTGGTCATGGGACTTGCGACCTTTTTGATTTTCTCAGCTATCTCGCGTTTTCGTGGTACTAACACTGATATCGTCATGGGAACCTTCGGCTTAGGGATCATGGTTTTTATGAAGCATCTCACTCGCCCCCACATGGCCAACCAATTTGCAGGTTTTTTTGTTGTCGGGGCCATGATCTATCTGAGTTTAGAGTGCTTTCCCTATATGAATCGACGTCAGTTTCATTTTCTTTTGCTTTTTGTCGGCGCCTATCTAATGAGCTTTTTGTATTTGGGATTCATTACAGCGCAGGCGGGCCAGTTCGTAAATGCTTTGGCCGCAATCCCAGGAAACTTTTCGACTCTCTTTGTGCCGCAAAAAGATGTCGATCAAGCCATCAACTCTTATTTAGCACCTCAGAGTTTTCAAGTCGGAGGAGTTAAGGGAGACGAATTTAATAAGTTTTTTGAGCAACGCTACTCTCCGACCTCACGAGTTTATGGCTTTGGTGACGGAGTTGTATTTCATATGCTTCGCGGTCAGCCCATTCCTTACTTTCTGACGTTTTATGATGGTGCTCATATCAACTTTCAACATAAGGTTCTAGACGACCTCCAAGCAGCACCTCCGGATGTTGTGATTTGGAATCCAGGTCTTATTGTTTTTGATAGCGTTCCGGTTTTGCTAAAATGTCCACTTCTCTTTGAATACGTCGTCGACAATTTTAAATCAGATATTACATTTCAGGGCTTTGAGTTTCTCGTCCCTAGAAAAGAGACTCCCGTGGATTGGGCTTACTGGGTGAAACGCCTTGGCCCTAAAATTAATCTCGGGGCCGTCCCCTACTTGTCGCGAGCAGACCGACTCAAAGAGTGTAAAGAACATTGTACGGATGTTTTATTTCTTGAAGCTAATACAGATTTTTCGGCCAAAGAACGAAGTTTTAAAGTCAAGGCCGGCGAGTATGAAGTTGAGCTCTCGTTTCACGCCGATTCCATTCAAAATAAAATCAGCCTTAACCTAGAGAGAATTTGGCTTTGGAATTTGGGCAAGAAGTACGGGCTTAAACCCGAAATCATCTTGCCCACTGATGCTGATTTCAAAACTCACATTGAAACACGTGAATCTGATCCTTATCAGCTCTATTAAAACCACTGACCGCAGACGTTGTTATTTACTTCGATGACCTGGAAAGCATCATCAGCATTTTGAATTCTCAAAACGGCTGTGTGATCTTTGTTTGTTGCCGTGATCACATAGGATCCGTCTTCGCTGTTCGTCTCGCTGACACTGTGTTTAGTCATGCTTGAAAAAAGGATTTCTTCTGGAGCAGGTTGCACTCCTTTAAAAGAGACGACAAATCCGGATCGTGTGAATCGAGTTTTAACTTCACACTCCGATCTGTTGTCTTCGGTGGAACCAACAAAAGTAGATCCCTTTTCTAAAAAAGTTTCTCCAACCACATCGGCGAGGGCATTTGCAGTCATCATGTGAGTGCTACCGAAGGCGTTGAGACCCATGAATAGAAGCGATGCCATTGTCATTTTTTTCATTTTTTCTCCTTGTAAATGGTGGGAACTAATACTCTAAAAGAATGGGTTTGACTACCCACTGATCAAAGTGGGCAACTCCCCAGGATGAATTTTTTTCAAAGCGTTTCCGACTCATTGAGTTAATTTGAACTCACTGGTACTTTCCCTCAAAAAACCCCCACATGGAGTATTCGTGAAAAATTTAATCTTGGCCTTTGTCGCCGCAGCTTCTTTTGTCTCTGTTCAAGCCCTTGCCGTAGGTGCCCCAAGTCCAGGTGGATACGACGATGAACAGTCTGTTGTTGTTTTAAAAGGAACTATTGAGAGCGGCTTAGCATCTCTCGGTGGTGAAGGTACTGGAGTCGTTCTCCATACCACTTTGGGCACCGTTGAAATTGACTTGGGAACCAATGGCTTAGCAACTCCTGCAACTGGCGCTACCGTAATGGTTAAAGGATTTTACACAACAGAAATGGGTCCTGAAACAGGACTTCGAAAAGTTTTTGTTGTTCAACAAATCAAACGAATCAAACTTTAATTCACCTGAAGATCGTTTTGAAAATGCTGCGGATGAATCTGGTAAACCCTGGATAGCGCAGCATTCGATAGTAAATATGATCAGCCATCTTGTAGCGTACAGGATGGTTCGCTGGAAATGGCGGAATCTTTCTCACCGCCGGAATTTTTCGAAATAAACTTGTTGCCACTCCCTCGATCACAAGATTGTCGATAAATTCAAACTTTCGTCCAAAAAGAAGAGTGTTTCGAATTAAAAATCCAGAACTCAGCTCTCCATTTTCTAAATCGTCTTGAAAAAGCAAAACGTAAGACTCATCCTTCAATGCGATTTCTAAAAGATTGACGAGTTTTGAGCGGCTCATCGTCAACTCAACGGTGGGAGAAACGCCCACTAACTTAAAATCCACAAGAGGGCTGTCGCCATTGATCACATCTCTCCACGGAAGGCTCTTGGATTTTGGCAATAATGGCATGAGGGTCGCATCCGTTTTTTCAGAAGTGATCATCACGCTCTTAGAATAATCAATTTGTGTGAGAAAGCTCGGCTGCATCTTCACTCCAGACTCCCATAGATTTAAGACGGTTGAGAACATGTTCGACACGAAGTTCGTGAAGGATGGGGCGATCACATTCGTTATCTAGGCCATCCCCAAACTTAAACCGACACCCGTGAGTTTTGCAAAGAGCCAGGGGTGTTGTTGGCGCCTCGGTATTTCTAACTTCAATCATATTATCAGCAAGCAACGTGGACTCTTTAGACGTCTTGCAGGTAAGAACGGCGGTCGGCAATCCCGCGGTCCAGGCCAAATGCAAAGCAAAAGTATCGGGACAGACCATGAACTTTGCATTGCGAAGGACCGTTAGGTTTTCTTCCAAATCTAAACCTAAATATGGGATCGTTCCTGGGATCACGGGCTCGGCAGGTCCTCCGACTTGAAGAACCTGAAACCGCGTAGTCAAGGCCTTGATAAGCTCTTCCCACTTTTGAAGAGGCCACTCCTTTTCTTTCCATCCGGCTTTGACCGCAATGATCACGTAAGGACTTTGCGGCAAATTCGCTGATAGCCGACGAAGGACTTCAATCTTTGGTTTGAGCGTGGAGGCCTTGGGCACTGAGTATTTCACAAAAGGCGATGGCTTTTCGTGAGGAAAAACCTTTCGAAACAAATGCTCAATCCAAGTTTCAGCAAACTTTGTCCATGTTCCACTTTCGTAGTCTAAGTCAAAAATCACATCATATTTAAATGGATCAGGGTCGTGCCAGTGAAGGACTCGATCCACATGATCAAATCCTTGAACAACATCAGGATAAAGAGTTTTTAGGGTGATATGCACGTTGGGATTTTCTCTGCGAAACTTCTCAATGACGGCCATGGAGGCGATGACATCACCGCGCGCTGCCATCCGCTCAAATAGGACTTGCTGGAAGCTCGATCGCTTTTGCCAGTTTTCCAAATATTCCGATTGATGGGTTTTGCTGAAAATCTGCTCATTTAAAAACGATCCCCACTTTTGTGAAAAGCGCTTTCGATCTTCGGGAGAACTTTCATTTAAAACCCGACTTCCATTTTCGAAATGAAAAAGAGTCGACTCTGCAACATACAAACACTTCAAACCTTTTTGGAGAACTTTAAAGCAAAGATCGCCATCCTGAGATTCAGAAAGGTAGCTCTCATCAAACCCGCCTATCGACTCAAAGACAGATCGACGGATCCCAAGGCAGGCTCCAGTAACTGCGGGCATAAATTTCGACCGTTTGACTTCTGGCATGTCTGGGGATCGAAAGCGATAGGGATGAAAACCAACGAAATCATTCTCACCTAGTTTGAGAAACTCAACGCCTGCATGTTGGATAGAAAAGTCAGTTCCAAAAATCAAACGACTCCCGACAACTCCAACTTCTGGGCGATTCCATGCTGTCAGAAGAGGTGTCAGCCAATCATCAAAACCAAGAGTGTCATTGTTTAAAAAAACAAGAACGTCTCCTGTAGCCACTTTAGCGGCCTTGTTGTTGCTTTTAGAAAAATTGTAAGGACCTGCGTCCACCACTCTAAATGGTATTTTTGCATCAGTGGCAAAATCGGCATAAAATTTCAACACCGTTGAATGAGTGGTTCCTGTATCGGCGACAATCACCTCAAGATCATGATGAGAAAGATGAGTCGCGATCGCCTTCACACACGGAATAATATGCTCGGGTTTATTTTTTGTTACGATGATAAGAGAAGTCTTGAATGGACGCGCCATCAGTAGTGAATCTCCACGTCAGGGTAGTGTTTTTGCAAAAAGGTGGCCGTAAGGTTTTCAAAATCTTCGAGGTGTTCCTTTTCACGAGACAGGCTCTCAAAATGCACGCCTTCAGCAAACGGAGTATAGACAACGAGCTTTCCAGCTTTTCGCATTCGAAAACACAGATCCGTATCGCTGAATGCCACCGGATAAATAATTTCATCAAAACCACCCATACGCTCAAAATCAGCAGTTCGCATTAACATGCAGGCGCCAGTGACCGCCTCCACTAAACTCAAGCTTGAAGAATCAAGCCCCAAAGACTTATGCACTTGATAGTCCACATGTTGCCAGCTCGTGAGGTAGAAGGGCCCCCCGGGATCCAGCTTCACCCCACCATGCTGAATAAGACCTTCCGGATAAAGCAGCTTTGTTCCAACAACTCCGACCCGATCGTACTGAGCCCATTTAATCATTTGCGAAATTGCGTCGGGATTCAAAATTACGTCGTTGTTGAGAAATAAAATATAAGGAGCTCGTCCACGGTACCTGGACTCACGAACAGCGCGGTTGTTAATCCTTGAGTAGTTAAAGCTCTCATTGTGTTCGATCACTTCATGATCTAGTTTTTTAATTTCTTCGCCAATACTACGATCTTCACTCTGATTGTCGATGGTCGTCACTAACAGCTCAACATCGACTTGATCTTTGAGGCTCCTTACACACCGAAGGGTCATATCCTTGAGATCTTTAAAAGGAATAATGACTTGAACAAGAGGCCGAACTGGAAGCTGAGGCGAAAGACCGAATGAAAAATCGTTTTGTCCAGGGCCCACAGACCAGTTCAACCCCGCCAGAGCAAGATTATCCTCAAGCGAAAGAAATTGATATCTCAGAGCCTTTCGCTGACGCTCCAGCAACACGCGCGGCTCTGGCAGGCGCTTTCCATAAAGCGGGACAGGCACGCGAACAAATTTGGCTTTGAGCCGAGCAAATCTTACAAAGACATCAAAGAGTCCTGACTCAGCAAACTTTGGGTTGAGCGGCAAAATCTCTGACCAGAATGTTCGAGCGGCAACAAACCCCGTGCGCATGCGGTTGGAGAAAATAAAAGGGAATTCAAAGTAGTCAGGCTTTTGAAAAAAATGGCCTAACTGACCATCGAAATCGTCCATGTTAAATTCATCAACATAAAAAACCGTTTTAGGATCCTTAATAGCTTTCAAATGAAAGGTCTGCTCAATACGGTAAAAGAAATCAGGTCGAATCCAATCTCCCGACGGCAAAACCAAAATCCACTGCTTACTCACTTGTGCAAAGGCCACATTTAAGTAATCTGCCAAGGCAGAAGGTTTTTGCGAAAATTCGATCACTCTCAATTTCAGGTTTTGGTAGTGATCCTGAAAGGGCCGAACCAAATCACGAACCATCGAATGATGATCTAAATGCGTAACAACTAAGATTTCATAGTCTGGGCAAGTTTGAAAGCATGCGGACTCTAGAGTTTTTCGAAAAAGTTTTGGGTCTGGAAGCTCACCAACACCATCTGAATGCACAAAGGGAATAACAACACCAAAACTCAGCCGAGTCTGCCATTTATGGCTCAGGACATCGTGCAGACCACGAGTGATTTTGAGAAGGCGCTCGAGGGCCCCTGGTGAGTATGGCCCTACGTACCCGAGGCTTGTCATGCTTGAAGTTTTAGCAACTTGATCAATCAGGCGAATGGCTGTTTTTGCACGCCGATTCTGCTCATTGAAAACATCTGATAAGTGCTTTGCGAGTTTGGAATACGGGACCACAAAAAGGCGCAAAATGCGCAGGCACCTAGCTGCAAAGGCAGGGATACGGCCCTCTTCTGCACGGGTTTTTAAGTGCAAAAGATAGTCCTTCAAAAACTTAATTGCAGAGAGTCTTCTTTTCATGAATCGTCTCGGAGTATGATTCACGCCGTCGTCATTGTCAAAGTGGCCTCCCAGGGCGGTCACCCAAGGTAACACATAAAGTCATTTTTTCCCCTTGAACACAGGGGCCGGTCTCGTAGTAAACCTTTTGCGAGACTTTTAAAATAACTGAGGAGATGCTTTGAAAACCATACTCGTCACAGGGGCTGCGGGCTTTATCGGGAGCACATTTTATCGATTGATGAGCCAATCTCATCGCGTGGTTATTCTCGACAAAATGACCTATGCAGGACATCGGGAAAATATTGACAGTGAGTCCTTAGCGCAAGGAATTCTCGTCGAAGGCGACATTCAAAACCGAGATTTGGTGAGCCAGCTCTTAAAAACTCATGAGCCGCAAGCCATCGTCAACTTTGCTGCTGAATCTCATGTCGACAACTCCATCAGCGGACCCAAAGAGTTTATTCAAACCAACATCAATGGCGTGTTTTCACTTTTAGAAGCAGCTCGTGAATTCTACGGTCAACTCACTCGTGATGCAAAAAAAGAATTTCGATTTGTTCAAGTTTCAACGGATGAAGTGTTTGGCTCCCTTGGTGAAACTGGATATTTCACAGAAACAACACCCTACGCTCCGAACTCTCCTTATTCTTCATCCAAAGCTGCTGGTGATATGCTCGCGCGTGCGTGGTTTCACACTTATGGTTTGCCAACTCTCATTACGAATTGCTCGAATAACTACGGCCCACGGCAATTTCCTGAAAAACTGATTCCGAGAATGATTCAGTGTTGCCTCTCAGAACAGGCGCTTCCAGTTTATGGAAATGGCAAAAACGTGCGTGATTGGATCCACGTTGAAGATCACTGTGCAGGAGTTAAGCTCGCTCTCGAGCGCGGTCAGCCCGGAGAGAGCTACCTCTTTGGTGGACACTCAGAACGTTCAAATCTTGAAGTCGTAGGAGCCATCTGCGAACTGCTCGACGCTAAAAAGCCTCGCAAGTCAGGCGCCTCATACAAAGATCTTATCTCGTTTGTTCCAGATCGCCTTGGTCACGACTTCAGATACGCCATTGATGATAGCAAATCGCAAAAGAGTTTAGGATTTGCGCGAAAATACGAGAGCTTCGAAAAGGGACTTGATAACACTCTCAACTGGTACCTAGAAAATCAAAATTGGGTTCAAACGGTTACAAAAAAGGGGAAGGCATGAAGGGCATCGTACTCGCAGGCGGTTCAGGAACACGTCTTTTTCCCTCTACCCTCGGCGTTAGCAAACAGCTTCTCCCTGTCTATGACAAACCTACAATTTACTACCCAATTTCAGTTTTGATGCTCGCTGGAATCAGAGAAATTTTGATCATCAGTACCCCTAGGGATGTCCCTGCGATCCAAACTCTTTTGGGTGACGGCTCTCAGTTTGGAGTTCAATTTTCTTATAAAGTTCAAGAAAAACCTGATGGCATTGCCCAGGCGTTTCTCCTAGGGGAGAACTTCATCAACGGAAGCTCAGTGGCTTTAATTTTGGGAGACAATCTCTTTTATGGCTCTGATGTCACTCGGCAAGTTTCCGAGGCTGCTAAGCTTACTGAGGGGGCTCGGGTTTTTGCTTACAAAGTTTTTGATCCTGAACGCTATGGCGTTGTCGAGATGAACCGCGACGGACGGGCTGTTTCTCTTGAAGAAAAACCGGTAAAACCGAAGTCCAATCTCGCTGTCACAGGATTGTACTTTTATGATTCTCATGTTGTTGAAATTACCAAATCGCTAAAACCTTCTGCTCGCGGTGAACTGGAGATCACAGACCTCAACCGCAAGTATTTAGAAAGAGGTCAACTTGCTGTGAGCCTCTTCGGACGAGGCGTTGCTTGGCTCGACACTGGCACTCACGAGAGTTTGTTAGAGAGCTCGCAATTCGTACACACCATCGAAAAACGGCAAGGGCTAAAAATTGCGTGTCTTGAGGAGGTCGCCCTTCACAAAGAATTTATCACTCAAGGTCAACTTCGAGACATTGCGAAGACCTATCCCGATAGCTCTTATGGTGTTTACGTTAAACGTCTTGCCGAAGATCAATCTCACATCTATCGTTGATAAATTATGAAAATACTTGTTTTGGGCCGAAACGGCCAAGTGGCATCGAGTTTTAGTTTTTTGTCTGGATCAGCGAGCACTCACCAGTGGACCTTTGTAGGTCGTGATGAACTTGATTTACTGACTCCCGCACAAATTCCTGTTTGCCTGCAAAAGCACCAACCTGATTTGATCATCAATGCGACGGCGTACACGGCTGTAGACAAAGCAGAAACAGAGCGAGAGTCCGCTCGTCTTGTGAATACAATTTCACCTGGCGAAATCGCAAACTGGTGTGTGAAAGCCTCAAAACCAGTTCCTTTAGTTCATTTTTCTACGGACTACGTCTATCCAGGATCTGGAGTAAACTCTTGGTCTGAGGAGGACCCCACCTCTCCGCAAAACCACTACGGCGAAACAAAGCTTCAAGGTGAGAATCTGATTCTTGCAAGTGGCGCTCGAGCATTTATTTTCCGCACCTCTTGGGTTTACCACTGGACTGGAACTAACTTTGTCCGCACGATGTTACGACTGGCCAAAGAGCACGGCAGTCTAAAAATTGTTGGTGACCAAATTGGATCGCCCACAGCGGCTGTGGATCTTGCAATGTTTGTCATTGAACATTTGCCGATGTTCCAAAATGAAAAAACAAAATCAGGCGTCTACAATCTCTGTGGTCAGGGAACGACGTCTTGGGCAGGATTTGCCGAAGCCATTTTTCAAGAAGCCCAAATGCTGGACAGTCAGTTTCAAAAACCCCAAATTACCCCAATTCCGAGCAGCGAATATCCAACTCCTGCACGTAGGCCCCTGAATTCGCGCATGAACTTATCAAAAGTTCGCAATGAATTTGGATCTGTGTTGCCCCCGTGGAATGAAAGCTTAAAACACTGCATAGGACGAATTTATGGAAGTTAAGACATTTTCTGTTGAGGGCCCAAAACTTATCACGCTTAAAAAATTTGGCGATGATCGTGGTTTTTTTTGCGAGCGGTTTCGCCGCGATGTTTTTGAAAAAAACGGATTGCCATTCAATTTCATTCAAGAAAACTACTCGCGCTCCGGCTTTGCAGTCACGAGAGGACTTCACTATCAATGGGAAGGACCTCAAGGTAAACTCGTCGGGTGTTTTCGTGGTCACATTTTTGATGTTGCAGTTGATATTCGTCGTGATTCTCCAACTTTTGGAAAAAGTGTTTCAGTTGAACTCAAGTGCGACGAACCTGCATGGTTTTGGGTACCGGCGGGATTTGCGCATGGGTTTCAGGTGCTCTCCGAAACTGGGGCTGACGTGGCTTACAAAGTAGATCACTACTACAATCCCGCAAATGAGGGTGCGATAAGATGGAACGACCCGACGCTAAATATTCCATGGCCCCTGAAAGATCCAGTTCTCTCAGGCAAAGATGCCGTCGCGGGAGACTTTGAAGTCTACACTAGGTCTCCGCGATTTTAAACGAGCTGAGAAATAATCCCTGTATTGTCTTTAGCATCGCCAAACTTTGTCACAGGCAACTGATGAACATTCGCCAGAGTATAGAGAAGATCGTGATGATTTTTCTCTGAAGTAAGATTGATCATCTGGCCACCAGCTTTGAGACGTCCTCCACCTTGTCCAGCGATGACAAATGGCATGTTTTCTCGAGAATGGTCATCACCTATAGAAAGCTCAGAGCCCATAAGAACGGTAGAGTTGTAAAGCGCGTTCTTGCCATCAGGATCAGTAATGCCTTTAAGTCCCGCAAGGAGCATCGCAAATTTTGACATAACATATTTATCTACAGTAAAAAGTTTGTCGATATCTCCTACTTTCAGCAAGTGGCTCATAGGATGATAAGGTGTTGTTACACTCGTGGCAGGGAATACCTGATAAGAAGAGTGAGTGCCTAATTGCAGAGTTGCAACTCTTGTTAAGTCCCAGTCAAAGGCTAGTATCATCAAGTCGATCATCACTTTAAAGGCATTGTCGGGCACTGACACGGTTTTGAAGTTCTGGTGAGGATCGGCAACGGTTGGGCAAGGTCTACCAGAGCCGCCGTCTTCAATAAGTTTTTTGTCGGCTGCAAGCTTTGTTTCTACTTCGCGAATTTTAGTCATGGTGGCTTCGAGCTTGTCGGCCTGCTCTCCCACTAAACCGTACTTGGTCTTAAAACTCTGAATACTGTGCACCTGATAGTCTAAAACACTTTTGCCATTTCTAATTTCGGCAAGTTTTGCGGCTTTAGTAGCTGGATCGCCACCACCGCCACAGATGAGACCAATTTGGTCCATGATTATGCCGTATTGTTTGCCAGCATCGCTTTCAGAAGGAATTGATACCTTACCACCTTTGTGGGCAATTCGATTTAAAACCGATGCCTGATTGCTATCAAAGCCGATTCCAAAGTGGAGCGACGGAAAAGAGTGAGGAGCCATATTTTGTACAATGGCTTGATCTAGAGATGGACCATCTGGATAGTCAAAGCCCTCTGTTCCTGACATACCTCTTTGATCGGTGCCCGTAAACAGTGTCAAAAAGCCTAAGGCGTGGGCATCGCCGTTTCGGTGCTTAAGAGTCACATTTTTCACAAACCTTAAATCTGCTGCATGAGGGGTCAACGGCTCAATGACTTGACCTGTAAAATTAAATCCGGTTTTAGGCCAGAATGTTCCAGGAGTGAAGCCCAAGGGCTTAAAAACAGAGATATGTCTGATCGGCGCAGGGGCAACCGCTCCGCTGGCAATCGATCTGAGGATAGGACTTGCAAGAACGCCAAGCATACCAAAATCTCTGATTAACTGTCGTCTAGTGACTTTTCCGATATTAGCCATAAACTTACTCCCCTCTAACTTTAGTTACGCACCACAAACTCTGGACCACTAATGAGCTTCATCACAAGGCCTCGAATATCTCCTGGTGACTGCGAGAAATTAAAATAGGTGTTTCGCAAAAATGGGTCATCAGTGGGTGTTTCCATTCTGCCGTAAACATATCGAAACATCTGTCTTACAAAGCACTGCTTAACTTGTTCTGATGAGGCCACGTAACGGACCATCTCAATGGAGTTGGCAACATTCTTCCCAGGCTCAATGAAACTCAAGTCAGCGGATGGGTCGATTGTTTGCCCTGAATCCATCGTCTGCCACTCTCCAGACTTTGAGTAGTTTTCGTTGGCGAACCCGAGTGGGTCGAGCATATTGTGGCAAGAAGCACAGACGGGGCTTTCAGCATGTTTGCTCAAGCGTTGGCGTGCTGAACCCACGAGAGCCTCGTCTAATTTGATATTGACGTTTCTTGGAACCGCCGGAGTTGATAGGCACAATACTTTGGACAAGTAAATTTTACCTCGGCTGATGATGTTAAAGTCTCCACCTCCAACGTGAGAGGCGAGGAAACTTGGTTGAGTTAAAATCCCAAGTCTCTGGTTAGGATCAAGATCTGTTCGCTCAAACTTATTATTGAAAGCTTTGGACATCTTGTAAATAGCGTTGTTTTTATTATTGACGAAAGAATAGTTGGCGGTAAGTAAATCTGGCAGCGCAGCTGTTGGAGAAGTTAGATTGAAGTCCAGGAATTTTTTTGTCTCACCTAATAAAGCTGCACCTAAACCGGTGATTCCATAACTTTGAACCTGTGGATTTTCGTCAAGCTCGTCAGCCGTTGCAAGCTCGAGCCACTCCATCACGAATTGTGAAAGATTTTTTCGACCCTCGACTGTGTTCAAAAGGCGAGTCGCCTGACCAACTAAAAAAGATGCACCACCTGGATCAGAAGTTTTGGCAGCAGCGAGCAAGGTGGCATCAGCGGGAGAATTTGTTAAAGTGTAGGCCAGACTGTCTGCGACTTGCCTAGCTGACATTGGTCCAGCCGCTAACGGAACTTCGACTCTATACAAAAAATACGGTGAAAAAAGAGCCGCACGAACGACATTGGATACGGTCACCGACTCGCTCGAAGTGAGAGCAATATCATCGGCAGAAAATGCGATAAGTTCATCAACGGGAGCTGAACTTTCTTCGTCACGAAATAAAAAGGCTGCAAGTTTGCGAATTTTACCAATAGCACAAGTAGTGACGCTACTTGAAGTAGGAGGTGCAGGGCATGCAGTAGAAATCGCAGCAGCCATTGCCGTCACGACGGGCTTAACTGCCTCACCATAAAGATCGTAATTGGATCCGTAAAAAAGAAGAGGTCCAGCAAAATTATCATATCCATACATTTTAGTATCAGCTTCCATATGAGAAGTGATCTGCCCAGGTGTAACAGTTGCGACATCGGAAAGCGTGTTTTCGATTTGTTCGGGCGTCAGCCGCCAAATTCTGCTTTGCGTGTATCCCGCTTCCATCCCCGGGAAAAACCGCTGCGCCAGAGCTGCTTTATCAGGATTTTCAAGTTGGTTGATTTGATCTTGGGTCAGTCCTGTTTGCGATGAATCAGACGAACCTTCGAACTTACTGCAATTAATAAAGCTAGTAAGTAATATAGAAGAAGCAAAGGTCATCAGTGATATATGCAAAGCTTTTTTGAGTTGACAGGGTTCCATTTGAAATCCTCCCCTTAAATCCATATTAGCCTGTGGGGATCGGACCTTTTGTTATATATTTCGATAGAAAAAGTTGGTGCTCTAAATGCCCTTTAAAACTCTTAGGCCTAAAACCGACCCACCTTGAGACAAGCAAGACGTCTCGACTCGGGAACATCCTTTTCAAGAAGGAAAACAGATTTTGTGATCCAACCGGATCCCTTAAACTCCCGGACCTTATTAAACCCCACTGCATTTTCTGAAAACGATACAAGAAGGGGATACTCGAGGGCTTTATTTGGCTCGCGATACCTGTTTTGCTTCCACCCTATCCACTCGTATCCCCCATCGACGGCGTCTAACGGACAACCGAGATCATTTCCTGCAAACTCTGCAGCCTGCCACTTCACTTCATTCCACCTGAGGTAATCATCGGTAAGAACAAAAGTCCCAATAAGACTTGCAGCCGCAAGTATCATCGCAAAAAGGAAGTTAGTTATTTTCAAATAACCTTCAGACACCGCCAAAATAAAACATGGGACTATGGCGATTAATAGGTAACGATCGGCCAAATTTGTGGCTTGGACTTTTAAGATGCTTTTTCCAATTCTTTAAAATTGGAAGAGCGCCAGTGAGACTTAACAATCCAACGCTGCCTGTGACAAATGTAAAAATGAATCCGAAAACTCCCGAGAAGACCGACAGCCTTGAACCGAAAAGAACTTCGTTTTCTCGAAAGATGCCAAACTCTGAGAGTTGATTGCCAAAATATGGCATTCCTCCTTGAAAAAACCAGCGCAGAAGAGTGAGCCCACCAAAAACTATTCCGATCTTCACAACTTTGGAACTCAATTTTAACTTTCTAATAATCTCGACAGTAAAAGGCAAAACCAACCATCCCCAGTAAAAGACAGTGGCATGGAGGTCTTTCAAGACTCTATCTGGTCGTGGAGAGGGAAACAGCGGCATTCTCATCTTTAGACTTTGACGTTGCCACCAAAACTGAATTCCCAAAGTTAGGACAGCAAGAAAAAAGGCAATAAGGACAGTAAGACGTTTGAGTCTCCACGGCCGCTCGTGGCCCGAAAAAAAAATCGTAAAACATAGAGCTAAAACAAGAAACACACCAAATTGCCTTTGGGAAATCGCAAGACCCGCGAAAACAAATCCCACAAGAAAGTCTCTCTTTTTTGAAAACATCAGAGCCTTTTCCCAGAAGTACGCGGCAGCAATCCAGAAAAATAAAAAAAGAGAATCACTCATGAAACTAAAGCTCACCACAAAAAGTGGGGCAAACGACAAAAGACTTAAAAGGCAGATGAGCCTCGTTCGAGGTTCTACGTTTCTCAAGCGCAAAATCAAAAACGATAAAAAAAGGACTCCGAAAAGCCCAAGGATACTTACGAGTCGCAAGTATACAAACGAAAATCCCAACCATTTTGAGATGGCTATACCAAGGCCGATCTGTGGCAAACTCCACGCGGCCTCAAAACCTGTTAAGGAGAGAAATCCGTGATTTAACGACTCTAAAACATCTTTTGCATAGACCCAATCGTCGTTAAGAGGAATATCTACACCGTACGGGAGCAACACTCCCATCACAATAAGAGCTAGGACTACAAATACTAGGTCTAGAATCCTAAGAGCTCGAGTCATGGCAATTCCACTTTCCGGTCACGGCTTTAAGTCCGTCTCTAAGTCCGCACCAAACAGCAGCCCTTACCCTGAGATCTTTTTTTTCTAAAAACCGAATTCCCTGGATCATCACACGCGTTAAAGCGTAGTAGATTACAAAAAAAGGATAGAGAACAGGCCACCACTTTCTGACAAGATAAAGTCGATTTCTAGTGATGTAGTAAAATGCGTACGGGTTTCCGGCGCCACCACCACTCACAGAAACCCGGTGCCTTGCGGTCGCAGACTTTGTGACTAAAGTTGTGTAGCCCAAGGCTTGCGCGCTTAAAGATAGATCCACGTCCTCACAGTAGAGAAAATAGTTTGGATCAAAATAGTAGGCCCACTTCTGTTTCTGTTGTCGCAAAAACTCACTCGGTATAAGCAAAGCCGAACCTTCAAGATAACCGGCCTGCCAAGTGTCCTGGCCAGGGAACGTCGCTTTGACTCCAAAGAGAGTCTCCCCCAGAGATCGCCCTCGGAAAATAATAGCTTCAGAATCTGCAGCACGAATGATGGGGCCCACGAGAGCCTTGCCTTGAGATTTTTCAGCTAAAACTTCGATGCAGGAGCCTTCCACCCATGCGTCGTTGTTGAGTAAAAAAACGTATTCAAAAGGTTCTTTGAGCGCCTCATGAATGAGAAAATTGCAGCCACCTGCAAAGCCAAGATTCTGGGGCGACTCTAAAAAGGTCAGTGGATGTTTTTGATAGTCCCAGTCTTTTAGAAATTTTTGAATCTCAACAACCGATTGATCTTTTGAACCATTATCAAGAAGGTAGAGATGGTATCCATTCCAAGTCACGAGCTTCATTTTCGAGAGGCATTCAACGGTGCACTTGGCTCCATTCCAATTAATGACTAGAATTGCAATCCGGTTCAAAAAATTATCCTTTAATACTTCCTACCAAGACGGCCGATGCAACTGTGAAAAATTCCTCGGGAAACTTCGAGTAACTTTGCGGCCTTTTCTCTCTCGGCAAGAAGAATCTTAAGTATCTCTTTAAGAAACATATAGAAGTCTCGAAACACCCATCGTGGCTCGATAAGCACGTATCTAAAATAGAGCGTCATCCTGTTACGAGCATTATAGTACCGTCTGACTACGTTGTGATTGGTCGTAACAAAGCTTCGATAAATAAACCAATGTCCACTGGATTTTCCGAGTTTGTGCATGAGCTGAGCGTGATTCGCCTGAATGACTCTGTACCCCTGAGTCTGGAGACGCAAACAAAAATCATGATCGACGTAATCTATAAACAAACTCTCATCAAAAAACCCGACATCAGAGAACACCCGTGAATTTACCAAGCAACCTGAGTTCATTGTAGTCACGAGTTCTTGGACTGTTTGCTCCTGAACTGGAACTTCAGCAATAGCGGGACGAAATGCCGACTCAACCAAATTTTCGTCCTGAAAACACGGAGAGACAATTCCAACTCGGTCAGAGCTCGGGTATGCATAGTAAGCTTCAAGCAGTTTCTCAGTCATATTGTCGCAAAGGCGGCTGTCTTGATCCATCGTCATGATCCAACCAAAACCTTCCGATAGCGCTCGCTTGACTCCTCTATTTAAGGCTGCCGCAATTCCCAAGTTATCGGAGAGAAAAATGTATTCCACATTTGTAGCTTTCTCGCGAAGTTGTTTTTTTTCGTTCACTGGGAAAGTTCCGTTGTCCACGACAAAGACTTTTTCTACCTGGGATGCTAGTTCGAGAAGGTTTTTTTGAAAGTCTTGATCTGGAAAATAAGTCACAACAACTGCGCAAACCCTGGTGTTGGATGGAGGCCGTGGGACCACCATGTTTAAACTTCCAAGACGCTTAATCCATCGCAAAATATAGATACGATCATCAAGGACCAACAAAAACCCCCAGGCCCATGGAATGAAAAAGATCATGACTAAACTGACCCCGATTATTTTTTGCGTGAGACTCAAGGGAACTACACATGGGATGAGAAGTGCCAATCCAAAAAAGATCAGATAAGAAATTGACCTCAGCTGATAGTCTTTAAGACCTTCTATGTATTTGACAGAAAAAAACATCAGCGCGGTATCGAGCATCACCCTCATGGTCCACGCCATTGCTGTGCCTTTGATCCCCAGGTGGGTCGTCAGCAACCACACAAGGCCTAGATAAAAAGGAATCTCTATAATATGAATACGCGCAGTGATGTCCGGTCTTTCTGCACTCTGAAGAAGTGTGAAAGGGATCCAAGCAATTCCGTTGAAAAGCACACCGATTGCCAAAACCTGCAAAACAAGAGAACTGTTGACAGCAAACTGTGACCCAAGCCAGAGAGAAAGAAGATTCTCAGAGAAAAACGCAAGAAGGAGTGAAACGGGAAATAGAA
>JBGATJ010000118.1:0-2469 GCA_044229295.1 Pseudobdellovibrionaceae bacterium
CTGTAGGCATAATTAACAAATAAGACTAAGACGTAGAAAACAATCTGGTTTTTCATAATGGAGATTCCTTTCCTAAATTTTATCACGAAGACGCCCCGACAGACAAGATCTGCGTATGGCGAAATCTTCATAATTTCGCAACGATCTTTTCACTCTTCAAAGGCCTGACGGGGATAGCATATAGTTTGGGCAGTAAATCGATTTTAGGAGGGATCAATGGAAAAAACAGTTATTATGGCTTTTGATAACTTGGCCATTGCTGAGACGGGTGTTGAGAGACTCGTGGAAGCTGCGATTCCAAGGGACCAGATCTTATTGGTGACACCCCATCAGTTGATCGAGGATGACGTCGACTCTTTCACGAAAGAAAAGCCAGAGCCCACGTGGAGCGAAAAGGTCTCGCATTTTTTTAAAGATTTAAATCACTCCATTTTGCCTCTGGATGAGTCTGATTTGTTCGTTGATGGCACTCGTCGTGGCGAGTATCTTGTTTGCGTCTGGTGCCTACACAAAAAGAAGAGCCGATAGTCGAAGCTCCAAGCCCCGCGCAACTCAAAGATCAAGCTGCCAAAGCCAAACGCATCGCCTGGGCTAGACTCTTAGCCCGAGTCTTTCCTCGATCACAAAGGACTCCCCTCATCGCTTCCAAGGCTTAAGCCAGCGCGAGGGCCACCTCGGCAAACTGTTGACGATGACTTCGTTCAAGCTTTTTTTGAGGACTAAAAAGCAACCGATCAAAGCGGCTACGGCGAAGCTTTGCCAACTCTGCAGAATTTCCACAGTCACCAAGCCTATCCCGCTGTAAAACGGCAGCCTGTCGAACAAATTGAGACATTTTTCATTGAATTCTCAGACTGCGAATGAGGAAATTGAATCTGGGAACCGCCTTGGATACCTGACCGATTGGCGCAATATGGGCTTTAAGCTTCCTATCCTCAGCTTCATTCTCATGCGATAACCGCCACTGAGAGATTGGAGATGGCTTTGAAAATGAGATTCAGTTAAGCCCAATTTGAGGCCCAAGCTTTTCAGTTCCCAAAGAGGTTTAATACAGTGGCGCTCAAGGTAGTTCTCTGAGGTTGTAGTGAGATCCCACTCAGATTCTTGCTCGAGATATCCAAGACGGAGGTTCTGAGTTTTCGTTAAAACACCACTATCAAGAAACTCCTGTTCTACCAGAATTTTAAAAAGCGTCGTTTTTCCAGCGCCATTGGGACCTATGACACCAACATGCTCGCCTTCATTAATTGCGAAACTGGCTTGATCAAACAGGGTTTTAGGCCCAAAGGTTTTTGAGCCAGCTTGCATCTGTAGGAGATTCATGATCGAAACCTTTTACTGCGCGGGTTGTGCATTGCCCTGAGAACCAGGCGCCGTTTCACCAAAAACTTGAGTTTTTACCTCAGGTACTTCTCTGCAGCTCAGGCACCAGTCGATCAATCCAAAGTCTGTGTCATACTCATTTTCATCCATGGCGTTAATTAGGGCAGCCCCTTTTTTCAAACGTTCTGTTTCTGTTTCTGAAAAGCTATTTCTCTTCCTAATAAGTTCGGAAAATACAACACTCTTCGCTCCCCGGCTGTTGTATCCTTGAGAGCGCATTTCAACATCGGGTTTGCCATCTTCAGATTTCATAATGCGCCAAGATCCTAAATTGACATTGTTTGGATCTAGCACTACGGAAACAGGGTGATTCGCTGTAGGGATTTTCATGCTGTATATTTTTGGTCCGTTTTCAAACTCTGAGAGCTGAGCTACGATGCCTTGAAATTTTAAATTGAGTGTCGGCTTGGTTTTGTCGCAATTGGGAGGTCCTACGAGAGAAACATCACTTGTAAAAATTTTGCTCTTAAATGCATTCCAGGTAGCCATGCACGCAGACGGAGGATAAGTGATTCGGCCCGAAAATCCCGACTTAATATATTCAACGGCAATAGCAACAATCCCTGCAATCGACGTTTTACTCGAGGACCCTGAGCTTTGAGCGAACGATGCTGGGAGTATCACATTCCAAAGGACGGAGTTCTTTGGTTCTAAAAACTCTAGCTGTGGCCATATTGGAGACACTTTATTTACAATAATCGAATGATGATCAACTGAAAACGTCAGGGGCGAAAAGCTCGTCATATGCACGAGAGTCTTTGATTTTGTAAAAAGAATTCCATTTTCCGTAAGAGTCGCTTTTTCAAGGGGCAAAGTTTTCAGCTTCGAGTCTATCCCCGACAAAAGGGCAGCTCCATTTTCATAAGCCTCAATAATTTCTTCAGCGGTTTTGAAGAGATTGTACTGGCGTAAAATATTTTTTTCAAACTCTGCAGTCGTAGGGGAACTGTAGGCATAATTAACAAATAAGACTAAGACGTAGAAAACAATCTGGTTTTTCATAATGGAGATTCCTTTCCTAAATTTTATCACGAAGACGCCCCGACAGACAAGATCTGCGTATGGCGAAATCTTCATAATTTCGCA
>JBGATJ010000082.1:0-20395 GCA_044229295.1 Pseudobdellovibrionaceae bacterium
GGAAAGCTTGACGGTGGTTTTGGGCAGAATGGGATTCTAAAAACAGGCCTCACTTCAAGATTTAATTCTCACGGACTCGTGCTGGGGTCCCACAGCAACTTTTTAATTCTTGGAAGGGACGGTGTTCAGAGCCGTAAGATCCTCAGTAGGCCTCTTTGTGGCGACGGGTGTTCAACTTCTGGTCACTTGATTTTTTGCAAACTCAAATCATCGTAAAGGGGATAATTCACGCGCTCCAGAGAGCGCAGCTGGATGGGGTTTTCTGGCATTCCTTGAAGGGTCCACAGGAGGGATTTTGGGAATTCTTCGCTATGTTTTTTTGCAAGGTCGTAAAACTCTTTAAGGAGCGGCTCTAAATAACTATCGCTTGGGATAAGGCTTGAAAACCCCGCAACCCAAACGAAGCTTTTAACAGGTGGGGCAAGGTCATTTTTTGGAAGCGTTCCTGTGAAGAGGGTCATTCCCTCAGCTTGAGGATCTAAGATTTTACGAGGCCCCCAGCTGTAAAAACTCAAAAGTGTTTCGGGA
Source organism: Pseudobdellovibrionaceae bacterium (assembly GCA_044229295.1). Lineage (GTDB taxonomy): Bacteria > Bdellovibrionota > Bdellovibrionia > Bdellovibrionales > Bdellovibrionaceae > JBGATJ01. The sequence continues at coordinate 529 of JBGATJ010000082.1, forward strand.
TCCGTCGGCGGCTCTTTCTTATTTGTGGCTTTGGGTGGAGATAAAAGAACTTGTTTTTCGAGCCAGGTTTTAAGAAACGGATCTGATATCAAATAGAGCGGCTTTTTCTCTTTGATATGAGAAAGTAAATCCGAATCCTCAGAGAGCTGGACCATATCAAGACCCCAAAAAATAGGGAAAAAATCTTGATAGTCAGACCTACGAAAATCCGGCTTCACCTTATCCCAGGAAAGGGTGTCTGGGAGTGGGAATTTTTCTAAATGCGAAGTCCAGTGATGATAACAAAGGAGCAAGTCTATGTTGCCCATTTTTTGAAGATCACTGGGGTCTTTGATTGGGACTTCGTCGACAAAAATATCTGTGTTTAAGATCCACTCTTTTCTGAGTTGTAGAGGAAGCCGCAAGGGATCGCAAACACCGACGCGAACTTTGTGACTGAAACCATGATTCTCACTGTAAGCAATAAACTTTATATACTCCGACAGAAACCCAAAACCGGTTAAAAAAACAAATAAACAAAACCAGATCAGTCCCGGAGGCAGTTTTTTCATGGATCTAAATGGTCACTAAAAGATTTCATCAAACGCAACCTGTCCTGAAACTCCCATCTGGTAAGCAGAGACACGCCTTTCAAAAAAGTTGGCAAGTTCCTGAACATCTTGGAGTTCCATAAAAGGAAACGGATTCTTCACATGATATTTTGCAGGTATGCTCAAGGACTCTAGTCTTTGGTCAGCCACAAACTGAAGATACTGGCGCATGTCTTTTTGCGAAAGACCGGCAATGCCATGTTCGAGAATGTCTTGAGCAAACGCCATCTCGGTCTCGATGGCGTCATCGAGCATCTGAGTCACCATGTGGTTCATTTGATCATTGAAAAGATGAGGCTCTTCACGTCTTGCTGTATGAATCACTTCAAACGCGAAAGCCATATGCATGCTTTCATCACGGAAAACCCAGTTCGTACCCGTAGCTAGACCTGTAAGCAAACCTTTAGATCGCAGGAAATACACATAGGCAAAGGCTGCAAAAAAGAACAGTCCTTCAATACACGTCGCAAAACACGTCAGATTCATTAAAAATCGGCGTCGATCTTCAATAGTCTTAAGGGTGTCGAGGGTATTGATGGAGTCCATCCATTTAAAACAAAACTGCGCTTTTTTACGAATGGAAGGAATGCTCTCAATGGCTGAAAAAGCTTGTGCCCTCTCGTCGTGATTGGGGACGTAGGTGTCCAGCAACGTCAGGTAAAACTGAACATGGAGCGCTTCTTCAAAAAGCTGGCGAGACAGGTAAAGTCTCGCTTCTGGTGCATTGATGTGCTTGTAAAGGTTGAGCACCAAGTTGTTTCCAACAATAGAGTCACCGGTCGCAAAAAATGCCACAAGCCGATTGATAAGGTGCTTTTCAGCATGGGTCATTTTGCGCTGGAGATCTACGATGTCCGTCGAAAAGTCCACCTCATCGACGGTCCAACCATTTTTAATTCCGTTCTTATACATCTCGTAGAAGATCGGATATTTCATAGGGCGTAAAGTGAGATTAAATCCTGGATCAAGTATCATACACCACCACCTTTACTGACACGCTTCACAGGCGCCTGGGTTTTCAAGAGAACAAGCGACAGCCTCTTGGTCTGAGTAAGCTTTAGGAGCAGCCGCACTGACTTCTTCTGAAGACACCTCTGGCGAGGCTTTTCGAGACCCTGACGGCACCGTCGTTTTTGCAATCTGGGTCGCAGGTCTAGAGCGAAGATAGTAAGTCGTCTTTAATCCTTTTTTCCAAGCATACATATACATTGAAGAAAGCTTTCCAATTGTAGGGCTTTCAATAAAAAGGTTTAACGACTGACTTTGGTCGATGAAAGTCCCTCGATCCGCTCCCATATCAATCAAAGACTTCATGGGGATTTCCCAGGCTGTGCGATAAATATCGCGCAAGAACTGCGGAATTTCAGAAATACCTTGAATAGATCCCTCAGCCATCTTGATTTGGGTTCGGACGTCATCAGTCCAAAGACCCAGCTGCTTAAGTTCCAAAACTAAATAGCGATTGATTTGTAAAAACTCACCCGAGAGGGTCTCGCGTTTGAACAAGTTTGAGACTTGCGGTTCGATAGCTTCATAGCATCCAACGATGGAGGCAATGGTCGCCGTTGGAGCAATGGCGATCAGAAGTGAGTTTCTCAAGCCGTGAGTTTTAATTCGTGCTTTAAGTGTGTCCCATCGACCTTGGTCCGAAGGCTTGAAACCCCAAAGATCAAATTGGAGATCGCCCTGAGCAGCTCTTGTCTCTTGAAAGTTTTCGTGAGCTCCAGATTTTTCTGCCAAAGCACATGAAGTTGTGACGGCATTAAAATAAATTTCCTCTTGAATTTTCTGAGACAAAGCTTTTGCTTCATCAGAGTCAAAAGGAAGGCGCAGTTGAAAGAAAACATCTTGGAGGCCCATCACACCTAGACCAACGGGGCGCCAACGCAAATTGGATTTTCCAGCCTGGTCGATAGGGTAGAAGTTAATGTCAATAACACGATCGAGATATTTCACAGCAGTTACAACAGTTTTAGCGAGTTTTGCAAAGTCGAATTGTCCATTCTCGATGTGACGACTTAAATTGACAGACCCGAGATTGCAAACCGCTGTTTCTTGATGAGACGTCACTTCAAGAATTTCAGTACAAAGATTTGAAAGATGGATCACATTTTCCGGAGATCCCGTTTGATTGCTCTTCTTGTTAGAGGCATCTTTGAAAGTCATCCAGCCGTTTCCAGTCTGGGCGAGAGTTTTCATCATCCTTGCATAGAGTTCGCGAGCCTTGACTTGTCTTACATAAAGCTTTTGAGATTCAGCATCGAGATAGGCAGCTTCAAACTCGTCTCCATAAAGGTCCACTAAATGAGGAACGACACGAGGATCAAAGAGAGACCAAAGTTCATCCTTCTCAACACGCTTCATGAAAAGATCTGGTGTCCAGTTCGCCAAGTTTAGATTGTGAGCGCGCTTAGACTCATCTCCAGTGTTGTCTCGAAGCTCTAAAAATTCTTCAATATCAGCGTGCCAAGACTCTAAATAAACACAGCATGCGCCTTTGCGCTTTCCACCCTGGTTCACGGCGGCGACCGAAGAGTCTAGGGTTTTTAACCAGGGAACAACTCCATTCGAGTGACCGTTGGTTCCTTTGATGAGTGATCCACGGGCCCTGACGCGATGGAAGCCAACACCGATTCCGCCTGCAAACTTAGAGAGAAGCGCGATATCAGTGTACTTGTCATAAATAGATCGCAAGTCATCCAGTGGAGAATCCAGAAGATAGCACGAGGACATTTGAGGTCTGAGGGTTCCAGAATTGAACAAGGTCGGGGTGGACGGCATGTAGTCGTGAGACGAAATCAACCGATAAAACTCAATTGCTTCTTGAGCTGATTCGCTCAAACCACAGGCCACACGCATGAAAAAGTACTGCGGGTTTTCAAAAATCTGCCGCGTGGTCGGGTTTTTTAAAAGATATCGATCGTACACGGTTCTAAGACCAAAGTACTCAAATCGATCGGTTCGGTAAGGTTCAATGGCTGCAGAAAGTTGAGCCTTATGTTGGTCGACAAACCGATAGAGTTTTTCAGAAATCAAGCCATTGTTGTAGCCAAAGATAACGGCATCGCTGAAGGATTTGATTTTTTGCGAGCGGACTTCTTCGTCGATGTAAATTCCAAGGAGCCTGGCAGCAAGTCTTGCGTATTCAGGCTCTTCCCCAATGAGAAGCGACGCGGTTGAAATGCAAAGATTGTCGAGCTCTTTGGTTGTCGCTCCATCATAGAGGCCGCTAATGGCCTTGGTGGCAACGCGAAGGGGATCGACTTGAGTTAGGCCTTGGCAACAGCGCGTGACTCGCTCCACGATTTTTGTGACATCCACCGGTTCGAGAGATCCATCACGCTTCCGAACCCGCATGACGTGAGGATATTCGGCCTCCGGTGTATGGTTGGAGGAGCTGGAAAGTGGACCTGTGATGTTGCTGCTTTGATTTTCGATGTTCAACATAGATGTTTTTCCTCCCTATTTTCTATGTAAGAAAAATCCCTTTTTCTAGGACCCTTTTTTCGTGTTTTGATGAAAGCAACCCGGCGAGCGACAAGGGTCATTTGTCGCTCTCGACGTTTGAACCCCAGTTTTGGGGGGTTCTTATTGAAGCTTTCATTTTTTAAAAATTCAACGACCAGTGCTGTGGGTCTCGTATTGTTTTCCAGGGGCAATGAGTCATTCACAAGTTGGCTCAATATATCACATTCGTATCATAATTTTTTTAACAAAAATTCACGATAAAACACGATATTTTCACGGTTTTACGACCGTTTTTCCTTCTTTATTTCCTGACCACTATCCCTAGTTTTTATTTGCGATCCAAGCTCTACATATTCGCTTATTTCCAACGGTGATCTCAAAAATAGAACCTGTCAAATCCAAAAAATACCCTTTCATTTTTTTATGAAAAATTGCAAAAAAAACTAGCACTAGGTCTAGAACGCAAAGCGTTTTTGAGGAAAAAACAAGCAAAAAAACGCTACAGAAAGTGCTGCGTCGCAGTTGAGAGCCCTATATTTAGTAAATTGAGTGAGTCCTTCGCTTTTTGGGAGGGGGCCTAAATCAAGAGACGTCAGATCATGACAGATTCTCAACCATAAGAAAACACAACCCCTCGACGGGTCATCATTTTGCGCCCCAGAGCGAGCTGTAAACGTAAGGGAAAAAGCCTGAGAATCCCGAGCATCCACCTGTAAAACGGAGGTGAAACGACTAAAATCTTTCGACATCCACAGGCCGCGAGAGTCTGACTGACCACCTCTGCGGGATGTATTTTTTTTCTCGAAGGCTCCTGAATAGAGCCACCAGCAAGGCTTGCAAAAGGGGTTTGAACAGGGCCGGGGCATAAGGTGAGTACATGGACATTTCGGGCTCTGAGCTCTTCTGAAAGGCTCAGACCAAAGCTCACCACGAAAGCCTTTGTAGCAGCATAAATCGCCATTCCAGGGACTGGGATAAGGCCGACGGTGCTTGCCACTAAAATCACATTGGAACCTGGAGTGCAACCCCGCAAAAGCTTGTAAGTAAGGTCGACGAGAGCTTCAATATTCAGGGAGAGTGTTGCACGGTAGGTCTCTTCGGGGCGCTTTTCAAAAAGGCCATAGTGGCCAATTCCAGCGTTATTAATCAAATACGAAATGGTCGCGCCGGTTTCTGCAGTAAAAGTCTCTAAAAGAAGTTTTCGGCTTGGCTCTAACGAAAGATCTAAAGCGAACAGCCGAGTTCTTGTGTGCTTGCAACGGGCTGCCACGCGCTGGAGTTCACCCTCTCTGCGAGCCACAAGCCAAAGTTCGTCGACCTCTCTTCGGGCGTCAAGCGCGAGAGCAAATTCCTCTCCAAGACCTGAAGAACTTCCGGTGATGATTGCGAGTTTCTTTGGAGGTGCTGCCATGCTGTCTCCTCTGAAGGTGATGGATGATAGTGTCGTCCTTGAAAAACATGCTGGGCCCTCAGCACATCGATAATGAATTGGTGAGTTCCCATTTTATCTGCCGTCCACGCTGGAGCGATAAGCTCATCCCAACGCGACGAAAATGCCGAAAGACGATGAACGAAAATGCGGGGGGACAGATGCTCTAAGAACAATTTCACCCGTCGGGCGTAAGTCAGCCGGTCTAAAGGCGTGAACTCCCCTTGAGCGTAAAGGTCTGCTAGAGGCGTATTTTTCAGAACATGAAGGTGATGGAGTTTCACATTATCTATGGGTAAGTCATTAAGTCTTTGAGCAGTTTCAATGATGCGTTCGTCTGTCTCTAGTGGCGAGCCAAAAATCAGGTGAACACCAAGATTCACGGTGGTTTCTTTTTTGATCAGCGCGATCGCTTTTTCGCTCTCGTGAGCGCTGTGGCCGCGGCGGTAAAATTCAAGCTCATCGTCATAGAGACTCTGTAAGCCCAGCTCTACCGCAACAAAAGCTCTTTCGTGAAACTCTTGCCAGGTTCGTAAAAGAGCTGGCGACAGGCAGTCAGGTCTAGTGCCTACGACAAGGCCTTTGACTTCGGGAAAGGCCAGTGCGGCTTCGAACTGTTCTTTAAGAAAGGCCATTTTTGCAAAGCTGTTGGTGTAGGCTTGAAAGTAAACCAAAAACGCGCGGCTGTGAAACTTGGCTCCAATTTGATCGCGAAAAGTCTGAATCTGCGTTTGCAAATCCATGACGAGAGATTCTTTGCGAGCCGCCGAGCCCCACTCATCACAGAAGATGCAGGTCTTCATGCCTTTAAGGCCTCGACGATTGGGGCAATCATCGACAATGCTTACCGGAATTTTATAAACCTTTTCGCCAAAAGTGCTTTTATAAAAATCGCTGATAGGTGAATAGGGAAGTCCTTGCCAACCACGTTCCATGAACGTATTAATCACGCAATCTATGCATGATGTCAATGTCCCAGAGTTTGAGAACTACCTTCATTGCCTCACTGAGGATGGAAGTCCCTCGTTGCGTTTGCGCCACTCTGCGGTTCCGACGCTGACCACAGGCGAACTGATGCATCATCAGGGCGGAGCTCTTACTGAAACTCTCTATATCTATCAGCCAGTTCTGGATTGGGCCTGCGAAAATACTTTACCTCTGAAAGTCGTCTCTGTGGGCCTTGGTCTTGGTTATAATGAAATGCTTTCGGCAGCGCGGGCAGCCTTTTGGAAGACTACAGAAATTGAAATTATCTCCTACGAAAAAGATCCTTTTTTGCGTGAAAACTTTAAAAGTTGGCTTCGAGATGAGGGTGGTCCGCTCAGTCCAGTTTATGACCTGATCGCCTCGCAGATGGCAAAGGTCTTGAGTTTGGACCTCTCCTCTCTTGGCGCTGAGTCCATTTTGGAATTTAAGGGAACGGCCATCCTTTTCGATGCCTTTAGCCAGAAGACCTCGCCCGATCTTTGGAACTATGATTTCTTAAAAAAATTTGTGCAGGCTCAAACTTGCGAAAGCTGTGCTCTTGGAACTTACGCTTCAACCACGTTGTTAAAAAAGGTTCTGCTGGAAGAAGGCTTTGACCTTCGTCCCCAGAAAGGATTTTTGGGAAAGCGCGAGAGTACGTTCGCTGTTCGACTCAGCTAACGGGGATGAGTTCTCTCAGAGAATTTTTTCACGTATTCAATGATCAAACCTTTGAATTCTGAGTTGAGACCTAAAAACCGAATTCCAGCATAGCCATCTTCGCCAGAAAACACGACCTCGCAGCTCACGATCATATTCTGAGCAAGATGCGGACTTTGAAGAGAGGCTTTGAGTTTTGTCCCGATCGTAAGGCCTTGAGAATTGTTCACTCCACAACCGCCTTCACTAATCGTGCAGAGAGGAGCCGTCATCGGTTTTTTGTCAATTTCGTAGCTGAACTGACCAACGATAGGAACGCGAGGATGTTGCCTTCGGCTCACGCCAAGCTCATCCATGATTTTATGAATTTGAAAAATCTCTCTCCAGCTTTGATAGCCTTCGGTCCAGACTAAAACTTCGCTAAGGTCTTTTACAGATTTGAGGCTTTTGATCATTTCTGCATGAGGCATCGCTGCCCACTCTTTGTCTTTGATTTTAATCCGCCAAAGGCGCTGCGTCTCTGGCTCTTTAGCTTCCGTTTTTTCCTCGGCAACGAGCTCGCGCCAGCGATCCACTGCGATCCATTCCGCTTGTCCTCGCGACCAATATAGAGTGTCGGCGGCAAGTCCGAGAGCTTCAATCTCTGGGGACCCTAGAGGCCCAACGACTTGACCCTTTTGCATGTAAAACCATTTTTTTCCGGGCATAGAGACATTTTGTGGGTAAGCTTTGCCACTGTCAATGAACCTTGATAGGTTCTTTCCTCAAAGGAGATGGGATGAAGTACATTATTTCTGGTACCAACCGACCTGGCTCGCGAACACTTCAGGTGAGCCAAATCTTAAAAAGATTGTATAAAGAGCATGGCGAGGAGGTTGAAATAATTGATCTATCTCTTCTTGATTTTGGATCGCTTCATGGAGCGCACTATGGCTCTTCCGAACTTCCTATGGGAGTTCAAGAAGCGGTCAATAAAGTCAACGGAAGTGATGGACTTATCATCGTTTGCCCTGAGTACAACGGGTCCATGCCGGGAGTCCTTAAGTACTTCATCGATTTTTGGAAGTACCCTGTGAGTTTTGAGAATCGACCCGTTTGCTTTGTCGGATTGGGAGGGAATTTTGGAGCCTTAAGACCCATTGAACATCTGCAGCAGGTCTTTGGCTACAGAAATGCTTTTGTTTTTCCGCAGCGAATTTTTATCTTTAACATTTGGAACACACTTAAAGACGGAGTGATTCAAGATAAACTCGTAAACGACTTGATGAACCAACAAGTTTTGGGATTTCAAAAGTTTGTGACGGCTTTGCAAAGTCAGGGACTAGATGCCAACAGTCGGCAAAGCCAAGCGACATAAAACATGGCTCGTTTAAAAAAGGAGTTCTTCGAAAGATCGACAAAGGTCGTAGCTAGAGATTTGCTAGGTCAGATTTTTTGTCGAAAAGGACCTTCAGGTTCTGTGTTTAAGGCCGTGATAACAGAGACAGAAGCCTACCTTGGTGTCATTGATCGCGCCGCTCACTCTTACAACCACAGGCGAACACCGCGGACTGAAGTCATGTACGCCTCTCCCGGAACACTTTACGTCTATTTTATTTATGGAATGTATCACTGCCTTAATTTCGTAACCGCAAAAGAAGGAGTCCCCGAAGCCGTTTTGCTCCGAGGACTGAAACCACTTTCTGAGACCTTTGAACATGATTTGACGGGGCCGGGAAAGATCTGCAAGCACCTAGATATTGATAAATCCTTTAATGGTCGAACGGTTTGGAACTCCGACATTTGGATAGAAGAGAGAATGCCCAAACGACGAAAGATCGAGGCCTCTCCGAGGATTGGTCTTGGACATTCTGCAGGCGAAGCGAAGCAATGGCCTCTGAGATTCAATCTGATGGAGCAGCACTAGCATCAGCCGCAGCCTCAGCACCGGCATCAGTACAGTTTCAGCTTCAGTCTAGCTCGACTGTTTCACAGACTGAAACTGTACTGAAGCTGAGGCTGCGGCTAATGCTGAAGCTGATGCAGAGTCTGAAGTTTTCTCCAAATTCCCATTGCATTTAGTCTGGCTTCGTCTAGACTTTCTAATTAAGCCTAACGTCTATAAATTCACTTGACCTTGAGAGGGGCCCTTCGGGGAATTCAAGGGAGAGGTTTATAACAGAAAAGGCTTTCAACTTTAAACTCTTCAGTCACAAGGAGGCGGGATGAGAGTTTTGTCGGTTCTACTATTGCTAACAGCATTACAGGCTAAGGGAGCGTGGCAGGCGGTCAACCAGCCTAGTCCAGCGACGCTCAAATTGGATGTCATTAAAAGTGACATGCAATCGACGCTCGTGCGATTCGAAGTTCCGGGTCTTGAAATTCAAGACAAGACGATCAACGGAACTGTGTACAACGAGGTTTCTATTCCAGGTTTGAGTTCAACTTCGGAACTCGGAATGCCCGAGCTTCCAGTGGTTGCTAAGGACTTTCTCATTCCATTTAATAGTCAGCCTTCGCTAAACATCAAGAACGTGACTTATAAAAAGATCAAGGTTCGTCCTGTGGTTCCAAGCAAAGGGGATATCACTCGTAATGTAGATCCTGCACAAGTGCCGTACACATTTTCTTCTCTCTACACTCAGCGTGGGGGTCAGTATCCACAAAACCATTTCAGTTTAAGCTCGGCGTTCACGCTAAGAGATGTACAGGGAGTGAACTTGATGGTTCGTCCTGTGATCTATACAAACCCTGGCGAAATTGAAGTCATCCAAAGTGCTGAGGTTGAAATCACAACCGTCAGCCGAGGAGCGGGCCGGCTCTTGCGCGAAAAGCGAGCGATCGATCAGGGTTTTGCAAAACTTTACTCTAATCACTTTGCAAACTTCAACAAGTTAAAGGAGTTGCGAGATGAAGGTGAACCTCTTGCTCACCCCGTTGTTGATACTGGAAAGCTCCTTATTATCACTCATCCAAAATTCGAAGAGGAGCTAAAACCTTTTATCGAATGGAAAACTCAAAAGGGAATTTGGGTAAAGACTGTTTCTTCACGCGAGGCTGGATCTAATGCTGAAGAAATCAAAGCTTACATCACTAAAGCTTACCAAGAAGACCAAATCTCATACGTGATTTTAGTTGGAGACTCTGAGTTCGTTCCTTTCTTTCCAGGAAAAGCAGGGAATGCTAGAGGCAATGAAGGCGATCCACTTTACGGGGCGATCGATGGAACCGACGATTACCCAGAGGTTTTTGTCTCTCGATTTTCTGTACAAAAGCCAAAAGAGCTCGAGAACATTGTTAAACGCACTGTTGATTATGAGAAAGAGCCCGACAACAACGGCGACTGGTACTCCCGCGCTACTGGCATAGCCAGCGATCAGGGGTCTCCTAAAGATCGAGAGCGTATGGAAGTCATTCGTGAGCGCCTAGAAAGCTGGCACTATCGTGACAGCGATCAAATCTATGATCCGTCAGCAAGTGCTGATCAAGTGAAGTCGGCCCTTGAAGACGGCCGAGGGTTTGTTAACTACACTGGCCATGGGTCTGAAACGAAATGGGTGACCTCAAATTTTAGCAACGAGGATATTCTCAATCTCAGCAACACAGGAAAGCTTCCTTTCATCGTGAGTGTGGCTTGCGTGAACGGACATTTTGCAATTAAAGAGCAAGACAGCTTTGCCGAAACTTGGTTGAAAGCAGGAACTCCCTCAAGACCTATAGGGGCTATTGCGATCTACGCTTCAAGCACCAATCAAAGCTGGGTTCCACCAACGGTCGGTCAAAAAGCGATCACAGACCTTTTAGTTGATCAAAAGCTGAATACTGTCGGTGCTTTATTCACTCAAGGTGGCGTTGCTGTTTTGGAAGATAACTCTTCAACTGCTGAGCAAACTTTTGAAACATGGCATGTCTTTGGTGACGGAACACTCCAAGTTCGCACCAAGCGACCAGAGCGTATCAAATATGATGGTTTTGATCGCTCTGGGAGAGGGCAAAACATCAAAATCAAAGTTGGAGAGCCAGGCATTGCTGCAGGACTGACACAAAACGGGAACCTCATGGGACGTGGAATCTCCAATGAAGACGGAGATATTGACATGGAAGTTCAAGAAAATTTTGCGGGAGGGCCCATGGTCCTAACGCTGACAGGCTTTGATAAAAAGCCACTCGTTAAAACTATCAACTTATAAAAAAGTCGATTTTCCAGGCGGTGAAGACATCGCCGCCTGAGATTTCATATTATCAGTTAATCCTAACAAACAACGATTTTGACTGACTTGCTTCTTAAGATCTTTAACCTGCATTGGTTTTTGCAGTGGGAGTTTAGCAACAGCCACCGACAGATCTTGAAGGTGGGCCGGAGCACGCTTGAGCTGCCCCTTATCCTTTAAACACTTTGCATCCCAGTAGTATGAGAGCGCAGTCCCTTTTTGAAGTTGAAAGGAGTCTGGCAATTCGCCTTTGACGGAACGAAGGCGCGCATATTTACCTGCTTGGATTCGCACTTTCGATTTTGCGAAATAGACTTTTAAGATTTTCAAAAACCGACGTCGGTCAGAAGCTGACTGCATTTGATTTTTGGCTGGCTGGACTTTTACAAGAACGGGTCGAGGTTTGTACAAAGAGTTAAAATACTGCACGCCGCACAAGACTCCCAAAAGAGAAATGATCGCTAGAAAGACTCTAGATTTAGCTGCGTGTTCACTTATCATTTTCGTTCCCCATTAAGACATCGGCTCATCTTGAGCTAGACTTAAGGCCTGAGATGCATTTTCTCATTTTGAGAAAATTCTAGCGAAAATATGTAAAAAACCCTGATTAATCTCAGGGTTTTACCGATATGAGAAAGTGACTTTTCGCAGTCTTGGGATTTTCCTTTTTTTGGTGATTTTTCACGAAAGCGCTTCGGCTTTTCTCACGGAGAAAGCATTCAACGTCAAACGCCCTGACAACCGTGATCCTGCCACAAAAGCTTGCGATACGATTCGTACAAAAAACATTCAGTGTAAAACTGATTCTGCTCTTAAGCCACTTTTGAGTGTGGTTGAAGGGCTTGAGGCGACTTGTAAAGACACTTACAAAAAAAATAACTGTGCCTCGCTCAAAGATGATTCGAACTTTAAAGACAAACTTTTAAATTGCGGCCCTCAAGATCTTTGTCAAAGCACTGTGAGAGTCGCGGCTAAGTGCGTTTGGAATGACATGGATTTGGCATCGACATTTCAACAAAGTGTCATAGACGCTGTGATCGGCACGCCTAAGATGCTTTTTGATGTGATGACAAAAGGTTTGGCTGAAAATTCGGCCTGCTATGACAACAAAAATGGTGAGAAAGATCTGATGATTTTTCTCTACGAAAAACAGGTCCATCCGGCCCTGGCAGATCGCTGGAATATTCCGGCGAAGAGTCGAGAGAATTACCTTGAGATGGATTGCAATCGCCTCGCTAAGAGTTTGGCAGACCGCCTGAGGGAGCACAATCGAGAGCTTATCGAAAAAGTTCAAAATGGTGAAATTGCAAGGGACACCCAAGAAACTCAAAAAGTGGATTTCCAAAAGCTAACTCAAGAACAAGTGGAGGCATTCAAAAAACTCCAAGCCATGATGGCAGAAATAAACACTAAAGCCATGTGCATGACTCCGCAAGCTCGAGGCGAAGTCCTCTGTAAGGGAGCGATTTTAGCCATCGACATGGCTTCGGCAATAGCTGCGGGTGTTTTGGTGTCGGCTGCAACAGGCTCCCTTCTTGGAGCCGCTGTAGAAGCAAAAGTTATCTCGGATGGAGCGGCGGAGTTTTTTGCATTGCTTTTGGGTACGAAAGTGAAGGTCAACAAAGTAGAAGTTCTTCCCCCAGTCCCCAACGCCCCACCACGTGATGTGGCGGCTCTTCCTGCGCCAGACAAAACTATCGATCTTGGGCGCGATCAGTACGTGGTTGAAGATATTAGCCCACCAAAAGGGAGGGGGGAAACTCCTGAGCGCCAGCCTTCCGCCACTGCACGCCCTGGAGTGTCGCAGCGGCGACCTTCGACGGGCCGGCAGAGTGCGCCGGTTCGAGTTCGGGTGCCTCGTCCCTCTGATGATGTTCTCAAGGCACGAAGCTTGCTTTCAGAAGCAGACCGAGGGAAAGAAGCCAATAGTCTTCTAACTAAGTGGCTGGGTAAACAAAAGCCACTCACGCCAGATCAAGTCAAGGGCCTTCAGAAAGTCCATGAGATGTTTCCTGGAAAATACATGCGCCCAGATGGGGTGCCTTTTGATCCCAAAATTCACTATAATCCGGCTGAGCTTTTAGCGAAGAAAAAGGAGTTGATCTCTAAATATAAATTTACCGAACAGCAGGCTGACGTGCTTATACGAGAGGGATTGGCGGGGAGTTGGCTTGACGGGCTGCTTTTCAAAGGTAAACCCGCCGTCGTCGCAGAAAAGCCTCCTGTCGTAGAAAAACCAGCGCCCGCCCGTGAAGTAGCCTCACCTCCAGTAGCTTCATCGCCAACAGAAGCTCTGCCGACCCAGCTCTTTAACGAAAGCCAAGTCGGAGAACCCCTTTACATTCCCGCTGTTCATCAGTCGTTGGTGGGTCAAACCGTGGCAATCCCACGCAATGGAGGAGGTTACTCCATCGGGCGAATTAAAACTGTTTTTGGGAGCCAGGCAGATGTCGTTATGGAAGGTGGAGCTCACAAGACGGTAGGGTTTAAACTTCTCAGAACTCCCGGGGACGCCTATGTAAGTCCCGAAAGAGCGGCTCGCTATACCTCAAATCTTAACGAGGTGGCTCCTTTCGGTGAATATATTGGAATGGAAAATGGTGGTAATGCTTCCGTTTGGCGAGATTATCTTGGAGCATCGCCGAAGCGTATTCCAAACCAAGGTTGGAAGCTTCACGTTTCGGCAAGTGTTGATAATGCCGATGATATCGCAAAAAGGGTCCTCCCGATTCTACGGGAGCGGGGTGTATCCCATAAGGTGGCGACAGACTTAAAATTCTATGCCTCGGAGCTTAACAAACCAGGGAACACTCAGGCTGGGAAATTCATTGTCGTGTATCCGAAGGATGAAAAAGAAGCCGTTGAAATTCAAAAAGCCATCGCAGAGGCTCTTAAAGGGGTTGATCCAAAAACCCTTCCAGTTGTGAAAGATGAAGTCAATCCGTCTCCTGGAGTTTTCGCTCGTTATGGAATCAATAGAGGCAGGACCGACGGACAGTACGTGGACGCAAATGGGGTGCCCACGGGCATTAAAGAAAACCGCCAAGAGGCTTATCCTAGAAATCTAGTTCGAAATCCTTTTGACCCAGCCTCTCAAGGAAAACCAGCTTTTATAGCTTCTGCTCCTAAGCCCTCAACGGCTCCGAGTGTTGGACATAGTCTTAAAATGGATAATGGTTTTGTAACTCCAGGAACGATCAATGATTTTAAGACTGTCACAAATGCCAACGTGAGGGACGTTCCTGCGGGTTCTGCGGTTTCGTCTCTTGAAAATGATATGAAGGTGGGGCTTGTCGCCAAAGATGGAACTAAAGTTAATGGCAAAGTTTTTAGGGTCTCTGACAATGGTAATGTGGTTGTTGTTCAGGTTGAGGGTTCAACGGATTTAGTCGTGGTAGGCCGAAATCAAGTAGGTAAGCCTAACGTTATTCCAAAACCAGAACCAGCCGCAGCCCCGGTTTTAATTCCAGTCGGCTCCGAAGTTCGCGCACCTCCACCTCCAGCTCCTGCGGCGGTTGCCCCGACCTCAGTTCGTACCGAAGTCCCTAGGGATGCATTTCAGCCTTCGAGAGGACCGTCGAATCTAGGTGATTTTTGTGAATTTCACAATGCGAAAGTGATATCCGTTACTCCAGGCCAGCCTGCGCCGATGATTGAAAGAGATATGCCCGTGGGGATCACTATGCAAAACGGAGACAAATTAAATGGAAAAATTTTAGGAGCCACCGATGGCAAGTCGGTAGTTTCTGTGGAGCTAGAAACTGGAGAGCGAATGGTCGTTGGGCGTGACCAAGTAGGTCGCTCTTTTGATCGACCTCCCGGTTTTCAGCCACCGACGTTCGTTAGGCGTGGTCCTTCGGAAGCTATTGGGCCTGAGAATTTGAATGATTTTGAGAGCGTTCGAAACAGGGGATTCGGTGAGAAGCCCAACCCAGCAGTTGGAAAGATCAAGATGAATTCGGAAGTGACTCTCGTAAGTAGGTATGATGACGAGGGCATTCCCGCTAAAGTGGTCGGCGTATCCAACAATGGAAACGTGATCGCTGTCGAGTTTGCCAATGGTGAAAAAGTTCTCGTCGGACGAAATCAAATTGAAAGTGTTGCCACACAAACGCCGGCAAAACCACTTGGACAACTCGCGTCGCCCTCAGCACCGGGAACCTCATTGGGCGTCCCCCCACCCACAAAACCAGCACCTGCGGGGTTATCGGAGTCTCCCGCGACTTTGGGAAGTTCAACCATCAATCCTGCTGCACAAGCGCGTTCACCAAGTCTCACGCCCAACCGACCGCCAACAAAACCCGCGCGTCCCACACTCCAGCAGCGCGAAGTTCAAGCTCTCACGAAGCTCAAAAACAACGCCGATGACCTTATCGCTGTGAGAGCGGAGCAAAGAGCGCTCAATACGGACCTTAACGAAATTGGAAAAATCAAACTCGATGGACTTTCGGTATTTCAAAAACAAGATCTCGCTAACTACAATCCAGACAGAGTCAAGGCATCCCTTGAGAAGTATGGTCTCATGGGCAAGTACGCAGATAAGTTCAAAGAATTTAACGGGCGCCTTCGCTACCAAACTTGGATCGACATTCGCGATGACCTTCAGAAAAAAGCGGCCGAACTTGCAGACCAAGAAGCCTCGCTTACCACGTCTTTCAATCGTCAAATCCAGAGTGGAAGGGGAGAAACTCCGGCCGGCCGCATTTTGCACGGAGATGGAATGCCTCGAAGAGCTCAGACTCCAGAGCAGGTCTTGGATCGTTTAAACACCCGTCTGGATATCGCTAATAATACCCCTGCCACGACCAATCGCCAGCTCATTTCTGGTGGAGGTCGCCCTATACCAGCAAGGACCAATCCTCCGGCAAGAAAACCTTCCCAGTACGGCCGCAACCCAACGGGAGGCCCGCGTGGACCTGTTCGAAGAGCCACACCTCAAGAAGAGAATTTTGCCCACAGCTTTGATCAAGCTGTTAAAAAAATCGCTGGGAATAGAGATCTTGATAGCTTGAGTGTCAATGAAAAAGCGGAGCTAATTAAAGAGGTCAACAATATCATGAAAAGCCAGGGTATCAAATCAAGAGAAGCTTTCCTTCGGCAAGGAGATAAGATTGATACAGGGGTGGCCAACGATGGAAGTTCCCCTTCCATTGCGTTGCTCAAGCAGAACTGGAAAAAGTTCACTAAGATGGACATCGATTCAAATCATGTCGTAACTTCTTACTCTAATGCAGACAGAATCGGGGAGAGAGCTTCACGTACTGTAACCGCAGCTTTGTACAAAGGAAACCCTCCAAACCCTGGGCGGGCGCTCAAAGGTTTTACGGCACATCTTCCTGCTAAGACTGCAAATGGTTCCGCTTACGGCCAAACAATTTTAGAGTCTCATCAAGACATTTTGACGGTAGCTCCGCGAAATCCTGAGAAACTAAGACAGCGTTTCAAATCCAATTTTCGACAAAACATACAGGGTGGGGCTAGTGATGAGCGCTTAGACACAGCGATGAGGTTATTTAATGTCGATCCAGATGCCGCCGCTGAAAAACTTGTCACATTAGAAAAGGCGGATCCCGAAGCTGCTAAAATCCTCAGACAGGACCTCGATGGTCTTTATCGCGCGGCTGTTTCAGTTTGGGACACCATGGACCCTGAATTGAGGATTAAGGCGCTGGCCAATCCTAATAACATCCGTATGACCGAAAAGGGCGCTCCGGTTTCAGATGTGGATGCAGCTAAGCTTCTGTATCAACGTATTTTAGCTGCGGGGAAAGATAAAAATCCAAGTGTGCTCGACCCACGGACGAGGTCCGCGTTTCCAAGTACGGCCGACGCGGAAAAACGAGAGAGAGAGGCTCGCGAGGCGGCGGAAAAAGATAGAGAATTAAAGGAGCAGGAGCGCCGGCAGGGGCTTTCTCGAAGTCGGGTGCGGGAGCAGCGCCCATACCGCGCCAACGCCCCTTAAACTGGAACCCAATAATGTTGGTCGGAATTCCGGACGCCAAATCATTGAGGATCGCTTTGGGGCAGCCATTTTTCATAGTATTTACAGGACAAATAGGGATTACTTGGGTCAAGTGTTGGGCCTGTCCGGGCCAAAGTCCACCAACATTATCAGGCTCCAGTTTGCTCTGTATAAGTTCTATTATGTCACACTGGGTGCCTGTTGCATGTGGATGTAATGTCTCAGTTTGATCAACTAACCTACCATTTTTCGTCTTGTTTTGGGTTTTTCACTTTTCAAAGAATCAAAACCCCCCCTTCTCCAGTAATCTTATAAATGAGCCGAAGTAAGGGGGGAACATGAAAACAAATAGCCTATCTCCATTATTGATTTGTATTGGCATGACGACCCTCTTGGTGAGCTTTCAAAACTGCTCTCGAGACTCTTTTGATCCCAATAACTCCGATGACGTTTCCATAGCCGGTATTCTTACCGGTGATGCGGCTACGGGACAGAGAATCTACACGACGAATTGCCAATCTTGTCATGGAGCTTTGGAAGCCTCGACGATCCGTGGTGCTAAAGTTGCGACCATGCGAGCGGCGTTTATTTCTGTCCCTGAAATGATTCCTTCAAATTTCAGATTTTCTGATGCTGAGATGGCCGGCCTTGAAAAATACCTTGAGTATGCAGACACTGGCTGGGACAAAATTGAAAGCTGTTCACCTTCTGTTGAAACTACAGACCTAGGTCTTATTACAAATTCTGAATACCAAAACTTGCTCCGTGATATTTTTAACGTCCCACAAGCGACCCTAGATGCCTTAGACCTCCCTGCGGAAGACGTGGGAGGCGAACTTTCATTTGATAACGAAGCTTCACTTCAACACTTGTCAGGAAACCTCGGAAAGTTCTTCGTGGCTAGTTACGACCTTGCGGAAGACATTGTAAACACCAAATATCCAGCTTCTGTGTGCGGTGCCGACACTCCTGAAATCTGCGCTAGAAAACAACTTCAAACGGCTGGTTTGTATGCTTATCGCAGACCTGTGAGCACAGCCGAGATCAATCGACTCATGGCTCTTTACACGTCTGGAACAGACTTCGCGTCAGGAATGAAAAAAGGCATTCGCGGGATCCTCACCTCTGGCCGCTTTTTAACTCGTACCCAGTTTGGATCAGGTCAACTTGACGGCTATGATGTAGCAGCAAGGCTTGCGTTCTTTATCTGGAGAAGTGCTCCAGACCAAGCTCTTATGCAAAAAGCTGCTGATGGTTCGATTCTTCAGGACTCTGTTCTTAAATCAGAGATCGATCGCCTTTTGGCCGATGATCGAAGTGTCGCTTATGAAAATGACTTCGTAGCTCAGTGGTTGGACACGAAAGAGCTCATGGATTCATCTGTGGCTCTTGAGAGAGATTATTTTAAAGAAACGCAGACGTTTTTTAGAGAGATCCGTAAAGGGACCAATCCTGTCAACGATGTGATGACGGCAAAATACGCTTATATAAATAGTGCCCTCGCCACTATTTATGGAATCAGTGGAGTGACAGCAACGGCCTTTAACAAAGTAACAATACCAGCAAACCTTCCACGTAAGGGTGTTGTCACACAGGCGTCGCTTCTTACACGTACCAGCGGTGCTGGCCGAACCTCGCCTGTGAAGCGCGGTATTTACATGAGAAATAAATTTCTATGCTTGTCTATCGGGGAACCGCCAGATGATGCTGGTTCTTTGAACGAGGACGATCTTGGTTCTATGAGCATCAGGCAAGCGATGGCTCAGCATGAACAGAGGAGCACGACTTGCGCCGGTTGCCATACTAAGATTGATCCTTATGGATGGCCTTTGGAGTTCTACGGTATTAATGCAAAATATCGAACTCAATACCCAGGTGGATTTGTTGTAGACGGAAGTTCCAACCTCGATGAAATCCGTGGAGGCCGCATCAATGATGCTATGGACTTCACTGCCGCTCTTGACCGAAATCTAGTCTACAAATCCTGTGTCATCGAAAAGCAAGTGCGTTTTGCCACCTACCGTTCTTTGACCGAAGCTGAGAAGTGCAATGTTCGAAACATGACTCGAAGGCTCTTTGGCAATGGCGCTTCGGTTAAGCAAGTCGACATTATTAAAGAGATCGTCACTTCGCCCATTTTTAAAGGGATCTAGTCCGATATTCTATATTATCAATCTTTGAATTCGTTTTAATAAATCCGGAGATGTCCCTCCGGATTTCCATTCCGCATCGATATACCTTCGAATTTTCATAGCTAACGACTCATTGACATTGATATCGTTGGCAAGCAGATCTAGGCCATCGGCAAAACGTAAGACCATGGCAAGCTCATTAATCATGAAAGTTTTCAAACGAAAGGGATACCCCTGCCCGTCAAATCGTTCATGATGTTGAAGGATGATGGTTTTGGTCAGATGAGAGATCTTGGCATCTTTTTCGGCCAGAATATCAACTGTCCACTGCGGATGTTTTTTAACTTCTTCGATTTCAACATAGTTGAGATCACTAAAGTCATGGGCTCGCGGGATAACATCAATTGGAAGTTTAGTAAGGCCAATGTCGTGCAGAATTGCAGCCATTGCTAAGTCCGTCACAATTTTTT
>JBGATJ010000119.1:0-2451 GCA_044229295.1 Pseudobdellovibrionaceae bacterium
CATCGATTCCTAAATACATTATTACCTTCTTCATGGGTGACCTCCCTTTAATCCCGTTTATAACTGTGTGATTAACATCACCTTTTGTATGAGTTAACCAGCACTCGAGTTTGGGAAGGTTGGTCATCCATTACTTCTTTTCCGATTGGGAATAACATACGAACTCTCAGGTGCCAATTTAGTCTTGACGAGCTGGAAAAAAGTGAAGTACCAGAACTTGCAACTCTCACACTTGAGCAGCGTAGATCTCACAATTCAAAACTTTTTGTCACCAATGAATGCGCGTTATTTATTTTTTCGTTTGACAGCTGTTTTGCTAAAAAACCACGGCGCGAGAGTTCGTCCGAAACGAGTCTGTGTGAGGCGAAAAAAGCGGGCTAGCTGGCTCCCTAGCTAGAGATTTTTTGCTCTATGCCTCCCGACGTGCTCAAGTTTTTTGGACTTCCTATATCGGACTTGTGTGCGAAAAAATTCGTTCCTAAAACCCATGATAAGGTTCTCGGTAAACAGGAGGGCCTCCAATGAATTTGCAAAATTTGTCTGACAAGGCACTGCTTGAAAACCTTAATGCTCGTTAAAGAGGAGAGAGAAATTCTGACTCAGCTCCTGCATCACCTTCGGGAAGTTGACCGGCGCAGGCTCTTTTCTGGATTGAAACTCAAATCCTTGAAAGAATATGTGGTGAAAGTTCTTGGCTACACCAGCGATGAAGCAGATCGACGAATTCAAGCCATGAAACTCATGAAGGCGGTCCCGGAAGTTGAGTCAAAGATGACGACGCGGGAGGCTCAGCGTGTCGTCATCGAGGAATCATCCAATCCAGAGAAACTAAGAAAAGAAAGTGTTAAACCTGTTTCCCAGACACTCAATGAAATGAAGATCTACGTAGATGATGAAACTCTAGAAAATATCGAGACGCTCAAAGGCCTGTTTGCCCACTCAGATCCAAATATGACCCATGGGGAGCTATTTAAGAAGCTGACTCAAATGGCATTGGCTGAAACGACCGTTGCGGAGCGTGTTTGGAAAGTATCCCAAGTAAAAATAAGTTGTTAAGCTTCCCCCAAACTAGTGTGACAACTAAAGAGGGGGAAGTGCATGCTCCACAGGAAGGAGTATCCCTCCGACCTGACGGAACAGCAGTGGCAGTCTATCCGAAGATTTTTTCCAAGGCCACGAAAAGGTGGGAGGCCGCGCACAACGGATGTGCGGGAAGTCGCAAATGCGATATTTTATTTAGCTCGAAGTGGAATTGCTTGGAGATATCTACCGGAAGAGTTTCCAAAGTGGCAAACGGTTTATGACTACTTTAGGCAGTGGACCGAAACGGGCATATGGAAAAAGATTTGCTCCACATTGACCACGCAAGTGCGCAAGAAGAATGGCCATGAGGAGCATCCGTCTGTAGTGATCATAGACAGTCAAAGTATTAAAGCCCACTACGGCGAGAGCCGAGGCTATGATGGTTTTAAAAAGGTTAGAGGCCGCAAACGCCACGTGATGGTGGATGCTATGGGCACAATACTAAATGTTAGAGTTGGTTCGGCAGGAGTAGGAGATGTGACCGAGGGCTTAAACCTTTTGGATGACAAATCAAAGTTTTTAAAAAAGCGTTTAGATACAATTTATGTCGATGGCGGATACAGACACAGATTTGAAGCGGAAGTTTTCAAAAAGTTTAAAGCAAAAGTAAAAATAATAAGAGGAAAAGTAGAGATCGAACCAAGTAAAAAGCCGCAATCTAAGGGTGCAAAAATCAGAGTGCTAAAGAAAAATAATTTAACGCCAACGAGATGGATAGTTGAACGAACGATATCTTGGTTTAATCACTACAGAAGGCTTACGAGGGATTATGAGAGAAAAACTCTGCACTCAGAGGCTATGATTTATATCGGAATGATCAGCATGCTAATGAGGAAGCTATGAAGCGGCAAAAGCATTGGCCAGAGCCAGTTTGCGGATTTTTGATACTTTCCAAACACGCTCCGCAACGGAAAAGCCGCCCTAACAAAGAATCGAAGGCAGAGATTCGCCGGCAGATTTGGGCGCGAGACAACTGCAAGTGCACCAATTGTGGTTCGCAGTTTGCGGTCCAAGAGGATCATGTTGTCCCTCAGGCCTTGGGTGGAGAATATTCGCTTGAGAACTTGAGATTATTGTGTCGATCCTGCAATCAGTGGGCAGCGATTCAGATTTTTGGGCAACAAAAGATGGATTTGCATTTGAATTTTTAAAAGGAGTCAGCTCTCCGGCCCAGTCGGTGACCGCTCGCAATTTGCAAACTGGTTCGTCAAGTGTCGCACTAAATTTGGCAGAGGGAAGCGAGGGTGTTAGTGATCAAAATCGAAGGAGGTACTACAGAATTTCAATGGCCTCTCTTCGCGAATCACAAGCCATTTTGGATTTGCTCACCGAATCCGAATCTACATGACAAGTCAAAAAATTAGGCGA
>JBGATJ010000083.1:0-19662 GCA_044229295.1 Pseudobdellovibrionaceae bacterium
GGCGCTTTGGCGCTCCCCAAAGTGCCCAAGAGCTTCATTGTTGTTGGAGGCGGGTACATCGGTTTAGAAATGGGATCTGTGTGGCTTCGCCTGGGATCTGAAGTGACAGTCATAGAGTTTGCCGACAAGATCTGCGGAACCATGGATAGCCAAATCAGCAAACAACTGCAAACCATCCTCACCAAGCAAGGCATGAAGTTCATGCTGAAAACCAAAGTCGTCTCCAGCGAGATCACCGCCGACAAAGTTAAACTCGCCTGCGAAGACCTCAGTACGGGCGAAAAAAAATCTCTCGAGGCAGAAGTCGTCCTCGTCGCTGCTGGCCGCAAAGCCTATTCTGAAGGACTCGGTCTTGAAGCTGTCGGCATCGAAAAAGATCCGCAAGGCCGTGTAAAAGTCAACGATCACTACCAGACCAATGTTCCCAACATTTATGCCATCGGAGATGTGATCGCAGGCCCAATGCTCGCGCATAAAGCCGAAGAAGAAGGCGTAGCTGTCGCCGAAATTTTGGCGGGTCAGGCAGGACACGTCAACTACTTCACAGTCCCTGGAGTTATCTACACTTGGCCCGAAGTGGCTTCCGTCGGATTCACCGAGGAGCAATGCAAAGAACAAGGATTGGAATACAATGTTGGAACTTGCCCATTCATTGCAAACGCGCGTGCGCGGGCTTTAGGAAATACCGATGGGCAAGTCAAGATCCTTGCCGATAAAAACACGGATCGGCTTCTCGGGGTTCATATTATTGGCCCGCGCGCTTCGGAGATGATTGCAGAAGCCGTCGTTGCCATGGAGTTTGGCGGCTCTGCAGAAGACCTAGCTCGAAGCTTTCACGCACATCCAACACTCAGTGAAGTGATGCGCGAAGCGGCCCTTGCCGTTGATAAACGAGCTCGCCAGTACTAAGAGCCTGTCCCAAAATTCTGCCCTGCTGCGCAACCGGATTCGCAGCCATCCACACTCGTGCTCGGGCCGCCCCTTCTGCGACGTGGCCTTGGCCACGCTGCGCGCGTTTGCGGCTGTCCACGACTGCGGTTGCTCGCGACGCGCAGAGTTTTGGGATACTAAGCGTGAGGTGTTGTTGAGTTCGCTGCTTCGGGATTCCATTCCGGACGGCGATCAGCATCTTGATTCTGGCGATAAAATCCTTGTTCGAAATTCTGCCGTCTCACTTGTTCAGTGTACTGACGTTCACTTTGTCTCGTCTCTACAAAGTCTGTGACAAGTTTTGCTACGGCGACAACCAATGGATTTTCGTTGGCGTATTGATCTTCGTGTTTTTCTCGTAGAGCTGGTTTAGCGACTGTCGCATTTCTGGTCACAGCGAATAGTCCAATCGCACAGACGACAAAAAGGCCAAGCCCAAAAAATGTGATATTTGTTGGAGCAAAGCCCAGACCTTCATTAGCTCTAAGTGCAAGGTCTACCAGTATCATCACGATACTTGCAGACATTAACACCATGATCATGACTCCGGCTAAAGCGAAAAGGAGAATTTTTTTAACGAGTTCCAGCGGGATATTAATGAGCGAAGAGGCTACCTGTTGTGTGGACGTAGAAGAAATCATTCGGCCCACTACAAAACTGAGCATCAGCCATAAAAACCTCGAAAAACCCATTTCAATTCTCCTGTTTCTAACGGCGCAACGTCGCGCCGTCCATCTTTAGTAAGAACGCCTAGTGAGCGCAGCTCCAAGAATAGCTCCGACAGCAACAGCGCCAGCAATAGCTATAAAAGGGTGAGACTTGATCATACTCTCAGAATACTCAACAGCCTGAGTGCTTGATCGTCTTGCGACATCCCAACCCTGTTGAACATACTGGAGAGCTTGGTCCGCAGTGTCCTGAGTCTCCTGAGCTTTCTCTTTCATATACTTCTTAGCTTGAGCGCCAGTTTTTTCAACTTTATCTTGCGCATTCTGCCAGTTATCGATTGATTTTTCCATGTATGAACCTCCTTAAGATCGTTACGGTCCCATGAAGAGCAATCACGGGGCCAAGGGTGAGGAGGGGTTTTAATGACTTGGGGACGAGGGGCGGGAATATTTCCCCGACAGATCGGGGCTTATTTCCACTTCCTTACAAATTTTCAATAAGCGAGGGGCTAGAAAAGGCGACGGTTGCATCAACAGCCTTTTGATAGAGATCCACTGTTTTGTCAAAACGGTCTTGGTCCGTGGGGCTCCTGAGTTGAGCGCGACCTTGCCCATAGATCAATCGAATTTCTTGGCCAGAACTGGGTGCTATTTTTTCGGGACGCCCTAGAGAGTCATAACCTATCTTAATTGATTTTCTGTCATCGAACTCGACCGACTGGACGCGGTTGTGTGAGTCATAGCTATATTGGTAGGTGCCTTCGCTGCTTTTCACTTTAGTCAAACGATCTAAGGCGTCGTAGGTCCCGATGCTCGCTAGATCCCGACTGATTCCGTTAACGGAGGTTTTTAGCATGACTCTGATTGGACGCGAGGATTTTTTTTCGTAAGTGTAAGTCAATAAATGACGGCCTGATCTTGCAGAGCTCACTCTCCCTAGATCATCATAATCGTAGGTCGTGACGACCGTACCATGAGATTTTTTTTCTATCTTTGGAAAGCTCTCGCCATAAAATACTCTGAGCGGCGACGCGGCTCCAGCTTCTTCGAGGGCAACGGGCGTACCGTCGTCGCGATAGGTAATGCGATATTTTTTGGTAGTTTCTAAAGCTCCACAGGTCTTGGAGACCTTGACATCGTACTTTTCGATTTCGCGACTATCGCTATGCAAAAGTTCATATTGGATTTTATGATTGCAGTGGTTAGGGGTCACAAGCTGTGTGGCTCTCCCCTTCGTGGGATCATAGCTGATCTTTGTCACATCTCCATTGGCATCCGTCTTTAAAATCAGGTTGTGGTTACCATCATACTGGTACTCCGTTTTTTGTCCTTCAGAGTCAGTCACCCCTGTGAGGTTACCAGAAGTCAGAGCGTAAGTCGTTTTTTTGGCCGCAAACTCCATTACCATAAAAGTGCCAGAGTTCTTGCTTGTAAATGTAACGACACTGCCATCTCGAGTTCGGAAAGATCGTATCGCCTTAGATATAGGGTCCCTTGAGATCACGAAATTCTCTCCTGACGCAAAAGACCTCTCTAAAAGATATCCTTCGCTATCAAAAGTTTCAAACCCCTGACCTGAGAAAATGCGTCGATACTGCAGACCTACCTTTTCAACAGTTTGATTGGAATGAGAGAGACTCCGGTACACTTGACTTGCCAAATCCAATTCATACTTAACCGTTCTGCCAGAGCCACATTCCTGAATCTTCAACCTTCTGTTTTCAATGGTAAGCTTTGTTTCAAGATTCGAACACCAACCAATTCCGAAAAGACCATGAAAACGACTCTTAGAGTTGTACGTACGATGTATTTGGACGGGAAGTCTCTCTCCTTGAAGCTCAGTTTCTGTCAGTGAAAAATTTCCGTTAAAGATATTTATCCCGGCTTGGACCCGGCTAGCTCCGTAAAACACAAAAAAGAAAAGAACAAGACTCCAGTTCATGACTAACTTATCGGTTTTCTGAAGAGAACTCTAAAGAAAAACTGGACCTTTCTCCTATGGACCACAGACTCAAAAATATCGATAAAGCCAAGATGAAAGTGGTAGCTTTTTTGATCTGTGGAGTTCTGCTCTCTCAATCGGCTTTTGCGGAAGAGCCGTCGGTTGTCATTCTTCCTCGAAAATCCCGTTCGAGCTTATTCTATAGAGCCTATGCAAACCTTGTTAGTGCAGCCTCCTCGGATCTTGAACCAGAGAAGTATCTCAATGGTCTCACAAACACCTCAAAAATTGCTGAGATTTTTTTATCCGAACATGACGAAAGCAATCCAGACTACAAGTCCGTTCAAGCTCTTAAAAATAAAATAGACATGACGAAGAAGCTTTGGACGCAACTAATGAAAGCGGGATGCCTCGAAGAAGCCTATCGAGAAACAGCCGCTGGGGTTGTTGTAGGCACGCTCACCGCCACCCCCTGTAAAGCTAAAATGGATCAGGCACTTTCAAGCCTTGCAGACTTAGAATCAGCCACAACTCAACCCGCGCAAAAAAAGCAAAAAAACGACGGCGAAGCGGCTCAGAAAAAGGCCGGCTTTCTAGCCGCGGCAATTCGAAACGGTAAGGCTTCAACGACCTACACCGAGTGGTTCATCGACAAAACCTTTGAGCAAAAAAGCCCTAAGTGTGGACGCTCTGGTCAGCTCGCTGACCTCTGCAAGACTTTTCAATCCTACATCATCCCACCAACAACACCCTCTAGCCTGGCCGCTGCTATTAATGCCCAAGTTCGAAAAGCCCGAGCCGTTGCAACAGAGATTCAAAAAGGCCTTAGAAAAGCCAACCGAAGTTCCAACGGCGTTTCGATTGATAAAAATTCGGTTGCCGTCCCAACTGAGGCAGTGTTTCGCAGTTACTTTGAAGAGATTCACAGACTCTACAATATTCCAGGGTTCTATTTGGTTGCTGGTGCTCCGGCGGTCCGTAATAAATTGCAGCAAGGAACAACGCTTGAGTCACTACAAACTGCTGGTACAGCAAATTGCCGATTGCAAAAAAGCGGAAAACCATTTTGCCAAGTAGGTCCCCTTCCACCGCTTAAAGAGGTTACAGCCAGCGACGTACGTGCGGCCATTCA
Organism: Pseudobdellovibrionaceae bacterium; assembly: GCA_044229295.1. Classification (GTDB taxonomy): domain Bacteria; phylum Bdellovibrionota; class Bdellovibrionia; order Bdellovibrionales; family Bdellovibrionaceae; genus JBGATJ01. The sequence continues at coordinate 4,673 of JBGATJ010000083.1, forward strand.
GGAATCTCAAACGGCCCTTCATACCAACGAAGAGCATTTGCAAGAATGGGAAGAGAAGGTTGGCAAAATCCGCGTTGCTCTTAACAACCAACCCGCTGTTGAAACTGTGGCCGAGGCCCACGAGCAGTTAGATGCATCGCTCACGGAAATTCTTCTCAACCGACCCACCGACTACGGAGCCGCCCTTCTTGAAAATCCCCAGTTCGTCGACTCGACTTGTAGATCCATCAAACGAGCGCAAGAGCATCAAAGCCATGAGGTTTGGAGAGAAGAGGTCAAGCACGTCGCCCTTGGGGTGACTGGACTTGCCTTCATGGGTCTTGCGATTGCAGCCGCACCACCAGTGGCGGTTGGGCTCACAGGTCTGTCGTCAGTGTTTGCATTGATAGAGACTTTCGACTACACCCACGAACTTCAAGCGCTTGAAGCTCAGTATGCTATCTCTCAAGCTCAATTTATTGAGAGGGCCGCTCAAGGAGATGTCCCTACATACGGAGCTTACGCACAAGAGCAGGCAGAACTTGAGCGCGAGATATTTGCCACTTGGGCGTCGAAGTGGATGTCTGCCGCGGACGTCGCCATCAGTGGTGCTTCAACGGTTTCAGCGGCTCGAGAAGTTCCCGAAACCGTTGCAAGATTTGGAATAGCCCAGGCAAAGGCGCAAAAGACAGCACTGCTTGAGGCTATTAAGAAAAACCCCAGTATCGGCGACAAGATCTTCAAAGGAATGAAAACCTATGACCCCGCGGAAGTGGCAAGACGTCTTGCTGCTGTTGAAGATAAATCAGCTCTCGTTTCAAATACTGCCGAAGCGTCGCTGGCAGCAAAAATCTTTTTAACCGGTAAAGAAGGTCTTACAACCGAGACGGCTATTGACACCCTCAAAAAAACAAGTGAAATCGCTGCCAAAACTTACGAGCGCGGGATCGGCCCTACATGGAATATCGGAGTTACCAGTTCTCACGCTAAACAACTTGGTCTCGTCTACCCTGACCAAGTCATCGAACTTGATGAAGACCCTTCCGAAATCCATGCCCACTAAACGATATTGACGAAGCTTTCCGCCCGCGATAAAAATCTCTCTATAGGAGAGGTAAAATGAGAATAATTCTATTGATGGCACTATGGGGAACTCTGGCATCCGCCGCAGATCAAATGGCCTTTATGGGAGAGGGAGACAATGGAAAACAAATTTACCTCTACGACCGAGCCACTCAATCAACCAAGGCTTTAACTGAGGGCCCTCTTTGGCACATTTATCCTGATATTTCAACCGATGGTAAATCCCTGGTATATGCTCAAGGGAGTGATGGTGATCAATTGGTTATCACTTGGAGAGATTTATCAACAGGCCTTGAAAAAACTCTATCTTCGGTTTCTGGAATGAATTTACACCCTCGATTTTCAAAAGACGGCCAGTGCGTTGCCTTTAGTGGACCCAACCCCAAGGGGCAACAAGTGATTCACTTGTTGAATCTTCCCTTACAGACTGAAATCGAGATTTCCTACGGCGGCGGCAACTACTTCCCTGCCCCGTCTTCTCACTGCGATTTTGTGGTGTTTCAATCCAATACCAATGACCACGAAAAACTCGTTGTTGAATACCAAGTGAGCACAGGCCAATACCAAGTTTTAACAGAAAAAGCTCACGTGAGCATGTCGCCTTCGCTGTCTTTTGATGATCGCCTTGTCGCGTTTACTCAAAAGGTTAATGAACAGTACGACATTTTTACTTACGACCGCTATTCTCAAACGACGACTTTACAAATTCAAAACCCGTCCGGAGACATGGCGCCGACCTTTACTTACTTAGGAAAATTGGCTTTTGCTTCGAACCGGACTGGACAATACAGCCTGTATCAATCGGACTTAAGTCAAACAGCTGCAAACCAAAATGTTGTAAAATTTGAAATTGCTCAAAATGGTCAGATGTACTCTCCTCGTTTTACTGGTGATCTTGTTTATACTCAAGGAGTGTTACCAGCAGCCATGAACCCACCAAGGTCTTCCTTTGCAGTCGCGCAAAAAGACGGCAAGGTCTATATGGTCGGAGGTCATCAAGGCCGAGAGCACACATACCCTGCTAGCTCATTTTTGAATCGTTTAGATGTGTACAATATTGCAACCCAAACGTGGGCAAGCCTTCCATCACGAAACTATAAGGCTCATGGATACGATGTCGCCATTTGTGGTAACTTTATCTATGCATTTGGAGGATTTGCATTTGCAGATACCAACAAGCCTCAGTGGAAATCTCTAGACGTTATTGAACGTTATGACATCGAAAATAAAAGATGGAAAGTTATCGGAAAACTTCCTCGCCCTCGATCTTCTTATGTATTGGCACAAATCGATAACATGATTTACTTGATCGGTGGTTGGGATAGCACTCCAAAATCTCCCGATGACTACGAGGGAACTTTCCAATCTAAAATCGACATCTTTGATTGCCAAAAAGAAACATCTCAAGAAGCGACATTTGAGCTTCCGCAGCCCTTACGTCGAGCCTTCACTGGCGTTGTCACTCCTGAAAAGAAAATCCTGCTGATTGGTGGACTTGGCGTTGGCTCAAGCCATTTCAGTTTACTCAACAACGTCACGGAAGTGGATCCAACGACAGGTCAGTCGCGTGAGCTTGCTCCATTGCCTTTTGCGACCTTTGCACCCGCTGCCGGAATGGTAGGCAATCAACTTTTTGTGTTTGGTGGAATGTTTAAGTTCTCCGAGCAAGACTTCAACTATGTCAATCATATCTACAAAATGGACATTAAAGAAAATCAGTGGACCCATACCGGTCGCTATTTAACAGAGGCTAAAGGTTTCGCTCGAGTTTTTAACATCGACGACCAGACCCTTGGCGTCTTAGGTGGACATGTCTATCTCCAAAACGAAGACCATCCCACAAGCACTTTTGAGTTCTTCAAAGCTCCATAACCATCTGATGATCTAGACTTAAACAACTCCGTAATTCTGTCGTTAATGAACTTGCGGAGTTTTCATGAAAATCTTAGTTCAAGTCTATGTCGCGGTCATCATCCTCGTCTTCTCAATTGGTGTTTTCGCAGAAACCCGTAAACTGACTACCGATAAAGAAATAAGATACGCGGTTCTTCATTCCGAAGGCGCTATGCATTTCATTGATGTCTACCGAAAATTCCCTCAAAAACTCCAAGACCGAGTCGACCACCAAGAGTTCAAAAGCATCGAGCAAGCACAGGTGGCATTTGCAAAACTCACTTCTGACTGGTCCCCTAGCGACGAACAAGCAAGCACGCGCTCAACCTCTGAGGTTCGGGGAGCGTCGCTGTGGATGATTGATAACGATTGGAGTTGGGACTGGGAACTTCGCTACAAAGAATTCATAGAAACTCAGGTTGATAGTCAATTCATGGTTCGCTACCACTTGGCCACTGACTGTGCCGACGTAGCACTGATCCTCAGGTGGATCTTTGCCCGCATCAACCACCTTCCGGTCGGGAACACTCTAGCTGGTTCCAATGAGCTTTTTACTCACGAATCTTTTCGCGAAGAGTGGCTGCGCATTCCTACTGCCGATGATTGGTTTGAAGATGCAAGATTTAGAGCCGTCCTTGATTACTTGTTAGAAAACACCTACACCCACACCGTTTTTAACGATAGCTATCCAGTCTCAATATCAAAAGAGTCACTAATCCCTGGTGGTTATTTTATTTATCTCTATAAAGGCACTGGGCACACCTTGTTTTTGCATCGAGTTTTCCAAGATATGGCGGATCACTATTTTCCGATCCAAGTTCTCTATTCCGATGTGCCGAGAGCCGAGCGAGTCCTCTACGAAACCGATTTCAATTACAACAGCTACCCCGTTCGACGAGAGGCTGGTTTTCTGAGAGCTCGCTGGCTTGAGTTTCACGATGGCGTTTGGTCTCTGCGGGAACGAGAAAAAATGCCGTTCTTCTCACTAGAGCAGTACTCACAAGAAATACAAAACATCGAAAAGGATTTTTGGCACCTGGTGCTAAAGCGATTTTGGCCCCAATGGACTCAAGACGACAGCAAAGAGTTTGACCAGAGGATTGCGGTGCTCAGAGCTAAATTCCAGCAAAGAATCCCCATTGTTCTAGATGGGTTCAACTTTTGCTCGAAGCACCCTTGCCCCATCGGCAGTCCGGAGTATGAGGACTGGAGCACGCCCCTGCGAGACGCCTCGATCGAGTACCGTCTTCACTCATTGACGACGTTTCTCAATACGACGGCCAATGGGAATCTCCGTCAGCGCTTTGAGCTGATTCGGCTGACCTCTTGGGTTGAATTCGGTGATGTGCACCTCACCTTCAATCAACTTTCAGAAATCTGGCGCAAACGAATCTACTCCGTGGACCCTAACGATTCGATCCGTAAAAGATGGGGTCTGCCTTGACACCAGTGTTCTCCCGGGCCACGCTTTTGACCTAGGAGGAAATTATGAAAATACCATTTTGGCTCGTCACCTTATATTTGAGTCACGCCCAAGCCGCGCTTTCACCCTGTGACTCATTTTTGTGCTCTCAACCCCAACAAGATATCAGCGCTCAGTATGAAAGTGCTCTGCCCATTTCACCGCAGTCCCCTCCTAGTCTCTACAGTGGGAATTGCTTTCACACAGCTTTTGGTTACGATAACAACGACACCCATCACGCTATGGTTTTGCTGGATCGAAAGGACGGCGCAACTTATTTCTTTGGACAATTCGCGATGTTTAACAAAGCAGATCCTTATTTGAGCCTAAATATTGATAAAGCTCGAGAGTATTTAAAAGTGGACTATTCGCCAAAACACATTTTAACGTTGAATCCCACCGAAGGTTTTATTGAATTCAATCCCAACATGCCACCCATTTGGCAATACTACGTGAGAACCAACTCCGATGAAAGCAAACTGTTTTTATACGGACGATGGAGCCTGACTCACTCGCTTCTGTGTGAGCTCAAGAGACATAATTAAATCTCTCGAAAGAGAGCCTCAAAATCTGACATTGCGGCTCTCACTAAAGTTTTCAAACGAGGGGATCGAGAAAGTCGGTCCCACGAAGACTTTTCAAGTAAATCACTCCTTAGATTTTTCAACTTCTGAGCCACCTGGCTCGCTGCCTTTTCGATTCGTCGCTCTACGATGGGAGTCAGTGCTATGAAGTTCACGGGTCCGGAAGGAAACGTATCTAGTGTAAAGCCCATCTTGCGCGAGACCATCTCTCCTAAAAAAAGAACTCTGCGCTTTACGCAGCTAACGGCGACTTTATTGACTAAAAACTCTATGGGAAAAAGTTTTGGATCCAATTTTTTTGTCTGCCATATCTCTTGCATTCGTTCTCGGACCAAAGCCCTTGCCACAAGATCTACAAAACACCCGTTGTCTAGTTGTCCTACCAAATAAAAATCTGCGCTTCGAGAATAATCATCTGGCATCAAAAGCGGTCGACCAGCGCAACTTTCAACACCTAAGAAATACAAGTTGCTCAAAGTTTTTAAGCTGTACACAGAGCCACCCTCAATCGGCGTAAGTCCCGCTCTCTTAAAAAGATGACTCACCATCAGAGCACAGCTCATGTAGACATCTTGAGTATCATCCATCAGAATATCAAATCCGTGAGTCTCCCGCATCATCGCAAGCGCCTCGATGGCCAACATCTTCCTTGCTTTCGCGGACATTTGACGAGATCTGTACACCTCAACGTAGGTGCTAAAAGAGGAACCAGCAAAAACTCTCAACGGGACGGCACGAACACCCTCTTGCTGGATCTCGATCACCGCAGGAAATTTCTGACCCTCATCTTCCAGAATCGCAAACATTGCAACGTGAGAGAAACTCTGTCTGCCTTCGACGAGCGTTGTGAAAATCCCATCAGAGTCGCGAGCACGGTTGCACAAGATGACATCCCCAGTTTGGAGATTTAAGCCACGATACTTCACGCTCTCTTCATCGAACTCGTAGGAGTTTAAGAAAAAATCACGACAACCTCTCCACTTATCAAAAAAGATATGACCACCATCGAGCTTCATCCCGTAATCCTCATCGGCATTTGGACGGCTTTTTCGGGCATGTGCGATCTGGCTTGCAAAGCGCTGCTCGTAACTCGGATTCATACTTTCTCTAAATGAATTTTCAGCTTGCCTCACAAACTCTGAAACCTTTCCCAAAGTTTTTGTATCTCAACTTTTTCTTTACCAGAGGGAAACCGGTGGGCACCTACCAGATAATCGCCTCCCAGAAGAAGATTGAAATTACAGTTGAGATGCTTATGGTGGAGCAGGTGATTTTCAAAAACCCAACGCATGTAACGAGTTCTAGAAATCTTTTTAAAAAACGTTGGTGCCTGCGCCCAGAGCTCAGGCTTGTGAACCAGCGGATGTAAGTACTTACTCATGAAGACTGGCACAAAAGCAGTCAAGAGGCTTGCCAGGCCCACGGTAGGTCCAAAAAAATAACTGATTAAAAGTGGACCCGTCAAAAATGGCAGCGCAAAAGGCAATGTTCCTTGAAGCCCTTTGAGAGTTAGATTGTACTGTTCTTTCCAAATGAGGCATGCAAAATCAATCGGAAACTTCTGAGCAATCCACGAGTCGATGCGCTCCTTTTCTTGCTGACTTCTGAACTGGGTCAATATGTCTGTTTGATAGGTTAACTCGTGGTGAACAACAAAGTGATGATAGTAAGCTCTTAGAAACGGAGCAAAAAATCGAGGGTATGAAAAATAGAGCCGCAACTGACCAGAAGAAGGGTGACCAAAAACACGATGTCCCACCGATTCAAATATGGTGGCAGACAAGAGTCCTAAAATAAGGCCCAAGAAAATGTCGCTCACACGGCCTTCGATCTAGGCTCTGTCTGTAGAACTTCACAAGATCCAGCGATCATACCAATCGTTTTAACGACCCGAGGCCACAGGCTCGCCTCGTGGTACCGAACGCCATACCGCTTACAAATTTCTTTGATTTTAGGGCGCGCTCTTTGGCATTGTAAAAGTGAGGCTTCGGGCCAAATGTGGTGTTCGATTTGATAATTCATTCCTCCATAGATGAAATCAACAAAATCATTGCCAGCAGGAAAATTCACCGTTCCAACAATTTGCCGTAAGTAAAACTCTGCATGGTTTTTTGAAGAGCCTGTAAAAGTGGAGATGTCATCGCCAGTATGATTGGGACCTATTGTTGAAAAGCTGTGAAGGTTTGTAAAAATCTCGGCCATGACAGAATTTGCGAATACAGAAAAAACCGCCCAAGAACCCAACGGAATAAAAAGCGCAGGCAAGATAAAAAATCGATAGCCAATGTAAGGAAGAAGATTCACCGACCACAACCGCCAACCCTGGGGAGTTCTTGGATCCCAATTGTCCCAACCGATTCGATTCGTTGGTAAAACCCCTTCGTGGTGCTTGGCCTCAGCTAGTGTATTGGGAGCGTAATAAAATGGTTTCCAAATACACGCGATAACCCCTGCGATGAAATACTTAAGTGCAAGAGGAGCTTTCAACGCCCGAATCTTCTCACTATTTCGCCAGACAACATCTGGGTCTTTTTCGCTTCCTAGGTAATAGTGGTGAAGAAGGTTATGTTCGATGGCCCAATCCTCTGGCACGATCCAGTCAAACCAATCCAGAAATCGACGACGGCCCTTCGCAAATGAATGGCTTTTGTACCGATCTGGAACTCCGGGAATGCGATCGAAAACCCCGTGAGAGACTTGATGAAAGACTGTCCCCCATCTTGTGTAAATTCCCTGACTGATGAAAAGGGCACTGATGGGATTGGGAAAGATCCAAGCCGTTGCATAACCAATGAACGTCGCGCATCGACCCCATCGCTCCATTTTCCGCAATTGAAGATAGTCCGCGAATCCAGTTTTTGCCTCCATCTCACGGCCGAGGGTTTTGATCTCAGCGACAAAATTTTTCCATTTGATATCTGCAAAATTGTAGGTCATGAAGCGGAATATATAGCGATGCATCATTTTTATCTATGAAACCAAGTCTACAAATTTGGTGAATTCTGTCTCGATAATGAGTTTCAGTCCTAGGAACTTGCGAAAAAAGTACATAAAATGGAAGTCTATGGCCACACCTGCCAAACGGATCGACAAACAGAGCACCCTTCGTCAGCTTTCAAGTTCCGTCTTTGCCCTTGAATCGACAAAGGGACACATGGGCTGGAAAGTCACTGACCTCGTTAGAAAATCGGGGTTCAGCCGAGCTCTCGTTTACAGATACCTTGGAAGCTCAAAGGCAGAAATTCTAAGCACAGCCGTAGATAATTTCGTCAACGATTTTTACGCTCTAGAATTAACGGATGTTGAAGGGGGACTTTTTTCAAGTCATATTCGGCAGGCCCGCCAGCGAATGATGGAAAATCCTGGAGCCATCATTTACTACCAAAAGTGGCGAGCGACTTCATCGAAACAGCAAAGATATTTTATAGATGTTGAAATCAAGTTTCAAAAAAAACTTAAAAAGATTTTCCCACATTTAACGACAGATCAGCTTCGCGCTCATCATGCGATCATTCACGGGCTAGTAACAGCCCCATTTTTAGATCCCGATCAAGCCGCCGAAATTTACCGAGAAGTTTTTGAGATCACCAAGTAAGTCCGCGCTCAACACCAATCTTTTTCGCGTCTTCATACCCCGCATCGATGTGCCTGAATAATCCCATAGCAGGATCCGCCGTGAGAACCCGCTGCAATCGTGCGGCAGCGGCGTCAGTCCCGTCAGCCAAAATGACTTGGCCTGCATGTTGACTGTAGCCCATACCAACTCCACCTCCATGATGAAGACTCACCCATGTCGCTCCACAGGCAACATTCACCATGGCGTTGAGCAAAGGCCAATCCGATACGGCATCTGAGCCATCTTTCATAGCCTCTGTCTCTCGATTGGGCGAGGCCACACTTCCACAGTCCAAATGATCACGGCCAATCACAATAGGAGCTTTGACCTTTCCTTCTTTCACCAGTCGATTGAAAAGTAGACCTGCTTTGGAACGCTCTCCATACTCAAGCCAACAAATCCGTGCCGGCAATCCTTGGAAGGCGATGCGTTTTTCTGCCATGTCCAGCCAAGTCAGTAAGGATTTTTTTTCTGGAAACAACTCACGAAGAGCGTCGTCAGTAACTTGGATGTCCTGAGGATCTCCTGAGAGAGCCACCCAGCGAAATGGTCCACTGCCTCGGCAAAAAAGAGGGCGAATGTAGGCTGGAACAAATCCGGGAAAATCAAAAGCGTTTTTCACGCCATGTTCAAGCGCCTGCGCACGAAGATTATTTCCGTAGTCAAACGTGATCGCTCCACGCTCTTGCATGCTCAACATCCCACGTACGTGTTTTGCCATCGAATCAAAAACTTTTTGTAAATACGCTTTTTGATCGCGGCCGCGAAACTCTGCAGCCTCGCTCACGGAGTAGCCTTCGGGAATGTAACCTATTAATGGATCATGGGCTGAAGTTTGATCGGTCAAAATATCAGGGATGAAGTTCAACTTTAACATTTCGTGGATGACCGTGGCCATATTCCCACAAAGTGCGATGGACTTTGCTTCGCCAGTTTTTTGATAAGCGCGAATTTTCTCGATGGCTGTCGCTAGGTCGGGCGCCACCTCGTCGACATATTTTGTATCAAGACGGCGCTGGATCCGAGTTGGATCCACTTCAACCGCCAGAACACACGCGCCTGCAAAAACTCCAGCAAGGGGTTGGGCGCCGCCCATGCCACCAAGACCAGCGGTCAAAATCACCTTACCTCGGAGATTTCCTTGAAAATGCTGCCGGCCAGCTTCGACGAATGTTTCGTAGGTGCCTTGGATAATTCCTTGAGTCCCGATGTAGATCCAAGATCCTGCCGTCATTTGCCCGTACATCATCAAACCCTTGCGATCGAGTTCGTGAAAATGCTCCCACGTCGCCCACTTTGGAACTAAATTCGAGTTAGCAATTAAAACTCTGGGCGCATCTGAATGCGTCTTAAGAATTCCGACAGGTTTACCCGATTGAATGAGAAGCGTTTCATCGTTTTTTAGAACCTGAAGCGTGCTTAAAATTTTATCGAAACACTCCCAGTTACGCGCAGCTTTACCAATTCCTCCGTAAACAATCAGGTCCTCAGGTCGCTCAGCAACGTTGGGGTCAAGATTGTTTTGCAACATACGAAAGGCAGCCTCTTGCTGCCAGCCAAGACAATGAAGTTGAGTGCCGACCGGCGATTTAATGACTCTCATTTTTACCTCACCACTCTAAAGGTCCCAGTGTTTTTGTAACAGCATTTATAACTCTATCACTTCGAATGAGATTCTGAATCTCAACAATGTCGAGCGAGAACACGCGATCTGACTCTGCAAATGGAACTCTTTCCCGAATCAGATCGTGAACCACTTTAATAACGCCAGCAGGAACCAAGGGCTTGAGCATATCTATGGCTTGGGAGGCTGACAAAAACTCCATGGATACAACATTTTCTGCGTTTCTTAAAATCTGCACGAGTTTTCGCGCGGCGATGGTGCCCATGCTCACATGATCCTCTTTATCAGCAGAGGTTGGAATGCTATCCACGGAGGCAGGATGAGCGAGAATTTTATTTTCACTAACCAGTGCTGCGGCCGCGACTTGCACGATCATATGCCCGCTATTGAGTCCTCCTTGGGGAGCCAAAAAGGCCGGAAGCTCACTCATGCTTGGATTGATGAGCTTCTCAATTCGACATTCTGAAATGCTTGCCTGCGCGGTTAAAGCGATAGCCAAAAAATCCAATGCAAATGCCACAGGTTCCCCATGAAAATTTCCGCAGGATAAGATCTTTCCATCATCCGCAAAAACAAGCGGGTTATCAGTGCTACTGTTAGCCTCGACCTCTAAAACCTGTGTAACGTACCGAAGGGCATCTTTGGCAGCGCCATGAACGGCGGGCATGCACCGCAAAGAATAGGCGTCTTGAACTTTGTTGCAGTTAAGATGACTTTCAGCAATTGGAGACGTTGGCCCTAAAAGTTTGAGCATGTTCCGAGCGGTTTTGGCTTCTCCAGGATGGGCTCGAGTGGCTGCAATCAAAGGATCAAATGCGGATCGAGATCCTCGCAAAGCCTCTAAAGACATCGCACCAGCCAGATCCATCATCCACAAAAGCCGGCGAGCTTCGTGGGCGGCAAGCGCTCCTACCGCTGTCATCACTTGGCAACCATTAATGAGCGATAGACCTTCTTTAAATTGCAAAACCAGCGGCTCAACTCCAGCATTTTTCAAAGTCGTTTGCGCAGGACCTCGCACACCGTTCTGCCAAATCTCGCCTTCACCAATGAGAGCCAATGCTAGGTGAGAAAGCGGAGCAAGATCTCCACTCGCACCGACACTTCCCTGGCAAGGGATGACCGGGATCAAGTTTTTTGCCAAAAATTCAAAAATTTTCTCAACCACTTCAGGACGAATGCCGCTGTGGCCACGCACGAGGGCATTCGCTCGCAGCAACATGATCGCGCGGGTTTCTGGAATAGAGAATGGCTCGCCGATACCAACGCTATGAGAGCGAATGAGGTTTCTTTGGAGCTCGACAATTTGCGATTCAGAAATGCGAACGCTGCTAAATGCGCCAAAGCCGGTATTCACACCATAGATCACTTCACCTTGTGAAATTTTCTGTTGTAAATAAGCTCGGGACTTTTGCATTTTCTGCCGAGCGGTTTCGGACATCTTAACCTGGGTTTGCGCAGCCGTGGCAACTTGCCAAATCTGCGTTAGCGTCAGGTTTTCTCCGGTGATTTCAAGCATAAGTTCGACCTCGGTTGCGCGTGTCTGGGGGAATTAATCTCTCCCTTTTAGCAACCAGTCTTTAGCGAGGCAATAGATTCGCGATAATCTTTTTGACCAAAAACAAAACTACCGGCGACGAGAACATCTGCGTCCTTACAGAACTTCAGGGTCTCAGCGTTAACTCCACCATCCACTTCAATGAGAAACGATAAACCTTTTTCTTTTCGAAGGGCTCGAAGTCGAGTCATTTTGGGGACTTGATCCTGCAGGAACTTCTGCCCGCCAAAACCTGGCTCCACGGTCATCACGAGGACAAGATCTACGAGATCAAGGTAAGGCTCGACCGATGCCAAATCAGTGCCTGGCCTGAGCGTGATCCCAGGGTGCGCTCCTTGAGCCCTGATGTCCTTAAGAACACCGGCAACATCTTGCGTGGACTCCACATGAATCGTTAGATATGTGCTTCCAGCTTTGATAAAATCTTTAATAAAACGTTCAGGCCGGTCGATCATCAAGTGCACGTCCAGCGGAAGCGGCGAGATTTTTTTGAGCGACGCGACCACCGGAACACCAATAGTAATATTTGGTACAAAGTGCCCATCCATCACATCGACATGAATCCAATCAGCTCCCGCATCAGCAGCCGCCTTAATCTCTTTGTCAAGACTTGCAAAATCAGCCGCCAAAATACTGGGGGCGACGAGTTTTTTTGAATTAGGAACCAAAACGATCTCCTATGGCCAACCCTTGGCCTTTGACAAAGTCAACACTGCTCATACGGGTTCTTGATTCCGGCTGTAGTTCTTTGATCAATAAGACTCCGTCTCCGGTTTGAACTGAAATTCCAGAAGCGTCAATGCTGACGACTTCTCCAGGAGCCGCCTTATGTCCCGACGCCAGGCCAACTTGAGAAGAATGAAGTTTTACGAGTTTTCCTTTGTACAACGAGTGAGTCCCCGGCCCTAAAACGAAAGCTCGGATTTTATTAAATATGTTTCTCGCCGGCTGATTCCAATCAATGAGGCTTTCAGACTTATCAATTTTTTTGGCGTAAGTGACTCCACTTGCGTCTTGGGTTTTGGGAATCAGGTGTCCTCTGAGATAATCCATCAACTCAAGGCCCAAAAGCTCACATCCCATTTGAGCCATCAGGTCATGCATCGTTGCGGCAGTCATCTGATCATCAATGGTGAGCTGCCTGACACCAAGCACATCTCCTGCGTCAAGTTCCTTAACAACTTTCTGTAAAGCCACACCGCTGGTCGTATCGCCAGCCTCGAGCGCTCGCTGAATCGGTGCAGCTCCACGCCAACGAGGAAGTAGACTTGCATGCACATTGAAAGCACCAAAAGGAAAAAGTTTAATAAACTTCTCACCAAGAATTTGCCCGAAAGCAACGACGACCGCGACTTCAGCTCCCCATTTTGCAACCTCTTGCCGAATGGTTTCTCGATTGACAGAATCTGGAGAGATAACTCTGAGACCTTCTTGAAGGCACAGCTGTTTCACGGGGCTTGGAGTGAGCTGCATTTTTCGACCTGCTGGCCGATCAGGCTGGGTGACGACGCCGACAATTTCGAAATGTTCATCTTTAAGCATCGCCTTTAAACACTGGACCGCAAAGTCCGGCGTGCCCATAAAACAAGCGCGTATTTTACTCACAACTTCACGTCGTCAGTTTCAGTTTCGGACTCTTCTTCGTCCTGTTTTTTCTTAGGATATCCGTACTTTTTAATTTTGCTTTTGATTTTGTTTGATTTGATCAAACTCACGCGATCGATAAATAACTTCCCATCGAGGTGATCGATCTCGTGCTGAACGCAAATCGCAAGAAGGCCATCGGTTTGAAAGCGAATCTCTTTTCCATCAACGCCCAAACCTTTAATTTCGACAAGTTGAGCGCGCTCTACGGTTTCGTAGTAAGTGGGAACACTCAAACAACCTTCTTCAAACGTGGTATTGCCTTCGTTTCTAATGATCTCCGGATTGAAAATCACAAGGGGCTGAGTCACGGCCTGCTCCAGCGGAGTGAGCTCTTTGATTTCGTAGCGGCCACTCACATCGCGAGGGCGCGTGTCGATCACCAAAAGTCGGATGCTTTCACCAACCTGGGGAGCGGCAAGGCCAATGCCATTACTTGCGTACATTGTCTCGAGCATATCTTGCGATAATTTCACGAGTTCGGGAGTCACCTTCTCAACGGGTTTGGCGACTAATTTCAATCTTGGATCTGGGAACTTAAGAATCTCGAGTGTCAACTCTCCTCCTGGCTGCGAGCCCCATTATACCTCAAAATACGACATATTTGGAGGCAAAAAAGCGTGTGATTTTGAGGCTAGGCGGGCTTTAAACCGTATATATTGAGATTAAGGGCCGGTATTCTTTTCTGGCTGATTAATAAAATCGTTAACGTCGTTTGGAGAGTGTGTGGAATCATTTCGATTCCGAACCAATCTACTCGTTTCAGAGTAAGGGCATCAAAGGCAAAGTCATATCTATGTTTGATCTCCATGAGAGTCCGGGAGAAGATTAACCCCTGTGAGATCAAACAGACATTTCGCAGATGCTCGTTATTCCGTAAACGGCTCCAGATGCTTGGCCTGCGAAGGTATTGCGCACCGCTCGCTCCTCGTCGTAGTAAGGGTTTTCTCTGAGCAAGATTCTCTTAGCTGTAGTTAAACCGAGCAAACCATCGAATTTTGATCTAACACCATCTTCCCTTGAGAAATTGTTATAAAGAAGATTCAGTTCTGTCGCCTTGCCTTAGGTGATCGTGCAAAATCAATAAATGAACTATCTCGGATCGTCATGTCCATCGGTCGATCGAAACTTTGGCGACGATTCCATGGTTCAAATGTAGATGGTTGCTACGCATTTACGACGGTACTCCTTGATTGCCAAAGCAAAACCTTAGGGAACTACGGACAAAAGTCTGTAGTTCAAGTCGATCAGATAGGAAATCCTTTTAGGCAGTTTGAAGGCAACTTAATGTTGGTCAGCTGACCCGAAAAAGCGAAACAACAGCGACTAGCCATACCTTGTCCAGAAGTGACTCGATCCCGCTCCTGATTCCGGGGGCTGCAGGCTTTTGAATGCTATCTTGCGCCTTATTCACGAGTCTACTCATAACTCGCCAATTTTTTTGTTACTAACGGCGGTCACTAATCAGAACGGCGCTGAGATGTTACGTCAGCACTTCCTTTATGCGCGTTATTTATATCTTTTCGTTTGACAGCTGTTTTGCTTAA
>JBGATJ010000010.1:0-98949 GCA_044229295.1 Pseudobdellovibrionaceae bacterium
AAGGGCCATGATCGTCCCTTTTCGAAAGTCTTTGTGGATGCAAGCGCGGCCCAGCTCAACAAAAACGGCGTCTTCTTGAAGCATACAATCGATGTTGAATTCGTTAGCTGAATAGAACTGCTCCGCGTACAAGGAGCAGTTGAGACGGTAGGTCCCAATCACCTTTTGCGACTCGTTGTCGATAATCACGAGGTGATCGCAAACAGTATCAAACTCATCGGCGTCGATTCCGGAGGTCGTTTTTCCAAGCATCTCGTTGTAAAAAACCTCGTAGCGGAGTTTAAGGGCAGAGATGAGTTCTTCTTTTGTCGTAACGGTTTTTAGAGTGAATCGGCTCTTTTGAAAATTGATGAGAAATTTAGGACGGAATTTGTGAATACGATTTTTGCGAATGGTCCTACGAGATGTCCATTTTGATTTAAGGCTTTCGAGGTCCTTGAGTTTCATCAGTCGTTGAATCATTTTGTCCTTTTTGAGCATGGCTCAGTGATACTCCTGAAATTAAAAATACCCAAAGAATATCGTTTTCGCTCGTCAGGATTTCCTTCAGACGGCTAATAACAAAGCGCGTCAATTATGTCAAGGGGTTTGATAAAAAATGACGCGACTGCTAGTAAGCGTCATGCTGATTTGGAATGTGAAAAAAGACTGTGAGTCCAAAGTTCGGATGGGACATCCCTGGGTTTTTGCCAATGAGCTTGTGAAGAGCTCCAAGACCGTCAATCCGGGGGGCGCTATCGAACTGCGCTCTGAGCTCGGGGATTTTCTAGCAAGAGGTTACGGAAACCCGCATTCGTTCATCGCATTTCGCGCCTTGAGCTTTCGTGAAGAGGAACGAGAGTTTTGGACGCCAGAGTTTTTGTGGAACAAACTCGTCCATGCTTATGCTTACCGCAAACGTCTTGGTTTTTCCGAAAGTTTTCGTGTCTGCTTCAGTGAGGGAGACGAAATACCTGGACTTATCATTGATCGATATGTGATCCAGCAAAATCAAAAGGCGTATCAAGTTTTCGTTGCTCAAATCCTGACTGCTGGAATTGAGAACTTGGTTTCTGGTGCCACAGACTTTTTTAAGATCTACGTAGATAAGTTATTTTCTGAAAAGCTCAGCGCCATGAGATGGGAGCAGACCCTCGTTGTCATTCGCCGTGATGGAAAATCTCGACAGCTCGAAGGATTGGGAGTCTCTGCGCCTGAAATCCTCTCTGGTGTGGCGGAATCGGTGAACCTTGAGAATGTAGAAATCGCGATCGCTAAAAGTGAGAACCCGGAGGCTGTCCATCTCATGACTTGTGACCTCGTAGGGGGACAAAAAACGGGGTTTTTTCTAGATCAGTCTGCAAATATCCAAACGGTGGTGAATCTCCTGCGGCGCCAATCCCTCAAGCCTCAAATGAAGGTGCTTGATCTCTGTTGCCATCTTGGGCAGTGGGGGGTGCAAGTGGGCGCTTATCTCAAAACTCGAGGTTGTGATGTCACAGTCACAGCCGTTGATGTGTCAGAGCGATGTTTATCGCTGACAAGTCAGAATCTTCAGAGAGCGGGCCTCCAGCTCGAAGTTAAAAAGCTTGATGTGCTCTCTGAGCTTCCTACTTTGAGTGAAAAGTTCGATGTGATTATCACAGATCCTCCGGCCTTTATTAAAAACAGGAAAGATATGGCAGCCGGGCAAAAGGGGTATTTGAAGTTAAATGCGATGGCCCTGACTCTGCTCAACGATCAGGGTTTATATGTCACGTGTTCGTGCTCTGGCCTCTTAGCTACGTCTGATTTTAAGGAAATAATTGGTAAGGCCCAAAATAAAGTGAAAAAGAAAATGCGGATTCTCGCTACTGGAGGGCATTCCCCGGATCATCCCATCAAATCTCAATTTTCCGATGGGGATTACCTAAAGATGCTGGTCTTAACAGGATACTAATATTCCCTGTGTTTATGAGCCGTTCGGCGTCCTATGTCTAACAATTAGACAGCTCCATTTCGCCCACCTCAGAGGAGATTTAACTGAGCGATTTACTCTAGTGGAATGGCAAATGCTACAGAAGCAGCTGTGGGCGTTGTCTCCGGAGGTTTGAATGGGTTTAGTTAAGAGTACTTTTTCTGGAATTTTAGTTTGGAGTTTTAGCACTCCCGTATTTGCAGTAACGGCAAAGGGCATGCTCCTTACCGATACGGCAAGGCCAAGGGATCTCAGAGCTGTGAAGGTCACCGGTAAAGAAGCTGTCGAGCCTGTATTCCAAATTGGAGCTAAATCTATAAAGCTAAAAAAAGGAGAAATGAAAATCCCTCTAGTCGCTACGCCTTCCCTTGAAAAATTGGAGCGTAAACCTGAAAGAGGCTCTATTCAAATTCCAGGAAAGCCATTGAGTGAATACACCCAATACGCGAAGCCTCTTGATTTCTCTAAACTCGATAATGTCGACTGGTCCTTAAAAGGTGTTACCAAGAGCTGGAAAAATAGCGATGGAAAGAGATTTCGAAGAAAAGTGTGGGCTGGAGTTTTTGAAAGCAATGAAGCTCAGACCAAAGGTTTAAAAATGGCCTTTGCCTACTCACTTCCATTACAAAGTAGTGAAGGTGGAACTAAACCTGTTGAGGTTATGCTCCATGGGGTTGGTGATAATCAAGGAGACTTACAGGTTGCTGCCCGTGAAAATATCAAAAGAGGCTGGGGAATGTTACGCGTGGATTTATTGGGCCATGGCCTTACCGACCAGCTCAACAAACCGTCGAACGTCATTGATTACCACGATCAAGTGAGAATGATCGGTGAGCTCATGCAGAAACTAGGGATTGAAAATCCAATTGTCTTTGGTCATTCCATGGGAGGCGGTCTTGCGATGGTTCTGTCGGAATCTCTCGAGAGGGATTTTCACATTCGCCCTCTTGCAGCGATTCCTGTGGCTGGTTATCTTTCTGCGATCGACAAATTTAATATGGAGCGCGGATTCACGCCAGATATGATCATGAACGCCTTTGAAAAATCTTTTAAAAAATACAATGGCGGCGTTGATTTTTATGATTACCTCTCGAAAAACTTCGCGCTTTTTGGTTTTGAACATGGAGTTGAGTGGTTACGAACGAGCACAAATCTGATGGTTGATTCATGGAAGCAAGCTATTGCTCCGCTACTAGCAGCACAAAATGAAGCCATCTATCAGAGTGGTTACGAACAGGCCGTAGATAAAATTGCGGATCCCGTAATGGTGCCGATGATGAGCAAAGTTTTCACGAAATATCTTGATGGGAAAGAGGCAAAAAAAGAGGCGGCGCCTAATGTACCGAGTTCGGAAGGAGGCCAGCTCTATAAAAATCCTACCGCTGAACAACTTCGAGCATGGGTTCGTGGAGCTATTGCGGCGACGATTGGTCTTCGGGAACTTAATTTCCTCGATGCCCAACATCGATCTCCGATGTCGAGCACAGTACCTACGCTTTATATTGCCGGTCAGGATGATTCAGTGGTCACTCCGCCTCAGGTTCAAGCCTTTGTTGATTCGACCAAAGGCTCCTACCCAAATATCGAAGTGTTTTCGTTGAAAGACGCGACTCACTTTATGCCACAACAAAACGCGCCCGAAATCACGGCGCTGAAGCTCAAGTTTCTTTTGGACAGAAATCTCATTCGCGCTTCAGACGCCGAGTTGCTTCAGTGAGCGTTGTAGTCAGGTGATGGCTCCGGTGAAGGCTCAGGAGTTGGAGCCGGGGTTGCAATCGGAGTCGGCTCGGGTGTTGGAGCCGGGGTTGCAACTGGAGTTGGAGCCGGCGTTGGTGTAGGAGCTGGTTGGATCATTCCTAAATTTCGGCATCCGATGGTCACGTCAGCGACAGGTCCCACATATTGCAGTCCAGTGCGAGAAGCCGATTTCAAAGTTCCAAGGGCTAAAGCGAGCCGAGAAGCTCCACTATATTCACCATTCTTATATCCAAACTTTTCATCATGGTTTTTAATCAAAGGCGAAACCTCAAGCTTTGACATTTCCGTGACGCTTGTAGGGTTTTGCAAAAGTTCAAGAGTGAGTTCTTCGGGGTTTGTTAAGCCCGCGCCGAAAAAGCGACTTGCGTTGACAACGAAATTATCAGTCGCAGCTAATGGATACTTATATTTGTATTGGTCCATAACCACAGTTTGTAAAGGAACGACGACGAGCCCCTTATCGAGTTCAGACAGGTAGGGGTAACCGACCCACAAACGTTCTCCCGTCAGCTTGTCATGAATCCATCCGGCACATTGTATTGTTTCTTGAGACACACCTGCAGGCAATGGATCTGCAAAACTTTGCGAAAATCCCGTAAGCCCAATCACTAAAATCAATAAACGCATCATATTCCCCTCCTATGGTTTGCACTCAATAGTGAAGTAGAAAACCTAACGGGTGTCAAAGAGGGAATTCACTATGTTAAAAATGAAAAAGGGAATCGTTGCCGATTCCCTCTCGAAAAAAACGATGAAGCTATGGATCAAAACGGTTGGGATTTTGGAGACTCTGCGACCATTCGTAAATGCCCTGGAGTTCTCTTTTTTAGTTTCTCATTCTCTTCTTGAAGCTGGTTAAGAGCTTGGGCCATTTGCCTTAGGTCTTGGTGAAGCATATGAACTTGCTTTGCCGTGTCATCATCAGCAAGGTTGTACGAACTTGGTGGCGCAGCCTTGCCTGATTGCGGCGAGCCCGCAAAACGGAGTTGATCTTCGAGGTCGTAAACTTTGGCCATAAGCGCGCGGTTCTCGTTTTGTGTTTTAGATAAAAACAGGGTGAGTTCGACGATTTTATCTTCGGCGGCTTTTGTTACGCGCTCGAAACCGATTTGTTCTTTGTCTCGTTCTGCAAGAATCTCGTTGATGAATTTGTCTGTCTTCTCTTTGTGCTGAGAGAGGGTCATAAGCTCGCTCTCCACATGGGTCAGCTTGTACCCTTTCTCGTGCATTTTGCGTGTCACTTCCTCGTTTTGCTTTTCGAGGTTATGATTTTTTTGCAACATGACTTCGTACATGTGCTTGAGAGTTTGGTTTTCAGCTTGGACTTGCGACTTTCCATCGGTGTTTTGCTTGATCTGCTGTTCTTTTCTCTCCAGGTCATCTTGAGACTTTTTCAGTGTGTTTCGGAGTTCTTCCACGAGCGCTTTTTGAGCTTTCAACTGATCGTTAATGGCGTCTGACTCAATGGCCATTTTTCTAGATAGTTTTTCAAGCTCTTCAGTTTTTTCGGCTTGGAGATGCTTCTTCTGGGCTGCAAGAGTTTCTTTAAGGTCGGCAGCCCAAGCTTGCTTCTCACTTTTGAGAGACTCTTCGAACTCGCTTTTTTGTTTTTGGAGACGACTTTCAAGGTCTTGTCTGTCTTGGTGTGTTTCGGCCTTGACGCCTTCGAGTTGGTCCTGAGCCGCAGCCAATTGGGATTGCAGTTCTGTTCGTTGCTCTTCCAGTTTTGCGGCTAGATCTTTAGAAAATTTTGCTTCGAGATCTGTCTTCTGCGCGTCGAGCTGCTGTTCAAAACTCTGGTGGAGCGAGTTGCGAAGGAGCTTAAGCTCATTGGCGAGATCGTCCGCGTGCTTTTCGCGAAGTGAACCTTCGAGCTCCGTTTGGTGAACCAAATGTTGGGCTTTTAGGTCTTCTTGAGCTTCACTGAGGAGTTTTTCTAATGTCTCTTTATGGTTTTGCTCCTGAGATTTGAGCTTTTCCTCAGTTTCAGCTTGCTGCTTAGTCAACTGGTCTTTGAGGGCGAGAGCTTCATCGATTGCTGCAGCCTTTTGTTTTTCTATTTCTTCAATTTGGTTTTGGAGTTCTTTTTGGCAATTGATGATCTCTTGCGAATGCGTACGTGAGAGATCATCAAGCTTTGCTTTTTGAGAAGTCATCTCGTCGGCATGTTGTTGATTTTGCAAAGAGAGCTGAGATTGGAAGTTAGCTTGCGCAGAAGAGAGTGTTTCCGCAAACTTCTCTTCAAGCGATTGCTTTTCGATAAAGATGCTGTTGAATTTTTCTTCGATTTGACTGAGATTCTCCTGGGTCAATTCAACTTCTTGCTCTTTTTCTTTTAGCGATTGGTCGGCGGTTTCCAATTGGGACGTCAAGGCTGCGATTTTCTTGTGATTCTCATCAAGGTGCTGGGCTAGGGAGTTCTTCAGGATATCGGCTTCGATTCGTGTTTCTTCTTCGCGTGCCTTTAATTCAGCGATTTGTTCCTCATATTTCTCGACGAGCTCTCTTTGCTCTTGAGAGCGGTCGCTGATCGACGCTTGCAGCTTTTCAAACTCACTGATTTTTTCGGCGAGCTCAATTTTAAGATTTTCATATTCTTCCATAGAGGACTTGTGACTGTCGATAATATCTTGGCGCTCTTGGGCGCCTGTCAAAAGATCTTTTTCCGCAGCTGCCTTGGCATGATTTAAACGTTGGATTTCGACATCCTTGAGTTCGATGTCGCGGAGTTTTTCGAGGATCTGCCCTTCGAGGATACGATTGTGCCTTTGGGTCTCTGTGGTGTGCTTTTTCCAGAGGATTTTTAGACGAGCCTTAAATCGATTTTGGAGTGCCAGCGACTTTTCTTGACGTTCTACCTGATCGGCGAGTTCGAGCTCCCGACGGTGCATCGACTCAAACTGTGCGACGTAGCTTTCTTCGATCGTCGTGAATTTTTGATGATGAACTTGAAGTTTTTCTTTCAAAATTGCAATTTCTTGATCTCGCTCAGAAATCGCGACTTGAATGCTCTCGAGGCGCTCCGTATTTTCCATCATTTGCTCCTTTAAGTTTTCATTGTCTTGGCGTTCTGACTCAAGCTCACTAAGGTAGTGAGCTGCTAGTTGCTTTTCGTTTTCGAGGGCCATTTTTGCGTCTTGACTCACTTCTTGTTCGTGCACCAACTGGCTTTCAACTTGTTGATATGTCTGTTTGGTTTGGTTGTACTCTTCAAAGAGCTTTTGATATTTCTCTCCCTCACGAAGCAGACGGAGCTCAACAGACTCCTGAGTTTGTTGAGCACGCGAGATTTCTCGCTTGAGAACCTCGATAGTCTGCGTGAGGGATTTGTGGTATTCCTGTGGAGCTGGAGACTCTACAGGGTTTGGCGGTTTTGCCTTTTTGTGGCTCAACTCATTGAGTTTCTCACAAATGTCGTTGAAGATTTTTTCGTGCTGCTGATTCTGATTTTTCATTTTGCATATCTCTTTGTTGATATAGACTGAGGTCGTTTTTCGATTTTAAACTGCGACTTCAGTCAAGTAACTAAGCCCAGAACGAAGGCCTGTTTTCTAGTCCTAGGTCCAGAGAAAAGCCAGACTAATAGCGGGTTAGCGGGCATTTGTAGACTTTGAATTTTTCCAAATTTCCCGTGAGAAATTTTGTGCTCCAGGACCTAAGTCGATTTTGAATCTATCACTTTTGAATGCATTTCTTTTTGACCATACAATTTAAGTTCACCAAGGATGGTTTTATGTTTATCAAAGTTTTTGCTTCGTTAGTTCTTATGTCTTCTGCCTCTATGGCCGAGGGCCCGGCAGCTTGCGATATTAACAAAATGCGAGAAGAGTTATCGCAACTAAAAGCGAGTCTCAAAGAAAAATTTGATTCCGCGTTTCAGGCGGATGCAGAGTTTTCAGCTGATATTTCCGACTATGGAGACAAGGTGAATGAATTTCGAAAGTGTCAACTTGCGCATGGCGAAGAGTTGAACACCTGTCAGTCCCATGGATTTGATCTCATTTCAAAGCCAAACGCGTTCATCACTTTGAATCGCCTCATCCTTCTTGATGGCGATAACGTGACTTGTAACGTTCCAAAGAATGACGTGTTTTTTGCAATTCGGAATTATCAAAACCGCCAAACTCTCACTTACTACAACGGCATGGTTGTTTCTGATATGAGCTATTTGTGCAAAGGGCAGGATGGCATTGTTACAGATAGGGGATTTGTGCTCGTCGATGGATCGAAAGCTTCCGAATCAAAATCTGCAATCCTGGCTCTTGATTTTGCAAAAAATATGGATGATTTTAAGACCTCCCAATTTTGGGGAATTATGTTGGACGTCGGAGAACCTCGCGGGCCAATGACCCGCTCCTATAGTGATGCACTGGTGACCTTCACATGGAAAAACGGAGCGTTCGTGACGTTTGACACGAAATTTGGCAAGCCCGCAGCTTCGAATTTTTATGGCCCCCATGTCTACGCCGAAGATTGCGTGACTGAGACAGACAATGCTCCTGGAGCAAAAAGACATTATTGGCCTGGCCTAACTATTCTAGAAAGTGGTAAGAAGCTGATCAGCGATCCTTACGTTGTTAAAAAGCGTTCTTCTGATTCCAGAGGTATATCCGCTTGGGAGTTGAGAGAAAAGTTTCGCCGTATTGAAGCCCTTTCTCAGTTTTGGAGTGTCAGCAAATAGTCGATGAAGAAATGTGATAAAGATCAACCTTGGACTTGGAAACCGTATCGAGCCGGAATGTGTGATGGGTGTTCGGCGGATTGTTGTCGAATGCCCGTTGAAGTCAAGTTTGAAGACTTAGTCACCATGGGGCTTGCTAGTCCCGACGAAGCTCAGCAGGTCCGCAAACTCTCTAAAAGGCTAATTCGGGAGAAGCACATTCTTTCTTTTCGAGAGGCTTCGGGACTTTTTATGCTGGCTCAAGCGCAAGACGGATCTTGCATTCACCTCGGAAAAGACAACCTGTGCAAAATTTATGAAAAACGCCCGGGGGTTTGCCGGCAGTTTCCCAGTATCGGTCCCAAGCCTGGATTTTGTCCCGCCAACCGCGCCTCAAGATAAGACGCGGTCAACGAACCAGGGCCAGAAACAAAGAATCTTACGAACTCTGAATAGATCTTTGACAAACTCCTACTTATAATTGAGACATGACCAGCGGTAAACCTCCAAAAAGCTCAGATGACGATGAAGAAGTAACGGCTATCATCCCCGAAGCAGAGGATGTTCCGATATTCACTCAAGTTGACCTGGTAGAAACTCCTAAAGAGAAATTTGATGTTGGTTGCCAAAAGGAGTTCACTGGTGACGACATCAAAATTGACTCTCCGGAAACTCTCCAGTTACAAAGTGAACTTCAGCGAAACCAACAGGCGAGAAGTGGTCATGAGAAACGATCGGCTCCCCGGTATGACCTGCGCATTCAGGTTTTTATTATGACTAAGAAAAAGACTTTTAAAACACACTCAAACAATATTTCCTTATCCGGAATATTGTTGCAGGACCCTCTCCCACGAGAGTGCATTAGCGAAATTTTTGAAGTCGTCATCGTCAACGGCATTAGTAAATCTGACAGAATCGTATTTCGAGGTAAGATTGTCGGCGATATTTTCGACCCTCGCAGGATCACCTTTTTAGATCAAAAAGAATCCGTCAAAACTGCGCTGCAAAGCTTGCTCAATCAATATATCAGGCAGAAATCTAAGGTGTGAGTTTTTTCTAGCCCTTGGCTGCGAAACCGGCTATATCCCAACCATGGAACAAGCATGGTTTGTAAATTTAAATGGTCAAAATGTGGGTCCCCTTTCTCTCCAGTCGATTTCTGAAAAAATCAAAGCGAAAGAAATTCACCTGGAAACTCCAGTTTGGAAAGACGGGCTTGCAGATTGGCGTCCGCTCGGGCAGACCGAATTAAAATCACTGTACGAAGAGGCGGTAACTCCAGTTCCTCCCGTTTTCGAACCAGCTAAGTTTAATGTTCAGTTAGACCCTGGAGCGCCAGTCAAAGAAACTCCGGTTGAGCCGCCGGTCACACCGGTTGTAAAAGCCGTTGAGTATGCAGGGTTTTGGGTTCGTTTTTTCGCTCTTTGTATCGATCATATTTTGATGTTTTTTGTAGGGCATTTTGTTTCAATTCTAATTCCATTTGCAACTGCAGGAATTTTTTCTGTGGGTTTTTTTGTGGAAAATGGATTCCGTGGGATGTTCCTCAACTTACTCTATTTTGGAATGTTTCAACCTTACTTCAAAGGAACACTTGGAAAAAAAGCGATGGGAATTTTGGTTGTTGATGCAAGCACATTGAAACCCATGACCATCGAAGTGGGCTTGATGAGGTTTTTGGCTTTCGTCATTACCAACCTATTCATGTGTATTGGCTCTTTGTGGGTGGCTTTTGACGAAAAAAAACAGGGCCTCTACGACAAGATCGCAAAAACTTCAGTCGTTTACGTTGAAAACACTCCGTAAGTCCAGCCCACCTTTTTGAAAATATATCCGATCTAGTAGGTTCGAGGAGAACACGATGGATATCTTTTCTGCACTCACGAGATGGGGCTTTCTCAGCACGCTAGGATTTCTGTTCACTATCATCATCTTCTTTCAAAACTGCGCTCCGCCAGTCGTGAATGTAAGGGCCCTTGGGACCGCGATGCAGAAACAAAAAGTAACTGCCAAGGCTGCGTCCCTGGTGCAAACACCGGGTGCGCCGACCTTTGAATATATCAAATCTGTTAATTTTGAAAACAGTGCTGTTGGTCCTTACTTGTATCGCGATCTGCAAAGAGATTTTGATACTGTAGATCCGACAAGGCCTGAGAAATTTCAATGGCTCTCGGTGGTTCCCGAGTCAGCAACATTCGGTGGAAAATCTTTAAGAATTCGTGTTCCACAAGGCAAAGTAGCCACTGAATCAGGAGGACCTTTGCGCATGCGCATTCCTGCGTACGACGACATGTGCGTGAGTCTGAAGTTAAAAGTGGATCCTTACTTTGATGACTCTCACCTTGGAAAACTCTTCGGTCTGTGTGGGGGAGACTGCAACTCTCAAGGGTCTTTACCCAATGGGTATGATGGTTGGTCAGCTCGACTTATGTGGGCCCACTCAGAAGGTCCGGGATCCTCGTTGCTAAATTATATTTATCACGTGGGGATGAGCTCACCTTGGGGCGCCACCTTCGGCTGGAAAAAAAATCGCAAGCCGGTATTACTGAATGCCCTCAAAGAGAATTGGCAAATTGCAGATGTCTGCGTAAAACTCAATGACGTTGACAAGTTCAATGGTGTTGTTCGTGGTTACTACAATGACACTCTTGTGAGTGAGGTACGGGGGCTTGAGCTAAGAAAGCGAGGATCTATCCAAGTCGACCAGTTTATGCTCTCAATCTTCTCAGGAAGTCTAGGAACTGTTCCTCGACGAGACTCCTATGTGTATATTGATGAGATTTCTTTTTACCGACGCTTCGATTGGTAACAGTCTCAAATTTAGACCGACATTGGACTTCAGTATTCTCTCTGGTAAGCCGAAATTAAAAGGAATTCAATTCAAGGAGATTCCCCAAAATGAAGGTTCAACAGCTAAAAATCACCGATAAGACAGACTTGACCGCTGAGCTCCAAAAAATTTCAAACTTGAACCCAAGTTTGATTTTAGCTTTTGGAAATACCAAATATTTCAGTGATGGTACTGTGAATAAGCTTGTATCTCAATTTCCAAAATGTTCGACCTTTGGTTGTTCAACAGCGGGTGAAATTTCTGGAGAAGGTCTTCTCGACCATACTCTACACGTTAACTTCGTAGAGTTCAGCTCAACTCGAATGAAAACCCACACCATACAACATACGGACCCAGAAAAATCTTTTGATATAGGCCGTGACTTAGCCGCAAAAGTTGATCAAAAAGGTTTGAAGGCTCTTATGCTTTTGAGTCCCGGAATCAATGTTAACGCCGAAAGATTGATCGCAGGAATGAATTCCCTTCTTCACGACAAATTTCCTATCACTGGCGGTTTGGCTGGCGATGGTACTGATTTCAAACGCACCTTCACTCTTGCTGATCATAAGGTGACAGACAATCATGTTGGTGTTCTCTGTTTTTATGGTGAACATTTCGAAATCCAATATGGTTTCATGGGTGGTTGGGAACCATTTGGTCCTATTAAAAAAATTACTAAGGCTAAAGACAATGTCGTTTTTGAAATCGATAACCAGCCAGCTCTCGATGTTTACAAAAAATATTTGGGTGAATATGCAAAACAACTTCCTGGAACTGCGTTGATGTTCCCATTTTCGATTTTGAAAGATGGCCTCGATCAAGTCGGCGTTTTGCGTGGAGTTCTTGGTGTGGATGAAAAACTTGGCTCACTGTCTTTTGGTGGAAATGTTCCGGAAGGAGCTCTTGTACGCTTGATGAATGCCAAGACTGAAGGATTGATTCAGGGAGCAAAAAAAGCAGCGACATTGACATTAGCTGGGAACAAAAACAACCACAGTGGTCTTGGAATTTTAATCAGCTGTGTTGCGAGAAAGCTAGCTATGGGCATCGATACCGAAGACGAATTAGAAGCAGTTCGTGAGATTTTTGGCGATCGTGCCATGACTGGATTTTATTCTTACGGCGAAATTTGTCCGAATCAAGGTTTCATGGAGTGTCAGTTCCACAATCAGACCATGACCATTTCTTACCTTACTGAAAAAGCAGCGTAACTTGTTCTCGACATAGGATTTTTTTTAAATTAAAAAATCCTATGTCTAAAGAAATGATCTTTCATCAACTCTTCGAACCAGAAACTTCAACCTTCACCTATCTTTTAGGCGACAAAATCAGTCGCGAAGCCCTGATTATCGACCCGGTTCTAGAAATGGTGTCTCGAGACTGGAAGCTCGTTCAAGAGCTGGGGCTAAATCTCAAGTTTTCCCTTGAAACCCATCTTCATGCTGATCACGTTACCGGGGCCGGCGAGCTCAGAGCCTTAAGTGGCTGTAAAACGGGTGCCTCTGTGGCGGCTCACGTTTCTTGTGTTGATTTGCAGCTTAATGATGGGGATCAGTTGAAGTTTGGACCCTACGTTTTGCGGGTTTTAGCAACGCCCGGCCACACCGACAGCTGCCTTAGTTTTGTTGTGGAAGATTTTGTTTTTACGGGGGATTGCCTCATGATACGCGGGACTGGGCGTACCGATTTTCAAGGGGGATCCAGTGAGGTGCTCTATTCGAGCATCACTGAGAAACTCTTCAGATTACCGCCAGAAACGAAAGTTTATCCAGGTCATGATTACAAGGGTTTTACAGCAACGACCATTGCCGATGAAATTCGACTTAACCCCCGGCTAGGACAGGGGAAATCTAAGCAGGACTTTGTAAAGATCATGTCGGAGCTGAAGCTTCCGCAGCCCAAAAAAATCGCTGAAGCTTTGCCAGCCAACCGTTCCTGCGGAGCTAAAGTGCAAATGTGACCAGGGCTCGTTGACCCTGGGACACTTTACTGCTATGTTCCAAAATTATTTCAAGGTGATGTATTATGTGGTTCAAGGCGATTTGTGGGACTCTTGTTCTCCTGTCTATGGGGTGCGAAGGAGTCAAAAAATACTCTCAAGAAGGGCTCAATTTTGATATTGAAAATCGGTCTGTTGGCACATCGACCCGCCTTAAAATCCGTCCCAAGGGGCCTTTTCGTTTCAATTTAAAGGGAACCAATCAGGCGTCGCTCAAAAACAGAGCTACAGTTTTTTCAAAAATTGCAGAGACGGAGCTCGTTCTCGATTTGCCTTCAAAACTCGATTCCAATTTAGTTCTCGACCTGTACACTTGCGAGAAGAATCAGACATTTTGTCAGGAACAGCGGGCTGATGTTTCACCCGAGGCCAATGGCGTTGATCTCGTTGTCAAACGAGTTGAAATCCCCCAAGTCGCTTGTCAGACTCAATTAGTGGCGCCCGAAATGGATCGCGACGGATTTTTTCGTAACAACGTGAACTTGGCTCTGGCCCGTGCGCAAAAATTGAATCAACTCGTGATTATGGAATTTTCGGCAGTTTGGTCCCCAGCATGTCTGAGACTTAATGAAGAAGTTATTTCTAACGAAGAGTTTAAGACCACGGCCGCGCAGTTTTCGAAGGTCAAAATTGATTCTGATTGGGAAGGGAGCGCGGAGTTCCGCAACAAATATTTAATTTTGGATGTTCCCACCATCCTGATTGTTAATTCAACAGGTTCAGAGGTTGCACGATTTCGTGGTTTTAGGCCGAAAAATCAACTGATCGCAGAGCTTAACGAAGTTTTGTCGCAAACCCCTCCGTCGATTGAAGAGCTGCAAACTCGTGCCAACGCTGGGGACCTCAGTGCGAAAGAAAAACTAGGATTGAACTCTTATACCTCTTTGCAAATGACGGC
The DNA here is from genome assembly GCA_044229295.1 of Pseudobdellovibrionaceae bacterium. GTDB lineage: Bacteria > Bdellovibrionota > Bdellovibrionia > Bdellovibrionales > Bdellovibrionaceae > JBGATJ01. The sequence goes on from JBGATJ010000010.1 coordinate 14,082, forward strand.
AGCCTCCATTCTCCTGGCGCCTATCCCTAACCAGGTCGAACGGTATTTGCTCGCACAGCTGTATTTGCTTGAAGATAATCAAAGCAATCCAAAGTGGGCTGAGCAGCGAGATTTGCTGGCTCGTCTTGTCGCCGATTTTCCTGCGTCTCCAGACACACCAAAAAGGTGGTTGAAACTGGCGACAGTAGAGAAAGCTCTTGGGCATCTCCAAGCTATGAAAGCCGCTGGCGCACAGGCTCTTGCGACAGCAGATCTGTACATCAAAGAACCTCAGAGGTGGACTGGAAAGACAAGTCTTGATCCCAGTCGCGATGACTTTGAGATTGACCTACATGAATATTGGGCGGTCAAGGCCGACACTTATGATCTCTTAGGCCAATCCAATCTTGCTCAATTTGCATGGAATAGCGCAATCACACGCCTTTCTAAAATTCAAAAAAGCACGGGGCAGGGTTTGATGCTCGCTAAATATTTAAAGCGTGCCCATAAGGAAGCAGAAATTCAACCTCTCCTCGAGCGCCTGGAAAAGAAAAATCCTGATAACTATGTTTTTCCTTATCGCCTCGCAAATATTGAACTTAAAAACGGCAACTTTACCAAAGCTGAACTCCTTGCTAGGCAAGCTATGGATAAGTCTTACGGAGCAAATGCCTTACAGGCCGCCCTTCTTTTTGTGGAAATACTAAAAGCCCAAAATCGGGGTGCAGAAGCAAGATCTGTGGCAAGATTCACTCTTGATAAGATTCGCAAACCAACAGATGCGACCTCCTTGATGGCAAGACAGGTTGAGGTATTAGAAAATCTAGTAAAGACGTTCTAGCCGTTTTTTAAAGCCTGCCTGTATTTTTGCAATTTTGATTTCCTCTCGCTCGTCGTTTTTGGAAACTTCAAATCAAGTTCTTGCATACGGTCGATGATAATTTGCGAAGCAATCAAGCGCGCTGTCATTTTGTCGTCGGCGGGTATGACGTACCAGGGAGCTACTTTGTGACTGGTTCGTTTGAGTACGTGTGCGTACGCCTTTTGATAGGCTCGCCAATACTCCCGTTCTTTCATATCTGAGTCTTCGAACTTCCAGTTTTTCGCCGGGTTATCGATCCTCTCGATGAGTCGCTTTCTTTGTTCGCTCTTCGAGAGATGTAAAAACAGTTTGATAATACAGAATCCTTGGCGAGCAAGATAAGCCTCGAAATGGGTGACATCTTGGGCTCGGTCTTTAAAAACTGTTTTGAGATTAATGAGGGACGGCGGAATCTGGCTGGCTTGAAATATTTCAGGATGAACTTCTGGAACAATGAGGTCTTCATAGTAAGAACGATTAAAGATGCCGATTTGCCCTCGCTGAGGAAGCAGAGTTTGATATCTCCACAAGAAATCGTGATCGAGTTCTAAAGGACTTGGCCTTTTAAAGCTCGAAGAAGAGCATCCCTGCGGATTGACTCCAGATAGGACGTGTTTGACGATCCCATCCTTGCCGGCTGTATCCATACCTTGAAGGATGAGGAGCACCGACCATTGATTTTGCGCAGACAAAAGCTCTTGCTGATGAGAGAGTTGGCTCTGGTATTCCATCAACAGGCCTTGTGCCTCTTTATCATCTTTGAAAGGTACCTTGATCGACGTAGGCCTGTGTTGGAGCGGCTTTCCTGAGGAGACTTCAAATTTTCTAGATTTCATTTTTATTTCGTTTTGTGAAAAATAAATGGATAGTCGACAAGAGTCGATTTTCCGTTAGCGGCTGCAGGAAAGGTGAGTGCTTCTAACACGCCCTTCACGCAGTCTTCCAACGCTGGAAACTTAGCCTGTGTTTCTGTAAGTTTCAAAGACTTTACCGACCCTGTGGGAGAAATAATCCATTGGAAAACGACGCGGCCATTGACCTTAGCATTTTGCAAAAGGGCCTTATCGTAGCACTCTTTGATCATGCTCCGACGTTTTTCAATAGGCTTGAGAACTTGGGCGCGCGTCAGACCGCCGCTCATTCGGGCTTGTTGAAAATCAACCGTGCCTGTACCATCGCCAGAAGCAAGCTCGTTGGCGAGAGAAGCTGAGGAGCCTGAAATTCCTTTGCTCGAACCGGGTTTAGATCCCTTAAAAAGATTGCTTGCCGTTTTACCCACGGAGGAGTCATCAGCCAGCTCGCGAAGTTGTTTTCGGGTTCCGGGGTCGGCACTTAGGTTTGTATCAATTTGCGGCTTTTGGAGCGAGATAGTCTCATCTTCACGCTTCTGACTTTGTAAACCTTGGTTTGTGAGAGCATCTGCTTTGACCTCTTTGCCACGACCCTTAGAAATGGCGCTCAGTAACCACATCTGATCTTTAGGTGCAGCTTTTGGACGTGGATTTGCTTTTGGGGCTTTTGCTACAACAGGCGGAGGCGTTGTTACAACAGGTTTGTTTGCCTTTGCAACGATGGGTGGCGCTGGCGGAGCCGGTTTAGGCTTTGGCGGCACCACTTCTGCAACTTTGGGCGGAGCAGGAGCAGGAGCAGGAGCTGGAGGAGGAGGTGGTGGTGGCTTGACCACCACAGGAATGGGCGCGGCCGTTGGCTCTGGGACAGGTTTCGCCTCGGGGATTTTTTTTATTTCTGGAGGTGCTTTCAGTTTTATTTCCACTTGAGCTGTCAATTTAGGGGGCGCTGGAGGTGGTGGTCTAAACTCGGCAATCATTCTCCAAAATCCTAAAAAGACAATAGTGGCGGAGATACAAAGTAAAAACCAAGCCCACGGCTTTTTGTGAAGGGGCTGGCGCTCTACTTCGTGGCCATCGATGGGAGGCACCATACGAATGATGGCCTTCGTGTGCTCGGAATCAATTTGTAAAAAGCTATTCACCTCAAGGCGAACCACTTTTTTGCTGCCGGGAGGAATAGGTTTGCCATTGAGAAACGCCTGGTGCTGAAAACGCGAAGATAAAAATACGGCTGCAACCTGGGGACTCTCCCAACTTACTTTCACTTTTGGAAAGCACCGAAGGCGAGCGGGCGCAGGACCTGGGAAAAAATGCTGGACACTCAAAACGGCTGATAGTTGTGAGTTGAATTCTACTATTTCAAGACAGCTACTGTCTCGAACGGCAGAGAGCATACCCTCATTCATGGCTTTGATCGTCTGCGCTAGATGCGCGCGCAGGGGCCCGTCAAAGTCAGAACTTATCAGCCTATCTTCGATGATTGAAAAGTTTAATCCGTTAAATGTAACAACGCCGTCTCCAAGAGGAACGCCTGGAGCGGTGGCAGGGTTTACAGGTGTACCGGGCGTGGCATTATTTGGACTTAAGTCGACAACCTGCCAAGAGCCCTTGGTTTTATCAAAAGGACCTTCGCCAACCCAACGGATCAGGTAGTTCTTGGCGGTGACACCGGGAGCAGCCAGAACCACGTCACACGCTGATGACCTACCGACGCTAATCAGGGGCTGATCCATCAGCACCGTCGAAAGTTCGAGCTTGTTTTTCGCGATTCTGATGACTTGCATGTCGTCCTTTTACTTCCCTTGTGTAGGCTGAAAGTTAAAAGATGACTCGATTCTTCCCGAGTGGGTGTCATTAAAGTCTTTGCGTTTAAAAATCATCAAATCCAAAGTTAACGACTGCGGATCAAAATCATTGAGGATGCTAGGAAGGCGACTGTCATTTTCGATGATGTCGCCCTCAAAATCCATGCGGCCTTCGCCCTGGGCTTTTGTCTTGTTTGGAGTGTCTGGTTGAGGGGCTGCTACTGGTTGGGCAGCGTATGTCACTTGGATCCAAAAAAGCGAGATGATAATGCTGAGTTTTATTGCATGTCTTTCCATTGACTGATGATCCTTTCCTGGCGCGCTTCTCTAAGTTCGTTGAGAACAAACTTAGCCATTGGCGGATTGTTCGGCGTTGACAGCAAAATCCCAGATCGATATTGAAAATAATCAGATGCGGACATCAAATTAGCCGATTTACGAAGGTCAAGCATAATGAGAGCGGCGACTCGGTTGTCTTCTTGAATAAATCTCATCACGCGATCTTTGATAGGTGAGGCCGGCCATGGCCATTTGCTCAAGTTGATAGGCATCGGTAGCTCGCTCTCAGCTCTTTTCTGGTCGGCCTCTCCGCTGTGAACCATAATGGTATCTAAAGTTTTTCTAAATTCTTTCGCTTGGTCGCGGAATTCCCCAGCAGCATCTGTTAGATTTTGCATGTACTGCAGTTTCTGTTTTTCGTCGATTCCGTTTGGCAGAGGCGACTTTTCGATAGCTGTCGCTGCTTGTTCTTCAAGTCGGATCGCCGCTTGTAAAACTTCAATTTGATTTGCGGAACTTTGACCACGGATTTTACCTGAGATTTGCTGTCGAACTTTTCGGACCTGAGAGACAGCCGTTGCTGTGAGCTTTGCAGTCTGGGTTGGGGATTGTCCTGCCTTAGGAAATTGAACTTCGCTCACCTGTTTGCGAAACGAGCTCATGGATTGATCTTCTGTAGGCAGAATGCTAGCGAGCGATCGGTTTGCTCTCATATCATCAGAAAGGGTATCACTTTTTTCGCGAATCTTAAGTGCTAACATCCCAAGCTTTTTTATTGATGGGCTCGTTGAACTGTAAACGGAAGCATATTGAATCACTGTTTGAGGCTGAGTCAGTGCAAGGACACCGAGAATATAGTCACGATTGGTGTTTGTAAGTGAACCAAGCTCTCTTGAGTCGAGCGCAAGTCCCGAGCCCAATCGGCTCAGCGTGCTTTCGTTGAGTAACAGCTTTGAGATAGGCTGTCCGTCTTCATTGGCAATTTTAGCTGCTTCTCTAAATTCGCCCTCTTGCATAAGAAGTATCGCGACCTTCTTGGTTTGATTTGCGTATTCAGTTCCGCGAACCCTTGATGGAAGGCTTAAAAGGCGAAGTGCCGCTTTTTTATATTCCTTTTTCTCGATAAGTCGATTTATGTAATCTTGAATGACGAGCTTTTCTTTGGACGTATCGTTGTTAAGAGAAAGGAACACATTAATATTATTCTCGTAGTCGTCGAAATTCTCACTAGAGCCGCCACCGCCTGTAGTCGCTAATTTTAATGAAGCCTCTTTAACAAGATTGTTCATTTGTTGAGTGTTAGTGACACCGCTTGGTGGCCTTGCAGCGACAACTTCTTTATATTGTCCAGCAACAAATCTTGCTGTTTGCAGACGGAAGTACGAACCCTCAGTTTTATCTTTATTGTTAATAGCAGAAAGAAGAGAAATGCCTTTTTTAAAGTCTTTGTTCTGCATATGAAAGTCAGCGAGTTCAGTCGCCGTTTGCTTCCAGTGGGGAGCGTTTTCGTCGGCGACATATTCTTCAAGCTTTGCCTGGTATTCTTGGGCGTATTTTTGTTTTTGACTTCGGTTCAGATTCCCAAGAGCGAGAAGACGATCGTCTTTAGCTCTTTGAGACATTGACGATAGAGAGGGGTCGGCGAGAATTTTGTTAGAAACGGCAAGAAGTGCTGGATAGTCTTCTGTATCTTCAGAGAGAGACATCCATATGGTAAACATTTTCGCTCGTGTTTTAGCTTTAGGAAAATAGCGGTCTTGAAAAGTGAAAATCTGCTGAAGTGAGCTTGCAATAACTTCTTTGCGGATATTTTCTTTATTTTTTACGCTGCCAGAATAGGTGCCTACAAAGCTCTTGATCAGCTGCTCACATTCCAGTTCTAGCTCTTCTCCAAGTTTTTGAAGGACCTTCTGAGCTTCTGGATCGCCGTACCGCCCAAGTTCCTGTTGAATCGATGAGAAATTGGTGTAGGGCTTAATACTTGCGTAAGGACGCCTGCTTGATTTCACTTCTTCTAACCAGAGTTTAACTCTTTGTTCAGAAGAGGACGCGAGCCCCATCAATTTTGAGAGAATGAATTGATGGCTTGATTTTGAGTCTTGTCTTTGCAAGTTAGCATAGGCACTTGAGAGAAACTCCGCTTTTTTATCTGGTGCTTTGCCGAAAACAGAGTCCGCTAGGATCGCGATTCCTGTTTCATTTCTAATTTGTGTTGAAACGTAGCTAAGCTCTTTAATGATATTTTTTTCGAAGTCACCTTTTGCATTGCTTTTAATAAGTTCAATGAAAAGTTGTTCAGCCGTCGAGAGTTCTTTAAGTCCGATGTAGCACCAGGCAATTCGATATTTAGCGAGGGACTTTTGATCGTCATCAAGCTTGTCCATATTTGTCTTAAGGACTTGCATTGCAGATAGAAAGCTCTCTCGTTCGTAGTGAAATTCAGCCATGTAAAATATAACATCTGCTGTATAAGAGGCTTTGGGATTGATTTGTATAGCCTTCTTAAAAATTTTTATGGCTTCTGACTTAATATTTAAACCAAGAAGGGCGAGGCCGTTAAGATAGAGGCCATAGCTTGTAATTGCAGCACTCACTTTTTTTAGGTTTTTTATAGAAGCAGCGTCAGTGGCAGCTTGCTTGTAAACCTCTTTCAACTCTGCTGGCGTGGAGGGACCACTGCCGTCAGCCATCATTTTGGCCTTCTGTAACTTTAAAAGAGTTCTGGCAATGGTGAACTGAGCTCTTTCTGACTCAGTTCTTGCTGTTTTTATAAGGGTCCCAAACGCTTGAATTCGGCCATCAATACTTTCAATCGATGCCTTTTCGTCATCACCTCCCGTTTTTTTGTTGGGCGTGAGTGGCAGATCTTTGGGCTTTTCTTCGACGATCTTGATGTTTGGAGCAAACGCCGACGAGTCATATCTATCAGACTCGGCATGCGACTGAGTTGACATGGATGCTAGTAAAATTATTTGGAGGAGGGCGGCTGTGACTTGCACTGCGAATCTCCAATAAAAATGTGTTGTCCAAGCTCATCCAACCAATCTTCGCCATCGCTGACGGGCCACATTTCAAGGCCTGAGCGCAAAAGCTCAGTTTGAGGTGGAAGCTCAGGAATTTTTGGAAGCTCCTTAGATGAGGCTGCAAGAGCGAGTCTTGCAAAGGCAAAGACGCGGTCAATTTCAGAAATCAATCGCAGCTTGTCTTTCTCAAAAACTTTGTACAGTGCGCGTAAGAGATTCTTTCTCTCAGCTAAGCGTTCGGCATCGCTGACACGGGAGGAGGAAACAAAGGTTTTTGAATTCAGGGCGCTTAAATATGGTCTTCTCTGCAGATCAGACTTCAACCACCTGGTGATTCCAAACTTACCGGTTTTTAACTTCTTCTGTAGATTTTTTAAGTTCTTGATGACGAGTGCATAGTCGTCTTCGCGACACATTTTTCTATAAATGTACATTTGAACCAGATAACTTTCGGGCTCAAGAACACCAAAGTAAGAAGAGTATTGCCCGGCGATCGCGCCGTTGGCGACGTCTATTCGCCCAGCGCGAAATGCAATCCACATTCTTTCAAAAAGGATCTGTTTGTAGTCTGAGTAGATGGGGGGAATCCAAAGATTTACCGTGAGCGAATCTTCAAATCGACCGGCGCCATAGAGGGACTCGCTCATCTGTCGAAGGATAAAATAGTAAAGATCACGATTGTCGTTTTTGCCCGGCTTTGTGTCTTGATTCACAAGCTTGGCAGCCTTTTGGTAAACCTCAAATGCACTTTCGAATTTCTTTTGCTGTAGAAGTTCGTTACCAGATGTGACGAGCTCGTCGACTTGGGTGTGTGCCGTCCCGTTGGTATTTGGAGGCTGAATTCTCTCCCAAGCACGCAGAACATCCCAGCCAACCTTTGGAGCATTGTGGAGGAGCTCTCGAACCTTAAGCCAAGGACCTCTTTCAGGCCACTCGTGACCAAGCTTTTTGACAAGCACTCTTACGCCCAATAGATCATTTTTAGAAATGAGACGAGCCAGTTCGGAAATATCATCATTGATCTTAGGGTCACTAGGGGGAGACGACGGTACGGGGACCTTTTTTGCCGGCGCGGGAGCCGTCTTTGCCGAAACGGGCTGAGAAATGGCCTGCGCCATCCAAGTAAAAACTAAAATCAGGGATGTGTAGCGAAGTGTTCTCACGGACCCTCTTGGTTTTGGGCCATGAAAGATATTTTTTGAAAGCCAGCCTCTCGAAACAAACTGATGACATCGTAAATAGATTCATAGTTCAGACTGCGGTCTCCGACAACATTGAGTAGAAGATCTCTTTTCTGCTGGTCAGGTCCAAGAGAAGCTATATAACGCCGAATTTCTTCTTTAAGTTGGCTTGTGGAACTCTGGGTTCTATTCTCGGGATAAAAAACATCAATGGGATATCCCTTTTTGAGGAAAGGGCTCTTGACCCCATCTTTTGTAACGTTCACCTGAGCTGCGAGCTCAACAGGATTTTTAAGAACGCTAAGTGGGAGTAGCATGCCAGGAAGTAGCGAGATGCTACTCCCTCCGAAAACAGCGCTAGTAATAAGAAACAAGACGAGAATGGTGAATATATCTAACATGGGTGTTAGATTAGGCTGAGTGGGCTCTCTCCTTATTTTTTTTTTGAACATTAGCATCGCCGAACACCCTTCAGATATTTTCTCGTTGGCTTGCAGCAGCTTCGCCATACGAAATCAAAACAATCGTCGGAACCACTGAGCCTGCGCCATCCATGACTGTGATCAAATCTTGATACTTAGCTTCTTTGTTAAAACCTAGACGAAGGCTGTTTTCGTCAGGGTAAAGTTCTCTAAATCTCTTTGTAAGTTGAGTTGCAGCCTGATAAATCTCTTTTGAGTATTTTGTTGGGTCATCACTGCTAACTTGTTGACGGATACGCCCAGGGCGTGTGCCCTCCCAATTTAGAATCATCTGAACTTGCCTTCCGGTTCTGTAGACCAAGAGTCTCGGCAGAGGTGATGGGGGAGATGGGGCGGCATCCTCGACGGTTGTTACTTTAGATGGTGGAAGTGTCTGTTTTGTATAAGCTTCAAATGTCGAGGAGAGCAAAAGGAAAAAGATTACGGCCACCATCATATCGAGGACGGGCGCAATTGGAATGTCGATGCTCTGGCGATGCTTTCGCCGAAAATCTAACATCTCATCCATGCTTTTTTGCCCTTTCGGCTTGTTCGATCCAAGTACAAAAACTTAAGGCGGCTCGTTGCGCTTTAGCTACGAGGTAGTCAGTTCTCGATACACAAATAGTGTGTGCAACCATTGCTGCAAGACCTATAAGTAGGCCCATGGCGGTCGCGTTCATAGCTTCTGCAATTCCGTTTCCGAGAAGACGTGATTTCTCGGCTCCGTCGGCTGCCGCAAGACCTGCGAAAGTTTTGATAAGGCCAGAGATGGTTCCTAGGAGTCCTAGTAACGTTGCGGAGCTTGCGATGAGCGACAAATAGGGGAGGCGATGTTCACATTGCTGCGTGACTTCCAAGACTGATTCGTTGAGAGCAGACTTCATTGCTTCTCTGCCACTTTCTACAGCCAAAAGTCCTGATTTGATTACGTTCAACTCCGGATTGGATTCTTGAGTGTTACAGAGTTGAAAAGCCTGGTTGTAGGCACGCTTGAGGATCATGTCTCGCAATTTATCCAGTGTTGACTCAGAGTTAAAAGACATCTTCATATACAGTACAAACAAACGCTCTACTGTAATTCCAAACAAGGTCAATGCGGTAAATATAATGAGAATTGAAGTGAATCCACCGTGATCCAAAAAAGCAGTAAATGAAGAAATTCCCATGCTATCGTCTCTCTTCTAAGTGATTACAAATACCAAACTAGTCCAAGCTCAAAAATCCCCGCGAAGTAGAATCTTTTCTGTCCTTCGATGATCGACTCTACGTAGCTACCGCCGGCTGAAATGCGAAAATTAACGAGTGACTTAATAAAAAACGTTTTTCCTAGACTTAGGGACAGTTTTTTTCCGTTGTCGCCGTCATACTGAATAAGGCCAATACCAAACTTGAAAAATGTATCGCTTCTAACAATGCTTCGTGGTCCCCAGCTGTCCTTGCCGTAAGCAGGAAGCCAAAGGAGTTCTGCTCCCAACGCAGATTTTGGCTTTGAGTATTTCACCTGAGCTTTACTACCATCAACGAAGTTATAACTTGCGACTTGTTTAACAACGTCACGTTCCTGAGTTATAAAAACAGGAACGACATTAACGTATGCTTCCCAAAAATCACTGAATGCATAACCGGCATCAATATTGAGTCCGTACATTGTCGTTGGACCATCTGAAAAATCGAAAGATTCGTAGATGTTCAGAAGACGATGTTTTGCTTTATTTTTTGCTTTTCGTTGGACAACGACCATGTCTCGATAAACGTCTTCGATTTCATCAGTCTCAACGGGAGTCGGTTGTAGAGTTTTATCAACCTCTTCTGCAGAAGAAAGCGACGGGCGAAAGAGCCCACAAAATAGAAGCACCAACACAATGATGAAATATCGCGATTTTTCAGCCATACAATATCGTATCATGTTGGTTCACTGTGACAAGGACTCGAGCAAAGGCCTGGTCGTTCTACCCAAGGTCTTTAGGCTGTACCGTCTCGAAGTGATCCGCACCTTAGTAATAGATGGAAACCTCAACGATAAGCCTTTAGTATGTAAATGATATGCTTGGCTTGAATGTGCCATGGAATTAGCGGAATTTAGGGGATTGCTAATTTTTTAGGGGTTTATATGAAAAAAACTTTCGCGGGACTCCATCGATTTTTTAGATTTAGACAGATTTATCTGCTCCTTCTTTGTGGAGTTCTAAGCTCTATTTTTTGGCAAAACTGTAGCCAACCTGCAAGTGTTGCAGAAATCGAATATCAACATGCCCCAGACGATTTAGCAAAAGCGACCGCTGGTGATAACACCGAGGGTGTTCGTAGTGATCCAAATCTTAAACTTAATTTAGTCTACGAATTTGCTCGCGAAGTTCTTATCGTTCTTGATAAAGAAGATGTATCAACTCCCTGGGTTCCTCTTGAAAACCCTCAACCTTATGTTTTGCCAGCACCAGATGGGCCAAAAACTCTCTATATTAAATTCCGAAATTTCAATAAACGAGAATCTGACTGGATTGAGATGCACTATGTGCTAGATACAACCGCTCCTGAAGTGACTTTTGGAAGTTCACCAGCGACTCTTACGCCCAGGTCAGATGCTGAGTTTCAATTAAATGTTACAGATAACGTTTCGGGTGTTGCGATGGTAGAATGCCGTCGAGATACCATCGCTTTTGCTTCTTGCCCAGAAGTGGTAAATCTGACAGATCTTGCAGATGGTCCTCACACCTTTGATGTTAGGGCTCGTGACATTGCAGGAAACACGTCAGAGGTTAAATCTTTTGCTTGGAGAGTGGATGCAACGGCTCCAGACCTTGTGATTGGAACTCAACCTCCACCAGCAACCCCACTTAGAAACGCAACGTTTGCTTTTACGGCTACTGATGAAGGAAGTTCTTTAACTGGATTTACTTGTCAACTCGATGCACTTCCAGCACAACCGTGCGTTTCACCACAAAACTACACTGATCTAGCCGCCGGAGATCACAACTTTAAAGTTACAGTTAAAGATGCAGCTGGAAATCCTATTACAAAAACCGTTGGATGGAAAATTGACTTTACTCCTCCAACGTTGGCTTTCACGACAACTCCAAAGGCTCTCGGAAATCTTCGGGCTGTCTCATTTTTCTTCACAAATACAGATACTGGCAGCGGAATCGCTAGAACTCTTTGCCAACTCGACACTGCGACGCCGGCGAATTGCACTTCACCTGCGAATTTAACGGGTGTTACGGATGGAGCTCACGTATTTAACGTTGCTACTTTTGATAAAGCAGGGAATACGAAGACTATCAGTTTTAATTTCACTGTCGATGCGACAAATCCTGACATTAATCCAATTTTGACTCCCACTAATTACATCAACTCAAGAGCAGCAGCATTCCAGTTCAATCCTGACGACGGCACAGGAAGTGGAATTGCGACTTTCGAATGTCGGGTCGATGATAACGATTTGAGTAACTGCGGAGTGAATAAAACATTCTTTTCATTAGCAAATGGTCCGCATTCGTTTCAATTTAAAGTGACGGACAGAGCCGGAAACTTCGTAGTTAGAAATTACAATACCTACGTGGATCCAGAGAATCCGACAGAACCAGTTTTCAGCATTAAACCTGATAAACCTTCCGGTCGATCAGTGAGAATCTTATATGAGAGTACTGATGCGGACTCAGGATTAGATGGGTACTACTGCTCTCTAGACGGTGAAACTCCTGTTTCTTGCGGAAGAGAGAAAAACTACAGTGGGCTTGATCCAGGTTCGTCACATAACTTTAAGGTTTACTCGATGGACAAAGCAGGCAACAAGTCGACGAACGCCGGTTTCAACTGGAGTGTAGCACCCTAACCGAAACGCTAACGAGGATACCCACATCCTCGTTAGGTTAGCCTCCGGTTGCAATGACATTTTTTTCCATCAACATAAAATCATTGAGCACTTTGAGAAAGCTTAGCACATCGGTCTGACTCGCAAGTCGTAAGTTGGCTTGCGTGCATCCACTTCCTACTTTAAAAGACCACCCCTTTTTACGTGCGGCTTTAAACATATCTTCATCAGTACGATCATCGCCAAGGCAAATGTTTCGAAGATCTTCAGTGTTTTTCGATAACCATCTTAAAAAATCTCCTTTATTGCATTCAACCGCACGAGCTTCAATGACTTTCACCCCGGAGATGATCGAGCATGGTTGGTTAGCAAGACAAACCTCAAGCTCTTCAGAAAGTTTACGAGCCTGAAATTCAGAAAATCCCTCAGGACCGCCACGGTAGTGCCATGTGAGGCTCGCATTTTTGTGCTCGATGAAAGACATCGGTACTCGCTTTTCGTAATCTCCCATAATTTTCTCTGTGTCTCCATACCAGCTTTTAAGGTCAGAAACGACAAGACTTGTCCAGCTCCCCTGTGGCTTTTTGTAGTAGGCTCCGTGTTCTGCGGCAAGATGAAAAGTTTCGCCAAGAAACTGGGACTCTAAAAACTCCTTCGGTCGTCCGCTAATGATGCAGATTTCAAAATGAAGCTGCAGGGATCGGAGCATCTTTAATGTTTCTTGAGAGATAAGTGCTTTTTTGGGGTCTTTATTGAGAGGAACAAGAGTTCCGTCATAGTCAATCATCAGACGCATACGCTCTTCTCTCAGCTCGTGCTTAAACTCTGAGGGCCAATAGCGCGTGTTCAGAGGTAAGATAGGCGCGAGCATGAAGTTCTGACGACGAACAACGCCGCTCAAATCACCTAGAAAATTTGCAGCCCATTTATTGGCTGAATAGTCAGACACGGTTTGCAAAAGAGACCGGAAGCGTTCTTGGCGCTCCTGAACTTTCATTTGAAAAGCTTGCCAAATAGCATCGGCGATCGATTCAGAATCCCATGGATTGATAATCAGAGCTTCGTTGAGCAATGTGGCGGCGCCAGCACACTCGCTAAGTACGACAACTCCCGGGTCGCTTTCGTATTTAGATAGGGTGTAAACCAGACAGACAAGGTTCATTCCGTCACGTTTACTAGTGACAAGAAGGCCATCAGCTAAGCGATAGAGGGATAGAAGTTCCTCTTCTCCGACGGATTGATACAAATAGTGAACCGGTGTGTAGTTAGGGGCGCTATGTTCACCGTTGATCATTCCGACCAATTGGTCGACTCGGCGTTTTAGATTTTGGTAAGCTGGGACACTGGCACGTGTGGGGACGGCAAGCTGAAGAAGGCTTACTTGTTTTCGCATTTCTGGGTACTTTTCGAGAGCTCGATAAAACCCCTTGAGCTTTAAGTCGACGCCTTTGATATAGTCGAGACGATCAACGCCAAGAAATAGAAAGGTTTGTTTCTTCGTCTCTTCATACTTCTTCAAGAGTTCGTCAATTTCAGGAGAAAATGCTTTGTGTCTCAAGTTTTCAGTGTCTACTCCAATGGGGTAAACGCCAAAGGTGAGAAATCTCTCTCCCATCTCAGCACGAAAAAGCGAGGACTCGATACCAAGTTGCGCTTTTAGACAAACCGAAAAGTGTCTTAAGTAAGAGTAATCATGAAACCCCACCAGATCGCAAGCGGCAAGACCAAGCATGATTTCTTTTCGTGTGGGGAGTTGACGAAAAATCTCGGCGCTTGGGAATGGAATGTGGAGGAAAAATCCGATCTTTAGTTTTGGGTTTTTTTTGCGTAAAATAGCTGGGAGTACGAAGAAATGAAAATCATGAATCCAAATGAGATCGTCCTCACTTGCAACCTTAAGAATTTCTTCAGCCATTTGACTATTGACTTCGACATAAGCATCCCAAGATTCGCGCTCAAACTCCACTAGCTGACTTTCGTAATGAAAAAGCGGCCAAAGAGTGTCGTTGCAAAATCCATCATAGTATTTGTTATAGAGGTTTTGCTCTACAACAACTCCTAAGCATTCCAAAGTGGATTCTTGCTCTCGTACCTTTTCGTGGATCTTTTGGGCAACATCAACATCAGTTTCAATTCCCATCCATAAGGTTTGTTGCTCGAGGTGCGCACCAAGGAGCGCCGAAACTAAACCTCCTGATCCTCGGACGACCTCACCAGTTTTGTTGTTCAAAGAATAGGGAAGGCGATTTGCAACAAAAATATTTTTTGATTTTACGGAAGACATTTTTCCCCTATAGAGTGTATATTTAGTTTATGAAAGAAACCCACAAATACAATTTTGGGATCATCGGGAACTGTGCTTACAACGCACTCGTTGGTCTCGATGGTAACATTAAATGGATGTGCTGGCCACGTTTTGATTCGAGTTTCATATTTGGATCTCTTCTTGACGAGGAACGTGGGGGACATTTTTTTGTTAAACCGCAAAGTGATTACAAAAGTTCACAAATTTATTTAGATAATACCAACATCCTTGTAACTAAATTTAAAACTGAGGATGGGGAATTTGAGGTCTACGATTTTGCGCCGCGATTTCATAAAGATGAGCGGTTTCACAAGCCCCTTATGCTGTTTCGAAAAATTCGTCGCATCAGCGGAAAACCTAAAATCATCGTCAAGTGCGAACCTCGTGGAGATTATGGAAAAGTGGTTCCAGAGACGGCGCTCGGGAGCAACCACATCCGATTTACAGGCCTCAAAGAGTCTGTTCGGCTGACGACAGATGTACCACTCACCTACATCCTAGAATCTGCGCCGTTTGCCCTAAATCAAGATTTCTGTATGGTTTTAAGTTGGGGAATTCCACTTGAGGGGCCCTTAGTTTCAACCTGCGAGGAGTTCTTTCTTAAGACCAAAAACTATTGGCAAACCTGGGTTGAGCACTGCACGCTTCCGCGAGTTTATCAAAAGCAGGTGATCCGTTCGGCTCTCACTCTTAAGCTGCATCAGTATGAGGATACTGGCGGAGTCATTGCCGCATGCACGACGAGTCTTCCCGAATATCCCGGGGCGGGAAGAAATTGGGATTACCGATTTTGTTGGCTGCGAGATACTTACTACACCTTAACCGCTTTGCGTTCGCTTGGTCATTTTGAAGAGCTTGAAAAGCACGCACAGTTTATCGAGAATCTTGAGTTTTCAGGAAAGAGCAAGCTACAGCCCCTTTATAAAATCAATGGCCAGGCAGATCTCACAGAAATTGAACTTTCTCTGAGTGGATACCTTGGAAATCGGCCTGTGCGAATAGGTAATGGCGCTGGTCTTCAGATTCAGCATGATGCTTTTGGACAGGCCTTACTCACACTTTTTCAGTTGTACTCGGATCAGCGCCTGCTCAACAGGCATGATAAACTCTCGATAAATTTGGTACGCCTTCTTATGAATAGTATTGAGGAGACGTTAGAGGAACCTGATAACGGAATTTGGGAATTTAGAGGAAAGAAGTCTCTGCACGGATACACGCTTTTGTTTCAATGGGCGGGAAGTGCCGCCGCCAAGAAAATCGCCGAGATCGTGGGTCTAGCGGATCTCAATGACCAGGCCGATCGTTGCATGCACCGAGCTCATGAGCTGATCGAGCGCTGCTACTGTGAAAAAAAAGGGGCTTACGCACAGGCCGTTGGGGCTTCGGACTTAGATGCAAGTATGCTACAGCTAATTCCCCTTGGTTTTTTTCATAACAAGTCTAGAGAGCGAGCGATTCAGCATCTAAGAGCCATCGAGAAAGAGCTTCATGTAAAAGATGGACTGCTTCATCGTTACAGGCACGAAGATGATTTTGGATTTCAAGAGGTAGGATTTTTAGTCTGCAGTTTTTGGCATGTGGAAGCCCTCGTTTCTCTAGGACTGATTGAAGAGGCCCAAAGTATTTTAGATAAGCTGATTAAGACCCAAAATCATTTAGGGCTTATGAGCGAAGATGTGGATACGAGCAATGGGAGTCAGTGGGGTAACTTCCCTCAGACGTACAGTCATGTTGGACTCATTAATTGCGCCTTTGCCCTTGATAAGGCCATTCAAAAACCGTCATTTTTATTCTGAACCAGACTAGACCTCAATTTGTTTCTTCCAAAACGGGTTTTTTTGTAAACTAAAGTGATGATTTCAAAAGTCTTTTTTGTAGTCGCACTTGCTCTCACTTGCCGAGGATTAGCATCGGAACGAACCGTCTGTACTCTAACGCTCAATTCAACTCAAGAGCGTGAAACTTTTAAAAAGTCGTTGATTCCCCAAGGTTTTAAATTTGTTGAGCTGTTGGACCTTGGAGAAAAAGGGGAAGCTCTCAATGAAGATGACAATGCGTGGTTTGATCGAGCTTGCAAGGCAAGGGTTCAGTGCGATGTTCTCGTTATTTCAGGACACTTTGCGAGTGATTTTTTTGGAACTGATACTTTTAAAAAGCTGAGTCTTGATAAGCTAGAAGAACAAAGTTGTAACAAGACCTGCAATGGAATTTTGAAAAGCCCCAAAGAGATTTTTCTTTTTGGCTGTAACACGCTAGCAACTAAAGGGTCAGACCCTAGATCTTATGAGGAAACAATCCAAGCTATGCTCCATGCGGGAATGTCTCGATCCGATGCCGAGAGATCTTGGCAGTTACGAAATGGTCCGCTCGGGTCGAGCGTGAGAGAACGCATGCAGCGTGTGTTTTCGGGAGTGCCTCATATCTACGGTTTTGATGCAAGTTCACCTGCAGGGAACACGGTCCAACAGCATCTGCAAAAATATTTCAAGAGCATTCCCAACTATGAGAAACATTTGCATGAAAGCGAGGTTGCAGAAATTGTTGAGCAGATTCAAAAGGCAAATAAAAAACTCTCTCAGTTTTCTAACCCAGCGATCCAGGAAGCCTTTGCCACTATGAATTTCGTCCAATGCTCCAGCGCCGGTACTGATCCTGAGGATGAGAAAATAAAAAGAAAAATCTGCACTTTTTACAACCCCAATCTTTCGGCGGCTGCAAAACTGAATTTTGCTAAACAACTTTTAAATGGCCCTGATTTCGAGCGTTATTTGCCGTCGGTGGCCTCTTTCATGGGAAGGACAGATCTTTCAGGCCCTGCTGAACAGGAAGCAATTCGTAAAATCCGTTCGGACTCACAAATTCAAAAGAGAGTTGATCAAATCATTGCTTCTCTTGAGCCAACTCCTGTCATTCAAGTCGATTATCTCAAGATGCAACAGCGTATTGGTTGGTTAAATGAAGAGAAATTCTCCAAGACAGTCAAAGTTCTAAAAGAGCCGCTACTGAAGAACCCGTCTAAAGAAAACTCAAGCCTCCTCTGCGGAGTTAATGAAGCCAGTGGTGAAGAGACGGCGATCAAACGCGGCGATATCCCCGACAATAAAATTCTCATAGGATTACAAAGCGGCTTTTTTCAATGTGTAACAACTAAAGACCCAGAAATCAGCCGTCTCATTTTTGAATCTTGGAAGGGCCTATCTGCAAAAGATCTACCCCTTTCTTTACAAGCGTTACGAATCTTTCCTGGAGATGACAAAAAGATTGTGGCTCTGGCAAAGACCTACACATCATCTCGCGATCCAAAAACAGCTTCCGAGGCCTACGGCAGACGGAGTCTAGAAGCGATGATACGCTCGGTAATCTTCTTTTAAAACGGGCTGCCAAAGAGGGAGGGTTAACCAAAGGAGTATTTCTAGAGAGCCTTCCTTATGCGATCAGTCCAGACTCACAGCTTTGGGAAAAAGAGGGCGCCGCGATTTTAAGTGCCGTCCAGGGTCCTGCCATTCCCACAATGATCAGTGGTTGGAATGGACCGCGAGTTCAAAATAAAACGATTCGAGAGTGGTCAGTCCACACGCTGATCTCTGATACGAGTTTGACTGATACTTACGTACCGATAGTAACGACTCATTTGCTGGGACAACAAAAACTCAGTGAAAGTGATGTAAGAAATCTTACCAACTTTTTAAAAGAAAATGGCAAAGATTCTCGAGCTCCTTACGTGCGAGGAATCTTGAGAACACAAACCAACGTAACGTTAAATCCTGAACAAAAAAGTTTGGCAGAAGGGCCTGCTGTGACAGTTCATTGCGAACCCGAGGCCATGTGCACGACCTCGGTTCTTCAATAAAATAAAATTATTTAGCAAAAATAGCAGGTGGTGTGAATTGAACGCCGCCGCCACCAGGAGCTAAAGCCAAGAAAGGCATGTAAAAGAACTCAGCCCCAGAAGCGTCTTTAGCTTTGGTGATTCGGCCTGGCACGATGACAGTATCTGTCAAACCGTTCTTAGACAAAATCAGATAAACATAAGAAGGTTCTTCGCCAGCTTGCTTGATCGTGCCAAACACGACGTAAGAAGCTGCTCCCGCTGCAGAAGTTCCTTTTGAAACGGTGATATTCGCTTCATAAGTTTGATCTCCAACAGTTGTTGTTCCCTGCCAATTGCCACTGCAAGTGTCAGTGCCCGAGGCAGATTTTGTGCAATTTCCGATTGAGATTGTGACCGGAGCTGTTCCTGAGTTTGTGGTTTCACAATTTCCAGCCGTCATAGTAGAGGTCGGTGAAGGAGCACATTTTTCTGCAAAAAGAATTGCAGTGAGCGTGAAGTTTTCTGCTTGCGCAGGTGGCGGTGCTGGCTCTTCCGCATGAGCTAAATTCACCGAGAGACACAAAAGGCCGCATAACAAAGCAGTAACAGTTTGGAACTTTTTCATAAATACCTCCATGAGTTTTAGGATCCGTTGCGAAGATGATGGAAGGAGTTCTTGGGAGATACAAGAACGAATGCGTTGCGACTTATTCTGTGAAGATAGTGTAACATTGATTTTCTAAAAATTCCCGTGTCAGAATTGTGCAAGCACCAGGAGTTAAAATGACTTACAAGAACTCTGACAGTACTAGCCAAATTCCAGTTATAGAGAAGCACCCCCGAGCCATTCGGTGGTGCCATTGGGTGAACTTTCCCATGATCACTCTGATGATTTGGAGCGGGATTCTCATCTATTGGGCCAACGACGCCTACGTAAAGATTCCCGAAGGAATTGCTGAAAGCTTCGGGCTCAGTCACAAATTAGCAGAGGGAATGGGTTGGCATTTTTTCTTGATGTGGATTTTTATGATTAATGGAGTTTTTTATGTCACCTATTTGATTTTCTCGGGAGAGTGGCGTTTGCTATGGCCTGATCGAAAGGCCTTTGGCGAAGCCTTCGCTGTGGCCCTTCACGATTTGCGTCTGCGTAAAGAGGCACCCGTGGTTCGCGGCAAATTCAATGGGGCTCAGCGAATCACGTACACTGCTGTGATTTTCATGGGACTAGGATCCACTGTGACAGGATTTGCCATTTACAAACCCGTGCAGTTAGGTTGGCTGACAGAATCTTTAGGCGGCTATGAGGAGGCAAGGTTAGAGCATTTCATTTTGATGGTTGGGTTTGTGGCCTTCTTTTTTGTACACATCGTTCAAGTGATTCGTTCTGGCTGGAATAATTTTCGAGCCATGGTGAGTGGTTACGAAGTCCAGGAGGAGGAATCGTGAGTGGAGCGACCAAGTGGCCATCTGATAAATTCCATCGCAAGTCTGTGCGTTCAGCCTTAGTGGGTGGTATTTTTTTTGCCGTATTGATTTTCTCTTTCGCGGCGATTCGAGCTGGTCCCACCGACAATGGCGCCTTTGCATTCATAAGAAAAATTCATTTGTTGAATGAAAATCTTTTCTCAAAGCTGCAGTCACCGACGCGATTGTCTGTGGACAAGCCACCGCCTTTGGGGCGCGAGCCTCGGGTCAACGGTGATATTGGTCTTGAAACCGGTTTGGACCTGGCAGCCTACGCCCTTCAAGTCAAGACAGGCGAGAAAGAAGTGTTTCTCAAGGTAGAATCGCTCAAAGCTCTCCCGCCAACCCAAGTTTCAACTGACTTTAAGTGTGTTGAAGGATGGAGCGAGGTCGTACAGTATTCGGGCCTTAAATTCTCTGATTTTTTAGAAAAATACGATCTCGGAAAAAAACCAGATGGAAGCTACTACGATTATGTCGGTCTTGAAACTCCCGACGGCGAGTACTACGTTTCGATCGACATGAAATCCATGCTTCACCCGCAAACTGTGCTTGCGTTTGAAATGAACGGAGCTCCAATCTCTGAGGACAATGGCGCGCCCGTGAGACTTATTATTCCCATCAAGTACGGAATCAAAAGCCTTAAGCGGGTCGGCAAAGTGTTCTTTTCAGATGAACGTCCCCGCGATTACTGGACGGAGCGGGGTTACGATTGGTACGCAGGACTTTAAAAACTAAACCAGTCCACACTCAAGCAATGAGCCGACTCTGAAGGGGACGGGTCCACGACCGCATTCACTCTTTGAATGAACTCAAGAATTTTTTCTCGCACGACGAGTGTGTCTTTCTCAGAGAGGGTGAGGGGTGATGTGTAGTGAAGCTCGCTACCGCGACTTGGTTTTAAAGCTTGTAAATTCTGAATAGCTTTTTGCCTCCAGGCCACATGATGGACACGAGCCCAGTGCGAGCTGGCTTCAAGATACGTGCTGGCAGGTCCAATCTTGATTTTTCCGCCCTCATCTTTACAGAGTCCTGTTTGCAAAAGAAACTCGATCACTTCACGCAATTGAGCCGGCGACGTTTCGAGATGTTTTGCAAGAGCTCCAAGACTCTGAAATTCAGCAATGGCGGAAAGCTGCCTGATAGCCGGGTAAGTCCAATGCGAGTAGAAAGTCGCTTGCTGGTCTTTGCTTAACTGAGTTGTAAATGTGATCCGATTTTTTACCTCGTTAGATTTGTTTCGGAGATCAGTAAGTTGCCGCTTGAAAAAATCACGAGAGGCTGGGTTGCTGGCTCTTTCCCACTGGACAAGACTCACAAAGAACTGAGTCTCAAGATCTCCAAGAGCGAAGAACTCTGCGACGAGAATTCCCTGGTCCACAGAGAGTTCTTTTTGATTTTTTAGCACCTGGCTCACAAACGTGCTGTGCACTCGAAGATGCTCGGCAAGCTTTCGTGAGTATCCGTATCCCTGCTTCGGCAAATCCTTGAGGCGATCTAAAAGATAACGCCGGTAACTCTCGTAATCGAAAATCGATTTCATAGACTAATAGTATATACTTTCAAATACTAAATACCAATTAGATCTGGAATCTCGCCTCAGGATCCTTTAATATTGCACCAAGTCAAATTTTATCAAAAGGAGATAAATATGCAATATATTCAATGTGTTAGATCGATCGCTTTAGCCTCTCTGCTGACCTCCGTGAGTTACGGACAAACGGCTGCGTCACCTGCCACTGTGTTTGGCGATAAAGACCAGCGCGGGGCCTATCAAGAGGTGAGAATTCGACCCTTTAAGCTCCACTTGAATTACTTCACAAAAGACCTTCAGGCTGAGCTTTTGGAAGACGCCAAATTTCTGAGCGAAAATCGGCGCGGGCGTTTTGTTGAGATTTACTTTCAGGATGGCGCTCCTCGAAGCCTCAACCCTGAAGCGCAAATCTACGGACCTTTGGATTCTCAAAAATCCTATGCGGTCTTTTATGCGCGTGTTCGGTTTGAAACAGAGGCGCAAAAGGAGCGTGGATTTTTCAATATGGACGGGATCATCACTCTCGTGACGGGTCACTACGAATTCGGTCCCTTTGCAAATCCGCGCCCTAAGGACTTTAAGCAGCTTTCAGTCATGGGCTACGAAAACAGCGGCGCTGATTGTCGCCCCCAGTGCAAGGATGGATTTAATTCTTTCGGCAATGGCAAGAGGGATCGCGGCAACATCTTCGAAGCTGGAATCGTCACCCAAAAAACCGACGTCCTAACAACCAATGATTTTCTAGAAGCAGTAGGCACTTGGGCCCAGATTTTTTATCCCTAACGGTACGTAATTTGAATTCTAATTTTAAGGAGAAACCATGCGACACTTACAACGATTTGAAAGAACTTTAATGACTAAACTTTTGACAGCTGCCGTCTTTATTTTTGCCGCGATAACAAGCCAGGCTGGCACTAAAGATGTTGTTGGCGGAGATCCAATCGGTTCAACCCGTGAACTTGTGATCAGCGAAATTCAAGACGTGAAAAGGTCTGTGAGAAGCATCTTGGAATCATTCGATGATGAACCTTTGCAGCCACTTGTTAACGTCAATGATGCTGCTCTTGTAGCGGTCCACGTAAAAATGGGAGGACGACCTCTGCGCGATCAGCTTGATCTTCGTGGGCAGCCCCATCTGTTTTAGTGTGCCAGCTTTGATGAAGACCAGTGCGACGGCTTTGAAGGCTGAGCTCGTGGGTCTGATCATTCACGAAATCAGTCATCAGTTTGGCGCGAGTGAGACTGTAGCTAAGGAAATTCAGGAGATCTACTTGCGAAGAATGCAGCTCAACCCACTGAGAAAGCTGGCTCTTAAACTCGGACAAACCAAAGGGTATGGAGAAATGATGGGTCTTACAGGCGAGCTCTCAGGTATCCTCACAAGCTCTCTGATCTATGGGATGAGTTTTGATTCTGTCCTTGCAAAAAAGCTGGAAGTTGCAAGTCCAGGTTCTTTGGCACTGCTCCTGGCGAAACACCGAGTTTCAGAACTGAGGGAAATTTCGATTCCCAAAATAGTAGAAATGATGGGTCATCTTTATTTTCCTGAAAGCGGCAAAGTCAGTATCGGGCAAGTAAGCATCACTCATGCTGAGCGTGTTCAAATATTAAAATCTTACAGCGTGTTGGTCCGTCTCGCCGTTGAGAGATATTGGTACGATCTAGAGCATCGTCTCTTTTGGTTGACCATTGATCCCGACATGATAACAAATTTGGACTGGAATCTTCCTAAAAAGTAATCAATATTTCATGACTTTCTCCTGTGGGCTCACTATAAAGCCCTCAGGAGGGATTTATGAGGTTTTTGTTTTTCTGCTGCAGCATTTTTCTAACGGCTTCTCTCGGATTTGCGGCCGCTGACCTTCAAGTGATCGAAACGGTAAGCCCCTACAAAGGCTCCCGGCTTTTTATTCCTAACGACAACAAGACTCATCCTGGAATTTTCCTACTCCATGGGAGCGGAGGTGGATCCGAACGCAGGTACGACACGGTCGCGCAGGAGTTAGCATTTTACGGATTTTCTGTTTTTCTTTACTGCTACAACGATTGCGGGCGAACCGTTGACGAACCACGAGTGCCTCTCGACAGAATCGAAGTGAGCGCTATCTATGATGCTTATGTTTGGTTTAAGGAGTCCAACTACAATAAGAACTCCAAAACCGCGATCTATGGATTTTCAAGAGGAGCTGAGCTCGCGCTGGTCCTTACTGCACAAATGGCGATCCTCAATCTCCAGCAACCAGACGTAGTCGTTGCGCACTCACCAGCAGACACTTATTTGGACGGATGGAATTGGTCTTGGGGCGATGTAAGATGTTGGATATGCAAGCCTGGAGCCGATGATAAAGGGTGTACAAAAACCAGTGTCATTGCCTGGGTCGAGAAGATTATCGCGTTTGCGACAGTTGATGATATCGCTAAAACTGAATCTCCAATCTTTAAATGGAATCCATTTTGTGGACCTGCGCCTCAAGATATGTCGGTGGAAAGTAATTGGTTATGGAGGGGAAAGGCTTTTCCACTAGGCACAAAAATCCCGCTTGAAAAAACCAAGGGCCCGTTTTTCATCTCAGTAGGGCTTGAGGATCAAGCTTGGAGTCCTGATCAAACTCGAAGGATCGAAAAAGATCTCAACGCTTTTTCTATTCCTCATGAAGTTCACTATTTTGAACACGAAGGACATTCGTTTTCGATTGAATCTGAAAAGCAAAGAAAGACGATGGTTCTTGAGTTTTTAAAAAAGAATCTAAAATGACCTGGCTTTTGGCAGTGCTGCTTTTCACCTCTGGTTGTGCATCAAAACTGAGCCGGGCTCCGTCATCTCTGGAAGTTCCTCATTGCCTACAAAGCTGCGGTGAAAATGAGATCTGTTTAAATACCTTTACTGACAAAGGTGCTATTTGTTCCCCCAAACCAGAGATCGCTCCCCTTCAAGGGATCGAATTGCCTTTTGATCAGAAAACCCAAGTGTTTTGCACCCACTCCTCTGGAATGGGAAGCCACTCGGGTCAAAACGCGTTCTACGCTATCGATCTTGCAAACGCCTATGAAGAACCTCCCGCAGTGGTAAGAGCTGCTGCTGGCGGCATTGCTTTTGTTTTCGGTGCCGAGGACGGAAGTATTTGCCCTGAGCCCTCGGGGTCGGCAGCAAAAAGCGAAGCCTCCACCTGTGGAGACTCATGGGGAAACAGAGTCAAAATTCTCCATGACCACGGTTATTACAGTTTCTACGTTCACTTGGACCATGCCCTTATCAAAACTGGAACGATTGTTAAAAAAGGGGATCCGATAGGTATTGAGGGGAGCACAGGTGCCGCCGGCCATCGACATCTTCATTGGAGTGTTCAGCGACTTCCCGGTGAAGCAGCGGTAGACTGGATCCGTCAGATTTCCTGGGCAGGGCAAAGTGTTCCATTTCGTTTTTTGGCCCGTCAGCGAGGGGAACTTAAAGTTTTTGATGTTTCAGAGTTAAGGTGCGCGCATGCAGGGGTTGGCCTAGCTCCGGCTGAAGAGCAGCCCTCGTTCACTGGAGTTAGGTAACGAAATTTTCACTTCTTAATTCGTCGTCCGTGGCTTCCTGCTGCGAAGCCGCGTGCATCGACCGGATGAAGCGAACGCTCCATCTTGGGGGTTAGTAAGGACGTATGAGGAACACCAAAAAGATGATAAACAATAGGCCACAGCTGTTTTTCGGTAGTCATCCATTCGATACGATCGAATTTCTTTAGATTCACCGGCCTTGAATATCTCCGCAGAGTTCTTTCTCGTCGCAAATTAAAGTAGTCATTGAAATAGCTCAGCGCAAGCTCACGTAAACTGCGATAGACGGGTTCGCGAAATCGGCAACCCGCAAAATTTGAGGTAGCAATCGCTCCCCATGCTCCATTTTGTTTAAATACCGCAATCACATGATCAGTGTCGCGAGTGGCTTCTAAATCGAGCAGAAGCGGCTCGTATCCATTCACCCTGAGAGCCGCCGCTGCGAAAATAGCACCTTCTAAACAGTGGACAGTTCGGTGGCGAAGAACAAGTCGCGGAGACCACGCTGTGTCTGCGAGGTGATAGGGAAGCGAGTTTAAAAAGGACTGAATTTTATGAGGTCTATTGAGCGATCGCAATTTTCGTAACTCAGCTGGACTCCACATGCTTTTAATTGGCTCCAGCGCCAGACTCGTCAGAGGCCTCTTTCGGAGCGAGAGCTTGAAGAGCTTTGATCTCATCGTTCAATACTTTTTGGACCTCGCGATCTGGAACGTTTGAACAGAGTTTGAGTTCTTCTATAGCTGCGAGAGGGTTTGGACGTTCTTGATAGGAGCGGCCTTGGCATTCATCCCCTTCGAGAAGAGTCCTTTTGACGCGCTCTTCGTCTCGAGCGAATAGCCCTCCCCTTCGTTGGATCATTGTGACCATACCAGCCAACCGAGTTTTGCTAGCCTGGGCATCCATTTTCTGAGAATCTCCTAAAGTTCTATTGCAGTTGGGCCAACCAAATTCGGGCTTTTTTGTATAGCATGCATTGACAAAAGAGGCCTCTCGTTCCTCACTAAAAAAGGATTCGATTTGGCAGTACTGGCCATTGTATTTAAAAAAAACTTTCCCACCGAATTTATTGATGGAACTGCAAGAACTATCGAAGGTTTTTGGGTCAACAAACATAAACGTGCCGTCGTCCATATAAATATATATCCCTGATGTTCCATTTCTCTCTCCATTTTGGGCTACCATCGCCGGCTTAGAAAATAAAAATGGCTGTCCTGTGACCGCCGATTGTATTTGGGGTGACTCTCCACTTCTAAAGGACATGCCAGTGTAACAGCGAGTGTATGGCTCTGAAAGACTATCAAAGTCGAATTTTGAAACAGGTTGATATTTAGTTTTCTCGAGAAGTTGCTCCCCAGAGTAACTTTGGTCTTCACAAGAAATCCGGCCGCCTTTTGAATACCTTGTTCCCACATCCGCGGATCTATTGGCACTTCTAAAAAATCCAGGATAACGGGTTTTCATAAAATCTTCGACCGTTTTGATCTTTTCGTTTGGTAAATTCGTGGTGAGGGCCAAATCTTTTTTTATCTCATCGGCATATTTTTTTGCGAGAGCGCGATCTCCCTTTGTCCTAGCGATTCTTTGAATATTATTAATATCCCGAATGATCCTAGTTACTATTATGTTTGTGTCGGCGGCCGTAAGCTTCCCTGTCTGACCAAGTGCTACCTGAGTCATTCCGGCCAAAATTAAAAATAGAAATCTAAAAAACATGAGAACCTCCTAAATTTAGATAGCTCCCGTGTCGGAGCCTCTGTGTTGTTCTTCTAAAGGTACGAGCGCCTGGATCTCCTTAACCTGTTCATTGACGAGTTTTTTAATTTTTTCGTCTGGAATATCTGCACAAACTTTTAAGTCTTCAATGGCATTTAGCGGATTGGGACGACCCACTTCAGTAAAACTATCTCTAAACTTTTGTTTAGGAGAGCAATTTCGACCGCCTAGAAGATTGCCTCTGTAAATTTCCTGATCTACGACAAAGTGATCCTTCCGTCGTCGGATCATCTCTGTGACGCCTTCAAAGCGAGTCTTGTTAGCGAGAGCATCTATTTTGTGAGTTTCACTATCTAAGGACAGTGAACACTTCTCTGGAAAGCCAAGCGGTTTCAGCTCTAAGCAGGCCGCATAATTAGTCGGCTCAATTCCATAATCAGGGTATTTGTCAATCTGGCAATATTTGCCCTTAAATTTAAAGAAGACTGTTTGTCTACGCTCCGCTTTCTCTTTACAGCTTTCGTTGAATTTTTTGGGATCGACAAAAAGAAACTCCTCGTTGCCAGTATAGACATAGACTCCAGAGGCGCCATCTCTTTCCCCATTTTGCACCACCATTCCAGAGTCATCAGGGGTGTAGAAAAAGGGCTCACCGGTGACGGCTGATTGCAAGACATGATATGAGGGTTTTGCAAACGACATTCCTAGATAACACCGGATGTAGGGGTCTTTAACATATTGCAAATCAGCTTTAGAAATAGGCTCAGTCGGACCTTCCATTTCTTCAGGCGAGAAACCGCGCTCTTCGCACGAAAGGATTTGTCCCTTGGAATACTTAGTTGCGTTCTCTACGGCTTTGTTCGCACCGCTAAAAAAACCGGGGTAACGGCTTTTCATGAAGTCCGCAACGGTGGATGGCTTCTGACCAGGTAAAGTCACTGGCTTAGCTAAATCAGCTTTGATCTCATCAGCGAGTTTTTTTGCCAGTGCTTTGTCCCCATCGTTTCTTGTGATCCCACGGATTTTGTGGGCATCTCGAATGATCTCCGCGACGCTACGACTGACCTCAGACGAAGGCAAAGTTTGACCGTAAGCGATTTGATTTGTTACGCCAAAATTGAAAAGCAGGCTCATAAAAAGCATGAATGCCCCCTCTTTTCATTTCACAATGTGTTGCAGTGATTGCAAACCCGAATTCATCAAGATCAGGTTTACTAGATCTTCGTCGGGTCTTATTTTACAATGTTGTTACCGCCAGTAGACTCAATCACAAGTTTGCCGTCGCCGTGAATTTGCCCCACTGAAGAAAGAACAATCTGAGGCGCTGCCATCACAGGCCAAGAGTCATCTACACCTTGCGAGCGGATAGAGTTTTCACCTACAAGAAATAAATCGTTTGTCGTAAGAGTCAGGAACGCAGTCCCGCTTCCTTGTATTTTTAAGGTTGCGTTGTTAAGCACGATCGTTGGGGCGAGGATGAGTGTAGAATCAAAGTTGATATCTGTGTTGCAAAGGAAGATGAGGTCTGAAGCCAGAATCTTAATTTGAGTGCCAGTAAAATCAGTCATTTTGACTGCTTGTCGCTGCTTTGTATCTACAGGGCTGTGGTTTGCAACCCAATTGGAATCGCAACCAATATTGAGAAATTTCTCTCCTCTGTCCTCTGTAGTAACTTTGTCCGCGGCCTCCAAAGAAATAAACTTCGAATCGCTCTCAAGCGAGGTCGCCTTTTTATCCAAGGAAAGGCCAGTTCTTAAAACAACTGAAACGCGATCATCAAGAACCAACCGATCCTGATCTCGACGAGCCCACCCAGAACTTAGCCAAACTCTTCCGGGAGATCCCCCAGCGTTCATAAGATCAGCCGCAGGATTTACCGGCGCCGGAGTCTCAGAGGGAGCCTTGCTGTCATGAGGCTGAGCACAAGCCAAAATAAACAGAGGCAAAAGTAAAATCTCAAGGAACCGTTGTAAACACGACATAAAATCCGCTCCCAAACCTGTCATAGCGATCTTCAAAGAAGACCAAACTGAATGCGATTTTCATGCCACAAATCAGATTTTAAGTCTAAAGTTTCCCAGCTTTGTTTCTGATAGCAACAGTCATCGTAGGCGATTGAACATCAACAAAAGCATTCATCGAAAACTCACAAGAAATCTCAATCATCTTCTGAACAGAATCAATTTCAAAAACAAACGAACCCCATAGTCCCTCCGATACAAAGAGAACTGCTAAGACACGACGAGGCCGGAAGCAAAGCGCCCGGCCACCCAAGCCCAATTTCCAATCACAATCCAAAGAAGAAACGACGAACACAAAAAAATCCCCCCTCCAAAAGCAAGTTCCGCAGCGAAGCGAGGACTGTCCGAAGCTTTTGGAGGGGGGATTTTTTTGTGGTACCCGAGACAGGACTTGAACCTGCACACCTTTCGGCACTAGATCCTAAGTCTAGCGTGTCTGCCATTCCACCACTCGGGCCTTGATATTACTTAAGCTCAGTAATTAATTTTTTATAATCAGGAGCGCGCATCAGATTTGCGAGCTCTTTTTCAGAATCCATTTCAATACGAATCAACCAGCCATCGTTGGTTGGGTCGTCATTGATGGAGTTAGGGTCATCAGTGAGAGAGCTGTTAACTTCAATCACGGTTCCAGAAACGGGAGCATAAAGATCGCTCACAGCTTTGACGCTTTCAACAACGCCAAACGGATCATTTTGCGTGACCTTTTGACCTTCTTCAGGAAGCTCAACGTAAACGATTTCGCCAAGGGCATCTTGAGCGTATTCTGTGATCCCAATAGTGACGATGTTCTCATCAACTTGAGCCCACTCGTGATCTTTCGTGTAGTAATACTCTTCTGGAATGTTGTAAGCCATATTCTATAATCCTCCGCCTTTGACGAAAGGCGTTTCACAAATCACTGCTTTTACTCGGCGTCCCCGAATGTCTACCAGAATCTCAGTGCCAAGGGCAGCTAAATTTTTTGTAATGTAGCCGATGCCGATGGACTCATTGAGTGTCGGAGATAGCGTTCCACTGGTTACCCTGCCGCTTTCTTTGTTGTCAAAAGAAAATAGGTTGTAACCTTGTCTTGGGATTCCCTTATCCACCATTTTAAATCCTATCAAGGAGTGCTTAAGGCCTGCCTCTTTGGCGGCAAGGATTTTTGCTTTCCCAATAAAGTCTTTTTTGGCAGGTTTTACGACCCACCCAAGACCCGCCTCGTATGGATTCGATGTGTCATCAATTTCATGGCCATAAAGGCTGTATTTCATTTCGGTCCGGAGAGTGTCGCGAGCCCCAAGGCCTATGGGCTGCACTCCGTATTTTTGCCCCACATCCAACAGCTTTTTCCACAGGGCGACAGCGGCTGTAGCTGGAACAAAAACCTCTACGCCCTTTTCGCCCGTGTATCCAGTGGCTGCGACCAAAATTTGCGACCCTGCAAACGTCATAGGAGCAAAATTAAAGTAGGGGATCTCGGTGCTCGCAGGTCCTAGAACCTCACGGCATAAATCCAAGGCCTTGGGACCTTGAATCGCGATTTGCGACCAATAAGAGCTTTCATCAGTAATGTCTGCGCCCTTGTTATTTTTGAGACACCACTCAAAATCTTTGTCTTTGTTAGAAGCATTCACGCAAAGAAGGTAGTCCGCGTTTTTCTCTAAGCAGTAAACAATAAGATCATCAACAAGGCCGCCTTCAAAATTTGGAAATAGAGAGTACTGGGCTTCGCCGGCATTGAGTTTGGCAACATCATTGGTTGTGAGCCATTCAATGGTGCTCAGTGCGCTCGGGCCTTTGACACGAATTTCGCCCATGTGACTGACATCAAAAAGCCCAACTGCCTTTCGAACCGTATCGTGCTCTTCACGCAGGCCCTTATACTGAACTGGCATCCACCATCCAGCAAAATCCACCATTTTTGCACCCGCCGATTCATGTTCCGCCACAAGTGGCGTCTTTTTTAGTGAAGACATGAAAAGCTCCTTGTAATTCGGAAGTCTTCTCAGAGGTCGTGAGTCGTGTCAATTGAAAGCACTTGCAAGTCCTGTGGGGCGCGGATTTCTTGGCTTGGATTGTGCTTAAGGCTTGGGAGATTGAGAAGGTCCCCACGGCGGAGCTCAGGAGGTTCCCCTTCTCGCTTGAGCCAACTTAAAAACTGTCGATTTTCTCCCCCGCAAACCATTTGGCGAACTTTGCCTTTTTCATCAAGACGGTCACCAACCACGCGAACTAAACCTGTCTGATCGGGCGGCGGCGTTTTTTTCAAAACAAGGTAGCTGAGAGTGAGATTTTGATTTTTCATGGGAAGGTGCTTTTCCATCTCTAAAAACCACCCGGGAGCACTAAAGAAAATTCGGTCATGGCACCAATCCTTTTTAGAATTCTCCAGAAGAGGGCACGAAAGCTGATGCGTACAAGGCGCCCAGGCAAAGTAACCGCCTGCAAGCAGTTCCTGTCTGAGCTCAAGAAGCGGGCGTCCGTCTTCGCGAGTAGAGGGTTCAATAATAATAAGAGCTTGGTGCTCTTGAAATTTTTTGAGTCTTGCCTCCGTCAAGGAATAACTAAAAACCCCAAGCGGAGTGCTTGTGTCCCGAGAGTCGGCCAGAACAAATTTGTCCTGCGGGGCCGAGAAGAAGCTCTTATGAAGGCCCTGCGCACTTGTTGAATGATCTTGATTGAGGATTTCACTAAAACCAAACTCTCTGGCGACAAGGCTGACGGTTCCTGGTCCTGATCCGTAATCTGTGAGCTGTTTTAAATCGGCAAAGTAGTTAAACCTCTGAGCCTCCATAAATACGTGCCTTGCGCGCAAGTAGTTGAGCGGCAGAAAATAAGTGATATAGCCGATTTGCGCCCAGGTCTCTTTCCATGGGGTAACCGCTTCAGGATTAGAAATGTAGTGCTCTGAAAGTTTAAGAGCACATCTCGCAAGCTCTCGCGAGTCGCCAATTGAGAGATCATGTGTTTTTAAAAAATCAGAGATCCCTTTTTCAAGAAAAACCGGCAGTGCATAAGTTCGCATGGTTAAAGTCCCAACTCTTTTAAAACCTGATGGACTGAAATGGAGCCCATGTCACCGCCGCCTTGTGGGGAAAGGGGGGAGGCTTTAGGACCTTTGATTCCCCATCTTGTGGAGCTTTGAACTTGAACGGCGGGGTAGAGGCCTACGGTTTTTACTCCAAGTGAGGCGGCAAGATGAGCAACGCCCGTGCTAGGGGCAATGACTCCGCGGGCGCTTGCTAAAACCTGCAAAAGCTGCTCCGGAGAAAGTTTATTTTCCATCCATTGAACTTGAGGGTGCTCGGCAAATTCAGAGCGAAGCTCATCGAGGTAGTTGCGATCCGTGGGGGTGCCAGTGATCACCACCGTATCTGTTTTCACAAGTTCACGGATGAGCTTTCTGTAACTTTCGCTGGGCCAATTTTCAGCAGAGCCGCCCATCCCAGGGTGCACAACAAAGTATCCATGTGAAAGTGGCGAAGTCCCCGAGGCTCGAAGCGGTAAATGTGAGGGCAAAGGTTTAGCGCGCGACCCTTTTAAGTTTAAAGCATAGGAAAAGAGCTCTTCATTGTACTGCATTTCGTGCTTGGTCGCCTGACTTCGTTTTTGTCGGAGTCCATGGGTTAAAAAAAGATAAGAGTGCCACTGACTTCGCACGCCAACTCTGAGCGGGATCCGCGCTAGCCATGCCGTAAAACTCACCCACCAAGGTGAGTGAAAGCACACAATCATAGAGAACGATTCTGATTTGAGTTGCCGATAGAAAATTTTCCACTGCGAAAAACCGGGGTGTCTCGAAACAGAGAAAAATCGTGGTGGAGGTGTTGCGTGCAGTGGAACAAACTCGAGCCCTTGAGTGATAAACCATGTGACTCGAACATCTTCCGGAGCCATTTGGCTCACCGGTAAGGTGCAAAGAAG
Organism: Pseudobdellovibrionaceae bacterium; assembly: GCA_044229295.1. Classification (GTDB taxonomy): domain Bacteria; phylum Bdellovibrionota; class Bdellovibrionia; order Bdellovibrionales; family Bdellovibrionaceae; genus JBGATJ01. The sequence continues at coordinate 46,634 of JBGATJ010000010.1, forward strand.
GTCACCGATTCGATCTAGACGCACGCAGGCAATTGCATTTGAGCTCATGAGTTTGGGACGGTAACACAAAATTGAGGAACGTCCAACGAGAAGGGAGCCGACCAGAGGATCGGGGTAGAACAACCCACCATGGGCTGATCTTCTCTGGCCGGCTTGTAAATTATTTAGCGAGGCAAAGGGTGGCGCCAGTGTCTGGAGAGCAGCCATTCCATGTGGTATCAGCACAGTAGAGATTTGCGTTGGTTTTCCAGGTTCCGGTGGCCATGCACGAGGTCCAGTAATTGCTCTTAACGTCAGCCGCTTGGACTTTAATTTGGCCCACAACGTCCTGAACCATACTGTGGACGGTAGCTACAGAGACACCAAGGGATTGCGCCACTGGCGAAAGATTTTCTTCAGATGGAACTTTCAGTCGAGCCAGAGCCTTGATGGAGTCAGTTGTTAACCCAAGGGAGGCTAAGGCTTCTTTGTTTCCTGCTGAGAGCGCATCCAAACCACTCAGAAGCTTTTCACTTGCGGCAGTGCTCAATTGATATTTTGTTGCGAGGGCATTCACTCGTGGAGACGAGAGTTTCTCTGTGGCTTGAGAAGCTAGGATGTTCGAAATCGAAACCTCTCCATCGTCATTGAGGGCGAGATACTCCGTCTGCAAATTTTCTCCATAGTAAGCGCAAGAATTGTAAACGGTTCGACAATCCTGGTGGTAATTTCCCCAGTAGTCTTCATAGTCGTTGCACTGCGTTTCGTAGCGACCCTGGCACTCACCATGAGGTGGATCGGCAACAACGGCGCCTACGGCAGCGCCAATCGCAATCACTGCAAGACTTGCCGACACCTCTTCGTCTGTACATCCAGGCAAACTGACGAGCGTCGCCATCGCTAAGAGTCCTGCCATTCCCACCTTAAGAGTCGATCCCCATTTCATTTTTTTCTCCTTCATAATTTTTGAACCTGATTGATTCACAAAGTCCTGATTAGCAAGAGGTGGGCCAAGCCAATTTGACACCGTGGCGTGCGTTATCAATTGAACATCTCCACTCGTGAGTTCAGCATCGTTAGATTGGAGGTTTTATGTACAAACTTTTTTTCTCTCCCGGTGCTTGCTCGCTTTCACCTCATATTGCCCTTAATGAATTGGGCCTTAAGTACGAAATTGAAAAAGTTGATTTGTCGTCTAAAAAATCTGGTGGCGAAGACTACATGAAAATCAATCCGCGTGGATATGTGCCCGCTCTAGAGACAGAAAAAGATGGCCTACTCACCGAAGGCGCTGTGATCTTGCAATACCTCTGCGATCAAAACCCAAACACCAATCTTCTTCCCAAACAAGGGACCCATGATCGCTACGTAGCTATGCAGTGGCTCAACTTTGTTGCCACTGAAATTCACAAAGGATTTAGCCCACTGTGGGGAGCCGACCGATGGATGGGGAGTGGGACCGAAGCATCTGAGAAGTTAAAAGAAGCCATTCGCGGAGTTCTCGCTAAGAAAATGGATTATCTTGCTGAGCATTTGAAAAATAACAAATACATTATGGGCAATCAGTATACTGTGATTGATGGATATCTTTTTACGGTGCTGAATTGGTCGCCGATGGTGAGGTTTGATCTTGCTAAGTGGCCTGCGCTTGTCAGTTATATGGATTCGATTAAGAGTCGGCCGGCGGTGCAGGCTGCGATGAAGGCTGAGGGTTTGATGGGTGGGACTCACTAGGAGTTGCGATTGGCGCGAGTTCGTCTCTTGAACTTGCGCCAGAGTGATAACGCAACGGCCCATTGTTCAATAAAGACTCGAAAAAAGGTGAGAGCAGATGGGTTCGGTTTAGGTTTGACCTTCGCCGCGAGTGTTTGCTAAGTACCTGATAAATTTTAATCAAGGGGGACCTATGAAAGTGATTTTTTATTCACTCTCTGTTTTGATTTTTTCTTCAGTGCAAGCTCTTGCAACCTGCAAAATTGGGGATATCGTAGGGAATTATAAAGGTTTGATTGCGTCTGGAGGCGGCGGCGGCGGATCTCGCACCAGGCTTACAAGGGATGCCCAAGGGCAACTTACCGGATCTTATTTTATGACGAGCGATTTCACGAATGGCACTCTCACTGATCTTTCTCTGAAAGAGAACACGCTCTCAGGAAATTGGCACGACCATTTCGGCACGGGAACCATTAAATTTGAATTTTCTCAAAATTGCCAAGACTTTTCTGGAAACTGGATCGCGGGCGACAAGTCAAACGCAGGTTTATGGAGCGGAACTAAAATCAAGTCACTAGAATAGTTCTAGGAGCACAACACAAGAATTTTTAGTAGAGGGAGATTCTCTTTTCAGCGAAGGAGTCTCCCTCTTCACTGCTAATACCCAAATTCCGCCCGTAGCGGCACATGATCCGAAATCAAAGACCAAGGCTCTTCATCTAAAACCGAACAAGAAAGAGTCTTCAAGTCTCGATAATAAATGCGATCCAGCTTGAGCGTTGGCCAAAAGCTCGGAAATGTTTTTGCGTGATCTCCGGCGAGTTCCAAATGAGCTTCGCTCAACTTCAAATGATTTGCCAAAATAGGCGTGAACTGCTCCCGCCAATCGTTAAAGTCTCCCGCTAAAATCATGGGCTCTGAGTGAGGAATTTTGTGAACCACGCGATCGATAATTCTCTCGGCCTGCTTGAGGCGCCCTTTTTTAAAAAGATCAAGATGCACGTTGAGAAGATGCATTTTTTTGTTCTTCTCTGGAATTTCAATGACGGCATGTAAAAGGCCTCTGCGCTCCAAAGGGTTGGTTGAAATATCGATGTTCTCATGAAACACAATCGGAAACTTACTTAAAATCGCGTTGCCGTAGTTACGATTTACCGAAACCGCATTCTGTCCGTAGGCATGATGGTGCCAGATCTGGTCGGCAAGATACTCAAATTGATTTGTGCTTGGCCAGTCGGTGATTCTCGAAGCGTCCCGGTCGCAATGGGCCATCACTTCTTGAAGAAAGATAACATCGACGTGCAAAGATCGTAGAGCTTTCTTGAGATCTAACAAATTAAAGGAAAGGTTGGCGTGGCCATATCCTTTATGGATGTTAAAACTGAGAATTGAAATTTTCGAAGCCATCTACATCCAATACTTTACTAAGAGAGCAAGGCGATTTCTTAGTTTCTCAAAGATGCCCATATTTTTCCAATCCTGTTTTGTGAATTCTCGACTGGACTTTAGATCTATAATGAATTGATCAGCGAGTTTCTGCGCTACTGAAGGCAAGTCAGCCGCCAATTCGAGCTCTAAATCGTGGAGGAGGCTCCTCTGGTTGAGATTCGAAGATCCAAGTTTGACCCAATTATCCACAACAAGGCTCTTTGCGTGAAGAACACGAGGCTGAAACTCAAAAATCCGAACTCCTCTCTGGAGCAAAGGACCGTAAAAGCAGCGAGACGCCCATTTAACGAGGGGAACATCGTTCATCTCTGGCAAAAGCAAAATAACTTCAACCCCGCGAAGACTTGCCTGACGAAGATGTCGTACCAGCCGAAAGCGAGGTAAAAAATACGGTGTTGTTATCAAAACTCTTTTTTTTGCGCGACGGATCCTGCGGTGGAGCTCGTTGCTATTTCTAACTCTTTGCCGCAACGAAAAGTTGAATCTGAAAGTGCCTTTATTGTTGAGTTTGCCACGGTCGTAGAGAGAGTGGAGTGAGGATTTTTCTCTTGTGCTTGGGTAGGATTTATCCCAAATCTTAAGGAAGGATCGAATCAAGTCTCGTGGGTCTTGTCCATCTAAACACAAACAGGTGTCGCGCCAGGCGTGTTCTTTAAAATATTTTTGAAAATGAACCGCTGTTAAGTTCGCGCTGCCAAGATAGCTTTTCTCGCCATCGATAATGATCAGTTTTCGGTGATCTCGTTTATTGATGGTTCGTGTGAGGGTCATCCACTGGGGTACATCGATCCAAGTCCAAGGCCGTCTGCCAATTCCCACGGGATTATAGATGCGAAATGCAATTAAAGGATTCTGAAACTTCTCAGTCAGGCGACTGATGTAAAAGTAACTGCCAACTCCGTCGACTAAAATCCAAACCGAAACCCCTCGGTTGGCAAGGCCATTGAGAACTTCAACGAAGTTCTCGCCAAAACCGTCGTAAGCAAAAATGTAGGCTTCGACAATCACAAATTTTTTAGCTTGATTTAAGGAGTCCAGGAGATGATTGAGGTAATCATCTCCACTAAAAAAGAGACTTAGGTTTTTCTCAAGAGCCGTCAGAACATCGTCCTGCACCTACCGATACTCTTCAAGGCTCGGACATGAGCAAACTAAGTTGCGATCTCCGTAAACATTATCCACGCGACCAACAACGGGCCAAAACTTATGGGTTTTAAGCCAAGGAACAGGAAAGGCCGCGTCCTGCACGGTGTAGGGACGATCCCATTTATTTAATAAAACCTCAAGTGTGTGAGGAGATTGCCTGAGCGGGTTGATTTCTTTATCCCATTCGCCTTTTTCAACGCGATCAATCTCTTTGCGAATGGCGACCATGGCGTCGATAAAACGATCAAGCTCCGCTTTTGGCTCGCTCTCAGTTGGCTCAATCATGAGCGTTCCAGCCACTGGCCAGGACATAGTGGGAGAGTGAAATCCATAGTCGATGAGTCTTTTCGCCACGTCATTGACGTCGACTTCGGTTGCTTTTTTAAGGCCCCGGAGGTCAACGATACACTCATGTGCGACAAAGCCAGATTTGCCTTTGTACAGAACTGGAAAATGCGGATCCAATTTTTTAGCAAGATAATTGGCACTCAAAATAGCAACGAGAGTGGCCTTTTCAAGACCTTCTGATCCCATCATTTTAATGTAGGCCCAAGAGATCGGGAGAATGCTCGCGCTTCCCCAAGGAGCCGAAGTTGTCGATCCAATCCCACCTTGTGGTCCACTTTCTGGAACCATGCTATGTTTTGGGATAAAGCCCTTGAGATGCTGTGCAACTCCGATAGGACCGATCCCAGGTCCACCGCCGCCATGGGGAATGCTAAAAGTCTTATGGAGATTCAAGTGACAAACATCGGGACCGAACTCTCCAGGCCTACAGAGGCCCACAAGCGCATTCATGTTAGCGCCGTCCATGTAGACTTGCCCACCATGGGAGTGAACAATCTGACAAATTTCTCTGATCCCATCTTCAAACACACCGTGAGTTGATGGATACGTCACCATAAGGGCGGCAAGCTCTTGGCTGTGCTGTTTCGCCTTTTCTTTGAGATTTTCAATATCAATATTGCCTTGGGTGTCGCAGTTGACGACCACAACTTGCATTCCAGCCATAACAGCACTTGCTGGATTTGTTCCATGAGCTGAACTCGGAATGAGACAGATGTTGCGATAAGATTCCCCGCGACTTTCAAAATACTTTCGAATGACTAACAGCCCTGCGTACTCGCCCTGCGATCCAGCATTAGGTTGAAGCGACACCGCTGCAAATCCAGTGATGTCTTTGAGCATGGTTTCAAGCTCGTGAACCAATTGCAGATATCCTTTGCATTGTTTTAGGGGAGCAAATGGGTGCATCTTACCTACTTCAGGCCATGATACTGGAACAAGCTCAGTCGTTGCATTGAGCTTCATCGTGCAGGATCCCAGCGGAATCATAGAATGAGTCAGAGTTAGATCCTTATTTTGCAAGTGATGGATGTATCGCAGAAGTTCGGTTTCTGAATGATGAGAGTTAAAAACGGGGTTTGTCAGATACTCCGACTGACGAACCAGAGCCGCTGGCCACGACGATTTTAACTTTGAGTCGATTTCATGGACATCAATTGAGACTGATTTGCCTTGAGAAAAAGACGTCCAAACTTTTTTAACAATCTCTGTCGTTGTTGTTTCATTGACTGACAGAATGAGAGCCTTCGGATCGGTCACACGATAGTTGAGCTCAAGGTTCTCAGCGGCTTGAATGATCTGTTGTCTTTGACTGTCGCTGACTGGAACTCGGATGGTATCAAATACAGGGTCCGTTGCGATATCATATCCCAGCTGACGAAGACCTTCAGCCATAACTTCGGTCACCCGGTGAATTCGCTGTGCGATTTTCTTAAGGCCTTGAGGTCCATGATAGACAGCATACATACTAGCCATGTTGGCGAGAAGAACCTGCGCTGTGCAGATGTTGCTCGTCGCTTTTTCGCGGCGGATGTGCTGCTCACGGGTTTGTAGGGCTAAGCGTAGCGCCTGTTTGCCCGAAGAGTCTACGGACACTCCGATAAGACGACCAGGGATAGATCTTTTGTAAGCCTCACGTGTCGCAAGAAAAGCAGCATGAGGTCCACCAAATCCAAGTGGAACCCCAAAACGTTGGCTATTGCCTACAACGATGTCAGCTCCCCATTCTCCCGGAGGAGTCAGTAAGGTAAGAGCCATTAAATCAGTAGCAACGATCACAAGCACGCCGTCAGCATGAGCCTTCTCCACAAGTTGTCGATGGTCTTCGATCGTTCCTTCGGAGTTCGGGTATTGCAAGATCAGCGCGAAAGCTTCTTTGAGGTCTGCTTTTTTTGGCTCTTCAAAACGAGCCTTAAATCCCAAAGGTGAAATTCGCGTGTTTAACACCTCCATGGAATGCGGATGGAGGTGAGGCGAAACCACAAATTGAGTGCGTTTTTGATGTTTCGAAACGGAGTGAGCCATGGTCAGAGCTTCGGCAACGGCAGTTCCTTCGTCCAAAAGAGAGGCGTTAGCAATATCCATCCCAGTGAGATCGCGAACGGCCGTCTGAAAGTTGAGAAGAGCCTCCATTCGTCCTTGGGCAATTTCTGCTTGGTATGGAGTGTAGGCAGTATACCAAACTGGATTCTCGAGAATGTTCCGTTGGATCACAGTGGGTGTTATGCAGTCGTGATAACCCATCCCAATCATTGAGTGGAGCACGCGGTTTTGACTCATCATCTGGCGTAAATAGCTCAAAAGCTCATGCTCGGAAACCCCTTTGCCGGCTTGGAGAGGTTTTGAAGTGCGAATCGCTTGAGGAACGATACGATCAGCGACTTCGCCCAAAGACTGAAATCCCAACTCCTGAAGCATAACTTTGATGTCATGGTCATCGGGCCCGATATGACGGCCAGCAAATTCTTGAGACGAATCGAGAGACTTCAGACTTGGAAACTGAGACATGGACACTCCTCTAGAAATTTGCAGGAAAAATATCACAAAAATGCCGAGTAAACAACATACGCTACTGAAAACGAGTGATGTACTGGCAGCGTTGACAGAGGGGATCGAGCAGGACCCCACGTTCAAAGCCTTTCACAAGGTTCTGGGCTCGAGCGCCGCTAAGGATGTCAGTCAGTCTTTGGGTTCCTATATTTCCAAGAGGAATAGCGGCCTCTTTATCAAGGCAACAAGGCACAACAGTCCCATCAACGAGAACGCCAAAGTGGGATTTTAAGCCGTAACAGCGCCCTTTTTCCCCAAGAACAGGCAAATCCAGCGAGGGCCAGATAAACTCGGTATCAAAATGGAGGTAAAGGCGGTTTTTCACAGGGACACTTTTTTGGTTCCTGACATCAAGATCCCTAGGGCATTGAAAGCCAAAGTGCTGCTCCAAAGCCTCTAAAATCAACTGATTCTGTTTCGCAACCGAGGTGGGGTGCTGGAGGTTCCAGAGTCGGTAGTTGATATAAAGATCAGGGCGGACTTTAAAGGCCATTTCTGTAAAACGGATGATACGCGCCAGATAATCGCTGGGGTCTCGATCAGGGTAGTTGTCAGAAAAACTGTGGAGGGAAAAATTAATTTGGCGGAAGGCCGGATGGAGTAAGAGCTGAACCTGCTTTTCTCTGAGCAGAACACCATTTGTAACCAGAAATATTGGGACTTTAGACTCGTGGCAAATTTCGACCATTTCAGGAAGCTGGGGGTGAACGAGGGGATCCCCCATTAAGTGCATACATACTTGGTCGGTCAGGGGTGCGACTTCGGAGATGATTTTTTGAAAGAGCGGCAGCTTCATGAAGCCCTTGTCCCGAATCACTTCGGGGCAAAAGCTGCATTGCAAGTTACAGACGTTACTTATCTCAATGTTAACTTTGGAGAACTTTTTCAGGCCCGGCGCGCTTTTCTAACGACTTTTTTGACTTTTCGTTTAGCGCCAGCTTTTTTGGCCTTTTTCTTGTGAGTGGAGAGTTTCTTTTTATAACTTTCCAGTGTTTTTTCGAGCTGAGCAGCGGCCTTTTTTACTTGGGTCACTTTAGCATGAACTTCGCGATCCACTTGTTTTTGAGCGACCGTAATTTTTTTCGTCAAAACTTTGTACCGAGACTCCGCCTGTTTCACGGACTTAAGATTTTTAATGTCGGTCGCAACTTTAGAAATTTCTTTTTTTAAAAAATCCAAGTTAGCGATCTTACTAATATCGGTGAGGATATTGTTAAAACTAAATTTGTTAGCCACGGGGATCTCCTTTGGTTTATTCAGTTTAAGTCACGATAACGCGGATATCAATCGAGTTTACTGTCAATCTTCTAATTTGATGTCAGAGAGTTAAATTGAATTGATCTATTAAGAGACCGGGAACTTTACATCCTCCCAAATGTCGTGATTCGTAAGTGTCAACATTTGGGAACAGCTCCTGAAAGTCGGTGACAGCCAAAAGATGGTCCCCTAGGCAGTCCAGGAGGCTGACATCAAATCGCATGTCTTCAATGGGACCTACGACCTCTTTATTCTCAACCCAAAAGCAAGCATAACGAGTCATCCCCGTGAATCGCCCCGAAAGTACATCACTCCAGTTTAAATAGTGAAGATTGGAAATGTAAATTCCAGTGTTCAGCTCATCAAAAATCTGATTTTTAGCAAGGGACCCGCGTCCGATTTCAAGAGACCGTGGGGTTTCAGTGTCAGAGGCCTGATTTGAGGCAACATCAAACTCTTTGGACGAACGCGTGGACACGAGCATATTCTTCAACTGCCCTTGAGAGATGAGCTCGATTTCCGTAGGTGCGACTTCTCCTCGCGGGTTGAAACGCGGGCTCAGCCCTAAGCTAAAATTCTCTTTGAGGTTCAAAAGTGGAGAAAGACTGCGCTCTTTATGAAAAACCTTGTGAAGACCACAGTCTCCACGCCGCGCTTGAGAGTAGCTGAGAGCTCCCCAGTTGATGATTCCAGTAAGGTCGCTGACAGCCGTTGGCGCGAGGTACACACGGTGACGACCGCGAGGGACCTTAATTTTAGGCCGCTTGAGAATCTCAATATTGCGGGCGGCATCCGCAAAGTTCTCCTGAAATTGAGTCTGACTCCAATTTTGGGCCGCATAGGTTGATTTAACGGCTCTTTGAGCATGGTAGAGTGAATAGTCTAGAAAAAAACTCTCGGTAGAAAACCAATGCTTTTGGCCAGCAGAGTTCATGCTGCCAACAGCGAGCGGGCCCGAGGTGTAAAATCCGACGAAGTCTTGATCTTTGACGGTCTCGCAGATGCTTGGAATCACCAATTCAGACTCTAGAAGTTTTCCCTTAGAGTGCTCTTTTGTACTTTCACCGCCTCCATTTGAAAATGGAATCAGAAAAGGATCCACTGGGACATGGGGAAGGTCGTGCCGAGCTTGTTGCAAACACTCAAAGCCCATTTCCACGTCCTGGCTCATATGCCCGGTCAAACCAAAGGAGTATTTTAACGATCGCCCTTTGTTTTGGAATTGGAGGCTCATTACAGACTGCTCAACACAACCACCTTGGCGCACTTTGGACTTATTAAAACGAACAAACGTGCTGTTTTCAAAATGCAAGCTGACGTTGAGTTCTTCTTTTTCGTGAAGCGCATTAAGAAGTGTTTTACCTAATTCAAAAAAATGATTTTCGGCAATCTCAAGTAGGGATCCCATTAAGCGCCTCCAAAAACATCGATGTTTGAAAAACGACAGTAAGGCGATGCATGACCCACTCGAATCACCTGGCTTGGCTCACCTTTACCACAGTAGGGCGTCCCGAATGACTCAAGTGTTGAGACGTCACCGACCATTTTGAGTTTACGCCAGAAATCCAAAGTCTCGCCTTTATAGTTCGGATTTTTTACAGTGCGAGTGATGCGGCCGTCCTCAATCATCTGTGCATATTCGCAAGTGAATTGAAATTTATTGCGGTAGTCATCGATCGACCAAGATTTATTGGAGTGCATGATGATTCCCTTTTCGATATCGCGAATCATCTCTCCGAGAGGGGTGTGTCCAGGTTCTAAATTGATGTTAGCCATGCGATCAATGGGAGGTCGGTTCCAACTGCTGGCGCGAAAATTTGCAACTCCTGGAAGTCCAGAGCGAAACTGGCTCTCTAAGCTGCCCAGTCCACGCACCAAAACTCCATCTTTAATCAGGTGCTCTTTGTGCGCCCTGTTCCCACAGTCATCAAACGCATAGGAGGCGAGCTCGCCTTTGATTGTCGGATCAAAGACGACGTTCATCAGTGATGAGCCATACTGTAGCTGTCCGAAGTCTTCGAGCTTCACAAAGCTAGAACCAGCGTAGTTTCGCTCATCCCCTAAAATTCGATCCAACTCCAGAGGGTGACCAATGGATTCGTGAATCTGAAGCATCATCTGATCGGGAGCAAGGATCACATCCATAGCTCCTGTGGGGCAATTGCTTGCAAACAAAAGTTCGACAGCTTCGTGCCCAACTCGCGCGCAGCGGTCTTGAATCAAGGATTTATTGAAACCTTCAAGACCTTGTTGGTAACAGTGGGCGACCCAGCCATTGTCGGATCGTTTTTGAAAGTCAGTCTCAGTGCCGGCTGTTGCAACAAAGTTGGTCCACATCATGAGATACGTTTGATGGATATCGGTGCCTGAGCTAGAAACCATGTAATGTTCGGCCTCAGTCATCTGAACCATGGCTTCGGTTGTAAGGATGCGTTCAGAGACTTTGAGCGCATCACAGCCCGCGAACAAGACATCGTAAATTTCATCGGTTGAAAGACTGTCAATTCCCATTTGATAAGGGCCACGATAGTGACCTACAGAGCGAGGTCGCATTTCTTGACTAAAAGATGCAACTTTAAAAGGCCCTGCCGACTGGGCAATTTTGACGGCACGATCACAGGCTTTGATGAGTCCCGAAAAAGACAGGTCTTGCGTAGAGCAATAGCCAAAATGCTCACCAACTAAAACTTCGATCATGATTCCCTGATCGAAGGTGTCTCCAAAAACCTCAGGTTTTTTATTTCGGAGAGATCGCGTTCGAGTGTTCTCGCGAACCTGTCTGAGGCCCACCCAATCGGCTCTGGATCGAAGCGCATTCAGTGTTTGATGCAGATCTAATTCCATATTGTGAATCTCCAAGGCTGGTCTCTAGGGATAGTCTGTTTGAAAAAAAAAGTCATTGAAATTGTCGTAAAACTAGGCGAACACCCTCTCAAGTCGGAGGGCCCATGACTTTTCCTGAACATAGATGGAGTTTTATACAGAACTCGTGGGAGTCGTACCCCTCGCCAATGAAGAACGAGGGTATCGTGGGGAGGCTTGCTGATCTTGAAGAGCCTTCCTCGCCGCATTTCTTAGGACGCGTGCAGAGCCACGCCGTTAATTTCTCCAAAGCCAGCTTGGTGGGTAAAGATGGAAATAAGTTTGCGGCCAGGGACATCGTTGTTTCCGGAGATGTCGTACAGGTTTTTGGCACTTTCAAAAGCGACGTGTGGGAAGCCTCAAATGTCGTGCTACTCGCGCCGTCGCTGAAAGAAAAAAATCATTCAAATCCTGATTTATTCTTTCAGTGGGACAGCTTCTTGCAGGCGGTCACGGGTTTTTTCCGAGAGCGAGGATTTGTTGCCGTACTCACTCCAAACTTGATGCGAGCGGCGGCCCCAGAGCCTCACATCGAGCTTTTTGAAACCCAGTTCAAAATGGGTCGATCAACTCAAACTCTTTTCTTGCCCAGCAGTCCTGAACTCCATTTGAAAAAAAGCTTGTTCCAAGGTCTCCAAAAAGTGTTTGAGATCAAACCCTGCTTTCGAAACGGCGAAAAATCTGATCTTCATCAGCCAGAGTTTTTGATGTTAGAGTGGTACCGCGCTTACGAAGGTTTGACTGAGATCAAAAAAGACATTCATGACTTGATGGCGCATTTACTCGCTGTTTATGCAAAACCGCCTCTCGAGAAAAGCTTTCAAGAAATTTCCTGCAGGGACGTGTTCGCGAAATTCTTGGATTTCAAACTCACCCCTCAAACAACACGTAGTGAGCTTTGGGCCCTCGCCGAAAAAAATGATTTGTCGCCGACAGATGACGATAGTTGGGATGATCTCTATCATCGATTGTACGTCGAAAAAATCGAACCTCATCTGGGCGCCGAACCTTTTTTCATGACGGATTATCCACCTTCACAGGCGGCGCTTGCAAAAGTGGGTACTGATGGATGGGCCGAGCGGTTCGAGTTTTATTGGAAAGGCGTCGAACTTGCCAATGCTTATAACGAGCTCAATGACCCCTATGTCCAACGACAGAGATTTTTAGCAGATATCAAAAGCAAAAAAGCCCTCGGCAAAAAAGTGGCGCCGTTAGACGAAGCTTTCCTAGAAATTCTTGAGCTAGGAATGCCGCCCTCTTCGGGTGTAGCTCTAGGATTGGACCGCCTTTTTATGCTCATCTTTCAATTTAAAAATCTACAGTCCGCTCGACCCTTTTATCTGTAACGAGGATCCACTAGTAACTTATGCCGTGAACGTATGCCAATATGGCATGGGCCCTTGAGGCAATATTAGGTGGCCAGGTATTAATTTTACAATTGGCTCGCACGTGTGACCTTTAGGTTGAGATTTTTAACAAATTGTGTCAAAAGCCTCTTTTCGAAAGTCTCACCAAAGGAAAATCCATGAAAAAAGCCTCTCTCCTCGGCCTCTCTATTTTGGCTATCGTTGTAGCTTCGGTTGAAGCCTCAGCTGTCAACATTCAGTGCTTGGCGGATCGTCGTATTCAAGTTCAAGTCGTCAACGATGTCGCAACTGTTAAATACGCTTCAAATGGCAAATTGATCTTAAAAGAAAAAATTCAATTCGTACGCCAGACGGCTGCAGTTTATGATACTGCCGTTCGTATTTATCAAGGCCCAACCCTGAGCCTACAAATCGATACCGATCATGGCCGTCAGGGAAGTGCGTTTGGACAAGACGTTTATGGTTCTAGTCTTGAGCTTCCGATCGGCGAGGCTGTCGTCAATCTCAATGCCTCTTGCCAGTACCGTTCATAAACTGGAGCACAACACTGTCGGTGAATTTTCACCCGGACGTGGGGTGGAAGTTTTGATCTCTGGATTTTTGTCTTTATCTTGCGGGATGTTCGAGTAAGAACAGGTTGTGGTAGGCCATATACATCGTCAAATGGGCTTTGAGCCGATCCATTCGCTTGCTCGTGCACCAAGTTCTTCGAAAAAGCCTGTTGATGTTCGCCCTGTGCATCGCACAGGTGTGGTTGATCGAAAAGATCGGATCAAAACCCCCTCGTTTGAGCTCCCCTTGACCTGTCACGCAGGCCCGGCGGCCCTTAAAAAACCGGTGCCTAGCATGAGGGAAGAACTCCCTGATCTGACTCGGATACCCTGGGTGCTCATCGGATTTGATCTCGGCTGTCGGACTGATCAGTGAGGTCACGGACTTTAAAAGGTCCCTTCGAACTTTAGCTCTCTCATCAGGTCTGGGGCCGTATTTCTTACGAGAGATCTTAGCCAAAAGCCCTTTGGCCGGCATCCGCGCCACATCCATCGCTAAAATTCGACGCGTCTTTGACTCTACCATTACGGCGATAGAGACAGGTTTGCACTTGGTGTGCTCAACGGTTTCCATCTCGTCAAGCTCAACGCACTTGGCTTTGGAAAGAGCTTGGTTATGTTCCCTGAGCCAGATCTCGGCCTGAGTTGCCAGAAATAGGATCTTTCGGACGACAGTGCGTCTGTGGATCCGGTAGCTCAGAGCGACTCGCCTTTGCGAGACGCCGGAGCAAATGTTTTCATAGATGAGCCTATTGAGGTGTCGTTTTTTCTGTCTGTAGCAGGCTTCAAATGTGGCATCAGAGAAGGTCTTTTCGCAGGACTTACAGAGAAACCGACGAAGTTGGATTCCATCGATTTTTCGAACGAAGGAACCAGACGCGATGACAGAGGTAGAAACAGAGCAGTAGGGGCAAACCATGAACAGGGCCAGGTGCAATCCCGAGGCGAAGCTCAAATCCCACAAAAGCCCCCCAAACGTCCGAAATTCCGACCAACAGTGTCGTGCTCCAGTTTAAAATGCTTTCGCTTTCCCGATGGCTTTCACGCCGTCGGGAATGTCAGGATAAGCACGGCTGAGCCGAACCTGATTAGCCATATCGTCGCTAATTTTTCGAAAGCTGAGCCGAGTCTTTGGATCCCCGAATCCCATATGGACAAAGATGTGAGTCGCATCGTCGGGATCATCAAAGCCAATAAAAAAATCAAAACGCTCGGTTCCTTTGATGGATCCACCTTGGTCACGAACGATAACGTAGCCGCTGTGAATTTCGCCCGAGGGAAGGACAATTCCATAGAGTTGATCGATAAAGAGGACGTCGCCAGGACTAAAATATTTAGGGTCGGCGGCGATGGAAAAATACGGATCTAGGCAAATGTTTTTTACGCCCATTCCGAAGGGGCATTTGCTGAGACTTCCTTTTGAAAAAACGCTCTGAGCTCCTGAACCAGATCTGTATTGAAAAATATTGGCGCCGGAAGAGCCCACGATCACGCAAGATCCCTGCATTCTGCAATTTTTAATATCAGACACGCAAAGAGAAGTTTTTTCGCCCTTATCTGACGTGTTCATGGGCGCTACTTGAGTGGTGCAATGACTTTTTGAGTCTTCCGGTTTGATCACCGGGATGTAGTAAATTGTAGGAATCAGGCCATCCACAGGGGTTTCGTGGCCTTGAAAGTCGCCTTTTCCGCAGGCCACGAGCGTCCCTACGAGACCGAGGATTGTCAGCAAACTGAGTCTGGAATTGAGGTTCACCATCTTGGTCACCATGTCTGATTGGATATTGTACCAAGAGGCGAGACGATGAAAGACAATTCACAAAATGTGAATTATTTTACGAAGCCTTGCCAGGAATTGTCACTTTTTTTGAGGGCCGTCGTTGATTTCTTCTTTAAGCTCTTTGCCGACTTTAAAAAATGGGAGCTTTTTCTCTTCTACATTAATCACTTCGCCGGTTCTGGGATTTCGTCCTTGGTAGGAGTCATAGAGTCGGTTTACAAAAGAACCAAAGCCGCGAATCTCAATTCGATCATTTCGCATGAGAGCTTCAACCATTGTATCAAAAATGGTGTTCACCACAGTTTCGGCTTTCACGCGGGTAATGCCGGCTTTTTCTGAAACTTTGTTGATCAGATCAGCTTTCGTCATGGGATCTCCGTCGAATGCAAGTGATTGATTACATTCAAATTATACTTAAGTTTTGCCACTATGGTAGACAAAATCAGTTGCTATATTATGCGTCAATGTCATATGTAACTCTACAAACTAGACTAGATGATGATGCGCGATTAATTCGCCCATTTGGGACGGGGGAGTCGGGTCTTTTTTTTGTTGAGATGATACCAGCCCGAGTTCAATAAAATGCGGCGATACGATTCAATCAGTCCTGAAATCATCTTGTTGGTATCAAAGATATTTAAAACCTTTGTACGGGCTTTTTCACCGATGTCTTGGGAGTCGATGTGGGATGAAAACAAACTGAGTAAAAGTTGGGAAAGTGAATAGACATCCGCAGGCCGCAATAAAAACCCATCAATGCCATCTTCTACAATATTTGCAATGGGACTGACCTCTGAACCAACGATCACTTTTTTCTGGGCCATGGCTTCAATGACGCTTGTTTCAAACCCCGTTGTTCGAGAGCTCATATCTACAAAAACGTCGCTGATGGAAATGTAATCAGAAAGTGAGGAGCTTTTGATGGCTCCTGGCATACGCACTCGGCCACCAAGCGCCAAATTAAAAACCTGAAATTCAATGTCCCTCCATTTCGGACCGTTGCCTAAAATCACCAGGTAAGCGTTATTTTTTTTCACTGCCACGCGCTCAAAAGCATAAAGCAAATTGATAGTTTCTTCGGCCTGGGTCATGTCGGTCAAAGTGACAACAACCTGAGACGAAGTTGGCAGCCCCAACTCTTTTTTGAGATTGAGAGTTTCTTCGCGCGGCGAGAGGTCTCCCAAATCAATGCCGTAAGGTACGTTGTAAGTGTGAAAGTCAGGGTACAGATAGTAGCGTTCCAGCACGATCCGCTGAAGTGGCGTCGTCACGAAAATTCCATTTGCAGAGGCTAGAATTTTACGATCACGAGAAAGGTATGTGGTTAAAAACTTGTAGGTGACCGCAAGGGCCGTGGCCAGTTGACCCCCAAGGGTGTCTTGGCGCATTCCCAAGATAGAAAAAATTTGCGACATTTGTGTGGCGTCAACATCGTAGGCGACACAGACTTTGTACTGCTTCTTTTTTTTTGCGATTCGATAAGCGGAAGCATCGATACTGTGGACGAGATGAAAAGGAGATTCTCCAGTATGCAGCTGATGAAACTTCTCGTGGACAGCATCTTCGAATTTCAGATGTGCGTAGTTCGGGTAGCCTTCATACAAGTAGTGAGCCGTAACACCATCGCGTTCAATCTCAGCTTTGCCAAGTGGACTTTTTGCAGAAAGTACCGTGACCTTATGGCCAGCCGCTGCCAGGCCCTTTGCCAGGGGCCATAAGAAGCCGTGGTCGGAAGCTCGTCCCTGAATTGGAATCTTGTAACCTGTAAGGCAAATATTTAAAGATGGAGGAAGGAGCGTTTTATTAAACATCCTATTTAGGATGAACAAAGGGTCTGGCCCGGGTCAATCTTATATGAGCATCGAGCTGTAAAATCGCGAAATCTCATTCTGCATTTGGTCGATGAGATGGGTGCTATCATAATCTTCTGAGCTTTCGGGGATGATGCCCAATTCTTGCCCTTGCTTATGCACCCAGGTCGGAGTGGGTCGATTCCTAAACATGTCGAGTTGTTTGACTTGAGTTTCAGAGAGGATGGCTTGATGCTTCTGACCCTCAATCCAAAGCAATCGATCTAAAAGATCGGCCATTGATAGTTTCAGATGGGAAAGATCGACCACAAGCGATGGGTGCCGCAGATGAAACCACGGCTGTTCTAGAACTAAAAAATGTCCGCCGAGCCCATGCTCATCGAGTTGGTGGAGCCAGATTTTTTGGCGCCGTAAGGGAAGTCCTCCCCATGAGCTTAAAACATAAACAATGTTCTGACGGACCTGGTGAGTCTTAATCATAAATTGAAGATGTTGGTCTTCGAGTTGTGAAAAGGATCCCGGCAAATAAACAACCTGCCGATCCGAAAAGTCTCCAAACTTCTGCAGCTGAATGGTGTCGTAAGGGGTCAGCCAGTGAAGCTGGCTTGGAAAGTCGAGCGTTTTGATAGGCTTGAATTGATTCCAAAGTTTTTCTGGAATCTGAGCTCTTAGCGTATCGGAGTGAGCAATGTCTTTTGAGTGAAAGATGATGCCGTCCCATCCCTTGGCGGTAAGCAGGAGAAGGATCCGCTCCTGCAAGCTCATCTCCGAAAAAATCGAGAGGACCGCTTTTGTGTGATGAAGCGCTTTGAAGTTTTGACTCAAAAGCAGGAATTTAACGATGGGGGTGCGACTCAAATCGTCAGCCACTCCATGAATAATATCAAACTTGCGCATAAAGAGATGGAGGGAAACTCGGGTGATCTCAAAAAACGACCACGTCTTCATAGCGCAAAGCCACTCGAAATCCAGATCTCGTGGAGGGATGAAGTTTTTTTGCGTCAGCACCGAGATCTCAAAACCTAAACTTTTATGAAAGCGGAGCAGGTTTTCTGATGCGGGGGTTAGGTTTTGAAAGAGAAAAAGAACTTTCGGTGAACTCCCCATCGATCTAATCTTCTAACGCGCTTAGGATTCGATCCAAGATCTTTTTGTTGGCTTCAGGAATTTCACGCTGGCGCAATTCTTGGTATTTGATCCATTCTAAGCGCGTGTGATGTTTGGTTTTAGGTTCACCTTTCCAAAATTTGACTTCGTAAAACAAAATTAAAATTCCTACGTCTTCGTAGGTGTGGGTGCACGCGAGCAGAAGTTCGCCAACCTCGGCCTCGACGTCGAGCTCTTCGCGAAGCTCTCGGATGAGGGCTTCTTCGGGAGATTCTCCAGGTTCAATCTTTCCTCCAGGGAATTCCCACAAGCCGGCCAGCGAATCCGTCTGCGGGCGTAGACCAACGAGGACCTGGTGATCCCTTTTGATAAACCCGGCGACTACGGGGATCCAATAGTTGCGACGTTTGATCATGAAGAAAACTCCTCGGCCGTTTTTCTAAAAAAGCTAGGTCCCTCAAAAATAAACGCAGAGTAAACTTGGACAAGATCAGCGCCCAGGTCGAGTCGAATTTTTATTTCATCCGCGTTCAAAATTCCTCCCACAGAGATCAGCAATTTGTCGCTCTGGGTATGTTCTAAAATCTTTTTTGCTTGCCCTAGAATTCGACGGGATACCTCCGTCAATGGACCCCCTGAAACTCCTCCTTCAGAAGGAAACTTCTCAGGGCGATTCCCTTGAATAGTCGTATTTGTGAGCACAAAACCATCGACACCAACTTCTAGACACGACTCCATCGTCCCTTGCAAATCTTCCAGAGAAAGATCGGGACTCAGTTTCACCAAAACTGGAACTTCTCTCTCTTGCCGGCCGTGGGTCACGATCGGAAGTAGGAGATTTTTGATCGTCTGAGGGTTTTGCAGATCTCTCAGCCCTGGAGTGTTAGGACTACTGACGTTCACAACAAACGCATCGGCATTGAAGCGAAACTTATCCACCAAGGCGACATAGTCTTGAGCTGCTTTTTCTAAAGGAGTGTCTCGATTTTTACCAATGTTGACGAAGATAGGAGAGCGGTGAGGCCGTTTGATCTTCTGAAGATTCCTCAGCACGACGTCGGAACCCTGACTCGGAAATCCCATGCGATTCCAGAGTGAAAAACTCGAATTATCTCGATCCAAAATTTTTCCAGGATTGGCCCGTTGACTCTTAGGCGTGATGGTCCCGATTTCGACAAAACCAACGCCGAGATTCCACCAGGTCCTGATGTGGTCAGCATTCTTATCGACTCCGCCGGCAATCCCTAAACGGTTTGGAAACTCAAGACCTCGCCAGGAAAACTTCTTCCACTCTGGGATGGCTCGATCTGGGAGAATCGACATAAGGCCCAGCGCCGCCGGAGCGAAAATATCGTGGGCCATTTGAGGAGGGAGCCAAAGCCAAGGTTTAAGGGATGTCACCGAGGATATAGACCTCGTAGCAACATCGCTTTTTCAAGACGTTGAACGGCGCAAGCCATTGCAGCCAATCTCATATCCACTTTTTTCTCTTTGTGGAGATTGTAACCGACGTCAAAGGCTTTAGTAATGATCTGCTTCAAGCGGGAATTGATCTCTTCTTCATTCCAGAAAAATGACATGATATCTTGAACCCATTCAAAATAACTCACGATGACCCCGCCACCGTTGGCGATAATATCGGGGACCACAAAAACACCTTTTTCGTGCAAAATTTTAGAACCGTCGATAGTGACAGGACCATTCGCGCCTTCGATAATCATCTTCGCTTTTACATTGGGCGCATTGTGAACGTCGATAATTCCCTCAAGGGCGCACGGTAAAAGTGCATCGACATCAAGGGTGATGAGCTGTTCGTTAGTGATAGCTTCGGACTTCGGATAGCCCTTTACGGTTTTGTGAGAAGTGACATACTCAAGCACATCTGGAATGTTGAGACCGTCACCGTTGAAGATGGCGCCATTCACATCGCTGACAGCAACAATTTTAGCTCCAAGGTTATGACCAAATTGAGCCGCGAAAGAACCCACGTTTCCGAATCCTTGAATCGCGATCGTGGAGCCAGCCATCTTTTTGCCCATTTTTTCAAAGGCACGTTCAGTCACATAAATAACACCGAGACCAGTCGCGCTGACGCGACCGAGAGAACCACCGATCTCGACGGGCTTTCCGGTGACAACACCAGGTTGGGAATAACCGGACTCTTGCGAATAGGTGTCCATGATCCACGCCATGGTTTGCGCATCGGTACCGACATCAGGAGCTGGGATGTCTTTTGTGGGGCCGATGAAGGCGCCCATTTCACTCGTGTAACGTCGCGTGAGATTTTGTTTTTCAGTTTTGCTGAGCTTGTTAGGATCGACAGACACGCCCCCCTTAGCTCCACCAAGAGGAAGTCCCAAAACAGAATTTTTAAATGTCATGAGGGAGGCAAGGCCAACAACTTCAGCCATGTCAACTTTTTCGTGATAACGAATACCACCCTTGAAAGGCCCAAGAGTCGAACTGTATTGAACTCGATACCCAGTAAAAACTTTTACAGAATAGTCATCCATTCGCGTTGGTACGCTCACGGCAATACAACGTTTCGGACGCTTGAGTCGCTCCATCACATTGGGATCGCAATTGATGAGTTTGCCAGCCTCTTCGAGAGACTGGATCGCGTTGCGAAACAAAGGGCCATTTAAATGTGGCTCTACCATAACAAAAATCTCCTTTAAGCTCCACGGTGTTGCCAAGACGTAACACGGGATTCACATAAAATAAAAACTTCGCACATCATAGTCGGTCTCTCGAAGAAGGTCGATAAGTGTCCATCTAAGAAGTGTTGCGTTAGAGTGTTAGTTCGTGATACCAAAAATCATGGGCACAACCTTACAAGTTCGCGAACTGGGAATTGAAGCGTCGCACAAGACTGATCTCATCAACACTTTAAGTTCTCTCTCAGGACATCGCGTCCTAGTTGTCGGTGACGTGGGTCTGGATGAATACGTTCTCGGTGATGTCCGGCGCATCAGCCCCGAAGCGCCCGTTCCAGTGCTTGAAGTTTCCGAAGAAGACAAGCGCCTGGGACTTGCAGGGAACGTGGCTCAAAACATTCTGAGCCTTGGCGGCGAGCCTCGCCTGGTTGGTGTTATCGGTAAGGACTTTGGCGGTGATGCTCTTCGAGACCTGTTTTATCAGAACAAGATCTCAACGGACTATCTCGTCGTTGACCCTCACCGGCCAACGACTCGGAAAACCCGAGTCATGGCCAAGCATCACCATCTCGTACGCGTTGACTACGAACTTCGTCGCCATCTCACGCCGGAAGTGGAGCGCAGCCTCATCGCGCAGTTTCAAAAATCCATTGATGATTGTAGTGTCGTCGTTTTAGAGGATTACGCCAAAGGCGTGTTGAGCGAAGCCTGCCTAGCTCAGCTCATTTCCATCAGTCATAAACATAAAAAAAAGATACTGCTCGATCCCAACCGCGGAACTCCTTGCTCGTACTACAAGGGCGTTGATTTGCTCAAGCCGAACTACGAAGAAGGTGTCACTCTGTCGGGTTTGGATTTCGACGATCTTCGTGATCATCCGGATAAAGTCACCCGCGTCTGCCAAGCCCTTCAAGAAAAAACCGGAGCTTCCGAAATCGTCCTCACCCAAGGCCGAGAAGGAATGACAATTTTTACAGGCGGAAAAGTGACTCATGTCCCAACTTACGCAAGACAGGTTTTTGATGTCACCGGCGCGGGGGATACCGTGATCGCGGCCCTGGCTCTTGGAGTTGCGGCGGGGTTTGGATTAGAAAAAAGCTGCATTCTCGCAAACTTCGCCGCCGGAGTTGTCGTGGGCAAGGTAGGATGTGTGCCTTGTGGGATTCCAGAGCTTAAAAAGTATATCCTAGAACATTGAGACCTTGGTTCTCCCTTGAATTTTCTCTCCATTTGGGACTATATTCCCGCCATGAACATGAAATATGTGGGCCTTCTTCTCATCGGTCTTGTCTTGGGTTTTGGAATCGGGCGATACACCGCTCCTGTCCCACCACCTCCAGTGGTGGAAAGTCAACCCGAGCCGGCAACCCCTCCGCCTGAAGATGCCGTCGATCAATCGAGCCTTGAGCCTGCGGCACCTCCCGACACTCCAGTCACAAGTGTCGACAAAGCTCTTCCCAGTAATAATCTTCCCCCTCCAGCCTCCGGCCCCAGTTTAAACGTCAATGAGGATCTGGTAGTGCAAATGGAACAGCAGTGGGACGATCTTCCCAACCAAATCCACATGACAAGGGAAGAAAAAGGCTGGCGTGTGAGTTTTATACAGAGTGGATCGCCGCTGGCACAGGCTGGAGTTCAGGCGGGAGATTTAATCACTCCTGAAATGGTCGACGCCGTTTCGGATGGTGCCAGTGGGGGCGGTGTTGATGAAGACACTGTTTCCGACCGTCTTGTGAATATTTTCAACTACGTCAGCTCAAATTAGGGCAATTACCTAGCCAAAGAGCGCAAATTTGGGTATGACAGGCACCTATGCTAGCAGAACAAATTCCATTTTATGGGCTTACGCTCGAAGAGCTGGAGGCCTTTCTCAAAGGCCGTGGGAAAGAAAAGTTTCGCGCCCAGCAGATCTTTAAGTGGGTCTATGAAAAGCGTGTGGAAACCCTCGAGCAAATGAGCGACCTGTCTAAATCATTCCGTGAAGAGTTACCTGGCCTTTTAACTTTTGCAAAACCTAAAATCGTCTCCCATCAAAAAAGCAAGCTGGATGGCACCCAAAAATTTCTTTTCGATGTCGGCAGCGGGAATACCGTTGAGGCCGTTATTATCCCATCCAAAGACCGCCTGACCCTTTGTATTTCTAGTGAAATTGGATGCAACATGGGCTGCAAATTTTGTTTCACCGGGAAACAAAAACTCAAGCGCCGCTTGCGCGCTGATGAGATCGTTGGCCAATTCATGCAAGTCTCAGATGCTTTGGCCCCTGACCTTCGGATTTCAAATATTGTTTTTATGGGGATGGGCGAGCCTCTCGACAATACCGATGCGGTCTTTAAGGCCATCGATATCCTCAATGCTCCCTGGGGCGCCGGTTTCTCGCGCCGAAAGATCACGGTTTCGACTTCAGGCTTAGTGCCACAAATGCCGCTGGTGGCGAAGAACCGCGTTCGTCTTGCTGTGAGTTTGAATGGAACGACCGACGAAATTCGTTCTCAGGTCATGCCCATCAACAAACTTTACAACATCGAAATGCTACTTGATGCCTGCAAGCAGCATTACCGCGAATCTAAAGACCGGATCACTTTTGAGTACGTGCTCCTTAAAGGCGTGACAGACTCTCTCGAAGACGCTCGCAGACTGCACAAACTAACGCGCTCAATTCCTAGTAAAATCAATTTGATCCCGTTTAACGAGCATCCAGGTTCGGGATATGAGCGGCCTTCTGATGAAACGGTTAGAGAATTCCAGGATGAGCTTATGGCTCTTGGGTCCCACGTGCTTTTGAGAAGGACCATGGGCCGAGATATTTTTGCGGCTTGTGGGCAGCTCACCTCTTTTTACGAACAGCATCCAGGTTCGATGGCGGTCAAGCGATCGGATCATCCTGTGACCATGCGTGAACCTTTTGTCCCTGAAGATTATAAAATCGACGTGTCCACCATCAATCAAATTTAACTCAAGAAGAGGATCAACTATGTCTGACATTTTAGTCGTTGGAAGTTTGGCTTACGATAGCATCAAAACCCCCAGAAGCGCCGTTGAGAAGGCTCTCGGAGGCTCTGCAAATTATTTTTCTATGGCGGCGTCACTGTTTGCGGGTGTTAGAGTCGTCGGCGTTGTTGGTGAAGACTATGACGACAAAGATCTTCGCATGTTGAAGGATCGCACTGTCGACACTTCAGGTCTCATGAAAGTTCCCGGAAAAACCTTCCACTGGGCCGGTGAATACCGATCTGACATGAATGAAGCGATCACCTTAAAAACCGATCTCAATGTTTTTGAGCACTTCAACCCAGAGCTTCCGGAACATTACAAAGACACTCCGTTTGTGTTTCTTGCGAACATCTCTCCGGATCTTCAGTTGCGTGTTTTAGAGCAGGTGAAAAATCCACGATTTGTGGGTTCCGACACTATGAACTTTTGGATTCAAAGCCGTCGTGAGGATCTTGCCAAGGTTCTAAAAAAGGTCGACATCCTTTTGATCAACGAAGGTGAAGCGCGAATGCTCACAGATGCACCAAACGCGATCGCTGCCGCCGCTAAAGTAAAAGCTCTAGGGCCCAAGAACGTAGTTATCAAACGAGGTGAGTACGGATTTGTTTTTCATTCTGAAGAGGGATACTTCAACCTTCCGGCCTTTCCTGTTGCTGAAGTGATCGACCCGACAGGCGCGGGAGACTCTTTTGCAGGTGGATTTTTTGGATATCTTGCGAGTCTTAAACAGCCAGTGAAAGTATCTCACATCAAGGCGGCCTGCCTTTACGGAAGCGCATTAGCAAGCTTTACCATCCAGGACTTTAGTTTAGATCGCCTCAGAAAGCTTACCAAATCTGAACTCGAAACCAGGGTTGTGGAATACCGTAAGGTCATTTCCCTAGACTAACGGCCTGAATTCTCGGTCTGGTTAAGGAAATCCCTGTTTTTACCGATAATTAGACTAGAGATGGGCAAAAACGACGATAAAACCTTAGCTAAGGATTTGATCAATTCTTTGATGGACGATGTCTCTGACTCGTCCTCATCGGGTGGTTCCAAATCCAATGACACCGATGACATGTGGAACAAGCTCATGAAGACTCCTGAGCCCGCAGATCCTGTCAAATTTGTAGCTGCAGATCGAGCAAAAAGTCGCAGTCGTGAAAACCCTAAAATCCCTCTTATGAATCCTTCCTTGTTCGGCAAAGATGAGGTTGCGCTCAGTGGAGCTAGACAAGGCGAAGAAAAAACAAAAACCAAAACAGTCCCAAAAGAAAAAGCCGAAGCGCACACCAATGTCGATGCCATGAAAAATGACGACCGCACGGTGGACTTGTCTCAAGCGCCGACAGCCACTCGAAGCATCGCCAAAAGCGATGAGACTGTTTCTGTCTTGCAAAAGCCGCGGCCAAAAGAGCGAACTTCGGCAGAGCAAAAACCAAAAGTCGCTTTCGGATCGCCACGCCCAGCGATTCGTAACTTTTCGGCGCAAGAAAATCCTATGATGATGACCTCGCCCGAGGTTTCTCTCGCGCAAGCAGAGAATCTTAGGTTTGCACAACAACGCATCCTAGAGCTCGAAGATGAACTCGAGAAAACTCGAATGGAAAATGACGAGCTCGCGACTGCTGGTCACATGATGCGAAACAAGAATGCTGAGCTTAAATCACTCGTTCAGCAGTTGGAGTCGTCTAAGCAAGACGGAGAAGTGGCCTCGCAACGCGAGATCGAGGTGCTTCAGCAAAACGTCACTTTTAAAGAGCGTGAAGTAGGTGAGTTCAAAGAAAAAATCGATGAGCTTGAGTACCGCATCAGTCAGGACTTTAAGAAGGTTCGCGTGCGTGAACGTGAACTAGAGAATAGGCTAGAGTTAACCAAAATTGAAAAAGCCGCGCTCATCAGATCTAAGGACGAGACCATTTTAGATTTGAAGCGTAAGATCGATCAGCTCACTGCAGAAGCTGAGAGTTATCGACTTAAGTGTCAAGAAATCAATAAACAAGTTGAGCAGCAGCAAGACCAAGTCCGAAGGACGGTAAGAGCTCTTCGTCTAGCCTTAGGCAATTTAGAGCTCAACGACAAAGACGACGTTGTTCCTTTGCGAAAAGCAGAGTAATATAAATTCATGACGGCAAACCAAGAGGCTAAGGTCTTTGAATCTGAAACTCTGTCGCCTCAACTAAAAAAAATCAAATTGGTAGTCAGTGATTTGCATTTAGGACGAGGGCGCTTTCTTCCAAGTGGTGGAGTTAATTCACTTGAGGAGTTTCACTACGCTGACAAACTGGTTGAGTTTCTCAATTACTATTCATCTGGGCAGTTCAAAGACTACGACGTAGAGCTGATCATCAACGGTGATTTTCTTAATTTTTTGCAATGCGATTACAAAGGCCACTTTCTTACAGTGATCACGGAGGAAGTCTGCTTAGATGTCATCAAGGGAATCATCGAAGGTCATCCTGCTGTGTTCAAAGCACTGCGTGAGTTCGTCGCGAAGCCTCACCGCTCACTGACCTATGTTGTTGGAAATCATGATCAGGCGATGCTTTGGCCTGCAACCCGCGCGTATCTCAATCAGGCGCTCGATTATCAGGTTAAATACAAAAATATCGTGTACTACTTTGACGGCGTCCACATCGAGCACGGGCATATGCATGAGGCTGCTAATCGCCTTGATCCAAAGAAGTTTTTCCTTAAGAAGGAGCTTCCTGAGCCCATCATGAATTTGCCTTTTGGCTCCCATTTCTTTGTGGAGTTTGTGCTAAAGGTGAAACAGAAATATCCTTACGTTGATAAAATTCGTCCATTTTCGAAAATGATGCGTTGGGCTTTTGTCAATGAGACGTGGTTTACGGTCTCTACCTTTTTTAAGCTTTCAGGCTATTTCCTCAAAGTTTTAATTTACAAAGACCCCAGGCGGAGCTGGCCACTCAAGCGTATCGTAAAGGTGCTTCTTGAAAGCGCGATTTTTCCTGACCTCAGCGAAAGTGCTCGTCGGGTTTTGGCAGATGATCGTGTTCACACCGTAATTTTTGGACACTCGCATGTTTATCAATACCGACAATGGTCGGCCGACAAAGAGTATTTCAACACCGGGACATGGACCGAAATCACCTCGCTTGACATCGTTTCCCTTGGCAAAATCACAAAACTCACCTATGTACTCATAGAGTATCCAGAGGATGGCGGTCGGCCTCGAGGGCGACTCAAAGAGTGGTTTGGATACCACCGAATCGAACACGACCTCGCCACCTCATAATTCACGAGGTGAACCATGTTACATACTCACTCCGAACCCTCTAAAAAAAGTTGGGCGAAACACTTTGAGAGTTTACTTTCTCGTAAGGATCTCGGATTTTTCGATGTCGAGAATTTAAAAAAGCTGCATCATACGACAAAGACCAGAGTTGCAACTGTGGTGAAGGAGGCAAGCACGCTCGCAGTTGTTGGGATTGGCGGGTCTTCCCTTGGAGCCCGCGTGATTGTCGAGACTTTTGGTCTGGACGAAGAGAAAAACGTCCTTTTTTTCGATAACGTTGATCCGATTGAGTTTGATAGGCACATGGCTTCGTGCCGGGACCTGAAACATGTCCACTGGCTTTTTATTTCCAAAAGTGGAACTACTATCGAGACTCTCGCAGTTTTGGACCATGTCGATGCGATCTACAAAGAAAAAAACCTTAGGCTCTCTACCTATTCGACAGTTATCACCGAACCAAAGCCAAGCGCACTGAATCTTTGGGCTGAGAAACATAAGGTCCCTTCTCTTGAAATTCCTTTGAACGTCGGGGGCCGATTTTCGGTTCTTACTCCCGTGGGTTTATTCCCGGCTGAGTTTCTCGGTGTGAGCGGGGACGAAATTTTAGGTGGCGCTGCCAAAGCTTTGAAGGATCCCGAAACAATTGGACGTTTTGCCGAAGAAGTCCTCAATAGCTTTGAGCGAGGCGAGTGGATCACGGTGTTTTGGTTTTACAGCTCCCTTCAGCGAAATTTTGGCCTTTGGCTAGAGCAGCTTTGGGCAGAGTCGTTAGCCAAAAAAACAACTCGTAAAGGCGGGCCAGCTCATCGCGTAAGTTCTCCATTTAGCTGTGTGGGTAGTACCGATCAGCACTCGGTTTTGCAGCAGTTTATGGAAGGCGCCCACGACAAATTTGTGGTTTTTGTACGGGATCGTCACACGGAAAGTTCCGGTGCAAAGCTCGGTCAAACGTCATTTGACGTACAGAGCATTTTGCTAAGTCGAACCCTCGGCGACCTTTTACGAGCGGAGGCGCAGGCCACACAAAAGGCTCTCGAAAGTGTGGGCGTGTCGACCTGGCTGCTGGAAACGGACCGTCTCGATGAGGATGGTTTAGGTCAACTTTTTATGTTCTTTCAACTCTTGATTGGGACTTTGGGCGAAGCCCTTGATATTAACGCATTCGACCAGCCGGGAGTAGAGCTAGGCAAGAGGCTAGCTCGGGACCTTTTAAAAAACTGAGATTGTGTCTCTAACGATCTAAAATTATGATGGGGCTATGGGCAACTCTAACGACAACGAAGACTCACAGATCGATAAAACCATTGTAACCAGCGATACTTTCCGTGGACGGCTGGCTGCTGCCGACAATGCTCCTCCATGCTTGGTGATGTTAATGGGTCCATCTGGGTACGTAGGCCAACAGTGGGTGCTCAACGGAAGTGATTTAGTGATTGGTCGAGCTGTCGAGAGCTTTATCTATGTCGATGACAAAAGCATTTCAAAATCTCACGCGAAGCTTTCTGTTTTCGGTAAAGAAGTCACGATCATGGATTTGAGTTCCACCAATAAAACTGTCGTTAACGGAACTGCGATTCCACCGCTTTCTCCAATAAAAATAAAAAACAATGATCAGATCAAAACCGGCAACGTGATTTTCAAATATCTTGAAGAGGGCAATATCGAAACCGTGACCAATCAAGACGTTTTCGAGCGCGCCCAAAAAGATGCATTAACCGGCGCCTATAGCAAAGGCGCGCTGATCATTAAAGGTCCTGAGGCCATGAAGCGTGCAGAAATTATCAGCGAAGCTCTGAGCCTGATCGTCTTCGACATCGATTTTTTCAAAAAAATTAACGACAACTACGGCCACGCCGCCGGCGACTACGTCTTGCGAGAGCTTTCTGGGATCGTCATGAAAAAACTCATCCGTTCCCAAGATTACCTCGCCCGCTACGGCGGTGAGGAATTTGTCGTCATTCTCGCGGGCAGCCCCGTGAAGTCGGCATTAGAAATCGCCGAGCGCGTTCGCACGACTGTAGAAACCCATAAGTTTGTGTTCGAAGGAAAGTCGATCCCCGTAACCGTATCTCTGGGCGTAGCCGTGCGCGAGCCTGTCGAAACGGAGTGGGATCAGCTCTTCAAACGTGCGGATCAGGCACTCTATACGTCTAAGACGAACGGCCGTAACCGCGTTTCTCTGGCGTGAGTCCTAACTTAAATAAGGACTAGAATTCAATGTCCAAACTCCTCTCGAGCTCGCAGCAAGTTATGAGCTTGGCAGAGGAGCCGGAGATTCTCTGGCGTGTGCGCGCCGCCCTTGGCAAACGGAATGATGATCGTGTTGCACTAAGTGCCTTGAGCCACATCCAGGGTGAGTGCAACGTCCCCCATCACGCTTCCAAACCTCTCGCGAGACTTTCGCAGGAATATGCCGAGGGGACTTCGGCGTTGGCGTTGCCTTGTGTCGTGGGTTTTGCAAAAGTGGGTCCTCGCGCTTTCGGCAAACTTTCGCCATTTTGCGAATCACATCTTGAAAGCTAGCTCCAGGCATGTCGTGAGACCAGATCTCTTGCAAACGCTCAAGATCTTCTATGAGTTCGCTATCGGCAAGAAGTTTAATCTCGGTAAGTTCATCGGCAACAGGTCTTACTTTCTCTTTGGATCTTGCAGGGTTTGAAGACTTGGAGATCAGGATTTTTTTACAGCCTTACGTGTGGACTGAGATTCTAGGCTTACAAGGAGATCCTTTTTTCTGCTCAGTGGTGTAAGCGTTATTAGATTTTGCTTCTTGCTTAAAAAACGTCTGTGCTTGGCTCACAGTAGATAGCGCAAGCTCTCCAGAATGAATCTTTTCTTCAAGAAACGGAAGCTCATCAAGTAAACGAGCCGCGTTGACTTTACGACTAGCTTCAGGCTCGCTATTACGCAGAACTTTTATGCAGTAAGCAAATAAGCTGTTAACACCGACTGAGGCAAAGAGCCTTCGGCGCTGAACTTCGCAGAGATGATGAAGCACCACAAGGGTAGCGGCCTTTTCATCGGAATCGGCTTTGAGAGTGTTTTGCAAAAGCTCTTGATCTGAGAGAATGTTTAAGATCCATGGTAGAACTCCTTTTTTTTTCAAGAGTTGTACCTATGGGTTTTAAAAGCGAAGATTTTGCGATTTTCCGAGAGCTAAATATAATCGAAGATCTCAAGAAAACACGCCATACAAAGCAAGCAAAGCCTCGATAGCAAACGAAAAATCCCAACACGTTCCCGACCGAGAACCGAAGAAAAAAACTCGTAGTAGCTGTCCCCTGGCTGTGGGTAGCAGTGGTCAACCGCAAGGTTGTCCACGCTATCCACGCCTCCGATCAACGCCGTGAAAGCTGCTGCCCACAAGCATTCACAGGCGGACGGAGGCTACGACTATTTTTATATAAAGGGGGAGGAGGGCTTAAGGCCAGTGCGTGGTGAGGCAGTCACTCTGGCGCCGGAAGT
This sequence comes from Pseudobdellovibrionaceae bacterium, assembly GCA_044229295.1. Lineage (GTDB taxonomy): Bacteria > Bdellovibrionota > Bdellovibrionia > Bdellovibrionales > Bdellovibrionaceae > JBGATJ01. The sequence goes on from JBGATJ010000010.1 coordinate 76,908, forward strand.
GTCTACTGCGCATCCAACTCCTGAGAACTCTCGTCAGCACTGTACATCATGCACTGGTAAAGACCTGGCTTAAAATCAAGGTTTTCGTCAATCGAGAGAATCTCCGTTTTAAAGTCAGATTCAAGTCTTCGTAGCTGCGCCTCAGAAGCGTTGATGCTACCGATAAACGCCACAAGTGGCGATTTAGGATCTTGGAGCAATTTCGGTGTCACTACTGGATCGTCGTTAGTCTCATGAGTGACTATGCAATGAGTTCCTGAATCCATTTGGATATAAATAAGCGGATACAAAGTCTGGCAGACCTCATCACAGTGAGTGGGGCGACGGATTTCCTGCGCAGAAACAACATTTGCCTTACTATACCAAACGTTGTTAATCCCAATCGTAACGGCAAGCGTGAGAGGATTAAACTGAGCCGCTTGAAGGGCTGAACCAGAAATCACGAGGGTGAAAAGAAGAAAAGTTCTCAAAAAGCCTCCGAAGTTCCAAGGTAATGGGAAACCGATCGAACGCAGATTGAGCGGCGGCGGTGGCGGATCCTTTTTTGGAGACTCGCGCGTGACCATGAATTATCCAGTAGATCGATTTATGAGGCATACAAGATCAGTGTTCGGTGGAAAAAATTGGGATGTAGATACCAACGGGCGTAAAACTGGCTCTGGATATAACATCGGCATTGGACTTACTGACACTTTCGAGGTGACACGCAGTTGGAAAATCATTCCCCTTCCTAACAAACGTGGACTTGAAGACCGACTTTTTCCAGATCAAGCTCAAGGCTTAGATGGTTTCGATTGACTTTTTCCACCTTGTGATCTCACAGGGTGGAGTTCCTGGACCAGCCAGTTTGTCCCCAGTCTCCATCTTTCTTTCCAAAATTTTTGAACTTTTCACCTACTAAAATTTTTAGATTTTATTTTCAGAAATTGTCTGAGTGACCTCGCGCGAGTCCTGCGCTGGCACCTCCATGCATTAGAACCAGCACTATAAGTTCCAGTTATAAATCCACTAATCCAAATCCTAGAGACAATCCGGCTCTTTTACCTTGGTGGAGAAATTGCATTATAAACAGGCAGGGGATGGGAAACCATCAAGGAACCAAAAATTTTATTAACCGATTTAGACTAGAGGCGGGTCTTAGGTATGGGAATCGAGATGATCAAAGACGATCATGAGCTGATTAGTGAGATTAGGTCTGGCTTTCCAGGGGCGTTTTCCGAGTTGGTGAAGCGTCACCAGAAAGGAGTGGTAAGGGTGGTCCTGCGATTTTTGAAAGATGTCGATCAGGCGCAGGATGTGGCTCAAGAGACCTTTATCAAGGCTTTTGATAAGCTCCACACGTTTCAAGGGAGGGCGTCTTTTAAAAGTTGGCTCTACCAGATCGCTATCAATCTCTCGAAGAACAAGCTTCGCGAATCTCAGAAGCAAACCACGCAGATCGATCATGCGCATCTGAGTGTTGATTCTGTTGCTGAACGTGGACTGATTCACGCCTCAGTAGGTGAAGCTCTGCAAGAGGAGGTCAATAAGCTGCCTCATAAACAAAAGACGGCCCTCGTTTTGAGGATTTACGAGGATCTCAGTTTTAAAGAAATCGCGCAGATCATGAACTGCCCGTATGACACCGCAAAAGCCAATTATAGACACGCGCTTTTGCGTCTCAGACATGCCTTTGAAGATAGAAACGAACTTAAAACATGGAAGGAAGAATTTATGTTTGAATCAATCATTACCCACAACCGTAACGGAAGTATGGAGGCGGAATCGTGACACTGGATGAATGGTGGGTCGACCACTTAGAAAGCGAAGATGCGGTCTGGACGAGAGATGAAATCGCCCTGATCACAAAGCACTCGGCAACTGATGCCGAGATTATCTTCAACCTTCATAAATTAAAGCATGCAGCGAAGGAGCTTGATGATGTTCCTGAGCTGATGGCCCAAATTGACTTTTCAAAACTTCATTCCCGAGTGATGAAATCACTCTCTGATGCCGGTCACAAAATAGAGGGACCGTCGCAAGTCGAAAAATTTTCTCTTCACAATCGAGATCGTTCAAAGCTCGAGAATCGTTGAAGGATCAATGTTTCCAGTCAGAGGCGGTAGCGCTTCTGACGGAGCTTAGTCAGATTTTGGCAACGCTGATTTTTTCAATTCGGTGTATTCGGGATCGGTTTGCGGAACTCGTATAATTTGACCTCCCCGGGTCTCACAATCATGGAGATCATCATTAGTGCTCAAAGAATAAGTCATCCCGGCGCCGGCATCGTTGAGTGCGGCTCGAGATGCCTTTGAGCGCATCATCGGAACCCTGCAAGTGAGTTTATATTTCCCCTTTTGTTCCGGCGGAGGTGTCGCCTTAAGGGTTTGGTCAAGACTCGGAGGAGACACTCGTGGAATATATTTAGTATCAATCTCGGTCGCCCAGCTTATAACCGCGAGGAAGACTAGACTCAACATGCTCACCTTTCAGCCTCTTCAGCTTTTCTATCAACCCCTTCAAATCTTGCTCCGGAGTTTTGCTCTTCTCAAGCCCTCGGCATTCGTTTATAAAGTCTGGAAACCGATGCCCAACAAGTTCAAAAAGCTCATCGAAGTCGTTAAGATCTTGCATGTAGGTCGAATAAAGTAAAAGCCGCGCATTGTTGAGATCTGCGGTTGGAAATCTTGCATATTCATCAGATTTAAGCTGTGGGGCAATGTCGGCTACAAAACGAGTCTTAATCTCCTGAATGCGTGCAAGGCGCTTTTGTTCGTCGTGTTCATTTTCTTTGATTTGACTGTACCAGTCCTTAAGGCTTTCGATTTCTTTAGAGATAAACACCGAAAAAATTTTGTTGTCGTGATTTTCATCTTTGATTTTTTTGAGCGTCAAAGACTCTGGCCCTTCCTCTTTGAGGTAGTAGAGCTCGGCGCCCTTGTTGCCGAGATAGGTTGCAAGGCGCTCGTTAAAATCCGCAGCATGTTTTATAAAAATCGTCGCGTGAACAGTTTCGTGAATAATCGTATTCACTAGGTCAAAGTCTTCATAGCGTAGCATCGATGACAGCAGAGGGTCTTGGAACCAACCAAGAGTGCTATACGCTGAAACTCCTCGTAGATAAGTATCAAGGTCCTTTTTCTTAAGCTCAGCTTGCTCTTCTTTGGCATCCTCTTCATTGAAAAATCCCTTGTAGGGCATTTTTCCCACGATGGGATAATACCACTCGTAGTGTTCCAATTTCCATTTCGGTGAGGCACTGACCACGTACGTGACGTAGTTGCGATTGAGCTTAACAAAGCTCGTGTAGTTCTTAGTCGATTTTAGTGACAGGTCTTTTTCGGCGAAAGCCCGGGCCTTGATTGACAACTCGAGCTTGTGTTTTTGGTCCGGTGTAAGATCTGGATCTGCGAGAGCCTTTTCAATAGGGATCCCACTATTGAGCATCGACATCTGATTGTAAGCACTTTTAATGAGGTAAGAGATTTGACAGCCACTCAAAGCAAGGCATAAACCGAGCCACGCGCACAGTTTTAAAACGCCCACGTCAATCCTGCACGCCCAGCCATATCGTCGGTTTTTGTTTCGTTGTCAACCGGAGTGGACCAGACATCGACTCCAGCGCGTATCGCAAGGGCTTCTGTGATCATAATTTTAATACCAGCTCCAGCACTGGGGGCGACTCCGGGCTTGGTAGAAATCGTTCGCTCGTCCTGACCTTGGTCCTTAGTGATTTGCTCTTTTGTGATGTAAGCCGCTCCGCCTTTGATATAGGGCTGGATCATCGCCTTTCGATCAGCGAGGGAAAACACAAGGTCTGCTCCGTAAACCGAAGAGTTTTGAGTTACAAAACGATCGGTGTCTGCAAACGGATTGGTTGGTTGGCGCTCTTTTCGAACAGCAACCCCGTTGGTGTAACTGAGCTCAAGAGCTACTTGCTCCCAAAAATAAAAAGACACTGACGCCGTGGTGGATTGAGATTCTGTATAGTTATCCTTATCAAAGCTTGTCTTTTTATAGGAGTAAGAAATCCCAAGTTCGGTGTAGATGGCAAAAGCATTTTGTGAAAAACAGGCCACGAAAAAAATAAGAATCAGTCGTCTCAACATGAGACTATTTTACATGGATTTACCTAAGGACCTCTAACAGCATGTCTTTTTTTAGACTTAGGACGTGTTTTATAGGTTCGTTAGTCGTGGCGACGGACGTAAGTCTTTGGGTCAAAGAAAACACGAAATGAGTAGCGCAGGCGAATAATTCCATCACTGTCAACGAGCTCTTTAGGAGGATGAGGAAAAACCCGAGCCTCTTGAAACGAGTCTCCAGGCGCAATATCAAATCCGTCGATCCCAGATTTTTTCATGATTTCGGCGGCGCTGAACTCACCGTTGGGCTTGAGTTGAATCTCCACCAACGTGACCCATTCTTCCGTCGAAGTAAAGCGCAGCTGCGCGGCCACTCGATCCATGACGCTCTTAATTCGACTTTCCCAACGAAAGCGGATGGCCTCGTCGATGCGAGCGAAAAACGAATAGTACAGATAGCGGTCCGTGTTCAAAGCGGTAAAGGTGCCAATTTGAATATTATCAGGTAAAGATTCTCCCAACGTTGAAAGGCCAGCCTCACTGAATCCGGGTTTGGAGGGAAGGTTTGCATTGAGCTCAGGTTGAAAATCAGCCAAACCTTTTTTAGCTTTTTCTCTGGCATCTACAACCTGAGATTTTTGCGAGAAGATTTTTGGAGTGAGACTTTTAATATCTGGTGGACCAATAGTCTGCGAGGTTTGCTTGGCTGGCGCCGCTTCAGAGCTACGATTCTTTGTCAACCCCGTCTTGAGGGCTCGGGTCTGCTCTCTCACACGCTTTTGTTGCAGACTTAAGAAACGCGCTACTTCTTCGGTATCGTCTTTGAGAATTTCTTTGGGGAGTTCAGTCTCGCGTACGAGTTGTCTATCAGGTTTGGCTTTATTGTCTAATTTTTTAACGCTTTTGACATCAAACTCGACGAGATTTTTTGTTGTTGGATTCAGAGTGAGCGGCGGCAAGTGAATCAAGATGATAAGAAAATACAGAACGACGTGCGCAACTAACCCATAAACGACGGCTCTGTAGAATGAATCCATATGTCCCATTATAAGCCAAAATTAGCCTTTCGGCCAATAAAAGTGGATTAAGTTGATAACATCTTCAGCCGATAAGAGGAAGGTAAAATTAAGATTCAAGGGGGGGACCCACATGAGCAAGGTCATAGACATCAGAGGCCGTCTTAAGAGCAATACAGGCGAAGAAAACAACACAAAACCAGGTGGCAAGGCCATTGACACCGCTCCCGTGTTGGATATGAGCAAAAAGCGCACTGAAATAATTTTAGCCGAACGTCGAAAAGTTAAACGCACCATCCTCACAGAATTTATCGGCGCATTTGTGGTTGTGCCGCAAAAGGGACTTTGCAAAGTCGCCCTGTACGACATTTCTGAAGGTGGTGTAGGGTTTGATATGCAGGCTGAACACGGTGGGTTCAACTTGGGTGATGAAATCCCTTTGAGGATCTATCTCAATAAGACCACTTATTTCTATTTCTACGTGAAAATTGCCAACATCCGATTCATCGACGAAGATGCGTGTTACCGCCATGGTGCCCACTTTGCCGAGGGAACGATCAATGATGTTGCGCTTCATCATTTCATCAAGTTTATCGAAAATGTCAGCGCAAGCCTAGAATCTGACAAAGGCGACATCATCGTCTCCAATGTCACAAATCGTTAGGGGAAACGCCCTGGCTACCATTTTTCTTTGGACAATGATCTTTTCCATGGTTGTAATAAAACTATGGGAGGATTTTTTTGAACAAACCAAAACGCAGAAAAATTGTAGTCGACACAAATGTGATTTTGTTTGATGCCTTGGCCATATGTAAGTTTAAAGACGCAGATCTGCATATCCCAATTACGGTGATTGAAGAAGTTGATAAATTTAAGCGAGACCCTGGTGAGAATGGAAGAAATGCCAGGCAGTTCAGTCGGTTTGTCGACATGCTTCGCGAAAAGGGTTCTCTCGCAAAAGGCGTGCAACTTGAAAATAGCGAAACCATCGTTTTCATCAATACAGATACGGTCTACTCAGGGATGCCTACAGATTTAGATTCAACTAAGGCTGACAATCGCATCCTTGCAACGGCGTTAGCTCTCCAGAAAAATCATCCCCAAGTAGAGCTCATCACTAAAGACATCAATCTTAGGATTCGTGCCGATGTTTATGGAATTGATGCCCGCGACTATGAGCCTGACAACGCATCGACAGACGACATGTACGAGGGATACCTTGAGATCGATGTGTCACCAGAAAAGATCGATGAGTTTTACGCTCAAAAGCGTTATGTCCCTGCGGACAATTTAAAGCTCTACGGCAATCAGTATGTCATCATGAAGGATTCGACCAATAAGAGCCATAGCGCGGTGGGAAGATACAGCTTTCATGATAAAGCCATAGTGCCGCTCCTGAGTGTGAACGAAAGTATCTGGGGAATCAACGCTCGAAACATCGAGCAGAGTTTTGCGCTAGATTGCCTTCTTAACGATGAAATTTTGTTTTGCTCGCTTGTTGGAAAAGCCGGAACGGGTAAGACCTTGCTAGCGATAGCCGCCGGTCTTTACAAAACTCTTGATGCCGGTATTTTTCAGAGGCTCTTAGTGAGTAGGCCTATTTTTCCGATGGGGCGAGACATAGGTTATCTCCCTGGCGATATCGAGCAAAAGTTGAACCCGTGGATGCAGCCTATTTTTGACAATGTTGAGTTTCTTATGGGAGCCGACAAAAAGGCAGCTGGGAGAGCGCAGGAGCTCATCAATCAGGGCATGCTCAATATCGAGCCGTTGACTTACATTCGCGGTCGAAGCATTCCTAAGCAATATTTGATTGTCGATGAAGCTCAGAACTTAACTCCGCACGAAATCAAAACCATCGTCACTCGTGCTGGTGGAGGGACTAAGGTTGTTCTTACGGGGGATGTGTATCAGATTGATAATCCTTACGTAGATTCTGCGAACAGTGGTCTCACCTACGCGGTTGAACGATTTAAGGGTCACCCTATCGCGGGGCACGTGACTCTTCAAAAAGGCGAGAGATCGGCGCTGGCAGAGTTAGCAGCAAATATCCTCTAGGAGGCTGACCCCTTTTGAAACAGCTTCGCAGTTAACTTGGTTATTCAGATTTCTAAGCAGAAAGTGTTTAGAAAGTGATGAATAATTAGGGAGTAACTGGGGGACTCTAATGAAACAAATGATAGCGCAGCGATATCTATTACCCGCGTTTACGTTTGCGGTTTTCGCAACGACAATTGCCTACAGTGGTTTCATTATTTTCAGGCATTTTTCTCAAACCACTCGCCGAGCCGAAGGTTCGACCATGGTTAACTTTACCGCTGAAACGCTGAAGTCAGCACTCAACGAAGTGAATGTTTGTAACCAAAACCTTATGGGCCGCCGTCTCGGCCAAAAATTACCGTACCTCAAATCAGAAAAGGGGCGCATTCTTTTACAGGCAGGGTCCGTCGTAGCGCCAGAGACCGTAAGAGTTCAAGAAATTGCTTTGGAGAATATGGCTACCGAAGATGGTGGCGTAAAAAGGGCCGGCGGTATTGGAATGGTTCGGGTCAAAGTTATTTACGAAATCACAGGTGCATCACGAAGTGAATCACATATTAGCCGCGAGACTTGGGTTCCTGTCAAAGCCGACTCTTCAGGAAAGATCGTAGCCTGCCACTTACCTCTTAATCAGTTTCAGCTTAGTTCCCGCTAGGAGTTGCCGAAGCCGGCACTCGAGGTGGAATCAAGGAAATTTTGGGATCTCCTAAAGAACCTTGGATTTGTACCGGATAGCTTTGTCGGCCAAGTTGCGATGATCCAAGTAAGAACAAACCATTAAAACTGAGTGTAGCATCGGTATTGAGCCAGCCTTGGGCGCGAAACTCGTCGTGGGCTTGCGATGTGAGGTAAACGTCTCGTAAATAAAGCACGCGATTTTTGTACTCAAAGTTTGAAGCCATTTTTAGTGGTTGATTGGTCTTGAGGTTGTTGCCAGGAACTATTTCGCGCATACGATCTAATGTCACAGGGCTTCGGATCACACTTCGGATATCGCCCCGGCCAGTGAAAACTCCATTTTGCACATCCCCTTGGATCTCGAGCCCTTCAAAACTGAGATAGGTCGACGAGTACCGATCTGCCTTTGTCTCTATTCGAAAGCGAGCCTTTGCTGGATCTGAAATAGCACCCACGCTCTTTACATTGATTGCCAAATCTGCCTGACCTTCATTGACGAAGTTTGCAACTGGCGGCATGATCTCGGCCGCTTTTTTAAAGTCTAAGTTTTTTAGAATGAGGTTCGTCACTGTTTCTGTTTGCGGATCAAGTGGCCATTGGCTCTTGAGTTCTAAATTTCCTACTTCAGAAGCAAGTTGCAGTTTGTCCACTTGAACAAGCGGGCCATCAAATTTAAAATTCAGGCTGGTAGTCAATGCCCCTTTTTTTGTTTTTTTAAAGAGATTCCCAACAGCAATTGAAGTGTCCGTAAGATCAAGATTTGCGCTTGCTTTAATATTCTTGATCTCATTTTTCTCCGACTTCATCTGCAAACTGATCTGTCCTCGAATAGGGCCTTTGACGTCAATTTTTCTGGATTCGTCCTTAAAGTTGACTGATCCTTGAAATTGGTTGAGCCGAAACTGATCTAAACTCAAGATCCAGTCTGCGGTATTAAGAAGATCTCCGCTCATATTTCCAAGGACGCTGAGATTACCAGTCATCGGCTGCCCTTCAAAAATCGGAAAAAATTTCTCAAAGCCGTTCAGTGCCGAAGGACTAATAAAAAATCGAAGATGTGCAAGGCCTTCGGACTCGACATTCCCATCGAGGATAGACTTCAGTGAGGCGAGTTGTAGAAGGATCTGATGAATTTGGAGTTTTTCTTTGGTGTAAAAAGCATCGGTCGTGAAACTCAGAGTATCTCCGCTGGCTTTTTTAAACTTATCTTTCGCAAGGATTTGAAGGTCCGTGAGATCTGCCGTGAATTTAATTTGAGGCACTTCAAGTTTTTTTTGATATCGAAAACTTGAATCCAAACTAACTTTGACTCTTCCTTTTAAACTGTTCTCATTTTCTTGATAGTCTAACCTAGCTAAAAAGGAAGTAAGGTTGGCGTTACCATCGATGAGCCATGTATCTACAAAAGAAGTTTTGCGGGCCACGACAGTAGTGTTGAATTTCCCTTCCCACGATGTAATAGGAAGCTTTGATTCTTGCGAGATTGGCACTAGCGAAAGGTCGTCGTAGGCGCCAAATGCTTTCCAAAAATGCCGACCATCTTTCATTACGTATTGGCCCATGATTTTCAGCTGAAGGCCAATGAGACTCATCTGCCCAATTTCAAGGCCAATAACGCCATCTTTTAGTGACCATTGTGTCGAGAGTTTAAAAGGCAGGTCATCATTTGTCGGCGCGTGAATCCAGTTTGCCAGAAGTTGGGCGTCAACGTGCAAATAGTCGTTCAATTTAGGAAGCGAAACTTTGAGATTGATGCTTTTGAGAGTCAGCGTTTTTTCTTCATCGTGGCCTTTTGTTTTAAAAATTTGGATTTCACCATTGTCAACGCCAACATCAACACTGAGTTGCCGAATGGGGGTGCTTGCAAACAGAGTGGGCAGGTCTGGCAAAACAAACACGGAGCTAGGAGCTGTGGGTTCAAAAAGTCGACCGTCAGCGAGATCACGAACTTGGTGAACCACGAGAGTTGGGTGATCCAGCTGCGCCGCCACTTTGAGATTGAGAGATTTGAGCTCAAGCCATGAGCCTTTCATATTTACTGAGAGAGTCACACGATCAAGTTTAAGATTGTAATTCGAAGCTTTACTGACCACCGTTACATTTTTAAGAGTAACGCCAATGAAGGGCTTCCATTGAATCTCTAGACTTTCGATAGCAACTTTAGCATCGAGGTTCTGAGATAGTCGTTGCTCTAAAAACTTCGTGAGCTCGCCCGGTAAAAAATAAATACAAGCGCCTGAGATGATCCCTGCACTTACGACATAAGCGATCAGATACTTCGCCAAAAGGTTCTTCTTTTTCATTCTAATGACATTATCGGCGAGCTAGCGCAAATACTCATCTCGATCTTTGTCTTGGCTAAGCTGACTATTACTCAGGTGCCGTGCCGTCACCAGCAACCGTACTAATCCGGACTATCGAAAAAGATGTGGCTAATAGTCTAGGGTGCTCTAAGGGCTCTCAAATACCTCTTAAGTAAATTCGAAGACATACCGAAATGAGACAATAAGATGAGGTGCCATCATGTTTATTCAGGGGAGTTTGCAAACTGTGTTCGACACCCTCTATGAGCTCGGAGTGATCGACCCTGTTTTAAAAACGAGTTGGGAAGACGCTTACGAAAAAATTGAAAAAGACCCAAGCGTCCTTTCGAGCGTGATTGAGATTGTCAACAGCTGCCCGAGTGATCCGTTTCTTCTGAAGCAGAGACTTCGGAGCTGTGATGAAGTTGCACTTCAATACTTGGCGATGGAAGTCGCTAGAGAATTCGCTGACTTTTATGCCAGGACGGACCTTCATTAGACAGGAGTTGACATGAATTCGATATTTAAGATTGCCGTCGGCTTTTTGGTTTTTACCGGTGTGGCGGCACATGCTTGGGAAATTGATTTTTCGCGCCGGACTCAAAATGAAACTAAACATCCCACTGATGTGGAGCCTCTTAAAATTTCTCGCTCTCCAGCAAGTGCTCCTGCCGCTCCTCAAAAATCTCCTCCAAAACTTCTCGAAGATGTTTTTAAAAGTTCAGAGCCGGTTCAAGACATCGTGATTCTCAATACTGAAAAAGGTTTTATTCCTGAAACAATAAGACTCAAAAAAGACGGGCGCTACAAAATTACCCTCGTCAATGTTAATGAGAAAGAAAAAAACGTAAGCTTCATTCTCGATGCGTTTTCAGAAAGTCACGCCACCTACTTTGGACAGACAAAGTCTTTTGAAGTGATGCCGAAAACCGACGGCATTTTTTCATTTATCTGCCCCGAAACAGAAGCCAAGGGGCGGATGGTGATTTATTCAGGCGGAGGATCGTCTCCTCGTTCGCCAGCTTCGGAGTAGTGTATGGCAGATGCAGTCGACACAGTATTTCAGGCGGCGATCAAAAACTTTCTTGGCCCGATCGTGCCTTTCTTGAATGATCCGTTGATTTCAGAGATTCTTGTGAATGGTCCCAATGATATTTTTGTCGAATCAAAGGGTAAGCTCCAAAAGACAGAAGCCAAATTTCGTGACGAAGATGCCCTTCGTGCGGCCGTTAACAATATCGCTCAGAGCGTAGGCCGACGAATCAGCGAAGAAGAACCACGTCTCGATGCAAGGTTACCAGATGGCTCAAGGATTGCGGCGGTGATTCCGCCTTGCGCTCGCAACGGAACTGTTGTGAGCATTCGTAAGTTCACCAATAACAAGATTAGTTTTAAAGACTACATCAATTTAGGAGCGATCAGCCAAGATGGCGCGCAATTTTTAGATTGCTGTATGTTTTTGGGTAAAAACATTCTTGTGAGTGGGGGAACTGGTTCTGGTAAGACCACTTTACTTGGACTTCTCTGTTCGCGCATTCCAAAAGGTCAGCGCCTGATCGTGATCGAAGACTCCAGCGAATTGGAAGTTAACTATGATCACGTTGTAAGATTCGAAACTCGCATGGCCGACCAAATGGGAAAGGGTGAAGTCTCCATGAAAGACTTGCTCAAGAGCAGTCTGCGTCTGCGCCCCGATCGAATTATCGTGGGAGAGGTCCGAAGTTCAGAAGCCATCGAGCTGATCAATGCCATGAATACAGGTCACAAAGGTTGTTTAGGAACCATCCACGCCAATTCCCCAGGTGATGCCATTGTGCGGTTAGAGGCGCTTGCTCAAGGCGGTGAGGCCAAAATTTCAGAAAAAGCTCTCCGCTTTCAGGTGGGATCTGCCATTGATTTGATCGTTCAGGTGTCTCGCTACTCTGACGGATCACGGCGCATTGGTGCGATTTCAGAGGTCAATGGGTTTGATGACGAAGGGAATTATGACGTCAACGCCATTTTCCAATTGTCTCGTCTCGTCCGAAAACCTGATGGAAAGTTAGAAGGGCGTCTGGAATCTACGGGCCACATTCCTTCTTTTATCGATGAGATCGTTGATAACCAGCTCCCATTTCCACGCTCCAAGTTCGCAAAACCCAAAGCGGCCTAACGGAGCACTGCGCAATTGCCTCCTAAGCACGCTCTCTTTTTTTGAATACATTTAAGTCGCCGTTTGATAAGTGTGGATTGTGTATCTCAGCGGAAAAATTTCAAACGCATTCTTAGTTTTTCTAGACGAAAAAAGTGCTGACCTCGGGTTTTTGTACGAAGGTTTTGAAACGCCCGAAGAATTTCTCCGCGACCCATCATATTGGCTCGAGGCGCAGCAAATGGAAAAGCTCTTGCAAATCATTAGCGAAGCTTATCCCCATGCCACGGACGCTAAAAGTCTGATGAAAGAAGTAGGACATGCGAATCCAGATCTTCGCTGCTGGGGAGTGCTAGACAGTGTGCTGCGGATGATGCCTAAGCCAGAAGAAATACTCGTCCAACCACAGCGATTTTTGTCGTATTTTATCTCTCCCGAGCCGCCCATTGAAAACTTGCAGAAGTTTGATGACTCCGTTTCTTTTGATCTTCCAGTAAGTTCTGATCAGTACCCGTTGACGACCGCATATCTTTGCGCGGCTTTCGAGTCCCTTCCGGTCTATGTGAAAGAGCCCCTTGCAAAAGCCACCTGGAATGGCATCCATATCTCAGTGACCTGGAAACCGCTGGCACTATCCGTGGATGCTGCCGCGGATCCTGGGCATCTCATTAGCCCCAATCTTATGCAGTCCATCGTCGAGTCCATGCAAAAACAACAGCGAGAGCTTGAAGAAAAAAATCGAGTTCTGCTTTTGAAAAATGATCAGCTCGAACAGATTACAAAAAATCTTGAGCATCATGTGCAAGGCACGCCCATTAGCAAACCTGAATGGGTGGAGCTTTTGAATCCCTCAACACAGCTTCTGAAGCAGCAATTTCAGCGTCTGCAAGATTATCTTATTCGTGCGCAACAGTTGATCACCATTTTGGTGGGACAAGATCGAATGTCACCTGAGGTTCGAGAGGCGATGCGACGAGTGGATTGGGAGTACGTCAAAGAGCAGTTTCCAGTTTGTGTGGAAGAAGGGATGGATGCTTTGCAAAAAATGAAAGTTGTAACCGAGCCATCATCTCAGGAAAACATCGCCCCTGTGGTTGAAAATATGAGGAGTTATCATGTCTGAAATAGTTGCCCTAAGAGCCCGAGAAATTCTTGACAGTCGTGGAAACCCAACGATCGAAGTCGACATTTTGACAAGCTCTGGAGTTATGGGCCGAGCCGCTGTTCCTTCTGGAGCCTCAACAGGCGCTCATGAAGCCTGCGAGTTAAGAGACGGCGACAAATCGCGATTTTCCGGAAAAGGCGTTAAAAAAGCGGTGCAAAATGTGATGGAAAAAATCGAGCCTGAGCTTGTCGGTTTAGAGATCACCCAGCAAGTAGAAATCGATCAGCTCCTTCTTGATCTCGACGGAACCGAAAATAAAACGAACCTTGGAGCCAATGCGATTTTGGGAGTTTCTCTGGCCACGGCAAAGGCGGCAGCTCTCGAAGCTGGTTTACCTCTTTTTCGCTATGTCGGTGGCTCCCAAGCTTGCCGTATGCCTGTCCCGCTCATGAATATTCTCAATGGTGGAGCACACGCCAATAATGGTTTGGATGTGCAAGAGTTCATGGTTGTGCCCGTTCTTGAGGGAACGTTCGCTGAGTCCCTACGAGCGGGCGCCGAGATCTTTCACACGCTCAAATCTCTCCTTAACAGTAAAGGTCTTTCAACGGCAGTCGGTGACGAAGGTGGATTTGCCCCTAAACTCGGATCAAATCGCGAGGCCTTGGATTTAATTTTACAAGCGATCGACAAAGCAGGATACAAGGCTGGTAAAGACGTGTTCCTCGCTCTCGACGTGGCGGCCACAGAGCTATTCAAGGATGGGCATTATCGTTGGGAAAAGAATTCCCTCAAGCCCAGTGAGCTTCTTGGAATTTATGAAGACTGGCATAAGAACTATCCACTCATCAGCATCGAAGATGGTTTTAGTGAGGATGACTGGGAGGGATGGAAACTCTCAACTGCGCGCATGGGTGAGAAAGTTCAGTTGGTCGGCGACGATCTTTTTGTAACAAACATCAAGCGACTTGCTCAAGGCATCAAAGAGAAAACCGCAAACGCGCTTCTCGTCAAAGTGAATCAGATCGGGTCGTTAACGGAGACAGCCCACGCGGTCAGTCTTGCGCAAAAAAATCAATACAACACCGTCATGTCTCATCGAAGTGGCGAAACCGAAGATGCTACGATTGCAGACCTGGCTGTTGCTATGGACTGCACACAAATAAAAACTGGAAGTCCTTGCCGCGGTGAACGTACCGCCAAATTCAACCAGCTTTTAAGAATCGAAGAGATGCTCGGCAAAACTGCTGAGTACTGGGGACGTAAAGCCTTCGCGCGATTTGGCAGATGAAAAAATATTTGCACAACCCGCTAAAAAAGCAGATTGCAACGGCCTTGCACCAGATTTTACCTGAGATTGCTGGCCTCAGCGTCGAGCAGTGCTATGATTTTCTTGTCATCCCTCCCGGGGACGATATGGGAGATTTAGCGTTTGGCTGTTTTGCGCTGGCAAAAGCTCTAAGAAAAAGTCCCGCTGCGGTCGCCCAAGATCTAAAAGCCCAGTTTGCGGCATTGAACGTGCCTTGTGTCGCTTCGGTTGTGAATGCTGGTCCTTACCTCAACTTTCATCTTGCGATGAAGGCCGTCGGTGAACAGATTTTAGATTCGGTTTTGGATCAGTCCTTTTTTTCTCTTCAGCTGCAAGGCGATCTCCCAAAGACGATGCTGGAATTCTCGCAGCCAAACACCCACAAAGAAGTGCATGTGGGACACATGCGAAATCTCTGTCTTGGCGACTCTCTGGTTAGGATTCTCAGATACACAGGCTACAATGTTGTAAGTACGACTTTCCCTGGCGATGTTGGCACCCATGTTGCAAAATGCCTTTGGTATATGAAGTTTAAAAATCAAGAGCCCGTCCCTGTCACTGGTAAAGGGGAATGGTTAGGAAGGATGTATTCAAAAGGCAACATCCTCCTTGAAGACGAAGCAGGCACTCCAAAGGAAGCAGAAAATAAAAAGCACCTTACCGAAATTTTAAAACAGCTCGAAGCAAAATCAGGAGAGTTTTACGATCTTTGGCTGGTAACACGCGAGTGGTCCATCGAACTCATGAACGATGTATATGCTTGGGCCGATGTTAAGTTTGATCAATGGTATTGGGAGTCCGAAGTGGATTCAACTTCGGTTCAATACGCCAGGGAACTCTACACTCAAGGAAAATTAGTGCAGTCCCAAGGGGCTATCGGCATGGATCTTTCTGGCGACAATCTTGGCTTTTGTATGCTTATCAAGAGCGATGGAACAGGTTTGTATGCCACCAAAGACATTGAGCTTGCTCGCCGGAAGTTCGAAGATCATAAGATTGAAAAAAGTGTTTACGTCGTTGACGTCAGACAGACTCTTCATTTTCAACAGGTGTTTCGTGTCTTAGAACTTCTCGGGTTTCCTCAAGCTAAAAACTGTCATCATCTTCCCTACAACTTTGTGGAATTGCCAGAGGGAGCGATGAGTTCTCGAAAAGGCAATATCATCCCGCTCATGGTTCTTGTGGAGCAAATGCGCGAAGCTGTAAAGCGGGACTACTTAGTACGATATGCTGGAGATTGGGAGGCGTCTGAAATAGAGCGTGTTGCCGACCAAGTCGCGAAAGGCGCTATTAAATTCGGTATGGTTCGCATCGATAACAATAAGAAAATTGTTTTTGATCTCAAAGAGTGGCTTAAAATTGAAGGTGAATCGGGTCCCTTTATTCAGTACTCATGTGCACGGGTTAAGAGCCTTGTGCGAAAGCTCAGCGAAGAAGAATCGAGAACTGCAGATTGGTCGCTGCTGACTGAAAAAGCTGAAAAGGCCTTGGCAGTGGCGTTGATGCATTTTAATTCCGTGCTGCTGCAGGCTGCTGACAACGAAAGACCAGCATTTGTAACCGCGTACCTCTACGAAATCGCAAAGCGGTTTAACGTGTTCTATCATGATTGCCCTATTGGACAGGCTCCAACTCCGCAGCTCAAACTCACGCGTTTGAAGTTAGCCCAAGCGACTGGAATGATCCTCGCGAAGGGACTTTCGCTTTTAGGCATTCCTACTCCGGATCGAATGTAAGTTAGGTCGATCCGTCTCAGTTTGGGACGGTGTAAAACTTATTTCTATAAGTGGCCGATCTGGGGCAAAGAAATGCCAGATCTATGAGAAGTGGGTTTCATTGTTTTGGTTTGAAACAAAAGCTCGGTACGTTTTTTGAAGTTTAACGACGTAACAGGAGCTTTTATGAAAATCGATATTCTGTTTTTCTCAATTCTTCTTTTTGCAACAAGCGCGAATGCCCTGGATTCATCCATACTAAAAACAGATCCTGCTACTGGGGCCCCTTTACTTTTGAGAAATGGTGTTCGGGTGACGCCTCAACAGCGAATCAATCAGCTTGTGGCTATTACCCAACGCATCTACAACGATGCAAGCATCATGGGTGAGAGCTCAGACGACAGTCGCGTTGCCGGTATCCTTAAGTCCATTGATGAGGCTGATATTCCTAAGGGCGGCAAATACGACACGGCTCTTAGAGATCCCGCGCTTCGAAAAGTAAGAGATCTGGAGTGGTTTTTACGTGAAGGCCGATTGGTAAGGTTCAGGCAATGTGATTTTTTGGATGGCCTCCTCAAAACAGCTCTGAAAATGAATCTGTTCGATAGATCTTTACCTCCTCCAGAGGTTTCTCTTTTACAGAGACTCAGAGGCTCTGCCAAATTAAGAGTCTCCAGAAAAGTCTTGATCGGAGGTTCTGCGTTGGCCGTCGTTGGAGCAGGAACTGCGATAGCAATTTCCGCGGCCCACAAAAGCGAGAAGCCCGACACCTCTGTTGGAAGTCAGACGACTCCAGCTGAGGATGTAACTGGAGACGGAGGTTTCGGAGCTGCGGGTGCCGCCAACTAGTTATCAAAACGACCATGAATTTTTGTCACGGATGAATTGAAGCAACGCAATTGTAGCATTGGGTCTCCCAAGGGGGCCTGTTGATTTCATTGAGTTTTTGTTCTTTTACCAAACGTTACATTATGGTCCCGGTTGTGCATCTGAATTCCTCAAAGTTTACAGATAGGAATTCGCATGAAAAGTTTTGTGAGTGCATGCCTGATCTTGATTTCGACATTAGCTCCACCAGTTTTCGGTGCATTTAAGGCCGCCACCCATAAACCGCTGGATGTAGAGCATTCTAAACGCACTCAGACCCTTTTCAAAACAAAGTGGGGTTACGACCGTTTAATTCCCTACTTGCAGTTGCCCAAGCGAGTTCAAGACAAGTACCGAAAAATTTTTCCCTTAGATGCCGTGGGCGTGGTTCACTCCGAAGTTAAGCCCTTTCGAACGACAGCTCAATATGTGGGAAAGCATAACGGCAAATACCTCTTTGTTATCGCTCAGCACATCGGCGATTTTAAGGTTCCTTACGAAGTCGAGTTAGGCCATCTTTCTGGCCGGGTATTTTCGGTTCCTTTGAATCGAAAAAGTCTCTTCAGTACTGCCGAAGGTGACATGGCGATCTACATGGCCGAAGATCATCTCAGTCCCGAAATCGAAAGTCGTTTAGATAGCACCACTCCGATCAAACCGCTATTTGCAACTCCAGAAGCGATTTACCATCATGATCGCAATCCCTTCCTTTTTACGGCGGGGCGAATGATTTACCCTGCAACTATCGAGTCCATTGATAAATATCCAAAGACATGGAACAAAAAAGCAGCTGACATGTGGAGAAATGCGCTCCCTGAATCAAATGACAATTTGGATCGTCGTCCCGATGTCAAAAACCGAGTCGGAGATATTTACGTTTACGCGCAAACACGATTGGTAGGAACTGAGGGCCTCCTGCGCGATCCAGACGGCCTCATCCCTGGCTCCAAATTGCCTGGAGATCCGTTCGAGGCTTCTGACGTAAACAAAGCACCAAACTCACAGGC
The DNA here is from genome assembly GCA_044229295.1 of Pseudobdellovibrionaceae bacterium. Taxonomy (GTDB): domain Bacteria; phylum Bdellovibrionota; class Bdellovibrionia; order Bdellovibrionales; family Bdellovibrionaceae; genus JBGATJ01. The sequence continues at coordinate 95,143 of JBGATJ010000010.1, forward strand.
CTTTACAGATACTGCTGGTCCTCGAACGAGCGGCAAGCCCTATTTCTATGTGGATAATAGAGATCATAGCCCCTACTCAATTTCGACAGCTTGGACCTCCGGAATGTTTCAAGATATCATTCAATTTTTAAAGGACGTTAAAAAAGATCCTTCAAAAACTACTGGTGAAGTCGTCGTGGTTAAAGATGAGAAAGACCAACTGCGTTTGCAAATACCAAGAGTCGAAGGAGCCGCGCCATTGGCTTACGGGGCGTCTCTTAAAACGGCGGGCGATATGCTACGTCTGAAAGTTCTGAATTACGCTAACGACCTTAGCGATCAAGAACGAGGAGCTTTGCAGAGCTACTTGAATCTAGGCATCCAAAACACCCTCAAGGTTTTTGGACGCTAACAAGAGAATTCAGTTATTGACGAAGGCCAGTAATCAAAGCTTTTGCAGGTCCATAAAGACTAAATGCACTCATGAAACCTGACAACCCAATGTTCAATCCATCTGTGACCAAGGAATCAGCATTTCCTTGAATGGTTTGAACATTGCAGAGTCCAGACGCGCGCATGTGGGACTGAGAACATGTTGATTCGAGTTTACGCATAACTTCGTAATGAGTGATAATCTGATTAGTAATGTAGACGTCGCTGCCATATCCAAGCCCGCCAAGAAAAGCAAAGATTCTACCGAGAACTCCTTTGGCTGCGAAGGCACTAGCTCCCCCATAGACAGCCCCTGCAATCATGATTCCATTGTATAAGTTGGCTTTTGCTTTTGGGTTTTCTAAAAGAGCACCAAGGACAGCACAAGTATCGCCCTGCTTATCCTTGGTAAGACGCTTGATCGCAGCATCTACAAAATATGGGAACTGCAAATAGTCCTGGTCCTTGAGTTTGACGCTCATAAGTTTATTCATCTTTTCTTGCTGCTGGCGGTAGGCGCTTGCAAGTTCGCTGGCTCGAATCGGCTTTTTGGGATCCACTGATCTTGAAAAATACATTAGGATCGGATTTTCGCTGATGGTTCTTGAATAACGCTTTTTAGCATAAGCCTGAAGGGCTTCGATCGACATGCACTCGTCGGTATTTTCTTCCACACACTCCTGCAAAAGGCGATCGCGTGTTTCGACGATCTTCGCCTTTTCCATTTCATTGAGAGGTTCTACGGCCTCAGGGAGATTTTTGAAAAACTCACCTTCGATGAGAGGAGATGTGTTTGTCATGTCATCAACTCCGGCTTGGCTCCAATTGGAACCAAGGGCCTTGTAGAGGCGACTGTTTGTTAGCTCCTCTGTAAGCACATTGAGAATGGGAGTTTTAGCGACGGTTTTGTCCCACAAAGCCGCGCAACTTTCTGGAGTTTTTCCGCGAGCCGCTTTAAATTTTTTGGAGGTCTGTTCAGCACTAAAAGATCCATCGGGATTGTAGGATTCATTTTTAGAAAAAGCCTCAACGCAGTTATTTACCCACTTGATTCGCTCTCGAGATTTTTCCAGAGCGCGATCAACATTGGCTTTAACTTCGTGCACGAGATCCACTGCAATTTTTGCCTCCGTGAGGTCCGCGGCATTTACGACTGCCGCCGTAAGTCCTGGGATTTGATCGAGCTGCGCTTGTCTGGTGTGACAAATCTCATTTTCAAATTTTTTCATCGAATCCCCATACATCGGGAACAAGCTGTAGTCTCTTACGAGCCTGATGCGGTCGTCGGTGATGCAGGATTTTTGATCGTCACATGTGGGCACGCTAGGAATGGCGCGAACTTTTTGAGGAGCGGCGCAAGTTCTGTCAAGAGCAGGCCTCGCCTCTGAGAGTGGAGCTTGTATCAAAATGAGAATGGTCCACAGGATTTGGCGAATGAACATCATGTCTCATTTCGGCATCTGTGGTGAAGTCTTTACGATTGGGGCGCCATTATTCGGATGAAAACGGCAGTAGTTTTTAATGTCTCGAGTTGGGACAATATTTTGATTCGGACTCCGATGAAGTCGCTATCTCGGACGCCAAAGATATCCAGCCTTTCTTGGCCGGAGCTCAGAAATTGAATGAATTCTGGAGGAAAGGTGGTGTCCATGAAGAATAAGAAATTTAAGTTGGGTTCAAAAGTCCAGTGGAACTGGATGGGTCGAGCTGTGCAGGGTTTCGTTAAAAAAATTTATGAAAAACCTATCAGAAAAACAATCCGAGGTCATATCTTTGTTCGACGAGGATCTCCAGAAACTCCGGCCTATCTTGTTTGCTCCATCAATGGAAATGAAGTGTTGAAGTTGCATACCGAACTCTCGGCTCAAAAATAACTCCCGCGCTAAATCACCAGTCTCACATTTTACCCATAACTGCCTCAATTTGAGATTTTATAGAAAGCTCCCAATATTCCCGATAAGCTGGAGTGATGCAAAAACACCTTTTCATACTTTTAGTAATGGTTTTAGTGGGCTGCCAAGATCGCACTCTTCAACCAGGAGATGGGGATCAGATCACCGAGCAGACCATTGCTTGCGAAGACAGTCCTACTTCCCACTTTCGGTGGATTTGGTGCGGACCGAATCAGGTAGAGGGGACGGCGCTCACGCAAATTTGCTACGGCCGAGTGTATTTTGAAGATATGATTTTCAGCGCTGTGAAATTCGAAGGCGCTAATTCCAAACAGTGCTTCGCCGATAGCGGAACCTGGCAAGATTCGGGCATTGAGGGCTGTGAGCGAGGAATCAAGCGTACATACGATCCGGTTTCTGGAGCCGCGACAGCGATAGAAGTTAATGAATGCCTCACATCAGGTATTGTAACTTCAGTGAGCGGCGAGCTTTCCACTCAACAGTTTCGGGCCTCGCATCCTTAGTCGATTTTAACAACTAAGTAGGATTCTCCATCTTCAGACAGCTTCATAAAAACGTGGTGGCCTTGAACTTCCACTTGGACTTCGTTCTGAGAATTTAAACCCGGTAATAGGACTTGGTCCCCTACAGTAATTCCGCCAGGGTCAATGATTTTTGTTTGCAGGCCAAGTGCTGACTTTGTAAGAGCAGAAACCTTAGAGGCATGTTGATACCCTAGAGACGTTGCATCGTTAATGAGTTGCAAATAGCCTATTGCGGGGGTAGTGGCTGTTCTTATAACAGTGACGTGATAGTGAATGATATGTCCTGATGATACCAAAGCGGACTTAAAAGCGTCAGGTGAGATGCTGATTTTTTTTGTGGTCTCCTGAATACCTGCAGACAGCCTCTGGAATGCGGGACTCCCAAGGAGAGCTTGGGCATGGGCTTTCACCAACCGTGCAGGTGTTCGAGCAACATCGATAAAACTTTTTCCTGTAAGTGCAGTGTAGCGGAGACCTCTCTCTGCGGCGCCCATCGTTTTTGGTAGGGCCTGCTTCGCTGCCTTTGCAGCCTGCGCAGCAACGTCGGCGCCTGCGGATCCAAGATTTGTTGCAACTCCAAAAAGGGCTCCCGTCATATATCCAGAGACGATTTCTCCCCCCATCAATCCGATAGTACCACAGATGGCGTTCAACATTTGGTTGCAGGTTGAACATCTCCAGCCGTTCATCGGCTCAAGGCACTCCGATTTATGAGGTTCACCAGACCATTTTTCGCAGCCATACTCATTGCGGACGTAGTCTTCAAGCGTAGCTGCCAAACTTGTTGCGAGGGAAAGGAAAAACCCGACTTTGTCTTTGATGATGCTCGCGATAGCTTTGTCGTCCTGAGAGGTGGCTGCGACCAACGCTTCAGAAGAGGCCGCATCTATGACCCAAAAAGATTTCCAGAATCCTGCGACTCCGGCAGCTCCTTTTTTGGCTCCTCGTGCAATCATTTG
>JBGATJ010000084.1:0-19374 GCA_044229295.1 Pseudobdellovibrionaceae bacterium
GCTATCGAAACGGTGAGAACCTACAAGCCGATGAGATCGTGCAGGAGTCCTCACACTAAAAACAATAGCCCTGAAGTTCTGTAAGGAAATGAGTGTTTGTCCAGCTTGAGTCTGCGTTGTTGAATGGATGTAGATCTTGCAGAACCGCTGGCCTTGGCTGACCATCTTGATCCGTCGCATAGTCTGTGGGATTGGCGTAAAATGCAGGGATTAATCCGTTGATCTCTGAGTTAGCAATAATCTGCGCGCCAGATCCGACGACTTGGTAGGCAGCGACCTTCAAGGCGTCGTAGTCACCGAGTGGGTCTTTGAGGTCGATCACTAAATAAAAGTAGTTCATAAAATCATTGATGTTGTTCAAAGCGATGCCTTTATCCTTAGCGTACTCTTTCAGGTCACTCCAGCGAAGAGCATCGATATATCCAGTGAGGGACATCCCACCTGAGATGCTGGCAACTCTAAACTTAAGAGGTGTGCTGTCCAAATAGGTTTCGCCGGAGGTACTCGCTTTCCAGCGGAAAAAACGCAAGAAAATGGAGCCCGAAGAGACAGGAAAGCTTGAACTGAGGGATTTGAATTTCAGTTTGACGAATTCATTGCGGAAATATCCAGAAGCATCTTGAAACACCATCAGATCTGCAGTCATCCAAGAGTTTGTGGCTTCGTTGCAAAACGCGGCTGGTTTTGATTCCGTGGAGTTGTTCTTAGTTGGGCTCACGCGGCTTGATTGGTCGATACCATTGTCAGGCACTCCCGAAAGCGGAGTCTTGGTAGGCCCACATCCGCTCATTACGAAAGGTACTAAACCGAGCAATGTTATATAGAGGATGTACTGTTTCATTTTCTTCTCCTAACTGATTGAATTGCAATCACCAGACCATGTCTCATTTTGAAACATAAGAATTTTCCAAGGATTTTGCGGTGTTGCCGGCGGGGAAAATTCTTCGACCGAAAGTGAAGTGTCTCATTTTGAGAATCGACTAAAAATGTCAGGCGATAGTCAAAGAGTGTGTTAAAGATAGACGCTGTGAAGAATGTCCTCATTACCTGCGAACATGCAAGCTTTGATATTCCGAAGGAGCAACGCCATCTTTTTCGAGGGCGTGAGCGTTTTTTACGAAGCCATCGCGGTTGGGACTTTGGAGCCTTGCCTGTTGCCCAATCTCTTGGTGATTATTTTGGAGCGAAGGTGTTTGCTGGTTCCTATTCCCGACTCCTTGTTGATTTGAATCGTCCAGCTGAGTTTGCGGCCTCTCGTGAAGTTTTAAAAAAATATCATACGCCTCATTGGAGGGCTGTGCAGAGGGACGTCGAGCGCTTAAGTCCCGTGATCCATATTGCGGTGCACTCCTTTACACCCGTTTTGCGAGGAGAAAAAAGAAAAGCAGATATTGGTCTTTTGTTTGATCCTCGGCGCGCTAGCGAGGCTGTTTTTTGCGACAAGTGGCAACGGCTGCTACAACGAAAAAGCGATTGGTGCATTCGTAAAAATAGTCCCTACAAAGGCACAGGACAAGGGCTTGCAAAGGAGCTCCGAAAGACTTTTTCTCCACGACAGTACATCGGTATTGAACTTGAGATGAACCAAAAAATCTTAAAAACCTCCTCTGGCCTTTCGAAAATGAAAATTCTTTTGAACGAAACTCTCGAATTTTTGCTGACAGAGGGATGAGACTTTCCTACGATCACCCGTGGGGGTTTTATGAAATTTCTAAAATTCGTGTCGCCGCTGCTCCTGGTGGCTTTGCTAGGAAGTTTGATCATGGATTTGACCAGCGGCTGTGCCCACACCTCTCCACGAGCCGGCCAATCCATGAATTTACGTCTTAAAGGCAAAGCTGGTGAAGTTTTCTTCAATCGCTATCGCTTTAAAACCGTGACTCAGTCTCATGAAGAAGGCGGCATCGAAAACGAAAAAACTCAGGTCTCTGACTTTTCTGTAAAGACCACCATCAAAGACATCAAAAGCAAGGGACAGCTCTTAAGCGATGTAGAAACTCTTGATAAAGATGGCGCTACTCAAATGCATGACCTTGCCTTTCCAGAGGTTGGTGAGAAGATCGAATTTTTGCTCGGCTCCCTTGGTGATGTGATCTCTGTAAAGGGCTATCCTAAGGAGAGCGTGTTTTATGTTCCTTCTGTGTCTTTGTCTGAAAACCAAGTTAAGATTGGCGACACGTGGGAGATGCGATCCTCGTGGGTTTCTGAATCTTTGGGGCTTCCCTTTCAGTTTTTGATGGTTTCTGTTTTTAAAGACATCGTCCCGTGCAAAAATATGAAAGCGGAGTGCGCGCTGCTTGAAATCTCAGGCAACGTGCAAATGATCCTACCCAAAAAGGCAAAGGCTGATTTTATCAACGACACTCGAGGCGAAATCATGTTGGCCATTGACCAAGGCGTGATTGATTCCTCGTTGATTTATTCTCAAGAGCGATTTCGCGGCGACGGAAAAACGGTGAAGGTCTCTAGCTGCGTGATCGGGAATTGGTCGATTCAGAAAAGCTCGCGAGTTGTGGACTGTCAGCCAAGGGGGTTTGATTTATGATAGTTTTTTGGGGCGTTTTTCTTACTGGGATCGTGGCTCATGCAGGAACGTGTGATTTGGTTTCTGGGTCGTTTAAAACAACGACAGTGGCTTGCCAACACACTTACGATGGCAAGACTTTTTTTGAAGAGGGTTACAATGATATTAAGGTGAGTTTCAACGAAGAGAGCCATGAGCTTACGATCGTTATGAATGTTTCGCATAATCCGTACACTCTCAATTATATTGCTGACGGCAAGGAGCGAGAGGGACGGCCGATGTATGAGGGGGATAAGTACACAGCGGTGTGCGAGAATAATAATATTCGCACCAGGGCTGTGATGAGTGCTTTGAAATATCCCCTGTTGACCGATTTTGTGATGAGCCGGGGTGGTGAGATGCTATTCAAGCAAAGCTTTGAGGGAAATAGCTATTTGCGCTTTTGTAAGATGGATCGGATTTGAGTTTTTTCGGCGCAGGAAAACTTTTTCGGGGCGCATATTTTTCAACCGGCCTTATTTCATGGAGTTTCTAGAGATTCTTGGTCATAACCTTGAGAGCTGCAATTGGGGCGGCTTCCGAGGTGAATTTGAACATTTCCCAAATTTCCGTATTCGAAAGTTCTGAATCACGCATTCTGAAAGCTCGACATTGGCCCGTAGAAAAAATTTCTCTCGTGGTTCCCATCTACCGTGAGTTAGAAAACGAGAACCTGCCAAACCTTCTAGCGTCGCTTCAAAGACAGAGTTTTGATTTTCAAAAGCTGCATGTCCTCTTGCTAGTTAATAACTCCATCGAAATTGCTAATGATCCTGAGTCTTCAATCCTGAAGGAAAATCAAAAGACCCTTGGGTGGCTGAGCGAAATAATCGAGAGCCGGGTGTACCCGTTTGAAATTTCGTTTATGGATTTGAGCACGCGCGGGATCGAGCGGAACATGGGCCGAATTCGTCAGCTCGGGGTTCAATTTTTAGCGGATGCAGCTAGCGCCTCTGCCCCGAACCATATCGTGGTCCAGATGGATTGCGACACCCGGTTCAGCGAGGATTTTCTTGCGCGACTCACCCATCGCTACGAAGCGTTTGCGGATTTGGACGTTATCTTTTCGACGCTTGGATGCGGCAAACCCATCCTGGTTACTGCGTGAAGAGGGCGCTCAGGGACTTGACGATATTTTTGAGTGAGTACCGGGAGGGCTTCGCCACCTACCAAATCAGTTCTCGGTTTTCGGCCTTAACGCGAGTTGGGGGATTTAAAGACCTAGCGCGGGATGAAGACACCCAGCTCTCTCAAGATCTTCAGAGCTGCACCCACATTCTAGATCCGGAACTCGTCGTGACTACCGAAGATCGATCTCGCGCCGATGGGTTTACAAGCGCTCTGCGCATGCAGGGATCGGCGAAAAACGAGGTTTGGTTTCCTTTGCGCGTTTTGTTGAGCTCGGTGGCCGAGACTCATTGTGCAAAAATCAACGCAAATCCAAATTCGTTCTGGGTAGGGAGCGTATGTGCCCTAATGTGCTTTGATTCGTTCCTAAAAACAGCGGTATTTTGCAGCTTCAAATCTTAGGAGGCTCGATGACAAAATTTATGTCAGCTCTATTTTTACTTTTCTCGGTTCATGCTGGAGCTAAAGACTTTATGCAATCCAAAATGCGCTACATCCTGGAGTACACAAACATGGATATGCTCGTTAACCCCGTTACAACCGTGGCCACCGTCGATGTCATCGTCCGGACCAGCACCGATGGTGCTGTTTGCAAAATGATCGTCGGTAAAGAGTTTCTTCCTTGTCCTTCGCCGGGGTTTTTAAGATCGCCGGTCCCCGGTTATCCCACATGTTGGTACTTTGTTTCCGAAGTCACCAATGCGGATCTCTATCGAATCTTTGAATTTTCTTCTTTAAAGCATCCACGGGTGGAGAAACTCTTAAAAACGGGAAAGCTTCAGGCCAACAAAATCCAAAGAAGTTATCTCCTTTTAGGAACGGGCCAGAGCAATTGCGGAGCTAATTTTAATCTTCAAATTGAAAGCCAGCAAAACCCATCCGAAACCTTGACCGTGGGCGTTTTAGAGATTGAACAGTTTAGGAGGATCCAATAACCCAGAACGTCTCTTTGACAGACTCAGGCCAAGCACACGGGCGCAAAGTTTTTTTATCCATACAGACAAATACAAACTCAGCCGTGCATGCCGGTTTTTTAGTCTCCCCCTCAACCCACATCTGGCAGAGCACGGTGACTTTGGTTTCATCCACTTTTTGCGCGGAGGATTCAATCCGAATCAGCTCATCGCATTTGACAGCGCGAAGATACTGAAGCTGAACCGACTGCGTGAATACGACAAAATCAAAGGTCGCAGTTTTTTTGAGGGTCCATCCGAACTCGTCACGATAGGCTTGAAAACGATGATCGAGAAAGTATTCAAGGTACCTCACTGTCGTCATGTGATAGTTGGCATCCAGATCTGAAAACTGCACCACATGGCGCGTGGTTAAAACCCTGCTATTCATCTTTAAGCTCCACCCACGTCACTCCATCGCCTCCTGTTTCTGGAGATCCTGCTTTCCATTTTTTGACGTAAATGCTGCGAGAAAGGTGCGTGCGCAAAGATTTTTTAAGAACCTCGCTACCAAACCCGTGAATCACCTTAAGGCGATCGTCTTGCCTTTGAATAGCATCATCCAGCGCCATCTCAAGTTTACTCAAAGCCTCTTCGACCGTTTTCCCGCGTAGGTCTAAAGTGCGATCTTGATCCAGCGGTGAGTAATGAAAGGCCGACGTCGACTGGCGGAGAATTTGCGTTGTGGGGTTTTCTGGTTTTTGCGGACCCTTAAGTTCAATCCAAGGCAGCGTGAGTCGTAGAGATTGGCTCAAGACCGTAATATCCCCTTTGCCATTAGGTGTGCTTTGCACGATTCCATCTTGATTGAGAGACGGGATAAACACTTTAGAGCCCGGCGGGAATTTTTGCGCGAACTCTTCTGGAGTTTTAATGACGTTCGGAGAAACCGCATTTGGATTCACCTTAACGATCTCTGGCATTTGATTTTTGATTTCGCGCACGTCAGAAAACTTTTTGAAGACTTCTTGCACTTTGGCTTGCGAAACATACTCGTCGAGTTTTTTCTCGGCCTTTTTTATGGATTTTGACAGCCAAGCTTCTTTTTCTTTTTCGAACTGTTGGAGCAGTGTTTGATACTTCTGCTGGGTTGCTTTTGCCTCTTGTTGGTCTTTGTCGGCCTGCTTACGAAGCAAACTCAAGTCCTGTTTGATTCGCTCTATTTCGCGCATTCCGTCCCAGCGCTGCCTCGCCTCTGGTGTGAGAAGTTCAAGGGCTCGCTTGACGACATCTTCGCGCACGCCAACTCTCTGCGCTGTTTGAAGAGCGAGCGAGTCGCCTGGGATGCCAGGCAAGAATCGATAGGTGGGCTTTCCGGTTTTGGTATCGTACTCGAGGCTTCCATTAACAACTCCGGTATCGGCGTCCCAGCCAATTTTCAATGGGCCCAAGTGGGAGGTAATAACTGCAAAACATTTGTTGGCCGCAAAGGCTTCGATAAAACTTCGGGCAAGGACGCTGCCTTCTTCGGGATCGGTCGATCCGCAGATCTCGTCAATGAGGATGAGCTGATTTTGTCCTTTGAGTGCTAAGGATTCGTTGAGGACTTTGAGATGAGCGGCAAAAGTGCTGAGGTGGTGGTCCACACTTTGCGCGTCTCCGATGGAAATTTTGATATTCTCAATAAACGGCAGCTTTGATCCTTCGTCGGCGCAAATAAAAAGTCCGCATCGCGCCATTTGGCAACTCAAACCAATGGATTTGAGAAGAACCGTCTTACCTCCCGCATTGGGGCCTGAAAGTAAGAGGAGCCGATTTTTTGAAGCAAGGTGAATGTCATTGGCGACAACATCTTTTGCGGAAACTGCCAAAAGCGGATGGCGCACATTTTTAAGATCAATCTCCTCACTAAATTCGCAGGCACAGCCGTGGACACGTTCAGCTAACTGAGTCTCGGCGAGCTTTTGATCCAGCGTCATCATGTGGATTTTTGTTTTGTCAAAATCGCTGGTTTGTGAAGATAAAAACTCGGAAAGCTCGATGAGCAGGCGCTCGATCTCTTCTTCGATATCGATCTCACACTGCCTTGCGCGATTGTTGAGGGGAACCGCGGTTTCTGGCTCAAGGAACACGGTTTGCCGAGACTGGCTGCGCGCATGCACGATGCCGTTAATAAAATTCTGCATTCCACTTTTGATCGGTAGAACCCATCGCCCCTCGCGCGTGGTTACGTACTTATCTTGAAGGTAAGCCTCCATGTCATGGTCGCGAACATGGCGATCCAGGATTGTCTTCACTTGGCGCTCGAGACTTTCTTTTTCTTTATGGAGTTCGTACAGTCTTTGGCTGGCATCCATGCGAATGTCGCCTTGAGGCGTGAGGATTTGATCGATGGCCGAGAGCACTCGCTCGGAGTCCATGAGGTCGTCTTTGATAGACGTGAGCCAGGGGCCTGACTGGATTTTGAGAAGAACCTGCTCAAGAGCCAGGGCTTCTAAACAAAATTGGCGAACATCGCGAATTTCAACGGGCTTGAGGTGCGCCTTTTTTTTGAGGCGTTCGTGCCACACCGAAAAAATATCCAGCGACGACATAAAGGGGCGTTGGCCCGTAGCCATGATGTGTTGGCATTCATGAATTTGCGAAAAGCTCTCCAAAGCGAGAGCCTTGGTCGCAAGGGGTGCCAGGTGCTGAATTTTTTCTCCGACCAGCTGGCTTGTTGCAAAGCTTTTAAGCAGGTTTAGAACTTCGGTCCAATCGAGATGAATCCAGTCTTGCACGTTTCTTCCTTGTGAGAATCAAGCCGAGGGCTCCAAGGCCTAAGAGATAGGTCCAAAAAGGGCCGTAGACAACATAAAAAGTCAGAGGCGGGTCTTTCTTAAACTTCACGGTGTAGGCACCTGTCCATTCCTTCATGAGAGGAGATTGAGCAAGGACTTGGCCATTGGCAAGAGCCACAGTGCTCACTCCCGTGTTGGTGTTTCGAATCATGGGGCGGCGGGTTTCGATGGCTCGGGAAAGCGTCATGTACAGATGTTGATAGGGTTCAAAAGGCCTGCCAAACCATGAGTCGTTAGTCACGTTAAAAAGCAGATCGGCGCCTAAGCTTCCAACAAGAGTCCGCGAGAAGTCAGGATAAAGTCCTTCGTAGCAAATTTGTAGGCCGAATCGATAGTCCTTAAATGGATACACCGTGGGGCCAGGCCCACGTCCAAAATTCCCAACCTCAGGAACCAGTTTTTTGATGATGGGGAACGTATCGCTAAATGGCAGGTATTCGCCAAAAGCTAAGAGCACGCTTTTGCGGTAGGTGGGGCTTGTCGTCACCCCTTGTCCATCCATCAGAAAAAGCCCGTTGTAAGTGAGGCGATCGTAAAAATCCTTTCCCGTCTCGGGACCTTCTTTGGAATACGCGCCTGTGAGTAGGGGGATCCCGTGGGATTTTTGAAACTCAATGAGGCGCTGTTGATTTTTGCCAACAAGATAGGCCTGATCGAGCAAATCAGGGTACGCGGTTTCGGGCCAGACGATGAGATCCATACCAGGATTTTCTTTCAGTCCCTGCTCGGTGAGGGCGATGTACTTGTCGATGATGATTTGGCGAAACTTGCCGCCTTTTTCTGCCATGAGCTTATCAAAGTTCCCAATATTGGCTTGAACTTGAAGAATGTGAATTTCGCTATCGGTTTGATTCCATTTTTTGACCCTTTGTGAGCCCAGCACGTTGAGCAGAAGGAACACCACAACCACCGCTGCAATTTTAGTAGTGACCATGGATTTGTGACCAGATCTGTGATCCAGCCAAGCCTTTGCCAAAACAGCGTTGCATCCAATGGTCAGCGCGCTCAAACCTTGAAACCCGATTAAATCTGCGATTTGGTAAACGGGAAGACCGCTCCAATACCAGGTGTAGCCAAAATTCCACGGAAAAATCGACGGCCATGCAAACTCGCCAAGGATCGTAAAGATCGCAAGGATCGCTAGACTCTGAGAGCGGGTGAGCTCCCAACGGTTGTTGACGTGCCACCAGATTCCAATAGCCAGCGGAATGTACCAGTGGGCCAAGGCGCAAAATGCAAAAAGCACGAGCAGAGCTAGGATCCAAGGCATGTAGCCAAAGTCATGGGCCGTGTACGCGATCCAGTGAAAGCCGATGAGGGTGAGAAAGAACTGCGTGAGCCATCCTTGGATAACGACGTCCTTGAAAGTTCGCCTCTCCGTCGTGACCGAAAGCCAGAGCGGTACGAATCCAAAGAGCGATGCCCAAGGAGCAAACGGAATGTAGGATGTTCCGATGAGAAGACCTGACCAAAGTGCCCATTGATATTTTTTCAAGAGTTGTTTGTATCTTGGCATAAGATAGTTGTAACATTGGGGTTAAAGGAGTGGAAGTTGGAAAACACCGAAGTATTCCCAGAAAAGAAAAAATCAACTCCCCATTCGCAATCCTCAAAAGTATGTCCAAAGTGTGGAGCTTTAAATCGTGTCAAGGCTACTGAATGTGTCAGGTGTGAAGTTTTGTTTTCGCGCCTTGAAGGGCTCCCACTTCATCGTGAGTTAAAAGTTCGTCCCGCCCATGTTCGGGCTTGGGAAAAAGTGATTTTTGATTATGAACAGCTTTGGCTTCATGAAGAGTTCGTGCGCAGCTGCTGGCACGATGGAGCATTGAGTTTTGCGTTGGCGCAGTATTTGAAATTGCTTGAGGTTCAACCTCATGACGAAATCGCAAAAAAAATGAAAGAAAAAATCCTACAGCTAGAATCCGTAAAGACCCTCACCGCAAATCCAAAGGATGTTGTGACTCTTCGGGTGAATGTGCGAAAGATCTGGCCTTACTTGTCTGTGACGTTTAGTTTTTGCCTGATTATTTTGGGCTTTGCTGCGGAAAGCATGCGGAACTTAGTGGGGATTGGTGCTGCGTTTTTGTTTTTGTCGGTGGGATTGTTTTTCTTTTTTAACGATTCGGTACGAAAACGTTTCTAGCGCGGATTAGCCCTTCGCTTGGGGCTCTTTTCGGTGACGGCACCGGTTTGGGGTTTCGGTTTCGGTACGGTTTGACGGTACCGAAACTTCCTTCTTCTATCTTAGTTTAGTGTTCCTGCGCACTTTAGTGCAAAGTTAGCTTGAGTGTTGAAGAGATCAAGAGATCCTTCGAGCTTTACTTTTACGCCTTTTTTTCCGTCAAGAACGTCAGAAACGCCTGGTCCTTGGAGGTAAAGGTTATAACCAAGTTCGTTAGAAACTTGTTGAATGTAGGCGTTGCCTTCAGATGTGGCTTTAAGAGTTTCGAACTTTACGAAGTCTTTGTCGTTACCGCCATTTGCAAAACGGATTTCAGTTGTGAAAGAGTTTGAGATCACAAGAAACTTAATGTCAGGGTGGCCAGCAGCTTTTCCGATACATTTTAAGTCACGAGTGAGAATGTCAACATGGCCGTCCGCTTGCGCGAGTGATGACAAGGCGATTGCTAAGGATAAAAATACGAATTTCATAGAGCCTCCTAATAGGTTTTTTGGAGGCTTTAACATGGGGTACGGGGGCTGGCAGCCGGTATGTTAACAATATGTAAATACTACTACCGGCCTTATGGATCGGACCGTGTCGAGAACTGCGCAAAGCCACCTCTCATGAATAATTTTTGGGGTCGGCCAAGCGGGATGCGCTCGCCCCGAAGGGGCGATGGCCGCAAGTAGCATGGATGTACGCCCCAAAAAATTATTCATGAGAGGTGGCGACTACTTAGGGTTGTTGAGACCTTCGGTCTTTTGGATGGTAGATAGAATGTCTTTTCCAAACTGGGAGACTTCTGAGGCTGAATCACGTTTTTGCCCGCCGCCGGCGCCCTCAGATGAGAACTTGTTTTCAAGGTTCTGAGTGTTGCTCGCAAGAACTCCTGTAACTCCCACTCCTTGGTCAAAGACGGTAAGAGCTTTAAATAAATTGAGTTTTCGGGCGTTGCTAGTTTTTTCAAAAAGAGAGCTGACCTGATCACCTGTTGCGATAATGTATTTTTTCACGTCTTCAGCCTGAAATGATTGGCGGTGAGCCATGACAACAGCGGCAGCGCCTGTGACGAATGCTGTCGCTTGTGAGGTCCCAGTCATGAACCCGTAATTGTTGTTAGGGAGCGATGAGAGGATGTTAAGGCCAGGAGCAGCGATTTGAACGGTTTCAATCCCGTAGTTGCTCGAAGGCAAAACTTCGGTAGATTGGTCAATCGCCGTTACAGAAATGATGTTAGAAAGATCGTAGTCTGCAGGGTAGTACCTGTGGCGATCAGAATTTGATTTCTCATTCCCAGCAGCTGCGACAAAGAGGATGCCTTGTTGGCGAGCTTGTGCGATGGCGTTGTGCTCTTCGGAACTGAACTCAGTTCCGCCGCCGGAGTAGTTAATGATGTGAGCTTTCATTTGCGTCGCGTATTTGATCGCGGCCACTGTGTTTTTGAGATTGTCTGTGGTTGGAACTTTAGGGTCGTAGTATTTCAAGATCATCATGCTGACCTTAGGTGCGATCCCGACGATCCCTTTGTTATTGCCACCTTGGGCTCCGATAATTCCAGCGATGTGGGTGCCGTGGCTGTGGTTGTCGGTAAGGTCGTTGTTATTGGCGACAAAATTCCAGCCGTGAACGTCGTCGACAAAGCCGTTCTTATCATCGTCAATGCCGTTAGTTGCCTTGTTACACATTTTATTTGAGAGAGGGTCTTTTTGATTTCGGCAGAAGTCGCTATCGACGACGCCAGACTCTCCAGGATTGGTCCAAATATTTTCTTTGAGATCTTCGTGATTAACATCGGCGCCGGTATCTATAATTGCAACAACGATACTGCGACTTCCTTGAGAGACTTGCCAACCTCTAAGAGCGTCGGTTTTTTGGTAGTCCCATTTTTGAGCCATGGCAGGATCTGTGAATACAACGTTCTTCTCTGTTTGAATTTCTGTTTTTTCGACTTTACCAAGTTCGATGGAGCGTTTGTCATCGCCGCTGTCGGCTTCTGCTTTAAACGAAATGCTCTGTCTGATGGGAAGGCCTGTAGAACTGAAATTTGAAACTCCCTTTTGTTGGTAAGAAGCGAACACAAGAACAGCACCAACCAAGGATCCTAAAATGAGACAGAACGTAAGGGGTCGCATAGCAAAGCCTCCTGTCTTGCTATCGGAGCAAAACGCGGGCCGTATGATATGCGAAGTAAATTATTGTAAGAACTCAGGTCTCAAATTGAAACATTGACGCAAGTGACGTTACGATTTGAAGTCTTGGATATTGTTTAGACACCACTCGGGGAACGCAATGTCTTCGCTCGGGCTCAGCACGCGCGAGTAGAAGATCATGTTGCGCAAAACCAGTTTAATGTAGCCTTTGGTTTCTTGATAAGGAATGTCCTCGATAAACTCTAAGGGATCCTCACCAAGGCGCGTGTTCACCCAAGTTGCTATGGCTTTTTCGCTAGCGTTGTAGCTTGCAACCGCGAGAACGAATTGACCTTTGTATTTACCAAAGAGGCTTTTGAGCACGGCGGCTCCCACTGGGATATTAACTTCAGGAGCAAAAAGCTCCTCTGGATTTTTAAAAGACACCTTAGCAAGCTCGCGGTGGCGTTCGGCGACCTCGGGGATCACTTGCATGAGGCCAAAGGCATCCATGTGACTGCGAGCTTCAGGATTGAAAGCAGACTCCTGTCTCATAATGGCATAGATGAGCTCTGGCTTAACTCCAAGGCGTTGACCTGCATCTACGACAAGTCCCAAGTGCGGGCGTGGGAATAAAAGTTCAGGATATTTGGCAAGGAGTGCTGCTCTTGCATCCGATGGGAGTGTGCCGATGATTGAGAAAAGAGGAAGATACTTTCCGCTTCTTGCATAGGCCTTTAAAATCCAAATCCAATTTTCTTCTTTAAAGTCTTTGGCGATTTTTTTGGTTTGAGTGAGATTGTTCAAATAGTTCTCAAGAAAATCACTTTCGCGAACAGCCATCAGCCAATGCACGGTCTCAAGCTCGTCTTGCGAAAAGACATTTGTTGGCGGGTTCAACGCTGCAGATTCAAGCTCGACGTGGTGACTTGCCAGCGCTGGAAGTTTTTGCCCAAGCTCTCTGTAGGCAGCAAGTCCGTAGTAGCCTAGAGCATCTTTTTCTGTGAGGTCTTTGTATTCGGTTTCAGAGGCCTGTTTGAGACCAGCGTCTTTGAGGGTTTTGCCGAGCCAGAAGGAGTATTTGTGCATCTCAAATGGATCTTTGGTTGTGGACTTGAGCTCCATCAAAAGCGTGCTAGCTTCGTGGTAGTTTTTAAGCTTGCGCAGGTTCCAAGCGAGATACCACATCGACCTTTCGTACTGACCAGGGTAGTTTTTGGCAACTGACACTGATTTTCTAAACATCTCAGCGGCGTTAGTGAAGTCGCGCTTTTCTTCAAAGAGGCGCCCTTTGAGCCAGTAGATTTCTCCCATGGGGTAGATGCGGCCGATATTAGTTTCAAGCGAGTTCAAAACAGTGTGCGTGTCGTTGATCATGCCTTCAGTCCAAACTGCACGAGCCCAGTTAACGTAAGTTTCGTAGTAGCGCTGCAGGTTTGCCGGAGTTTTATTAGCGAGATAGATTTTTTTTGCGTACCGAGCCGTGTTCATCGTGGCATTGAGGTACTCTTCTTTATTCTGAGCCAGCTTGTGAGTTTGCTTAATTCCTTGGAGGGCTTGAAATCGCTCCTCCACTGAATTTCCTTGCTTGCGTAGGATGGAGCGATACGTTTGGAGAGCGCGATTGAATTCACGAGCGCTTCTAAAGTCATTGGCAACTTTAATGAGATCAGATTCTTGCGGATTAGGATTCAATCGAGGCGCAAGAGTGTAGAGCTTTTTGGAGAGCTCTTTCATTTTAAGAGTGTTGTTCTCAAGCTGAGCCAGAGCCACGCCTTCTTGAAGGAGGCTGACTTTTTCGCGCGGTCGATTTGAGAGAGCCGCTTTAGCGGAGATGGCTTCTAAGAGGCGAGGGGTGTCTTTTTGCCTTTTGTAGGTTCTAAGGCTCAGATCCACAAGGAAGCTTTTGAGCCACTGAGGCGGCGATTTTTTTAAGTCCTCAAGTTGGGAGAGCAATTTGGGAGAAAGAGTTTCACACTGTTCAAGAGCTCGTGCCAGCGCGACGGGAGCTAAAAGAAACGTCTTCTCCGAAGCAAGCTCAGAATAATTCTTACAGGAGTCAGTGCCTTTTTTGGCGAGGTAGAATTTGTGGTAAAAATCCATCATCGCATTAGCATCTTTTTTATTATCAGTGGTGATTTTGAGAAGGTCTGACAAATCCCTCTGCTCGTCAGGAGTGAGCTCTTCGATCCAGGGATTTTTGGGAAGGTTCATGTCAGCCTGAGGCTTTTTATTTTTCCCAGAACATCCAAAAATGAAAGTGACTGCTGCGAAACTCAAGACGAAGTAGGCGAGAGGAGATAAATTATTTTGTTTCATGTCATTCCAATTTAGCGAAAATGTGATCTCTCTATTGTAGCGAAAATTGAGCTCTTTTCGAGTTAAAATTTTCGATCATTTACGCAGGACTGTGCAGACATTTGCCAGCTGTCGGCCTAATTCGGAAAAGCCTGGCTTAGAATGAGGTGAGCTAGGCTTTGTGCTAGGTGGAGATTATGCAAGTGACGTTTTTTGCAAACGTTCAATACGTTCTTCTAGACTTGGATGTGTACGAAAAAGAGAAAGCACACTTGTAGGTCGATCAGAAATTTTCAAAGTCGCAAGCGATCCACCTGCACCAGGGTCGGGCTCGATAGTGTCGATGGTTCCTTGCAAGCGGCGAAGAGCGCCAATCATTTTTGCACGTCCTGCGTAATTGGCTCCACCGAAATCGGCGCGAAATTCTCGGCGCCGAGAAAAATAGAAAACAACCAGAGATCCAAGAAGCGTGAATGCAATATCAAAAAGCATGACGAGCGCAAAATGTGCAATGCCGCGAATTTTTTCATCCAGTTGATCAACGACAACACCTGCGATCAACCGTGAAAAGAAAAGAACAAAGGCATTCACTACGCCTTGGATGAGGGTCATGGTGACCATATCTCCATTGGCGACGTGAGCGATTTCGTGACCGAGAACACCTTCGACTTCATCTTCACTCATCCGATAGAGAAGTCCCGATGAAACAGCAACAAGCGCGCGGCTTTTACTTGGACCCGTGGCAAAAGCGTTGACCTCGGGAGAGTCGTAGATGCCAACCTCTGGCATACCAGGAAGGTGAGCGCGCCTTGCAAGGGAATGAACCAGCTGCACTAAACGCTGATGCTGGAGGTTTGAGGTTTGTGGATCGATGACCTGAACACCCATAAACATCTTGGCCATGGCCTTTGACATTAAAAGGGATACTAAAGCGCCGCCCATACCCCAGACGAGGGAAAACAAAAGAAGGTATGTGAGATAACCTTGCGAAGCATCCAGGTGAAGCACGGAGCTTATGATTGAAAACACGATGCTAATTGTGACCAAGACCATCATGTTCGTTAAAAAGAACAGAAAAAATCTCTTGAAAAATGACATTTGAAATCACTCCTTAAAGTGTTTTAATTTTGTAGCCTATTTGTGGCTTGTCAAGGCCCTGCCGGGTTTATCATTGACCCGTTATGAATTCAGACTTAGCCTCTGGTTTTCAGGGGAGATTTCAAATGATTCAGATGAAAAAAATTTTATCTCAGCTTCAGATCCTCTGGGGCGTGCTTGCAATTGTTGCTTTGATCACAGGTTGTAAGCAAGTTCTAGTGACGGATGGACGAATTGCTTCAGAAAACATCGAGTCGGCAAAATCCCTTGAAGGAATTTACCACGGGCGATTTGAAGGCGTTGCAGGAGAGTTAAAATTCGCAATGGTTGGAGACAAGCCGACACTTCTTTATAGAAACAAAGACGGCCGCGACATTTTAAATTCTGATTGTGGGGCTTCAATAGGGCCTTTGAAATCTGTCGTTGTGCAAGTGGTGTCGCAGCCGACAGGGCCGCAGGCGGCGATGGGCCGAGCGGAGTTTGCGTTTGATCCTGGAATGTGCGGCGGAGAAATCCAAGGGCGCACGCTGGATGTGACATTTATAAAAACAAAGCGCGGGCCTCTTGTGAAGCTCAGTCTACTGCACCATCAGGAGACCGTGATGAATTGTCGAGATCAAGATCTGCCACGATGTCAGACCGAGGTTGTAGACCATTCTCTGCTTGGAAAGTTTTACCAGTCGCCGCGGTTTTTTAACTCTGCGATTCAATAATCTCAAAATTTAAGCCAGGAGCTTTCGCTTTTCGATCAAAGCGCGCAGTGCCGCCGCTTTTTGAAAGCTTGCCAAAAAGGATTTCATCCACGAGCGGCTTTTTGATGTACTCATCAATCGTGCGAGCCATAGGACGCGCCCCATAAGCCCGGTCGTAGCCTTTTTCAACAAGCCAATCCTGCGCCTCTGAAGACACCTGAATCTCCACCTTTTTCTTTTTAAGCTGAACGTTGAGTTCAACGATGAACTTCTCAACAATCTTACGCACAATGGATTTATCCAAATTCTGAAAGTGAACAACAGCATCAAGCAGCATCAAGCCGATTGATGAATTCAGGTGAGAACGCCTTTTTGATCGCATCTTGCGAAACACCAACCGACGAAAACTCAGTCACGCCAATAGTGCCTTTGGCAACATCACTAGCGCCAGCATTCGTTGTCATGACCAAAATCACATTTCTAAAATCAGCGGTACGACCATTGGAATCTGTCAAGCGACCAGCATCCATCACCTGAAGGAGAACGTTCACAAGATCGGGATGCGCTTTTTCAATCTCATCAAGAAGCAAAACACAGTATGGAGTTTTATTCACCTGCTCGGTGAGAAGCCCGCCCTCTTCATAACCGATGTAACCGGGAGGCGCGCCAATGAGGCGAGCAACGGCGTGTTTTTCCATATACTCACTCATGTCAAACCGGGCAAACGGAACTCCGAGAATGAGCGCAAGCTGCTTACAAACTTCGGTTTTACCAACACCCGTAGGACCAGCAAACAAAAACGAGCCGACGGGTTTGCCTTCGCGAGCAAGTCCACTGCGTGAAAGTTTGATGGAGGCCGTGAGCTTTTCAACCGCTTCGTCCTGACCAAAGATGACAGTCTTCAGCTGACCATCGAGCTCTTTAAGGCTCTCACGATCCTGAACAGAAACTGTTTGCAGAGGTACTTGTGCCATCATAGAAATCACAGACTCAATATCTTTAACCTTAACAGTTTTGGGAACGGTGCCTGTATTTTTAAGTTTGGCCCGAGCGCCAGCCTCATCCATAACATCAATAGCTTTATCAGGAAGCTGCTTGCCATGAATGTGTTTAGCAGAAAGTTCAGCAGAGGCCTTCAAGGCACCTTCGCTATAGGAAACGTTATGATGTTTTTCGTAGTGAGCGCGAATCCCTTTGAGAATTTCGACGGTCTCTTCGGTACTAGGCTCTTTGATATCAATACGCTGAAACCGACGGCTCAAGGCACGATCTTTTTCAAAGTGCTGACGAAACTCAGTGTGAGTGGTGCTACCAATACAGCTCAGGCGCCCATCGGCAAGCACGGGTTTGAGTAAATTAGACGCGTCCATAGAGCCACCACTCGTAGCTCCGGCGCCCACAATCGTGTGAATCTCATCAATAAAGAGAACGGAACGAGGACGATCCTCAAGCTCTTTGATGACGCCTTTGAGCCGACCTTCAAAATCCCCACGAAATTTGGAACCGGCAAGAAGGCTCCCTAAATCCAAAGAATAAATCGTATAATCCTTGAGCGCAGCAGGAACTTTATTCTCAACAATCCTTTGAGCAAGCCCTTCGGCAATAGCCGTTTTGCCAACCCCAGGCTCACCAATCAAAAGCGGATTATTTTTACTCTTTCGCGCCAAAATCTGCACGCACCTCTCAAGCACATCATCACGTCCAATCAAGGGAGTGGTGTAGCCCGCTCATTGAGGTTGACACAAAACTCTCAAGCGGGCTCTGCTTACCGGGAGCCTCGGTGGGATCCACAGGCTGAGCAGGGCGAAGGTGAGGAGGCGCATCAAGTGCAGACTTAGCCTCACCATGAGAAATAAAATTGATCACATCAAATTGAGTGACCCCTTGTTCTTGCAAAGAATAGACGGCAAAGCTATTTTTCTCCATGTAAAGAGAAACGAGAATATTCCCTTCAGAAACCTCATCGCGCCCAGCATTTTGCACCTGAAGCGCAGCTCGTTGAAGCAGTCGATGACAAGCCATCGTAAACTCAGGCATCCAAGACTCTTGCCCACCGTAAGCACTGAGCTGTTCTTTAGTAATCTGAGGACAATTCTGTTTAATGTACTCCGTGAGGCTAGCCCGAAGCGATTGAACATTAGCCCCACAAGACTGAAGAATCTCAACGGTCGCCGGCGACCCAGTCATCGAGAGCAAAAGATGTTCAAGAGTCACAAACTCATGACCCTTTTGCTTAGCATACTCAGCAGCGCGCCCAAGCTGACGTTCAATCTCTTTGCTAATCATGATCAGCCTCCTCGACGGTAGTTTTTAAAGGATACTTATTTTGTCGAGAAAATTCATTGACCTGATGACTCTTCATCTCGGCCACCTCCATCGAATAGACACCGGCAACCCCGGCCCCCTTCTTATGGACATCCAGCATAATCTGCGTAGCATGCATCTCATCCTTAGCAAAAAACCGCTGAAGCACATGCACCACAAAATCCATAGGCGTAAAATCATCGTTTAATATAAGGACTCGAAACATTCGAGGCTTCTGGAGGCGTTCGACAACATCGGTGTCGCCTTCTGCATCGAAGCCAAGATCAGGAAGATTGGGTCTATTATTTTGCAAGATCAGTCCCATGGCCCAACTTACACCATCTAGAAAAAAAATGAAACTGGCTGCGGGAGCGGATTGCGCTGCGCCTTTGGTTTTTACGGCGCCGGAAAAATCTACCGCCGGCACCACTGGTGGTGAGTTTTGGAGAAGCGAAGTTTCAGACTGAGACGAAGGTCTAGGATCATTTGCCCCACCTTGGTACAAGTCCTGCTATATTTTTAGCCGACTGTTGAGTTTTTGATTAGTTCTGACGAAAATAAGTAGGTCTTATAAACGAAAGAACGTTTAAACAAGGAGCATTGAATGAGAAAGTTAACAGCTAAGGGGTTTTCGCTTGTGGAGTTGATGGTGGTTGTTGCCATCATCGGTATCTTGGCGACGATCGCGGTTCCACAGGTTTCGAAATTTATGGCGAAAGCTAAACAGAGTGAGGCGAAGTCGAATTTGAGTTCGTTGTATTCTGCGGAGAAAGCGTTTTTTGCGGAGTATAATGGGTATGCTAGCCGGTTTACAATTGTTGGGTTTTCTCCAGAAGGGGTTTTGAAATACAATATCGGCTTTTCTGCTGACTCAGGCAATGGTCCTCTTAACTATACAAATAACAACAATCAATCGGGAGTCGCGGGGGATTCATTGGCCTCAACTTACTGCCAAAATAACGCCGCTCGTCCTTGTAGATTGGGAACAGAGGCGACAACGATAACGGCAATGCAACAGGCGACAGTCCCCGGTCCCAATTTCAATACTTTTTCGGCAGGAGCTTCCGGAAGGTTAAGACAAGGCGCCGGTACTACTGATGACCGCTGGACAATGTCAGACCTGCGTGTTTTAACAAACACCATGAGTGGAATATAGTTTGATTACGTAAAAAAATGATTTAAAATACTGGGTATTGTCAGTGAGGATACCCGGTATAATGAAGTTTACGATTTCTATTTTCTTTTGTATTGGGATTACATTGGCA
>JBGATJ010000011.1:0-100393 GCA_044229295.1 Pseudobdellovibrionaceae bacterium
TCAGTCAAGAAAATTCCCCTTCCTAAAAAATAAAAAACTCGTAGTAGCTGTCCCGTGGCTGTGGGTAGCAGTGGTCAACCGTAAGGTTGTCCACGCTATCCACGCCTCCGATCAACGCCGTGAAAGCTGCCGGAAATTCGCGGACAATAATATTGTCCACAATTTCCTTGGACAACCTCCGGCCCGCCCACAAGCATTCACAGGTGGAGCAGGGCTTACCTCAACGATAAGTTCGCTCTCATCAAATTAAAACGATCATGGAATTTTCCGCAAGTCGTGGACCCGTAACAACTAAAGATAGTCCAAATTGAAAGCCCGCTTTGGCTCATCCATTTGATAGGAAATCTCATTCCTAAATATTCTCCTCCACGAATTCCCAGCCATCCATCTCGGTAATCAACTGTCGTCCACGGGCCGAAGGGATTTGGGCCAGAGAAAACTCCGATCTGATCACCTTGTCCATGGGGAGCGGCAAGAAGATATGTTTTAAGACCAGGGTTGTAAGTGATATCTCCTCCCGCAACTCCTTTTGCGGAGTCAACAAAGATAGGAGTTGGAACCGCACCTGCTTTCCACACGCTCGTGGTACCGTCTCCGACATAGGATTGATACAGCGATTTGTTTAAGATGGAGCCTGCAGGAACTCGAAACATGTAGATTGAATCTGCAGATGACAAGCCTTCTGCTTTATTGGCAATGAAGTAAATGTAGCCATCGGTGCTTGTCGCATTTTTTCCAAACTGAACAAATCCGGTGGGCCTTATGTCTCCAGTGTTACCGGTCCACGAGACTGAAGTTTTTTTCCAGGTTCTTCCTAGATCCAGAGATTGGTAAAGAGAGAATGAGGGGTTAGGCCACGCCCTGTCCTGGTTATTTACGACGGCATAGAGTTTACCTTGAGCTGCGACGATTCCACTGACCTTTCCTTTTCCAGAGTTGACGGGTTTGCAATAAACTTTCGTTAGATTTGCATTAGGTGTAGTACCGCTAAGGGCCGCAATTCCCCACTGAACTTTTGAGCCACAGACAACGGCCCCGTCTCCCCAAGCTGTGTAGAGGCGATCATCGGATCCCCAGGTTGTTGGCCAGAGGTCACCACCAACTCCAGATTGTTTGAGAGTTGAAGACTGCCATGTGATTTTATATTTGCTGAGCGGATAGGGAGGTGTTTGCGCGATAGCTTCGAGTCGATAGGTTAAAAGCATAAGCAGAAATAAATTTTTCATAGAACCCCCTAGGTATCCTGAAGCTGTTTTGCGAAAACTTCAAGAACGTTCGGCCCTATTCTTTAGGATATTCAGGATCTTCATTGTAGCGGTGGAAACTTGTTTTCGAAAGTTCTGGATCGACTTCAAAAAATTTATAACGCTCCAGGTTTTTTGTAAGGCCACCGGTGTGGGAGGCTCCCACGTCGATAACAAGGGGAGTTCGCCTATGGGGCTCCTGGGGCTTTGGTAAAAATGCCCGGGTTCCCGACGGGGAAAAACAGTGTGCTCGTGTAT
The DNA here is from genome assembly GCA_044229295.1 of Pseudobdellovibrionaceae bacterium. Taxonomy (GTDB): domain Bacteria; phylum Bdellovibrionota; class Bdellovibrionia; order Bdellovibrionales; family Bdellovibrionaceae; genus JBGATJ01. Next base: position 1,503 of record JBGATJ010000011.1, read on the forward strand.
TTCTCCTGTGTCGACTGCAAGGTTGAAGAGAAGCGAGTGCTTGAGTCTGGAGGGCGAGTTCAGAAAGAGAAATTTTCAATTGGTCACTATGGATTTATTTCTTTGGTCTTTGATAGCGAAGGGAATATGTTTGGGCTTCACTCCATGAAATAAATGAGGTAGAAAACGCGCAGAATTTTAAAACAATACAATTTGGAGTTATTCAATGAAAATGACACTTCTTACAGGCGCTATTTTTTTTACGATGCTGTCTGGTCAAGCTCATGCGACCATCCGCTGCGAAGCTGATTTTGGCGCAATACAATCTGGAACAGTGGTTCAGATTCAAATTGACGACGAAAACCAGTCGAAAGTTTCTGGATTTTTCCAGATTGTCGGTGGCCCAGTGATGACGTTTAAGGATGCAGGAGTGACAGACTTTAGCGTTCGCCGTGATATTAGTTACTCAAACCCACCTGACAGCTTGAACTTAAATTTCGGTGAGCGACGGTTGGCTCTTCTTCAGTCCTACATTGACACTCCTGAGATGACGCCTGTTTTGAAATGGGAGAAAGTGTTTAGCGCTAACGACGTTTCAAGCGTCAGAATCTATGATATCGGGGGCGATGCCTATACCAATTTGATGGGTGGAACTCCGCTTGTTGAATTCAGAAACGCCAGCGGCGAATTGTTAGGTCGCTTCGCGCAAGGTGTTTTGATAACGACTTGTAAATAGAGAAGATCAGGGGCCATGGCATGGCCCCAATTTTTCTCGCTTAGTCAGCTGTTCGCTCTGCGGGGGTCAAATGGATTGAGTTCACTTTGATCTCAGGGAGTCCCATATATTTTTGTACGTAGATCTGTCTTAAACTTGGGAGATCTGAAAAGTTGCTGATATTAACATGATAAGTAGCTGCAGGAGATGTGCAGCGAGTGACCGTGATTGGACCTGATTTTTGATAGGTCGGGTTACCGGTTTGAATATGGAATACCTTAAACTGATTTGCAGTTGGTTCCCAGCTGCCGATGGCAAAAGTCAAATCTGGGCATTTTGATTTGCCGGGAATAATAGTTTCTGCAGAGGCATCTACAGAAATTCGAAAGGCAGAATTCGGAGAAAGAGCGCTCAACTGCTGGATGTAGGAATTAGTTGAGTATAGCACCACTGCATCTTTTAGAACACGAACCGATCCTTGGACATCCCAATATTTGGCTGAATTCATCAAGTTTGGATTTTTAACTGTGTCAATAGCGAGTTGTGCGTTCGCGGAAATTGAGAGAAAAGCTGTTAAACTAAAAAATAAAAAATGTTTCATAAAAATTCCCCTTTACAGACAGCATGATTGCTTGTTTCTTAATTTATCGATTTTGTTAGGCGTTATCTGCTGAGAAAATCCGGAAGGGTTTATTGTGTCTCACTCCGAGACTTTGGGTTTAGACGGGGTAAACTCATAGACAAATTTTCGGTTGTCTCGAGATTTTGAAATGTGTCCTAGTTCAACGGCCGTTGCTAAAAACTCAGTGGCCTGGGTTTTTTTACAGTCCAAAATCTTTTGCACATCTTCGCTTGCAAAGGATTTTGCTCCGAGTGTTCTCTGGAGATATCGTACGCGAAAACTGTTCTGATCATTTGGCGGGTCAACAAGCAGCTCTGTATCAATCTTAAGGGTCCACTGTGGATCGATAGCAATCTTGTATCCCTTGTTAATTTCTAAAATCCGAAACCCAAAATCAGACTCTTTACTTAACTTGTTCAAACGGTATTGGAGGTTTTCAAAGCGCGCTTTGGCGACTTCGTAACTGTAATATTCGCCGGGATAAAGCTTCTCAAATAAACTCCCGCGCAAGTGAACTTTGTAGAAATCACCTGTGAGTTGAACCAAGTATAAATGAAGCAAGGAGCCCAGAGAGAAGGCACGATTTTCTTTATCTTTAGAGCTAGTAGCTAAAAAGAGATCGAAAAACCGCTCGGCAGAAGGCTGTATGCTTGGTAACCCTTGGCCCATACCGGTCACATGCACAGCTGCGGAAACAGGACCCGTAAAACTTGGGAAATACTTTGAGATTCGCTGTCGGTAGTTGACTGACGAAGAACCTAAATACACATTTTCGAATTTTTGTTGGTCCCCGGTAAGTATGGCTTCATGAAAATCTATCTCGCGTCCAAGCTCCCAATCACTACGAGCTGTCGCAAGGTCTCTGAGCGCTTTTAAGCTCTCAAGGACATGGCCGGGATCGGAATACGCTTTGATCAGTAAAGACCACTTTTTGTGATAGACGCTGTAGAGGGGATGTGAGGCATCTTTGAGTGGAAGAGCGTCAACAAGTTGCTGGGCCGCCTGCAGTTTGCGTTGGCCGAAATAAAACTGGGCTTTCAGTTCCACCAAGTTGGATTCAAGCAGCGGATAGGTGCCAGTGCGAAGGTGGCTTTCTAAGAGTTCGATATTTTCTTGGGCAGCTGCGAATTTTTCAAGGGCTACGGCTGACGCGATAAGATTCAGTTGGTTGACCATGGCAGGATAGGAGCTCGAATTCTCCTGCAGCTCTGAGAATATGGTATATGCTTGCTCAAGATCCCAAGTCCGTAAACACCAAATGCCCTGGTAAAAGCGAGCTGTTGGATTTTGAGATGCACTTTTTGCCAAAAGTTGCCAGCTCTCGCTGATCGCCCCCACCTGTAGGAGAGAGGCCCCATACTCAGCCGCTACTTGGGCTTGCAGGGGCGCCGATAGCTTTGGAATGTCATCACCACGGATCAGGGATCGAATGCTCCGAATCGAGACTTCAAAAAGACCTGCCCGACGAGCCAGGTTTGCAAATTTGATCATGTCAGGGTAGGGCAGCTCCGAGGGTCTAAGCTTATTGAGCTGCGAGTGAGCCTCGGAGAAGTTTCCGGCAATAATCTGTTCTTCGATTTTTGCGAACCGAGTCGGTGATCCCATGTGGAGTGATTTTACATTAAATTACTGGGTTCCGGTAGGATCAAAATCTTTAACCCAGTCGCATTGCGAAGGAATTGATAGCGACTTCAAGCCCTCGCCAGTTGGGGTTTGAATAACCCCTGTGATGAGACTACCGCCGCGGTCGTAAAAGAATTCTTGCTTCCTCAACTTCACAAAGAACTTGGTCGCGAGGGTTTCTGTCACACGAACGTAAAAGGCGTGTTCAAAAGCCTCCATGGCTGGAGGATGGTAGAATGCAGGGTAGGCGACAGTGAGGGGCTTGAAATCCAACTGATCAATCGGTTTTTCTGGCGTGGGAACCTGGCCCTTTGCCATCAAAACGTGAAAGTCTGTAAAAAACTTAGGTTTTCCATCGCTCGTCTTTTCAGCATAAACAACTCCATCTGCAAAAGCTGTCCCGAGACCTTCTTCACTCGTCTGTCCTCTACAAATGGCATAGATGAATCTATCACCGACTTTTTGATACTGAGGTCGAACTTCACTAAACTCGTAGATACGTCCTTCATAGGACACGATATTTGGCGAGGGCAAAGATTCCGACAGGCTAGTACGTGCTACCAGCTCGGGGACTATGTCGATGCAGTTTTTGCGAACAACGTAAAATCCATCATCCCGTTTGCTGATTTGAAAGGCCGGCTTACCATCTGGGGAAACACACCGGTCTTGAGGCTGGAAAGATGAAAAGAGTTTACCTTCATAGCCATTCCCGTTGCCAGTGGGATTGGTACCAAGTCCAGCCACTATATTGGTCTCGAGTCCGACAAATTTACTAAAGCCGCCTGGGGTGACTCCTTCTTGCGGAACGATCGATTTTTGACATGCTTGAAAAGACATCACCGCAAAGGTGAGTGCGGCGACAACCCCTAAAAAGACTCCACGCATTTTACTCATTTCTCTAGCATAAACCATCGACGGCCAAACTAGAATACAAACCATAGAATTCCCACGACGAGACTCAGTTAAGGCGGGATGCGACAGAAGGTCCGGTATTTCTCGGTAAAAAATGCGCGCGGAGTGGCGTTTTAAAATGAGACGGCTTTTCTTAGTCCTATGCGGTAGAATTTGCGATCGTAGAAGGACAATTTGAAGCTTCAAAGCGGGCGCGGAACACTTTTATTTGAGTTTGGCATGGGTCTGTGAATTGCTCTTACAAATCTAAATTCAAAAAGAAAGAGGTATCTTATGAACCGCCTGACAGTTTTATTATTATTGGTCTTAACCACACAGCTCGCCAACGCCGATCTATCACTTTGCGAAAAAGGGACTGATAGAACAAACAGATGTGTTGTCTCGCAAGTGGTTTCTCCCTCAAACGCGCCTTCGGAAATACTAAAAATTATGACTTACACTTTTTTTGTTGATGTGAGACCAAATCAAACAAGTGAGTTTGATCTCGACGGGCATCAGGTTCGGATGCGATTCTCCTGTTATCCCAACCAACCAGAACTCACTGAGTTTCCCGACTACACTCCATTTTTTGATGTCTCTGTTGATGGAGGTCAATCTAAATCCCTAACTATGGCGGATAGCCCTCCTTTTATTCCGACGGTGAGTAAATCAATAGATAAAACATGGTCCATTGAATGCAGCAATCTCGGGATCCAATTTGCCGGCGGGAAAAAATTAAAACCGTGAGATAAAATGTCTCAAAACAGGACTGCCGGTTTTTCTTTGCAGAACTGGTGGTCTGGTCCCCACTACCATTAAAGTGAATCCGGGGGGATCAAATGAAAAACAGCATTTGTTCTTTGATCATGATTGTAGGATGCGGAGTCATCCTTATTTCTTGCTCATCACGATTTGAATCAGCTAACGAGGTCGCGGACCTCGCGTCCTTACAAATTCCTCCGGGAGATCGAGCTAAAATCGGCGAGAAGATCTACAACGATAAGTGCGTGGGGTGTCACCATCCCCTTGAGAACTCTACCATCCGAGGGACCAAAGCCGACAGAATCAACTACGCTTTCACTCAAATCACTCCGATGAAGCCCTTTAATTTTAATTTCACGTCCTCTGAGGTTGACGGGCTTGTCGAGTACCTCGCTTTTAAGACGGGTATTGAGGCTGAAACATGTTCTGGCGCCATCGAGAAAACAGAAATGGGAATGCTCACGCCTGTTGAACTTGCAAACACTCTTATGGACATCTTTTTTCTTACAAAGTCTCAGGTCGATTCGCTGAGTCTTGCCTCAAGTGCGGTTGGCGGTGGAATGATTTTTGACAACCACGCCACTCTTCAGCGCATGACAAATTTGATGATGGGTTATTTTGAAGTCACGCCGGCAATTGTGAACTATGCATTCACAGCCAAGTACAACACGACTTATTGCCGGGACTCCGAAGCTCCAGCTGCATGTGCAAAGCGCTTGTTAACGGATGTCGCTTACCTAGCTTACCGCCATCCGCCGACGGCTGAAGATGTTGACAAGCTCACTGCACTTTTTGCGACGGCGCCAAATTTTGAGGCGGGGATTAAGCTTGCGCTCAGAGGCATTCTTTTAGATCCAAGGTTTCTGCTGAAGTTTCAGAGCACACCGTTGAGTTCTTTTGATATTGCTTCAAGACTTTCGTTTGCTCTTCTTAGGACTTCACCTGATGCCACACTCCTTGCAAAGGCTGCCAATCAAACGATCACTCAGCCTAGCGTGCTTGAAGCTGAAATCGATCGCCTCCTTGCAAATCCTAAATCCTCGCAATACGAAAAAGACTTCGTGATTCAATGGTTGGATTTGGATCGGCTGGCTGATGCAGAGGGTGTGGACGTCCGTTATGCCTTAAAAGAAACAGAACTGTTTTTTGCAAATATCCGAGGGGGATTGGCTCCAGTTTCTGATATTTTAAGCGCCAAATACTCATTCATCAATGGACCTTTAGCGACTGTTTACAATGTGCCGGGAGTCAGCGGTACTGACTTTAATAAGGTGAATTTTCCCTCGGGCCTCCAGCGGCAGGGACTCCTTGGTCAGGCTTCATTTTTGCGAAACACCAGCGTAGGAACACGAACATCGCCGGTGATCCGAGGGGAATTTGTTCGAGCTAAGTTTTTGTGCTTGGCCGTAGATGAGGCTCCGGGGGATGCTCCCAAATTTCCGGAGGAAGACCTCACGACCAAGAGCATTCGCGAGGTTCTCAAATCTCACGAGGATTCGAGCACCAACTGTTACTCTTGCCACAGCAAAATGGATCCCTATGGATGGCCACTTGAGTACTTTGGTACTGATGGCGGATTTAGAACTCGGTACTCGCGTGGAGGATTTGCGGTAGATGGGCACTCTGATCTGTCGGAAATCGGCGGTGGGCCCGTTACTAGTCCCCTTGAGTACATGACGGAACTTGATCGCTCCATCGCCGTCAAAGGATGTCTTGTTGAAAAGCAGCTTCAGTTTGCAATCAATCGATCTCTTTCAGAAAACGAAAAATGCCATGCTCGAAATATCGCAAGAGAAATTCTCGTTCGCAGTGGAACTTACGCCGCTTTAGTAAAAGCCATTGTGATGTCACCCGTTTTTAAGGGACAATAGAAAGGAGACCTTTGTGTCGAATGTAAAACCTCTCGCCAGACGGACTTTTATTCAGGGAATGGGCTTGACCATGGGTCTTCCTTTGCTCGAAGCTATGATTCCTGCTCGAGCTATGAGTGCTGTAACAGCTCCGAAGCGATTTTTCGCTTTTTACATCCCCAATGGCTCTTACCTGGGGAACAAATTCACTGGGCGCAATCAGGGTCTGTGGGTTCCGGCGGGAACGACTTTCAATGGGGCAAGTATTCCCCTAGCCTTGAAACCGCTCAGTGCGTATGCCTCAGACATGGTGATCACGAGCAACGTCTCCTCTTCTGTTTTGAACGGCCGGCGTAACAGAGCCGACTATCCAGATGGAAAAGTTCCTGAACGACATGGCGCCAATTCTGCGAGCTTTTTGGCTTGTAGCCCGGCTAAACTCGACGCTGCGGGAACTTTTTTAGATGCCATGATGTACACCGACTCTATCGATCAGTTGATCCTCAAAGATTTAGCAAGCAAAGGAACTTACACCGGCAAAAGCCTTGTCATCAATGCGACAACAAAGAAAAAAACTTTCGTCAAAAACCCCGCGCTCAATGGAGGCGCCTTCGGCCAAACCATCACTATAGCAAACGGTCGCCCGCAAGCTCCTATCTATGACTGTCCGTCAATCCTTAGCACTTTTTTCTCGGGCGCAGGTCCTGGACCGAGCCTTCCAGAGCTACGAGCGATGTACAGTCGCAGTTTGCTCGATTACATGTCAGATAGTATTGCGCGCTTGAAAAGTAAACTTGGCACCTCCGACGTCAGGTTGATGGATCAGTATTTGACAGAATACCGAGACCTTGAAAAAAAGTTCGTGGAGATCAATAAACCTGATGCAGGGACATGCGCTCCTCCCACGGGTTCTGACACTTCGCTTGTGGGAACAGGTCAAGAGGCAGGTCCACATTTTACAAACCTCGTCGACTGGGGACTCAAGGCCGCCCATTTTGGGATGAAGTGCGATCGTGTTCGCGTGGGAGGACTCATGTTTGGAAATGATCCTTCCAACACTTACTTTAAGAAAGTGATTCCCCCTTCACTTATTTATGACGGAGCCGTTTTTCAAAACGGTGCAGGTGAATACTACGATGATCATCTTGATACCGCCCACCACGACAACAATGATGAAAAAATCAAACGACTTATCACTGTCCATCACATGGAGTGCACGGCAGTTGCAAAATTTGTCGAGTATTTGAAGACAACCACGGATGTCGACGGATCGCCAATGCTCGACAATACGGTCGTGATGGTTGGCTCTGGATTTGGAGATGGGCTCGCCCACTCAGACGACGATTTAGTGAGAGCTTTTATCGGCGGTAAAAATATGGGCCTTGGTGGCGGCCGACACTTTGATATGCGTGGAGCTGAAATGTCGAAGATTTTTCTTGGCTTGATTCGAAAGTTTGGTGTGGCGGCGAGCTCTTTTGGATATGGGTCTGGGAAGTCTACGGAAGCTTTTGAATTCTAAGGGAGTTTCTCCTCTAGGAAATTCTTTTGAAAAGGAATGTATTTCCTATCAATGGATTAGTCTGAGATTATGATGGCGGAGCCACTGAAGTGAAAGTCAAAGTTGAAATTATGTTGGGTTATGGCTCACTGGTTGTAGCCGTAGCCCCGCCTCCGGCAGACCCAGCGCCTGAGATCGCCAAAAATTTCCCCGATCCATAGCAGAGCGATATCCAGGGGGCTTTTGCTGGGAGTGATTTTTGTAACCAAGTAATGCCATCTGTGCTGACGGCCGCGACATTGCTATCGCTAGCAACCGCCACAAAAAACCCATTTCCAAATACGACTGCGCTCCAATCCTGAAGCGAAGACATACTTCTCCTGGTCCAGTTTATTCCATCGGAACTCGTAGCAGCCAAAGTTCCTGCGAATGTCATGGCTAAGAAAATTCCATTTCCATATGTAACTGTGTTCCACCAGTCAGAATGAGGCATCCCATGTTGGGTCCAAGTCACGCCATCTGGGCTGGTAAGTGCGCCTGCCGAGTTTGGCCCTCCGCCGATTGCTAAAAAGATGCCATTTCCATAAGTAACAGAAAACCATTGCCCATCGGGGATGGCGTGGGGTGTCCATGTGATGCCGTCAGCACTAGTTGCCGCGATACCATCGCCGGGAGATCCCGCTCCCGCAACGGCGACAAATAATCCGTTTCCGAATGTGACCGAGCGCCAATAGTTAGAGGCGGAAAGAGAACCTGACGCCCATATAATTCCGTCAGTGCTTGTTGCGGTCTGTCCATCTGTACTAATAGCGACAAAGCTGCCATTTCCAAAAGTGATGTTATCCCACAGGGCGGGCACTGGCATTGACGTTTGGGTCCAAGAAATACCATCAATACTGATGGCCGCAATTGAGCTACCGCCGCTCGCCCCAGGAGGCGAGGCTGAGGAGACAGCTACGAACTTTCCATTTCCTGCGGCAACCGCTGACCACAGTATGTTTTGAGAAAGAGCGCTTGATGTCCATGTGGAGGCCAAGGGCGCTGAAATATTTGGAGTAAAAGTATTTGATGAAGATGGCAAATCATCTTTTCCAAGTCGTCCCCCGGTGTCAGTTNGCTGAAGGATTGCCGCCAAGGACGTAGAGTGATGAATTGATCCATACAAGCATCGGATTGTAGCGGGCAGTTGGTGCTTGGTCCGTTGGAAGTGTTTCCCACAAATCGGTTATAGGATCATATGTGGCTCCAGTATTGAGGCAGTCGTTTGTGTAGTCTTGCCCACCAAAGACAATGAGTTGACTGCCATTCCAAACGCTCCCTGCCATTCGTCGACCTGAAGGTGCGTTTGTTGATGATATGGGACTCCAAGTGTCTGTAGACGGATCGTATATGGCTCCATCGTTCAGAAAGGTGGACTCCCATAAATCTCCACCCCCCCAAACGATCATTCGACTCCCAGTCCAGACCGCCAAGTGGCCAGCTCTTGGACTCGGGGCTCCGACTGTAGACATCGTGGACCAAGTATTTGTCGAAGGGTTAAATTTCGCCCCCGAATTGAGAGCTGACGGATGGTTGCAAGATGCACATGATGGAAACTCTGCTCCTCCCCACACAATCATTTCTGTGCCAGTCCAAACAGATGAAAAATATCTTCGAGAAGTCGGCGCATTTATGGTGTTCATTGTCGCCCAGCTGTCGGTTGCGCGAGTGTAGACCGCGCCGTCAGTGAATGTTACGCTGGTAAAATCTTGTTGGCCACCCCATACAATGAGCTGCGAACCCGTCCACACAGATCCAGCAGAGAAGCGAGCTGTAGGGGCGTTGACTATGGAAATGCTCGACCAAGAGTTTGTAGAAAGGTTATAAACGCCACCATCGTTAAAAACGAAGTCACCAACTTCATTTCGTCCTCCCCATACAATCAATTCTGTGTCGGACAATGCAGATGTAAAAAGACTTCTCCCAGTTGGGGCATTAGTAGAACTTATTGAAGTCCATGTGTCAGATTCGGTGTCATAGAACTCACCCGAGTTCGAGGCGCGACCAGAAACGATGTCGCCCCATGAGAGAATTTTTTTACCGTTGGCAAATGTTGCACCTCGTGTGAGGGATAACAAGTCTGAGGGGAACTGATTACTAGGTTTTGATGCAATTTTATGCCATTTAAGATCGGCGATTGAAGATGATGCCTTGCTGCTACTATTGCTCGACGATGTACATCCCGAGTTCCAAATTAAGACGACTAAAACGAGAATTTTTAGCACACATCTATTTAGCAAAACGCTCTCCGTAGGATGAATTATCGGATACAAAGAGCTAGAACTTAATCAAACAAAATCAGACGATTCGCGCGAAGTCTCAGTTGAAAACAAATGAAAATTTCCGACCCCAGAGTCATTGCAAAGCATCGTCTCACCGTCGGTAAAACAAAAAATAAACCGGAATCCCCGTCGCCATCAGAACTAGCCCGATCAGAGATTCTAGAGGGCTCTCGAGAATTGTACTCAGCACAAGGACGGCTGCCATGATCACAAAAATCGCTGGTGTCCAGGGGTAGCCTGGCACTCGAAAAGAGCGTGGCAGGTCGGGCCGAGATTTGCGAAAGACAAAAACAGTCAGGCCCGTAAATCCGTAGAAAATCCATGCCGAAAAAACGACGTAATTTGTGAGTTGGTCAAAAGTGCCAGTGAGGGCGAGTGCTCCTGCAACTAGAGCCTGCATGGCGATGGCTCGTACAGGGACCCTCGTACGCGGGCTCACTTTAGCAAGGAATGAAAAAAATAGGCCATCTTTCGCCATTGCAAAGGGCACTCGCGCCGAAGTGAGAATGCACCCATTCATCGCTCCAACTGTTGAAATGACAAAAACTGCTGACAGCACTTGTACAGCTCGCTCCCCCAAAAAACCAAAGACCGCCTTTGTTGCGACTGGTGGCGCGTCTGGATAGGCGTTGGAATTTGCGGTGATGATTTCGCTCAGGGGGAGCGCCCAAAAATATGCGAGATTTAAAAATGCGTAGAGGCCAAAGACGATGAGAATTCCTAGAAAAAGCGAAAGGGGAAGAGTTCTTTGGGGTTTACGAATTTCCCCAGCAACCCGAGAGATCGCTTCCCAACCATCAAAGGCCCACAAGGCTGACAAGGTCGCCACGCCAAACCCGCCCCAAGTGATATGACTGGAATTCAACTCCGTGTTTAACGGCACTTGAGGCGAAGACCAAAAAATCAAAACTGCTAGAGACAGAATCAAAATAACCTTGAGACCTGTGAGGAGGGTTTGAACTAAGCCTCCCACTGAAACAGCTAAACAGTTCAAAAGAGCAAACACTGTAATTAAACCGAGAGAGATCGAAACTGGCGACATCACTTCTGGAAAAATCCCTCTTGAAAATGTTGCGGCTGCAACGGCGTAAGCTGCAATGGATCCTGGAAACACAATCCAAAAACTCACCCATCCTGCGAGAAAACCAGGGAGTCTGCCGTAGCCTTCAAGCATGTAAGTGTAGCCGCCGCCTGAGCGAGGAAAGAGCGCGCCAAGTTCCGCGTAGGTGATGGCTCCTAGAAACGAGAGAAGTCCTGCGACGACCCAAGCTGCAAGAACCCAAAAAGGCGAGCCTAGGACTTGGGTCATTGGGGCGGTTTTTAAAAAGATTCCCGTACCGATGACTGAACCGATGACGATGGAAAGTGAGTCACGGAGGCCCAGGGCGCGATCCAGTGCGGGCGAGTTGGGGTCTGCCATGATTTATGGTACGTTTGTCTTTGCATGGAGTGAAGGTAAACTTCGCCATTTTTTCGGCGCCGGAAAATTGAGAGTATATGTAGATTTTAAAAATAATTTAATCTTAGTGATATCAATATATTAAAGATTTATTTGTAGTAAAAATAAAAATTCAATAGATAATTTAACTAAGACTAAGTATACAAAATAATGCGGTGGATATATTTTATGTTTTCTCACGCTTACAAGGAGAAACTCGTGAAAAAGATAGGAACTTTGGTCCTCGTACTTTCCTCCGCATTCACCGTTGCTGGTGCGGGTCTTCCGGATAACACTCATGAACAGCCATTGCGGGATCTCTTGGGTTTTCAAGACAGGCCCACTCATGAGATCGACGGCGACACCGAAATCATTTCGAAAAATGAGGACCTCTTTGAAGCTCGTGGGAGTGGATGCACTCTGAATATCACTTCGTTTAAAGAAACTCGCCGCAGGGACGATCGGACTTGGTCTTACTACAAGACCTCAGTCACCATTAATTACGATCAAGGGTCGTTTTTAAGTTTTAAGACGATTTTTTTCCCGAGCAAAACAGAATTTAAAAAAGATGCCGGTCATTTTTGGCACTTCCAACAAGAGCTTTCGCCTTCTTTAGAAACGCTGGCCGATCGGGGAGCTGTTTCGCCGGAGTATTTTCAGGCGCACAGGTATGACCATGGTGGGAGCCCTGAGGGCGACTTCGCGGTAGGCATCATCGCCGAAGGATTTCATGCTCTGACCGGAAACTTACTTCGCTCCCGTCTTAACCAGAGTTTTGAACTTCGCTTTAAGGACGGAAAAATAAATGCAGTAACCGTAAAGATTAATGAGAAAAAACTCACTTGCGATGACCTAGTTATTTAAGGAGCGGGTAGAAGTCCAGGTTGAAATTGAATAATGTTTGCTCCTTGGAAGGCTCAACGGTTTGGACATACTCCGCGATGACCTGCACGAGTTTAACTTTTAACTTCTCGGCATCATCAACGGACAAGCTCGAAACTGTTGAGTAACGAACGCCTTGATCGGCTCCCGAAAAAAGAAACTGGAGAGCAGCAATTCTCCAGTTTGCATGGTGCTGATTGATGTGAACTGAGTCTCGATCCAGATGAATCTGTGTGGGACCTGGGGCTAGCTCGCCACGTTTTTCTTCAAGAAGGCCTGCTGAAAGCAAAAACAAAATGGTCTCGCGTGTGAATTCTTCGCTGAGGCCGAAGGCGGAGGCAATTTTGGGAATCGTGCGGTACTGCGGAATTGTTACCACAATGTGGATGGCTGCAAAGAGCCAACTTGAGTAGTAAATTTTTTGATTTTCGGAGGTGAGTGCGTTGGATTTTAAAATTCTTTCTTTGATGTTGAGGTGTTCGTTTCTCAGTAGGTTCAAGTCTTTTTCAAAATAGAGACGGAGGTCCTTGGTTCCTGCGCGAGCATGTTCCACCAGGAGAAGAAAATACCGCGTTTCTCTCTCTCCAAGATCTAAAAAAGAGGACACTTTCAAAGCCTGTTCGAGGCTGAAATTGGCGTCAGTGTTTAAGACCTGAGTGACGTAAGCGTTCTGACAGTCAAGAACCTCGGCAAGGCGGCTTCGAAATCCCTTTTGAAAGAAGGAACGCTCACGTTCAACGGCTTTTAAATACGATTTATAGTTAGAAAATTCATACGGAATAATCATAGTTATTCTAATATCTTAGAATATATAGGTAAGTAAAACTATAAATAAATTTGTGATTTTTTAAATTTTTAATGAAAGTAGGGGATTAGGTACACTAATTGCTTACAGATAAGGAGGAGTTGGCGTGATTCATCGTTTATGCCCATGGCTTTTGGGCCCCATTTTTTTAACAGTCTTTGCTCACGCTGGCGGAAACAGCGGCGGCGGTGGAAAACCGATGCTTCTGGAGCAAGTCAGTCAAGTTTTGCCAGGGGTCTCGCAAACGGTTGTGACCTATCGTCGAAGCTGTCAAATCATCAACCTCACCGGCAAAGATGAAAATCCACAACGTGTTTGGTTTCTAAGAGCCCAAGATCGAGTTATTCTAGATCCGGAAGTTTTCAAACTCCCGCGGATCGAGCAAGAAAAAATCTTTGCCGACCTCTCTAGAAATGTCCCGGTTGTCAAAGAGCAGGTTTTGGCGCAAGAGATTTTAAAAACTGGAAAGTTTGCCAAGGCCTTGAACTCCCTTAAATTTGAACTTACGTCTCACTCTTATTTGCCGTGGTTAGCTCAAGCCCTCGTTGATGATATACGTGTGTCTCGCTTCTACGAAATTCCGGGGGACTGTTTTATCCTCGCCAACAATCAAAACCCTTCAGTGCTAAAAGACGGAAAAATCGTGGGGGTTCGCGCGTTCACAAGATTTAGAGCTGGAGCTAATGTCTATTTTTCAAGTTCGGTTAAAAACTACGAACAACTCGATCTCGTGCACGTTATTGCATCTGAGCTGGGACATCATCTCCCCGTCGGTAAAGCCGCAGAAGATGAATCCGTAGTGAATGCTCTGGCGAATGTTTTGGTCATGGGCTTTGATAGCGTTGAAAGCCAAGCGATTCTCTCAGCTCTGCTTCCAAAATTGATCGTGTGGAATGTGGCTTTTAAAACTCACTTTAAAGTGAAAGAACGAATAGAATCCTCAGTCCCTTCGGATATGATTCAAATCAAAGGGAAGATTCCGCAGCCTCTTCTTAACTTGAGAAACTTTTTAAATTCTCCCGAAATCCAAGAAGCGGCTTTGACCGTGCTCAATGGATTTAACGATCTTTTGGGGGATACTTACATGGAGTCCATGAGATCCTGTAGCATGTCTTTTATGCTGTATGGGGGAGTCGAGTATGATCGAACGGTTTTGGGAACTTTCGAAAAACGTGCCCCCACGGAGCTAGAGCAAATTAAGATGGATCTTTACCCCATGGACAGGAGATTCTGCTTTCAGCTTAACAACATTTTTGGTCCCGCTTTTCTCGAATACGACGGCTACGGGCAGAGCTCTTTGAGAGCGGGAGAAAACTACTGCCTCGAAAATGAATTTCATCCAGAGCCGGAGCCCATCGTGGACCCCAAAAACCTCTCTCCCCAGAAGCTTTCTGAGCTGACGGAGCTCAACCACAAAATCACCTCATTTCACAGCAAGTTATGCCGAGGAGTCTTGAAGCATTACTCCATGGGAATCCCATTTGCCGGGACGCTAGAGGAGAGAAAACTGATCTTGGCGGTGATAGGCAATGATGTTGCTTCCGTTGAAAAATACTTCCGTGCCGGAGTGAACCCCAATCTCAAAGACACACGGAAGTCTTACGATCGGAAGTATAACAACGGGAGAGACTTTACCGTTTCCATCGCCGATGATTCCCGTGACGAGTCGCTGATGGAATTAGCGCTGAGCTCATTTTCTGCAATGAAGTTTGCACCCCATACCCTCCAAGTTGTGAGTCTGCTCATCGATGCTGGCGCCGATCCGATGCCGTTATTTGATAAGCTGATAAATTCCTACAATCAAGATCCCCTCACCTCGCGGCGGGAATACCCGCTGCTTTTGATCTTAGAAAAGGCAAACGTCAGCGGTGTTAAGATCAGGAGCCTCATAAATAAACGCAACGTCTGTGATCACGAGATTTTCCCTCGTCCGCAGGCGATGGCAAGTGACATAGGTGATGACGTGGTTATTCGGGAATACGAAACCTGGGGTGAATGGCGTAAAATTGGTGACATCAAACAACAGTGCCGATGACACAAAAAATGTTGTTGCCGATCCCACGTAATTAAATCAAGCTGATCTGAATAAGGGAGGTCTCTATGATCATCAGATCAGTTTTATTTTCGATTTTAGTTTTTGCAACGAGCAGTTCCTTTGGTGCAGAGACGGGGTTCACTTGTGTGGGCGAGCGTCTTTATTCTCAGAAGGGGTTTATAACAAAGACTGCTGACGCTGCAGCTTGTGAGGCTGTAGTCAGTTTTTCTAAAAATGGCTTTACATGTTGGGGACTGTATCTTGTCGCTGCGGGAAAAGGCCTGGTCTACAATCTCGGTAGTGAGTCGGAATGTCAGTCGGTGGTCAATTCAGCGAACAATGGATTTGCCTGCGTGAATTATCTCCTTTTTACTTCGGGCTTTGGAATCTTGCGAAGCATGGATAATGCTTCCGACTGCCAGGCGATCGTCAAATCTGCGAAGAACGGATACGCTTGTGTCGGAAAATCTCTTTATTCAGGTGTGAGCAGCTTGCTCTATGATTTAGAGGATGGATCGAGTTGTCAGAAGGCGGTTGATTCCTCTAAGTAGAACGGGTTTAGGTAGGGACGTTTTTGGGCTTTCAGAAAAATCTTTCGACATCCTTGGAGTGTCTAACAGAGGGCTCCTCTAACAATGGTTTGGCGCAGTCCTTGCTCTGAGAAGGAGAAAAAAGGAGAGTTGTATGAAGCTCATAAACGTTATCGTTTTGGCGTTGGGAATCGGTTCTACTGTGGTAAGTTTGGCTTCTGAGCCCGTCTACAGGAGAGGTTTTGTTAAAAATGGAGATCCCGAGCTACAAGCTGTCCTTTTGAGCCCTCGTGGATCTGATCCGGAAACGATTGCTTTCGGAACGGGCGTTGATTTCATCGCGCGAGCCTCAATTATTAACTATAAAAAAGGACAACAACTCATCGAAGGGGACACTTTAGAGTTTATTTCTTCTGGCGAAGAAGGAGATGTGTGTGGTGGATTTCAAGGAACTTTGATTTTGACTGGAAAAGGCATGACTGTAGAATTGCCAAAAGATCAAGTCGGAACAGAATTCTACAAGCAATGCACAGATGTCCTTGCTATCCAAGGCGACTATTCATTTGCAAGGCACTAGACAGTATTTGAACCATCTTGAGACGGTCTTTCGTTATAAAAATCTCGGTGGGATAACTCCTAGAATTACTTGAAACTTAATTCTCGGGGGTTCTATGAAACTAATTATCCTGTTACTCAGTTTTCTGTTTTCCGCGTGCGGAAAGTTTACGAGCCAGAGTCAGCCGAGTTTCGCTCAGTTGTGCCAAACCAAAACTGGAAGCAGACAGACTGGGTTCGTGACTTCACAGGCAAGTCTCACTTTGTGAACATGACACAGAGTCAACTCTTTCATCCTGAGGAATGGCTGAGGTTGAAAGCTATTTCTCACTCTGCGGATGATTTGATCAGAATTGATGACAACGACGAAAAACGTAAATTAAATATTTCCTTTTTCAATCAGCCCCAAAGATTGGAAGGGTCCCGCAAATTGTGACTATAAAAAAGCGGAGCTGCAAGCTAGCTCGCGGCAAGTTCACTGAACGGGAGATGCCTCGCAGCTCTTGTTTTCTACAAATTCGTAGACGCAAGGGTGGCTTGCTTCTTCGTCGCTTCTTTGTTTCAACAGACCTCGGAGTGAAGCTCCCTCTGTAGGACAGGATTCAAAATAAACACTCTTTATAGGTTTCTTGACCCACTTTTTACCAGAGAGTTTTCTCACCTCAACCTCAGGGGCGCAAGAGGATGAGTTCTCGTTGGCCGTGATTTTCTGAATCCTAACTTCTGCGCAAGGTATTTGCGGAGAGCGGATGCATTTGGCTTGAACATAATTTGCACTACAGATCATTGCGAAAAGAAATAATGGTCTCATACGTAGAATGGTAACCTCCGCCAGCGAAGGGATCAACTTTTTTTCAATTGAAAATGGACCATCAAGCTAAAGAGAATGCCGGAGGTTAGTACGGGCGTGATAAAACCCCAATATTCCCAATGCATAAAAAGAAAGACTCCTACTACGGATCCAAGAACAAAAAATAGAATGATCCCTAACCGCATGAGGATCCCGCGAAATTCGTTTTTAGTATCGATCTCAATTTTGTTTCTGTATGCGAATCGAACCAATGCGATGCCTAGATCAGTCGTGACTCCTGTCAAGTGAGTTGTGCGAATCACAGACTTGGAGACCGTTGTGATTGTCGCATTTTGAATACCGCAAATAAGAGCTAATAAAATGAGAAGCGATATATCCCTCGTGGAGGCGAGGGGCTCTCCAAAAGGTCCAAAGTATCCAAAGACACCGCAAAAAAGAACAAGGCTGCTCAGAACAAAGATGAATCCAAAACTGATGTAGTACTTGGGCCTTCTATGGAGTCTGATGCGCACATCGACAAGAAGGCCACTGACCATGCAGCCGATAAGAAAAAAGAGAGGGACTATTAGCATCCCCCAGGCATTTTGCTTATCTGGTTGATTCACTTCGTAGCCGAAGAAAGTTGCAAATCCAGTCACATGCGACACAAAACGATGACAGGCCATAAAAGCCCCAGCGTTAAAGACGCCGCCTTGGAAGGCCATAGACATCCAGATCGCGACGTTACTTGGCTTGTAATGAGCGATTGATTCATTTCCGTGAAGCATGCGATGTTTAGCGTAACGTGGGTTTGGGGTAGGTGCAAACTTGTTTGCAATCTGAAGTTCCAGATTTAAGTCCCGGATCGGTCCCAGTCCTCGCTCGCATTGAAGGTTTCAGATAGATTTAAAAGAGAGGTGGGAATGAGTGATATTTTTAAATTCCGTAGTGCAATACTTGGAATACTTTTGGGATTTTATATACAAGACGTGGTGGCTCTCCCCGCGGAATGTAAAGACGTGAGATTTAAGATGCTCAAGCTCGTCATTCCATCCGGACCTGGCACGTCGAGTATGGTTATGTCCTTCGCGCTAAAGCAATATTTACGCGAGAAATATCAAATTTCGATGGGAGCGGAACAGCAAGCCGCCGGTTTAGGAATTCAAGGTGTTATGACAGTCGTGAGAAATGGCGCTGTTGCACACACTCCAGTCACCGTAATGCCATATATCAAAGGCGTGGGACCTATGACCTCATCAGAGAAAACTGCCGCGACATTCCTGCCAGAAGGCTCGATTCTTCCTCAATCACGATTCCAGAACATCAAAATGATTTGTTGATTTGGAATGAAGCAGTATTTAGGCATCATCTCGATGACATACTTTCAAATGTAATGACAAGCCTGGTTCTTTGTATGGCAAATCCGCCGATTGCAGATCAAGTGTGTATCAACTCTTACTCGGGAAAGAAATTTTCGGGAATGGTAATCTCCTCGGATTTAGCGGCGACCTCTGCTTTGAATACAAACTCTGATCAAACTCGCAGCGATATGACAGATTCTGATGGTGAGCCAGCAGACGATCACTCAGATCAGGATCCAAGCGCAGGAGCTCCTTCGCAAACAGCTGCGATGCAGGCCAGCTGTCTGGCGCCGACGCTCGAGTTGACAAAGTTATCAAGAAGGCCGAGCCATTTTGAAGAACCCCTCTTGGAGGCCAGGCACCTCCGACCGCCAAGTCATGGGGTTAAGGGTGACTATCACGTAAACTTTTCATCACCCGTTGCAACTCGTAGCCATTGATTTGCATCGGGCTAAAATTTTGGTACCCATCTGAGCGCAACAATCAAATTTCGGAGGATAAAAATATGAAAACCATTAAAGCTTTTTTGCTTTTGAACATGGTCATGAGTTCGGCGGCGCTAGCCTCTTCATGGCGGGTAACTCTTGTCAACGGGTTCAACGCTCGAATTGCAAAAGTAGAGAATGCAGATGCGCGAGTGGTACTTTCGGTCCAAGTTCGACAGGCTGCAGAGGATGTTTATCGAATTCTTTCTACTCCAAACTCAATGGGTTTTTCATTTGAGACTTACGACTACCTAGTTTCCGTCAATCACCCTCTAGGCAGCGCGATTCTTCAGACTCCCTCTGGGGAGCGAGTGCACTTGAACTGTGTTGCAGCAGAAGAGAACATCGTTTGTAAATAAACTGCAGAGCCCGACCCAAACATGGATCGGGTCGGTTTTCGCCGCTACCTTCGTTGGCGCAGACTTGCTAGCTGGGAAAAGGTCACGACTTGATTCGGATCGAAAGTCAGATAGGTGCCGTAGCGGAAAGTTCTCAGGCCAAAATTGGACATGAGCTCTGCTTCTTCCATCAAAATTGCAGTTTTCACTTTTCCGTTCTGATAAAATTGAATGCCCCAATCTCTGACTTCATGAAAGAGAGTGACTGATTTTCCTTGGATTAGGAAAGTATGAGGAGATCTCATCATTCCATCTTGGACACCTCCATTGGGATAAAATGAGATTTTTGTATCCGCAGAAAAACCAATGTTCGTGTCACCCACCTGGATATCGATGGGTTGACCGAGGTTGGCTGCTCCGACGTGCCCTTCGGGGTGTAGCATAAAATTCACGTTGGCCATTTCGTATTCGAAAGGCTGTCTTGGTCTAATTCGCGTCAGAGTGCCTTGAATCATGGCTTGGCTTTCGCCAACCATAGTTCCAGCTAAAATTCTCTCTTGAGAGTCTAAGAACAAACGGTCTTTGACAACGATCGGTGATCCCCAAAGATTCAAATGGCATGGCTCTGCCAATGTGACTGCAGCAACGGTCCCATTTTCATGAAAAGAAATATTTTTATCGACGATGGTTCTGACTCCCTGAATGGTCCAATCAAAACTGTCGTAGGACTGGAACCCTCTAATTGTGGAATTCGGAAATAGCTCCAACCTAGAAACGATGTACGGAGTGTCGTGATATTGAATCACGGTTGATTTTTTTAAATTAAGAGCCGCAAACGTCCCATTTTCATTGAACTCAAACGGGGCTTTGATGGTCGTTTCAGCTCCATTGTAAGGAACGGTTAATTCACGCTCCTTAGGATCAATCTGTTTTAGCTTTCCGCTAGGAAATATGAATACCGCATTGTAAGGATTGGAAGTCATGTTTTGGTCAGCCACCTGAAACTGTATCGGATTTTTTGTGTGGAAGCTTACAATGTTTCCGTTTTGATCAAAATAGACGGTGTCCGTAATGACGATCTTACGACCTTCGAGCATGAAGGAGCTTTCGATATCTTCGCGCAGAGATCCTCTACTGAAGCTTCCATCTTCATACTTGTCGCCGAGGCGTGGATCTAGAAAAATATTGGGATAGAGAAACGGAGTAAAAAACTTGTTGGCGCCCAACTTCTCGTCAAAGTCGGCTTGCGACACTTGAGCGAACGCTGCGCTTGAAACCCAGGCGTTCAGGTATCGAACGAAAACCGAATTGCTGTGACCATGTTCTATGGCTTCACGATAGATAATTTCGTGAAGGATGACGCCAATTTTGCCATCATTATTCATCTGGTCCCAAAGATCTTTTGAAATTAAATATCGTTTTTCCTCGGAGCTATTGGGTGGCATTTGAATTGCGATTTGTTCGATTTTGCAATGAGTTGGAAGGTAAAGATGTTCGGAGTCGGGGACATCTGCGAGCTCGATATCTGGTTTAAGATTGGCATTGTCAAAAAATGTTTCAAAATCGAGTCGGTACCTCTCCGCGCGCTTGTGAGAGAGTCGATTGAGTCGATCGTAGAAAATCTGAAATTTTTCCTGAAGTGTCGCCGTTGGTCCCCCGAGATCTAAAGTTAATGAATGGACTTCGCGTCCTTCATAGTGATCCAGAGGTTCAATGCTTTGAATCTGTCCCTCCGCTGTTCTACAGGTGATAACGTCGCCTCCATTGCCGATGACATCACCAGCGTATGCTGAACCTGATAGCACTAAGACTAACAGAATTTTTTGAATCATGTTTCCTCCTTTAAATCTTTTGAAATTGGTTTTGTGACTGGAAAAAAGGAAAAATTCACCGCGTAGATGCGATCCCCATTTTCGCTATCAAACTCTTTGTTAAATTCATCGCGAAAATTTCTTATGAGCTCTTTCGCTCGTTTGAGGTCTCTGCTTTTGAAGGGTAAAAACAAAGTCGTAATTTCTCGCTCCTCAACCGGAACCTCGATAAGAGATTGCTGTGCTAAATTCAGAACTTCGTGATGAACATTTTTAATGGCCGCTGAGGGGACATCTTCGGTGCTTCTAAGTTCCTTGGGTTTTCCCCGGTCAGGTTGCCAAAGATTGAGGCGTTTGAGAGTTTTTATCGCTGATGTGACCTCGCGAGCTGAAACCGAAAAAAGAAGAACGCTTCTTGCAGAGACAGAATCTGAATTTTTAAATGCGGATAGTCTTGCCATTTGTCGAAGGGCCCAATACCACCAATGAGAAATCATCCCAAAAGTTTTGTCCTGAAGGACAAGCACTTCAAAATCTGGTTTTCGTTTTGTGACTCGTTCTATGAGAGATCGGGACTCGTCAGGATTATTGCGAACTTTGGAAAGTTCAATGAGATCACGAAAATGAGTTTCCCTCTTCCCAGAAAGGTTGAGATTTTTGATCAGCTTGTCTCTTATATTGGGGCCTGTTTCTCGCTGGCCATTGATGATTTTCAAAATCGAAGTGTTGTTTCGAAGTCCCATCTCTAGCGCCCATGAATCGAAAGTCCAATTTTCACTCTCAAGCTTCTTGGCAGCGGCATAGTCTTTGAGAAAAGTTCTGTAGCATGAGTAATCTAAAATGTCTGGCAACAAGGACGCCCTCCCTAGAGCATTCCAAGGTCAAACAGGCAAAAAATCAACATAAAACAGGCAAAATCATTGGCCCGTATAGTCAAGGTTGATCGTCACAAAACTTGATTACTCTGGGATCATTTGTCCAGCTGCCAGAAGATTTGCAGAGTTATCAAGCATGCACTTGGCAATACACTTAGCTCCGGAAGTATTGGCATCCAAAGCATAGTAGCAACTTGCTGACAAAGTAGGTATATCGGCCTTGCAAATAAACCCTTTGGGCGGTCTTGCATTGATGACCGTCCCGCTGGTATAGGTGCGCGTGTTGGAAAGTAAAACGTTTTCTGTGAACGTCGTTCCACACCCTGGCTTGGCCATCGTTGCTGTTCCAGCGGGGCACTTAGCGTAGTTTAATGTTCCTTGGGTATTTGATTGAATATAGCGGTCTTCGCACTGATTCGTTTTTAAATTGTAGTAGAGAAAACCACTGCTCGCGAGGCCGCAATAACGTTCGGCGAAGTTGTCCAAGCCTCCGTTTCCGGCGACCCCGTAGCACATTAGAATATTTTGAGAGCTATCCGTAACAACGAAAATCGCTAACGACCGGGAAAATTCCATGGGCCCAACACCCCGACCTATTCGTGTTGCGTTGATCTGCAAATTCGCAATAGCACGGTTAGCGTCGAGGGTCTGCTTGACCTTTAGGGTTATTGAGGCGGGGGTAATATGGCCTTGGGGAATCCCAACCGTTGTTAAAACCTTTGGGCTAGCTGCCGGATCATCGCTATTAATGGATACAAGTTGGTTAACATTCACCACATTGGTTGGTCCAAGTTTTTGGCCTAGGAAATTTTTTTTGCAAGTCGCGATATCGTCAAGGGCTGAGCTGGATTCTGTCAACAAATCAGACATCTCTTGCATGGCTCTCAACTGACTGGTTGATTCATGACCTAAAGTTAAATAGCTTGCAATCGCTGCGGCGACAAGGCTGATCATCACACAAACGATCATGACTTCGGTGAGCGTAAAGCCCCATTTGTTTTTGATATTTTTCATTCGCTAGCTTCCTTAATCAACGTCATTTAAAGATTTTGGCAGTGATGCCGCCGCGGGATTAATTTGTAAATCTACAATACAACAAGCATAACAAGTTGCCCCGGTTGGGTTCGCGTCTGTGGCGTAGTCACATGTCACTGCCAATGGATTTACAGTGCTGGGTAGACATTGAAAGACGCGTGGTAAGCTGCTCTGAGCAAAGTTGAAAGGCGGGGGCATGGGCCTGGTGAAAAGCCCAGGAGGAGATGGGTCGACAATATCTGAAAGGCAGGAAAATCTAGTTGTAGGGTTAAGTTGTACGGCGCCGAGTCCGCAGGTCGCCGTGGTGTTTCCTCCAGCAAAGCAGGCTGAAACAAACCGTGTCTCGCATTTTTGAGAAACTGGATTGTAATAGTAGCCGCCGATAGGTCCTCCGCTGTTTGCAATGGAACAGATGGCGTCGCGAATTCCCTCACCGCTTTGTGTGACCTTCGAGTTACAAGCTATCAATAATCCATTGGCATCGTATTTCAATGCGAGCGGAAGTGAGTAGCTTATGGTCTGGGGAATAGACGACTGAAATTGCATGGTCGCCTGGATGTTAACGGATCCTAACCATCGATTGGCTCCCAACTGGTGCTCGGGAACTAACTCTATTTTAGATATTTGCGAATACGGATTAAGGGAATCACCTACGGCCACAACTTTATTGCCGGGCCCCCCACTGGAGTTTAGCATATGTATTTGATTTCCAGGGACGTTTTGCGGTGTTTGTTTGAAGGTTAGAGTTCCCAGGTTGCTAATACAAGTCTTTTCATTTTTTAAAGCCAATCCAATCAGGTTAACGGTGTCGCGAAAATCCTGTCGAGCCTTGAGGCGAATTTCTCCGTTATTAGAAAACTGTGTGAGACTAGCAATCCCTAAAATTAAAATGCCGGCGATAGCCGTTGCTACTATAACTTCAGTTAATGTAAATCCGGCCTTCTGATTAGATGCATCGATTAAGGAACGAAAGCGCTGTAAAATCATATTTTTTTACCACTCCTGGTGTTTGCAACGAGCACAACTCGTCCTCAACAGTACTACCATCGGGCAGGTATCTCGTTGACTGGCAATCCGTAATTGTAGTTCCCCCAGTAAAATATATCGGAATTTTTGTATCGAACGGCCTCTGATTTGCGTTGGCAGCCGTAATTGTAAGTTCGGCGATCTTTATTGAGTTCACATAATCACGTTTGTAAGCAATCTCCATTTTCTGTATGGAAAGGCTGTGGTATCGAAAGGTTTTTTGCAGAGAAGCTACTGGCTCCTGTGTTAAGGTGTTATGGCCATAGCGAATTTGTGAGACAGTCGCCGGCACGCCGGTGGCAGGCACGCTGACATTTTGCAAGTTTAGCTGACAAGCCTTGCGCACACTTAAGACCACACTCAATTCGCCAACGAGATTATTAAAGTCAGCCTGATCCAACGCACGACCTTCAAAAGCTCCCAAGGATTGCTGATCTCTAGAAAAAGAAGTTATCAAAATTATCAATGCCACTAAAGATACTGCAAAGCAGATTAAAATGAGGGAAAAACCGCTCTGATTGAAAATGTCATTTCTATCTTTTGGTCTCATACAGATACCCAATGTAAGATTATCAGATTGAATATTCACAAACCTGTCGCATTCCAATTTAAAACACTAAAGGCGATAACTGCAAAGCAATTTTATCCATATATTTGTATCGTGCAACTTTACTCTACAAATTGTCAGTCTTTTAGATTTGAGAGAAAATTTGGCGGCGCTGGAGCTGGAGTTAACTCCCGCTCAACATCAACGGCTTACCACTTTGACCTCTCCCAAGCTCAATTTCCCTTCTCAATTTCTAGAAAATATGGGAACTTTCAGTAGTAGTGGAACTACGATTAATGGAGAGACCTATCCCATCAATCCCATGGCTCCATCGACTGATGAGCAGCGATTTTAAGTTATTGGTGGATTATGGACAGAACGGAAGAGTATGGATCAGCGACTGAAACTGAGGTTGAGCTTTCAACCTCTCTTCAAGGCTTTTTTGTCGTCGTAGGGATGCTGTTTTCGGTCATTGGGGTTCTTTTCGTTAGCCTTGTTTTCATTTCGGAGCAGCCGTCGGATGGTGTCTTTCTGTGGTCGCTTGGATGGTCTACGTTTTTAATAGATTCGTAGGAGTTTCAGTTAAGCCAGATGGCCTTGAAATTCGAAAGCTTCACGGCCCTCTGCGATTCATTCCATTCAAAACATTGATGATATTCAAATTTTGAGGCGTTCAAGCGGAGTTAGAATTAAAGGTGAAAGATTGGTTTGCCGATGTCGAGTGAGATATTCATCCGAAAGTGGAAGCAGTCATTCGATTTCTTTTTTGCTACGTCAATCGGGCTGGAGTGTTTGTCCTGATGTAAATTCTCATCCCGATATTCTGATGGTTCAGCAAAAAGTTAAAAAATCTAAAACTATCTTTTAGTAGTCAAATGCTTAAGTTCACTTCGCACCCATTTCAAAAGTGGGTCACCTTCTGATCTCGGATGCCAAACCTGAATGTAAGTGTAGTTTTTGATCTCAACGGGCGGGAGAAGGACTCGAAATGGACCATTGATGGCGAGTTTGTCGGCGAGTCTTTTACCGATAGTAAGAATCGCATCGGTATTTTCGAGAAACCAAACGCCAGCATTAAAATACGGCACCTTCGCGAGGATTCGTCTTTCCAGTTTCTTTTCCTCTAGTGATTGTGTGATCACGGTCTGCTGATTTTTCAAGATTGAGATCACAATATGAGGATATTGAAGATAACGTTTTAAGGTAAGAGGTTTTGCGCTAAGAGGATGATTTTCTCGGACAACGCAAACGAACTTCTCTCGAAAGAGAGCGTCGTATTTGAGCCCGGGAGGCGCTTTGTCCACCCACAAGATGAGATCTAAATCATTTTTCTCCAATTGGCGAAAAGCCTCGTCACTCCATGCTACCAGCTCCAAACAAATTCCAGGAGCTTTCACCGCCAGCTCAGCAACGAGACTTGGCAAGAAGAATTTGACTCGGTCATCGGTACAAATTTGAAAAGTGTTTTTCTGACATTACGTGAAGCTGCAAAACGAATGAGAAGCGGCGGCCGGATCGTCAGCATCTCTGCGAGCTTTCAAGGAGCTCCCATTGTTGGCTACGGTCCCTATGCCGCGAGCAAAATGGCCATCGAAAAAATGACCGAAGTTGCAGCAAAAGAGTTTGGCGCAAAAGGAATTACCGTCAACTCCATTCGTCCAGGACCGACGAACACCACTCTATTCACCACAGGAAAAACACCAGAGCTCTTAGAAACATTTTCTAAGCAAGCGGCACTAGGGAGGATCGGAGAGCCAGAAGATATCGCAAATGTTGTGAGCTTGGCAGAGGAGCCTGAGATTCTCTGGCGTGTGCGGCCCGCCCTTTGCAAACGGAATGTGGTCTATCTGTACAAAGTCTTACTATTACCCACATCTTGTGGGTTTCGCAAAAGGGGATCTTCGCGCTTTCTGCAAACTTTAGCCATCTTGCGAATCACATCTTGAAAGCTAGCTCCCGGCATATCGTGAGACCAGATCTCTTGCAGACGCTCTAGGTCTTCTATGAGTTCGCTGTCCGCAAGAAGTTTAATCTCGGTGAGTTCATCGGCAACAGGTCTTACTTTCTCTTTGGATCTTGCAGGGTTTGAGGATTTAGAGATAAGGATTTTTACAGCCTTACGCGTGGACTGAGATTCTAAGCTTACAAGAAGATTCTTTTTCTGCTCAGTGGTGTAAGCATTATTAGATTTTGCTTCTTGCTTAAAAAACGTCTGTGCTTGGCTCACAGTAGATAGCGCAAGCTCTCCTGAATGAATCTTTTCTTCAAGAAACGGAAGCTCATCAAGCAAACGAGCCGCGTTGACTTTACGACTGGCCTCAGGCTCGCTATTACGCAGAACTTTTATGCAGTAAGCAAATAAGCTATTCACACCGACAGAGGCAAAGAGCCTACGGCGCTGAACTTCGCAGAGATGATGAAGCACAACAAGAGTTGCGGCTTTTTCATCGGAATCGGCTTTGAGAGTGTTTTCTCGCCAAAGATGCATCAGTCTTAGGTTTATTGGGTGATTTTCGAGGCCCTATCAACGGCGTCATGGAACTTCCGGCGCTCACTCGGTTCGAAGTCAATTTACAAACAAGAGAGCTTACAAGTGTGAGCAAAAAACTGAGCGCCTGCGACTATCCTGCGTTTAATTTGCGGCTTACAGGGCGTCAAACTCGCTACTGTTATGCAACTCGTTTTTTAAATCCACTAGATCCTTTAGCGGGAAGTGGCGTCGTAAAATATGATCATCAGCGAGAGGAGTTCGTTGGATTAGGACCAAGGCCAGGCGAGGTGTTTGGCGAATCAGTCTTTGTACCTCATCCCGACGGGCGTGATGAAGATGACGGATGGTTATTATTTTTGGGATACCGCGCTGCCAAAGATCAAACTTTTGTGGAAATCAGAAACGGGAAAGATTTTACCCTGGCAGCATGAGTATGAACGGAGAGATACCTCCTATTGGGCCTACATGGAGTTTTTGTACGGCCCACCCAGCCTTAGAAATCTTCGGCAGACATTTTCGGAGCAAAAACAACTCCATATTTTTTATTGAGATCGATCATCATAGTCACAGGTTTTTGTGGAGTTGCATTGTCTAAATACCCAAGAGCAACCTCACAATCTGAGATACTAATCGGGAACTCTCCTCCTTTTTGAGAGACTAAGGTGAGTGATCCTCGCCCCCGTGAAAGACCCATTCCATCTGCAGTCTCGCATGAGAAAGTCTGTTTACTGCCGGATTCAAGCCTTAAATAACGAACCTCGATTCCGCTTGTCTTCACTAAAGCGAACTGGTGAGAGAGGCCCACGACTTTTAGATATAGCTTTCCAATAGATTTGTAAAAAGCGGGGAGGCGTATAGATATGGAGTAAGAATCGCCTTCTCGTTGTCCATAGATAGTGGAGCGAAGGTGTTCATGGAGTGCAAAAATATATTGGTCGATCGTCCATTGACCATAGACCCAATCGTCGCAAATGAGTAAAACTTGTCCATCTTTATATTGCCCTTCACGATGGTTATTGCGCAATTCTATGGCTTCTTGATCATTCGCACAGAGAACGCCAACGTTTCTTGGATTCGTGAGCTTTCCCACCTCAATTCCGAAAATGTTTGCAGCTTCAGCGGGATTTGAGATGAGGGCGTTGTAGACATTCAGGCGTGCCCCTGCAAAAGCGATGGCCGCTCGATTTCCACCTCCCGCAGAATCAGGGCCTGAGAACGCGCTCGATGCAAAAAAGGAGATTATGAGACCTATTGCGACTTTCATTTTTTTTCTCCAAAACTGATTTTGTTCGTTAGAGACTGCAAGGCGTAAGCCAGAAGTCGAGGAAGTCAGAGTTTCATAGGATTTGTGTTTCATTGTTTTCTCCAAAAGGTTGGTTGGTTACAAAACAAATATAATGCTATGGGCCATAGATTTATAGACTTTTGTAATTAATAAGTTAATGTATATTGGTACTAATAGTATGAAATCAGTCGATCTGTTTGATTTTCCCTCTTATAGGCCTTATCTCATTGAAAAAACAAAGGAAATTACAGGGCGCGAGCGAGGAACAAGGATGCGTATGGCCGCGATCCTGGGGTGTCAAACAGCCTACATAAGCCGCATTTTGGCAGGCCAAGCCAACCTGAGTCTTGAGCAAGGTCTCCTTCTGAGTTCATTTTTTAAACTCGATGCTCTCGAACAAGATTATTTTTTACTCCTGATCCAGGTGGAACGCGCCGGAAGCGCCAGTCTGACGACCTACTATAAAGAGAAGCTGGACGAGCTCCGTGTTCGTCAACTTGAACTCAGGGTTCGCAGTCATCCTCAAAAGGAACTATCAGATCAAGATAAAATGAAGTACTACAGCAGTTGGTTCTACTCTGCGATTCATATTTTATCTGCATCCCCAGATGTCAAATCACCGCTGCAGTTCAGTCGATACCTTGAACTCAGCATTGAAACCGTTCAGCGTGCTCTCAAATTTCTTGTGCAAATTGGCCTCGTGATCGAACAAAAAAACGGCTACGTTTACAATGGTGAACAAAGTATTTTCCTTGGACGAAACTCCGACATGATTTCGACCCATCATTTTAACTGGAGAAAAAAGGCCTTGATGAATTTGGACTCGCCAAAGCCATTGGATATACACTTTTCTTCCGTCACTATCATTTCTGAAGATTGTGCACGCAATGTCGCCTCTCTCATTGTTGAAGACATAAAAAAATATCGGTCTCTGTTTCATGCTTCAGAATCAAAGGACTTGTACTGTTTGAACTACGACTTTTTTCGTTTGAAACCGTAGTCAGCGCCTGAAAAAAAGTATCTATGGTCCGGTAACAAACATTTATCTTATATTTGGAGTCCCTCTATGTTAAGGATCCGCCTTCATAGAACAAATAATCTGGAGAAATTAATGAAATCTGTTTTTTTTAAGTTTTTGGCGCTCGCTGGAGTCTTAGCTTCTTGCCCCGTGTTTGCGAACTCGACAGTCTGTGTTCTTACCGACAGTGGCGAAACAGGGGTCACCAAAATTCAGATTCTTTGGACGTCCCCAGCCCGAAACGAAGGTGTCATCGTGCTCACTGGAAACGAAGGCGTTAAATCGAAATCCAAAGCCGTTTTTAAAATCGGAAGAGAAGACACTCGATGTGGAAATTACATTTGGAAATACACGACTTTTGGCATGGCAAATGACCTTAACCTTCATTTGATTAAGGGAGGATGCCCGTCTTCTGATGGCCACGGTCATTATATCGAGTTTCCCGCTCTTCTAGGAAGTGGTGATAGTTCGAGTAAAGACGCCTTTTCGTGTGATAATTTCTAAAATTCTAAGAGGGCCTGAAATTGATGGCTCTATTCTGAAGCATCTTGGTTTAAAGGCGCAAGGGCCTTAACCATTCGACGTCCCTTTGAGACAAAAACACCTAACCCCTCGTACGAGGGTTGTTTTCGTTTTCGCTTTCTAGTTCGTTTTCCGCGAGCTTACAGGTGTATCTTTGAGCGAACCTGACAGTTACAAGCACCATTAAAATCATATGGACTTCTTTGATTGCAGAAATCAACTTTTGAATTCTGTATGGCTATCTTAATTATACCCTTTGAGTTGAAACCGCAGACTCGGAGCGCTTTTACGCGGAATTTTCACTGAGACATTCCGGTATTTTCCGGGTGCTTAGAATTGAAGGTCTTAGTCCATTGACTACAGTCTTTTTAATTTTTTCAATATTTCCATGACTCGAAGAAATATTTTAGTCAGCAGTATCATCGCCTTTTTCGTTAATTTTTTGGTGTTCTCTCCAAAAGTTTGGTGCTTGTTCCATTTGGTTTTTGGAAGGAACCTGGTTACGCCCTCTACACCTGGGGAATGAACACCAATGGACAGCTTGGTTTAGGTGACACTGCGCAAATCCAGAATCCACTGGGAGACTTGGGATGCGCTTATCGTTTGGCAATCCAATTTTTCTCCGATCTATCCTTCATGTATCAGAGGGGCTCGGGGACCCTTGCGTATCATTTATGATTACGAGCGCCTTAGAAAAACTTTGTCCAACGAGGAATATAAAACCGTGTTGGATCACTCGATTTATAACATTAGCCGGATGCAATTTCGGTAGTGAGAGGATTGATTCAGTCCCTGAGTCGTTGGCTTAAAAGCGAAATAGGAACATTGTGTTGCAGTATGCGCTCGCCTTCCTGATGACAAAGAATTTGTTCAGGTGTTCGCTCGCCAAAAACTTTTTTAACCTCACGAAAATTTGCGAGCGAATTTACCTTAGCAGCGCTAACTTTAGCTTCGATGAAAAGAAAGGACTTGGGATCTTTCTGAATTAAAAAGTCGACTTCTTCTCCTTCTCTTGATCGCCAGTGGAAAATTTTCCAGCCCAGTTGGAAGTTCAAGTTCGTCTTGTAGATTTCAGAAAACACCAAATTCTCGAAAAGATGCCCTTGCTGAGGCGAAGTTAAAATTGGTTCCGCGGAGGTCCAGCCCTGAAGGCGGCAAGCTAAACCTGTGTCTATAAAAAATACTTTCGGTGATTTGATTAAGCGAGACGTTAAATTTGACGAAAAAGGTTCGACCAGAGAAATAACATGCATTTTTTCAAGTATCGACACCCATTCTTTAATGGTTTTGCTATCAACGCCGACGTCTTTGGCGAAACTAGCAAAATCCAAAAGCTCCGCCACCCTTCCGGCCAAAAGCTTCGTAAACTTTAAAAACTCTCGACTCTTTTGAATACCTGCCGCCAACACGATATCCTTTTCAATGTACGTATTGATATAATCGTCCAAATATTTTTTGGGATCGACCCTTTCGGTAGCGTGCAGCTCAGGCCAACCGCCCATGTACAAGATTTGCTGAACAGAAATCTTGCGGGCACGAAGAATTTCACTAACACTCAAAGTATTCATGTCAAAAAAACTGGCCCGACCAGAAAGGCTCTCTTTCACATTGCGGTCCATAAGAATTTGATTGGAACCGGTAATTCGAAAGATCGTCTTCCCTTTGAACTTGGGATCGCGCTTGCGCAAATCTACTCTACGCTTTAGAGATGGAAAAAGCGCCGGCGCATATTGTGCTTCATCAATAAAAAGTTTTTCAGAAATGAACTGGCTTAAAAAAAGCTCCGGATCGTTTTGCGCCAATTCTCGAAGGGACGGATCGTCCAACGAGATTTCCTTGAACGAAGGATCGAGATGCAAAAGAAGGCTTGATTTCCCACACTGACGAGGACCTCGAACAATTTGAATAAGATCCTGATTTTGAGTGATAAAATCAGCAATATCTCTTTTAATCCACATGTTTGTCAATAATGGAGTGTGAATCCATTATTGTCAACAAAGGAGTTTTTAAAGGATTTTGAAAGGTCTAGAGTCAGGACCTGAGATTGGCGAGTGAGAGCCGTCGCTGAATAGGCCCAGAAAATTCTATTGTCTTGCAGAGCAAGAAAAAGTTCCCCAATTGGCTCCATAAGCTGGGGCGTAAATTGTAACGGTTGACGCCGGACCATCAGGAAGCACAAAGGTTGCAAATAAATGATCACCTTCTAAAATAGAATACATCGTCACATTCCAACCTTTGTCGACTTTTTCCAAATGAGCTTTACCGCGAAATGTTTGGCCAGCCATAGACTGTTTATAGCTACCGTTGATCTGCTCCGCCGAATCAGAGTCTTTGGAAAATTCTAATTTCACTTCAGTGCCATCTAGGATGGCTTTACATTTACCAATCGTAAGAGAACTCGCCATCCCGACTAACGAAAATAGGGTCACACCGACAAATAGAATGATTTTCATAATAGATACTCCTGCCAGAGGCGATTAAAAAAAGGTGACTTCCGGGATTGGCTCTTCCTATTTATCCGATGATGCGTATCCTGCCTGTTTTTTCTTTGAATAAAGAAAGTGTGTTACCTCCGCATAGCCCTTGGTTCAATTCGTGAAGCCGAAATTGGATTGCCAGAGTTCACAACCTACACCTTTCCACTTTTAACTTATGCCGTGAACATATGCCAATATGCCTTTTCGTTCATTAAATTCCTGTCAACATCGTAGGGGACCAGTTCTGTATATTTAAGAAGCGCATATTCCTCCCATCGGGATTTTTTTGTACCCTTCAAAAACGAATTTACTCTATGGTTTGTCGTTTTCACAATCTTTGATAAAAACTGAGTGCAACTGACTTTGATTTTGGAAGAGCTGATCGTAAGCTTTTAGCCAAAGACAACCTAAGGCGAATTTGTTGGCCTCAAATTGCAAAGAGGCCATCATCTTCATAGCCCAAAAATTATTGGGAGATTTACGCAAAAGATCAGTTAGAATCGCTTTGGCCTTTTCTGGATTTTCGTTCATTTCAAGTTTTGCCCATTCGATACAGTTATGCCATTGAGAAGGCATCCAATGGCAGCTCCAACCCAGGGTATCTGCATCGGGACGTGATGTTTCAATTTGGTGAGCCCTGAAATAAGCAAACGATAAAAAGCAAATGCTCAGAGCCATACCAACTCGTAAGCCTGTTAATAGGGAGGTCCGCATGGTATTGGCTTCCTCTAAAAGTGAAACAGGAGCTGCAACGTTTTGTCTTTTTATTTGTGAGAGAGCAAGCCCGAGAACCACGGCGAGCGTCGTAAAAGGAACCGCATTAGACATGGGAAATGCGACAAAGGCATCGGCTAGAATAAAAATCAAAACCAGAAAAGCGAGACGAACTTCAGCAATTTGTCGGTGCTGAAACAAAAACACCAAAATCCCTAGAATGAAAACTAAAATCAGTAAAGCACCGGGAATTCCATAGACCACGGAGGCTTCAAGGTACCCATTGTGAGGTGAACGGCTTAACAGGTTTTCATTAACCTCGAAATCCAAAGAACTGGAATTTCTAAATGGCAGATACTCGAACTCATAGCTAGAAAAGCCGTATCCAGTGATGGGACGTTGCAAAATCATTTGAATTGTATTTGACCAACGAATCTTGCGAAGTCCTACTGTTTGGTCCTTTTCTAAACTTTTTTGATCGGTAGAAAAACTAGATAGCGAAAAATAAACAACGACGGCGGCAGCCAGACATACACCTCCAAACAGTGCAGTTCTGAGTTGCCGAGATAAACGAGGAGACATAATTAAAGCAGCTACGGCGACAATGACCAGCGATCCCCAAACGCCCCGAGCCCTCAGAAGCGTTAAGGACATCAGAGCAACTATTGAAATAACGAGAGGAATAAACTGTGTAGCCCTGCCACTAACCGGAAAAGGGGAGGAGCGTGTTGAAAAAGACTGAATGAGAATTGAAAGACCTAAAAATTCGGCCAACATATTGGCATTGCCAAAGGTACCGCCAGACATGTAATTTTCTGCAAACATAAAAAAAACAACAAGCGAGACTATGGTGCTCAACAAACTGTAACGGAGTACCCATTGCAGAACTTCGAATTTTTGATTCAAAAGAAATGTGAAATCAATAATGCAGTAAAAAACCAAATAGGAAAGGAGGGTCTCTTGGGGCATGCCAGGCCAATGAAGCAACGTGACCCAAAGAAGCAAACCTACAGCAGCCACGCTCAAGAGTCTCAGAGTCTTGGGAAGCGTCGACAGGGCCCCATTCGGGGATGAAACTGCCAACACAACACTAGTAAAGCCTCCAAATATAAAAACCGAAGCCCACTTGAAACTCGCATAAGGTTCTAAGAAGAGCCCTGAATGCAGGAGGGGTAGCGCTAACAAAAACAACCCTAGGCAGTGGACGAGAACTAAACCATTATTTTTTCGGCTGAGGCTCCGCTTAAACTTGTGCCATAAGGTCGTATTTTTTAAAGCTATGTCCTCAATGAGCACACCCCAATCTTTCTATGAAAGTCGGCAGAAATTTACCGGATTTTGTCGTCTCAGTGACGTAACCAGAATATTCGATGTTTCCGTCGGAGTCGATGGTCAAGAGCTCAGGTTCAACTCCTAACTTTTCAGGACGTGAATCTGTGATTACATAATTCACTTCCTTGTAACCTAAAATTCGGCAAACTGAAGCAGCTCGCATTTTCAGATGTTTTATCAGTGGTGGCAGAGAATCTGGGGTTGGACCTGAAGCTGGATACGAAGCGTACTGGTTGTACGTATTAGCCTGGCCGTAAGAAGCATATTGTGGATACGACATTTCGTCGCCAAAATTAAAATAATGTAAGTCCGTTGCTTTTTTGGGATCACCATTTGCAGGGTACGAAGCATAGCGCAGTTCGTAAGCGGTGTTTCCTAAAAACAAACGGCTGAGGCGTGTGGGGCGACGAACAGTGTCTTTTTTCAAATCTGGGAACTTTGAAATAAACTCGGGGTCATCGAGAACGTCGGCGGTCAAAGGATACTTAGAGGCAAAAACTTGGAATTCAGGGGATTTAATTCCGAGGTCTCCGAAATGATCGGCAAAATTCTTCCAGGTGCCTTCAAAGACATTTTCGACAACGCGACCATTTATACATACGTACCAAGTTTCTGTGTACTGCAAGGCATCAATGCCTTGATCAACGATCCAGTCTAAGGGAACTTCGGTTCCTGAATTCATAACAAAGGCTCGTTTCGAGGTATCAAAAAAACCGTCTGTATTTCTACTTACGTCTAAAATTAAAATATCATGTTTGGGCTGGATCACCAAAACATTCGGTCCATAATCGGCGGAGTCCACGATACTAGATGACATGTAGTAACCAGAACCCATTCTAAAATCCATATTGACTTTTTTCACATCTGAATCGACCCCGGCGGCATCGATACCCTGGGTCGCCGAGTAACGAATGTCTTTAGTTGCGCCCCAGTGGTAAAACTGACTACCCGCCTTAACAACTTTTAATTGACCCAAGGGCAACCATCCCTTTTCACTCAATTCGTCCGCATCGGTTGGCAAATATTCAAACGCTTTGCCCCTTGGAGTGTC
Organism: Pseudobdellovibrionaceae bacterium; assembly: GCA_044229295.1. Lineage (GTDB taxonomy): Bacteria > Bdellovibrionota > Bdellovibrionia > Bdellovibrionales > Bdellovibrionaceae > JBGATJ01. The sequence continues at coordinate 37,167 of JBGATJ010000011.1, forward strand.
ACTCACGCGCACCGCTTTGGCCTGAGCGTCACTCTCACTTGCGATCCCAGCCAATCGATATTTCCCAGCTTGGTTTAACTTGGAGTCTGAACAAGCGGAGAGGCCTGCCAATAACAAAATAGCAGTACCACTCCAAAAACGTTTAAAGATCTTGTGATTCATATCTCAATTCCTCGTTATTATTTGGCTTAGTTACGGGCTTTGCAATTTTTTGGCCAGCCAGACTCTTGGCTCGAGTCTTCAAGATCGATGTCACCTTGTCCCAAACGGGAATATCCGAATTATGCCGCAATCGACGACCCGAAAATCATCAAGGATACTTGGAGGACCGGCTAAATATAGGCTTTAAATTGCCATCCGCTCTAGGCACTTTTTTCTTTGTACAAGCCTGTCTTTCTTAAGCTACTCAGGTCGATTGAAGTCAATCATCCCACACTTTCCCGATTCAATTTGATTTCGGCTGAGCTGGGGATTGGTGTACTCTTCAATACAACTTTGAAGATAGGAAAGGTACCGTGCTTTGTTCTCTTCCATAAGTTGCGAATAGTTTTTGTTATTTGATACGGGTATTTCGTCCGTAACGAACGGAACCCCGTGAAAGTATATCAAGATCGGATTGATCATGAGGATGCCAACCGCCGGGCTAATGCCGAATTTTTTGAGGGCCAAAAAGAAAATTTCCGGATTTGTTTTAAGTTGCATATAAGATTCCATGAATTCCGACGACGCCATTTCATCGTAACTGACTTCGTTGAGGGAATATGGTTGGTCCAGAATTTGCGCCACTTTGTTGTAGGTAACAAAAGTTTGAGCCCCAGATGCAACCTGCATCATTTGCTTGGCGTTAGCCCACCGGGTCAGGCTCGAACGAATCGGCGGTAGACCAGCTAAGTGATACTCCAATTCATTAAATCCCCGCATTCGATTGAAGTCCAAATATACATTGGGACTATAACTAGTGTTATTTCTATAACTGTTACCAATCTTTTCTCCATAGGCCTTGGCCAATTTGTATTTAAGCCGCATGATCTGCGGGTCTTTGAAATCAGAAAACTTTGCCAGATTGCTCTTGTTTTTTTCTGAGGCCCACCGTGGTCCGCACTTAAAGAGATATTTCTCCTTCCACTTTTGGTAGTCGACCCCATCTGAGTTAAAGGTTGCCAAGTCGGCGGGGATTTCAAAATTTGCGTCCGATACTAAAGAGGTTAAGCGAGAAATTGCTAGGTAGAAATCATTTTTCCCTTCTTTGAAGAGTCGCTTAACAAATCCGCCAACTCCCCAAGAGTCGAGGGATTTTTGTTTTGAAAAATAAGAAATTTTTCCCGGGTCTATAGCTTCAGGTGAAATTACCACCAGAGCTTCGTTGCGATCAGGTCGACAACCGACGAATTCATTGGCTGCGGAATAATCGTACATGACAGCAGACATTTTAAGTTCGGTCGCGGCTTGAATAAGCGCTTTACGGCAAGATAAATTAGGAGAAGATCTAAAAAAATTAAACCATTCTGTAACTTTACTATTTGTGGGTGCAGGATGGGAGGAGTAGGAGACAGAGGAGCTTGGGTAGCTAGAGTAGCTTGGGTAGCTAGAGTAGCTGGGATAGCTAGATTTGACTACAGTGCTCGTACCGCAATTCAAAGTCTGATTCGCATCAGAAAACGCTGTTTCATGAGCGTCAAAAGAATCACGTCCATCCAAAATAAGAGCTCCGGCTCTAATAGCAGCTACATACAGTTGGGGGTCCACTTCTCCACCAAAAGCACGGGAGGCAGTGGCATCAGTTGCGACGTAGTGGCCGGGGCCGGCTATGCTCCCGTCCGCAAAATCTGGATTATAAAACGACAGGCCCCATTCGGAGGCGGCGCGAATCAGTTCGGTACGATCACTAGGTCGGTAATCAGAAGGATTGTCTGCCCTCTGGTAGTGGAATGTGACCATGTCTCTTTCCAAAGAAAATATGAATTTTGATAGAACCGCTTTTATTTTATCTGCGGCTGCGCGCTCCTTTGCGGTCAGACTGAACTGCAAAGGACGGCTTTCGGCGAATCCTGGGACCGCCATGAGGAGTGGACTAACACTCGCCAGGAGCAATTTTACGCTGCTTTTTCGCATGTTTCTAAAACTCACCATATTCATACTCCTTTTCATGGACGCTAGTCGCTTTCACATTATGTTTGATTTAGGGAGGCGTGCTTGAAACAACTTTGCAACCCAGACGGGTGGGAGATTCGGTGCAAGCTTCTATGGCCTCAACGGTATTTAAAATGCCATGGCCGATGAGTGTGCTCCACGTATCGACATCGACGAAAAAGTCCAGGGACATATCATCGAGAATCGGCGGCGGCAAATGGGCTTCCTGCAAAACCACATCCATGAAAAGTCTGCTCAATCTCCCGTTGCCATCGATGAAAGGGTGTACAGCGACAAACCACTGCTGAACTTTTGCGGCGAATTTAAGGACGTCCAAGCTTTCGGGATTTTGAGATAGGTCCTGAAGGCCTTTTTGCAGGTAGGAGGACCAACGATCCATTTGTTCGATAACTTCATTTTCGGAAGCCATCGTCAGATCCCCACAGGCCTTGTAGTCGTTCACTGAATCCGCTCTAAAAATAGGTCCGGCCACGCTCAACGGCGGGCGATCCTCACATCGTCGCTGCCGGAATTTCATGAGTGGTTTTTTCTCAGCCGAAAGGTAAGGACTTTTAGCAATATTTACGATCTCGGTCACGGTGTAGGCGTTATTGATACTATGAAGTGGGATGATCTCGGCCACGTCGGTACGAAAAGTTCCGCATCGATTGTCAGGCAAAAAATTGCTCATCGCGAGTTTATGCAGTTTCGAGACCACATTTTTGATATCAAAAATAGAACCTTCACGGAGGGTCTCTGTGGTCTTTGGATTTAGCGCGTAGCGCTCGGCCGTCGACCAATTTTGCCAGGTGAGAGGTGAGGGGTCATAGACTCTCCATGCAGCATACTCAGAGTCGCCGTTCTTTTCTAAGTAGCCGAGCCAGTGTTGAGCATTGATAAAGCGAGGAGCGTAAACATTTCCGACCCGGCGAGGATCTTGTACTCCCATAGTCTTTAGCTTTTCTGCAGCTGCCTTGTATCTTGCTTGAAGTTCGCAGAGCGACACTTCGATCGACTGACTCGTTTGAATTTTGGCCCTGGTCTGGAGCCGTTTGGCAACTGCATCGCAGTCCGCAGAGGCATGAAGAGTCGTTAATGAAACAAAAACTGCAACCGAATAGACTTGCTTTTTTGAAACAAGCTTTGGAAATATAAAGAAAACCTGCTTCATTTGCCGCTCCTAGAACCAATGAAATTCATGTCCTATGCCAAGTAGGCAGGCGAGCCATTGGCGGCTACAACGATAGGAGGCTATTTCCGGGGGCTCCGGCAGACTTTTTCCCAAAACAGAGGCCGTCAATCTCTTTGACACTTAAGAGCTAAAATGAGCTTTGGACGCCAAATGTGATCAGAGACCCTTTTTGATCGGCACTAGGCGTGTAACTTCCGTTGGCGCCGGTCATATTGTGCATTTGGGTGTGATTGAGCTGCATCTTAAGACTATTTTTTAGCAGATAATAGTTAACGCCAACGACAGCTGTCGAACTTCGCAGCGTATCGGTCACATTGGGCTTGACGGTTTCATACCGCGTGGCTAACTGCCACTTTTCTGAAATCATGTAGGAGGCGTCGAAAACATTGGCGGTGCTCCGGACAATTCGGTTGTTGCCGTTGGCCAACTCCGCTTTAAGAAAAAAATCAGAGCTTTTAAAGCTGACGTCAAATCCGTATCTGTCGAGGTCGTCACCGACAAACTCTTTTGCTAACCCGAACGCTCCCATCGTAACACCCAAAGGCAGATTTGCCTCAATTCGGGAGCTCAGATCTTTGGTGGTGTTTTTGTCGTCGACGTTGGGCCCTTGACCATTTGACATCATGACGGATGCCTTTACCTGTTCGCATTTGAATGAAACCATGGCTCCAGGGTCGCGGCGTTCGCCATACGTGCGAGCTAACAAAGATCTTTCGGCAAATAAGAGATCACCTGAGGATTGTAAGCTCTCAGAAGCTGTTTGTACTTTAAACTGTCCGAAGGTCACTTCTAATCCTTCTGTAAGTCTGATGGCAATCCCTATGTCTTGCAAAACTTTGTTATCGCCCGTCGGATTTGTGCCAGTCACGACGGCAGTCTTCGTTTCAGGAGTTGCTGACGTCACAACGGTTGTCGAGGTGGTTGAAGGTGCTTTTGCGAAGTCGGCTGTCAAAAACCAGCGCGAGAAGTCAGTGCTTGCTCCGCTGAGCTTGACTTCAGCCCGACGGACGCGAAAATTTGTATTTGAATTTATGGCCGCCTGAGAGCTGTCGTCAAGATACCAAAATTGGAGTAAGCCATTGCTTTTTAGAGTTGGCGCAAAAGGCGTTGGTGTTGGGGTAACGGTAGCGTCCACGTGAGTTGGCAAAGGGGTCGGGATCGAAGCTTTCTCAATCTCAGGCTTTGCCTGGGCCGGTGTTCTGACAGTAGGTTTTTTTGAGAGTGGCGATTTTTGCACTTCGCCTACGATATCCCACACGGCATTGTTGAGTTTACCGACATATCTCTTTACATCAACCTTGTACCGAAATGCATCCGACTCGGTAGTTGCTGTAGCCTCATCGCCATGACAGCGAATTTTTACTTTCTTAGCAGCTTGAACTGGCGAACAGTTTTTCAAATCAAAATCTATCTTTAAATTCTCGCAGGACACTCCTCCAATTCGGACTTGCGCACAGGTTTTTGAATCTGCTGCGCCTACAACTCTGGAGAAAAAAACGATCATAATAAAGTAAATCGTGGTTTTCACTCGTCACCACTCAATTTAATATCGTCGTATGAGGGAACTTCGTAACCGCGATGGGACTTTTTAAATTTCAAGACTTTAGATACTTTCGTTTCTTCGGAGTTTTGCTTTTGCGGGGATGGCGTCACGTCTCGGGAATGGGCTCCGCCGTAAACGATGGCCTCCATTTGCGCTACCAAAGATGTCAATGATCCAGCTTGGGCTGCGAGTTCTACAGAAGCCGAAGCTGAAGTTTGCGAGACGGCGGCATTTTGCTGGGTGACCGTGTCCATCTGTGACATGGCTTTGTTGATTTCTTGAATGCCAATGGATTGCTCTTTTGAAGCGCTAGAAATTTCGACAACCATAGAGCACACATCAGAGGCCTCCGCAACGATTTGTTCTAACATCTCTCCGCACTGGCTTGCGACCGTGTGCCCTTTTTCTACTTTCTGCTTTCCTTGAACAATGAGTCCCTCGACTCGTTGTTTAGTGTCAGAGACAATTTGATTCACTTTTTTGATGCTTTCTTCAAGGGTGCTAGAAATTTCTTGAGCAGCATTTCCACTCATTTGAGCGAGATTTCCAACTTCTTCGGCAACGACGGAGAATCCCTTCCCATGTTCCCCCGCTCGTGCTGCCTCAACTGAGGCGTTGAAAGAAAGAAGTTTGGTTTGAAAAACGATGTCTTTAATGACTGTTGTCTTTGCTCCGATATCCATGATCACCCGGGTGATCTCAGAGATACTGCGGTTAGACTCTTCGACTGCTGTCATAATTTTGTTATTACTATCATTAATGTCTGAAATAGCGTTCATCATTTCATTCATGACCGCTTGACCTCGTTGTGCGACTTCTTGGCTTGTGGTCGCTTTTTCTCGAGATCGTTCAGCATTGTCAGAGTTTTTTAATACCATTGCTGACAACTCTTCGACCGCAGATGACGTTTCTTGAACGGCTGCTGCCTGCTCCGAAGAACTGCTCGAAAGGCTTTCGCTGGAAGTTGCAATTTCTGAGGCGGCTGAATTCACTTGGTTTGCACCGTTGACTATGTTTTGTGATACCAAAATGAGCTGTTTTGAGAGACCTCGGGAATAGATGATTCCCATGGCTAAGGAAACAGAAAAACCAAAAAGAACCAGGAGGAGAGTTAAGGTCGCCTGAAAACTGCTATTGTCATTAGCCGCTTTGGTCCATTTTCGACCTTCTTCGCTATGAAACTTAAGAAGTGCATCGGTTTTTAAGTAAAATTCGGCTCTCACTTTTTGAAAAGGCCCACGATATAAATCCGCAAATGCAATTCGATCCGCGGGGGAGCCCGAAGACACAAGAGGCAGACTCTCCTCTACATATTTGCTCACCAGCTTCCACTGATCTTTAAAGGCGTCGTAAACTTCTTTTTCTCCGGGGACAAATTCAATATTTTGATAGGCCGCATCCGCGGCCTCGAAAGCTTTTATTTCATCGCGTAATTTCCCTATGAGTCGCGTGATTTCTTTTTCGTCATTTCCTGGCAGATTCAGTTGCAACAGCAAACGCAAGGTGTCGTTTGCATGGGCTTTTAAGGCACCGACGCTCACTGTGTTTGGGAAATTAATTGTTATCACGTGATCAAATAGACGGCCCGTCTCGTTAAGAGCTCGTATCCCCAGACCCCCTACCAAGAGTAAAAGAAACGCGCTGACAGAAAACATGGTCACCAGTTTGGTATTCAAGCTCATTCGTCTAAACATAAATCCTCCACTCAATTTTAATTACTTCGTTTTTATCGGAATAATTTTGCCAGCAACTTTTAAGAGATTGTGAAATCACGAAGCCTCCAACTTCCTGGGCTGAACAAATATTTTTATCTGTCGTACCAGTTGCGGATCTATGGTTCCTGTTCGTCCGATACAGTCCAAAGCCTCTGTCGGGCTCACTCGGGAGTGTCCCGGACGCAGTGTCGTGAGTGACTCAATCTGAGTTGCTAAGGCGAGTATTTGCGCCTCTTGTGAAATTTTATGACCTTTGATTCCAAGGGGATATCCGCTCCCATCAAATCGTTCATGATGCTGTTGAATGGCTTGGCGGACCGCTGGAACAATGGAGACACGTTTTTCCCCCAGGATTTGCAGAGTGAGGTTGATATGAGAATCTGCCAGGAGTTTCTCATCGGGAGTCATTTGGTATCGGTCCTTATGATGGAGGTCGTCTGAAACTCCCGCACTGCCAAGATCGCAAAATAGACCTGCTAAGACGACGTCTTCTGGAGCCTTATGACCTATTTTCAAAGCCAACAGTCCTGCAATCGTTGCTACTTTCTGCGATCGGCGATAAAGCCCCGCCTGCACATCACCGGTTTTTTTTGTGAGCTCTTCGTGGAGATCGCTAGCGGTCGAAGTTGGAAGGAGGGAGAGGACAATTTTTCGAGCCTGATCGGCGAGATCGCGCCCTTCATCGAGTTGAACCAGACCCGGCGACAACAGATCGTGGAAGAGATTGCGTATCGTATCCACAAGCTTCTCGGTTTGATCTGGATTCTTTGAGTACTCTTTAAGGAGCCTAGCCACATAATTGTGATAGTTCGCAAGTTGGCTCTCCGGAATAAACACCTGAGAGACCGAGCGTTCTTTGAGTCGGGTGATTTGTTGTGAGCTGAGACATTGGCCTCTTTGAGAGACCTTGATATATTTGTCGTTCAGAGGAAAATACACACAGAGATCAAAATCAAGGACCTGATCTGCCTCTAAATTGTAGGTGCTAACGCTTACGAAAACCTCTTTGGTGATTCCCTTGATCACTCTTTCTAGATTTCTGAGGTAGGTCGAAAAATACTCAATATCCATAGGCCAATAGAAAAATTCGACAAAACCATTTTTCTTCAAAAGGTCTCGGTCTTGAACCATGCCCTGGGGGGCTGCAAATACCATAGGCGTACTTCGAAACTTCATCCTTAGATTTTGACCAATTTCAAAAATATTTAAGATTTCCCAGCCTAGGCCACACAAGAGGAGATCAAAATCTGCAGGTGCCCACTGGTCGTAATGCTCCTCGAAAGCTTCAACTGAATGGACCTCAAAAAGCTGTGACTCCGGGATCACAGCCTTTACCAAAGCCAGAATTTCTGGTTGCAGATTTACAACTAGAACCTTCAGTTGAGACGACATTCTATCCCACCTTTTTATAGGCTTCGGCCAACTTCAATTTTAGAGATTCTGTGTCGAACGGTTTGACGAGGTAGGCAGATACTCCCACGGTCAGAGCTTCAAGGACTTGAGACTTTTCTGACTCTGCCGTTAGCAGCATGAATGGAAGCCCGGTAAACCGGCTGTCGGCACGAACCCTTTTTAGCAAGTCAAGGCCCGTACAATTGGGCATGTTCCAATCAGATATAACTAAGCTATAGGAGGCGTCCGCGCCTGTGATGGCCTCCCAGCCTTTGACGCCGTCATCGGCTTCGGTGATATTTTCAAATCCTAACTCCTTAAGCGACTTTGTGACTAACTTTCGCATGGTCCGCATGTCGTCGATGATAAGTATTTTGGTACTTGGACTGAACATAGGGTCTCCTTAGTTTTTTGGATCAAATGAAATTTCGACATGAAAAGGGCCATAAGCCGTATCAAATGGTAAAACCAATATTTTTTGATATGTTCGTTGTCGAATTTTAATTTTTTCTCCTGATAAGATTGTTGGTAAAGAGGGCTCTAACTGAAATCCAAGCTGAGAGTTTATTTTTGTTTTTGCGCTGCCATAAATAATATTTAAAAGTTCTGCAGCGGCGTCTTCTATGTCGGCGTTAATCTCGTCTACTTTTTCGCCAAACATAGATTCGTAAATTTTTAGAAAAACCACTTCTGGAAAAGCCAACGTGATTGTGCCATTGAATTGTTCCGTATTTAAAGAAATCACGCCGGCAATCGCAATGTCACCAAACGAGACCTTTTCATCCAGGTTTACGAGTTGAGGTTTGTTGGCTTGAGCCTCGGTATGAGCCTGCTTTTTTAGGGTCATCAATGTGGCTTCAAGAAAGGGATTGATAAATTGCACATCCAAAAGTGGGGGCTTAGGCTTGTCGGCCTTTGCCGCGTAGTTTGCGAAGTCTTCGATGACATTGAGAGCGTCGGATATGCCGTCTTGTCTAATTTGCTTATCTACCGCTTTATTCAGGTTAAAACAGACGAGGGCTTTTCCAGATTTTCGAATGTGTTGGGAAAGAGCTAACATTCCCCGATAGGAGGAGGGTTGGACGCTCACAGTGTTCTTAAAATCAAAAGCGTACAACTCTACGGGAGTCAGTAACCAGTCTTTAGCATCTTTAAGAAGTGCTTCGGCGAAGTCTCCGTCTACATTTTCGGGAAGATCTACCTCCCTTATTGTGCCATTCACTCTCGTTTTCATCTTCTTCCCCTATTTAAGTAAGTCCTGTATCAGTGCTTCCAGTTCATTCATCGGGCAGCGGAATGTCTTAAAAAAGACAGGCGATTTCTAACGCAAGAGAAAGACGTGGGTTTTAGAAACTATTAAAGAAATGTAAAAAATCTTTGTGAAGTAATTATGAAAGGTCCCTTCGACGCCTCAGTTTTTTTGCCAGAGGTGACGAAAACTTGAGTATGGACGACAACGAAATTAAACTTGGGTTTCTAGAAGAAGGCGAACAACTCATCGAAGAACTCGAGACGTTACTCTTAGATCTCGAGCATATTGCTGATAAAAAAGAGACAATGGATGGCATCTTTCGCATCTTTCATAACATCAAAGGAAGTGCCCGAGCCGTAGGGTTTGAAGCTCTTGGAGCCTTTTGCCATGAATTAGAGACTTACTTACTAGAGATCAAAAACGGACAGCAAACGGTCACAGGAGAAATTATCAATGGGTTGCTAAAATCTAGAGACATTTTGGGATCAGCATTGACGACTTACAAAAGCGACATGAATGCCACGGTGGATTTCAATGTCCACTTCAGCTCTCATTCTCCCCCTGTGTCGCAAAGTGAGACATCTCAAGACGATGCAGCAGTTGATTCGGTCGAGAGTCTTCCTCCTCAAACGCTCGTAGTTCCGGAGAAGAAGGTCGGGGCGTCCTCTGACACTTCTGTCAGAGTCAATTTAAAACGGGTTGACCAGTTGATCAACTCCATTGGAGAGCTCGTTGTGTTAGATTCGGTTTTAAGACAGCAGTCAGCACAAAAGGGTGACGGGCCAATGTCAAAGACCGTGGAGCAAATTGCAAAAATCATACGAGAAGTGCAAGACCTCTCGATGAGTTTAAGAATGGTCCCTGTCAAAACCTTGATTCAAAAGCTCCAACGGATTTGTCGAGACACTTCCACGGCTTTAAATAAGTCGGTAGATTTTAAAGTGATTGGCGAGGATATAGAAATTGATAAGACGATTCTAGACGCTATCAGTGATCCGTTGGTTCACTTAGTGAGAAATGCCATTGATCACGGCCTTGAGAGTGCGGCTGATCGACAAGCGGCCAATAAATCTGCGACCGGAACTTTGACCCTCAAATTTTTGCATGAGGGCGGAAAAATGCACATTTGTTTAAAAGACGATGGCGCAGGTCTAGATCGGCAGCGAATCACAGATAAGGCTTTAGAAAAAGGACTCATTACATCAGCTGAAAACTTGTCAGAACAAAAAGTATTTGACCTGATCTTTGCACCTGGATTTTCTACTAAAGCCAACGTGACTGAGGTCTCGGGACGAGGGGTCGGTATGGACGTAGTCCGCACGAGTGTTGAAGCCTTAGGCGGAAACATCGAGATATCGTCGGAGTTTCAGCGTGGTACTGAATTTAAAATTGCACTTCCACTGACTGTCGCAATCATTGAGGGTATGGTTGTAAAATCTAAAAATGACAATTTTATCATTCCGTTCACTCAGGTTTCAGAGACGGTAAAGGTTATCGATCTTGATCTCAAGAAAGGTCCTGAGTCAGGAACCCTCTTGAATCTCAGAGGAAAATATTTGCCAGTTTATTCCCTACAAGAACTTCTCGATGGCAAAAAAGTGGAGAGACATGACGGCATTGGCATTATCACCAAAACATCCAGAGTGGAGTTTGTGGTGATCGTCGACAATGTGATCGGGCAGCAACAGATCGTTGTCAAACAGCTAGGGGCTGAGCTTTCTGGATTCAAACGCTTTGTAGGTAGCGGCGTTCTAGGAGACGGGAAACCAGCCCTTATTTTAGATTTGGCCCAACTGGCAGACGAAGAACTCAAACGGATAAGGAAGTAAAATGAAACAAACAGAAAAGTTTCTCAATTTTATGGTGGGCACAGAAAGTTTTGCAGTTCCCCTGCTTAAGGTGCACGAAGTGATCGGCATGCCAGAACTGACGGCGATCCCCCAAGCACCTCAACACGTCGTGGGAATCACCAATTTGAGAGGACAAATCATAACTGTTTTCGATTTACGGTCGTGCCTAAAAGCACAATCTAAAGGCGAACAGCCCTCCGTCATTATTTGCGACATGCCTTTTGGGCAGCTGGGTTTGATTGTCGATTCGGTATCGAGTGTGTTATCGCCAGAGCCCGAAAAAATTTCTCCAGTTCCACCAGGGTCTCGAGCTTCTCATCATGATTTTATCACCAGCATTTACGCCCAGGCTCAAGAACTTATCTTGATGTTGGACGTAGAAAAATTAATAAGCCGGGAGATTCCAGTCTATGAAAAAAAATGAGTCGGCCATCATGTCCCTCGCCCAGGAGGTCTCGCAGGTTTCTGGCGTCCAGCTGGGAGAAAAGCAAAAAGACATGGTCGTGCAACGACTTCGGCGTCGCATGACTTTGCTGGGCCTTAAAGACGAAGTTGATTACGTTCAGTACTATTTGGAAAACCGAAAGGACGAATTTTTAGAGCTCATTTCACTTTTCACAACTCATCACACGTATTTTTTTCGTGAGTATAAACACTTTGAGCTTCTAAGGGCCAAGGTGCTTCCACAGTTGATTTCGGAAGCTCGCCGTAGGGCTGATAAGACCATTCACATTTGGTCGGCAGCCTGCAGCCGCGGCCAAGAGGTTTATTCGCTTGCAATTTTCATGGAACGAGCCCTGGAGCAGCTCGCTCCTGATTTAAAGTTCAGAATTTGTGGAACGGATATTGATATCATCTCAGTAGAGTTTGCAAAAAATGCCGTTTTTACTAAACAAGAGATAGACGCGATTCCGCTGGGCTATCAACAAAATAGCTTCGTTCGTGGCACTGGAGATCTTGCGAATTTTGGAAAAATCCATCCGCGTCTGCGTAAAACCTGCGTTTTTCAAACAACCAATTTGCTTGACGTTAGCAGCTGGCCGACTCAGGAGTTCGACGTCATTTTTTGTCGAAACGTTTTTATCTATTTTTCTCCTGAAGACATGCAAAAGACTGCCTTGGCATTTCAAAAGAAACTTACAGACTTCGGATATCTGTTTTTGGGTCTGACTGAGACATTAAATGGCCTCAGTGTAAACCTAAAAAATGCGGGCCACTCTACCTATGCCAAAGAAAATGAAAAGCAAGCAAAGGCCGTTCGGCAAAGTCGGGTGATCAGTCAACCCGCCGAAACTAAGGTACAAAAAGTTCTTTGCGTTGACGACTCACCGACCATTTTGCGTTTGTTGCGGCAAATCTTTTCAAAGGACAATGGATTCGTGGTAGCGGATACGGCCGCCAATGGTCAAGAGGCTCTGGAAAAAATAAAAAACGGAACCTATGATCTGATTACGTTAGACATTCACATGCCTATCATGACGGGCCTTGAATTTCTTAAAAAGTGCGCTCACGTCGACATACCTCCGGTGATCGTGATTAGTTCCGTGGATCGCCAAGAAAAATCTCTAGCTTTGGAAATGCTAAAGCTTGGCGCTCAAGACTACGTCGAAAAACCCAATATGCAAGACTTCAATCAAAGACGCGATGAAATTTTACTTAAGGCAAGAGTAGCTACCCAAACTGGAAAAACAAAGGCTCAGGTTGGCGTAGGTGTTCCATTGTTTGAAGGACGTGACGTGATTGCTTCAGCCCGAGGATCCGTAGGAGTCATTTTTAAACAGGCTCAGGCCATGAATGCTCAAAGCTACATTGACTCTTCGGCAGGCACTCGACTTGAGCACATGTTGATACCGATCAGTGAAATTTCGTTTCCCACTCACGTAATCGCTGCATGTGATGCAGTTGTTGTTATGAGTCACCTGACCCTGTCTGAACTTGAGCGCCTTAAAAAAACCAATACGAAAGTTTTTCTTCTTGAAGACCTCTACCCATCTGAGCCTTCCCCGAATTTTGAGGTCTTTCCCATGGCCAGTTTGAGCTATGCGGTCGCGCGCCACATACGACGCACAAACTCCGAGAAAGAATAGCTATGAAGTTAGTCAAAAAAATAAGAACACTTATCGTGGATGACTCTATCACCATTCGAAAGATCATCCGCCATTTGCTAAGCTCAGACGACCGGTTCGAGGTCATCGACGAAGCCTCTTTCCCACAGCAAGCCCTTGATATCATTAATAGTCAGAATTTAGACTTAATCACTATGGACCTTCATTTGCCCAAAATGAATGGTTCGGAGTTAATAAAGCGCTATGTGAGGTCGCGGCCAATCCCGACTGTCGTTATTAGCTCATTACGTCCCGAAGATTCTCATCTGGTTTTAGAGAGTTTAGAAAATGGCGCTGTCGATTACATCCAGAAACCAGATCAACAAACGTTACTCGCCATGAAGATAGAAATTTTGGAGCGACTCTTTCAAGCTTCAAAAACCAAAGTGGCTGCCATGCCAACTACCACCCCCCAGCAAGCGCTTTCATTTGAAGGTGACAAGGGCCTTTTGGTCATCGGGGCCTCCACAGGAGGAACTGAAGCCATCAAGGTTTTACTCGGTCAGATGGGAGATCAAATTCCACCGACGTTAGTAGTGCAACACATTCCCCCTTTTTTTAGCGAAGCTTTTGCCGCAAGGCTAAACAGGTGCTTTTCGTTTGAAGTCAAAGAAGCCAAAAACGGCGATATCGTCAAATCGAATCAAGTGTTAATTGCGCCTGGGGGCCGCCAAATGAAAATCGTCAAAAAAGGCGCCGATCATGTCGTGCTCATTGATGATAGTGCACCTGTCAACCGTCACAGACCTTCGGTGGATGTGCTTTTTGACTCAGTTTGTATTGAATATGAGGGAACTAAAGTTGCCGTGCTTTTAACGGGGATGGGAGCTGACGGTGCCGAGGGTTTGCTCCATTTAAAAACCAAAGGAGCGTACACCCTCGCACAGGATGAAAATACATGCGTGGTTTTTGGTATGCCACGAGAAGCCATTAAGCGAGGAGCGGCAACCGAAGTTTGTGGTTTGCATGAAATGGGAGCCGCCATACATAGAGGATTTCAATATTGCAGTCGTGGACCAAAGAAGTTAGCATATAAAACATGACAAAAAAAAAACTTTTGCTCTTAGACGATGACCCAAGAGTGTGTGACATTTTATCTCAGGGACTCTCACAAGAATTTGAAGTTATGACCACCGACGATTGCGACATTGCTTATCGAGTTGCCGTCAAGAACCCGCCTGACATCTTGTTACTAGATATCCAGTTAAAAGCTGGAAACGGCATTGATCTCTGTGAAAAGTTTCGTAGCAATCCTCTCACAAAAAAGATCCCGATATTGATTTTTACGGGTCATGGATCCACCGATAACATGTTAAAATCTTACGATGTTGGTGCCGACGACTATCTTGAAAAGCCCATTGATCTCGTCGTTATAAGAAAAAGACTCCACTCTCGACTCAAGAGAGTGCAAGATCTTTGCAATGACGGTTTAGCGTTTGGCAATTTAAAGTTGTTTGAAGAGCGTTTAGAAATCGAACTCGATGGCAAGACTCATAAGTTGAGTAATATAGAATTTGATTTGTTACGTATTTTTCTTACAAATCCTAATAAAAATATTTCGCGCGAAGAAATTTTAAAGACACTGTGGAGTGATATCCAAGTCACCGAACGAACCGTTGACGTCCATATCAGTTCGCTCCGAAGAAAGCTGAAAGATTTTAATCACAACATCAAAGCGCTTTACGGGAGTGGGTATATTCTGAAGCCTTCTTCAAAAGGCGTTCAAGATGACATCTAATTACAAATTAAAGCGTTTTAAAAGTACCGTTATTTCAGTCCCTTGTTCGACAACGCTGGTACAGCTCACCTTTCCCCCATAAGCGGTAACGAAGTCTTTAACATTGAGAAGTCCGGTCCCAGAACCCAATTCTCCTTGAGTTCCTGGACGACTGACACTTTCACTTTCGTCAAACAATCGGTCTAAAATGTGATTAGGGATACCGACACCTTCGTCTCTAACTTTAAGTTCAATCCAATCATCGTCTTTGACTGAAATATCAATGTAGATGGCTTTGCCAGAGTGAGTGAATTTGGCTGCATTGCTCAACAAATTTGCGAGGACCTGATGGCAAAGCGTGGTCCTTTCCGCAAGGACCATCAACCTCTCGCTGCTCTTTGGCAGCGAAACATTTAGATTTAACTTTTTCTTACTTAGCAGCATTTTAAAAAACTCGACAGTTTCAGTAATACAAGCTCGTAAGTCGATGGGACCTAAATTGACAATCTGTCCGCCTCTGACAAGAAAATTTGATTTCGCATTCTCGATAATGTCCGCCTGGGATCTGGCAGCCTCACGGATGTATTGAATATTTCGCGCCAGTAATTCGGGATTTTGATTTTCTGAAATGACTTGCACGCAGCTCTCGATCAATTGTGTCGTATTTGATAAGTCATGAGAAAGAGTACGCAAGAGGGTCTTCACGATGGCACCTTCCTCACTTTTGGCTTTTGCAAAACCTACTTTTATATTTAAATTTTTGATTTTTTGAAAGATCACATTATTGAGGATGAAGCCCTCGAGCACGCGTCCAAGAATGGCATAGTATCCAAAAAACCAATATCCTTCGATGAGACCCGCTCTATACCCCGTCCATATGAAGTTGCAGGCGATTGCTACTCCCCAGGCCGAGGCTACAGATTCCGCCCAAAGGCGCCCTTGCCACACAAAATAAATCAAAGTTAGCAAAGCCAACAGCATGGAGCCAAAAACGGCAGGACCAAGCGCTTTCCAAGCCAAAATTTTTGTAGTTGGAAGAAAGCTCATGAATAAAAGGCCTAGGATTAAACCTAAAAACAAAGTAAAGACGACGTTTAAGTTTTTATTCTTTTTAGGGATTTCGAAGTAGACTCGTAAAAACATCAGATCAAAAAATACCGTAAGAATTAAAATGGGTAACAACAAAGTAGCGCCTGTGAATGTGATAAAATCAGGCTTAAAAGCGTCCCATATGCCTCTATTAACAAGGATCGAAAAGAACAAATTGAGATAGAAAAGAGAATAAACTAAAAAGCTCTCTTCCTTTAAGGAAATAAAAAAGAGAAGAGATAGTGCTGAAATGAGAAGAAAAATACCTGTAGCAACCCCAATAAAGTGGTCCAAAAAAATGGTGACTCTATTAAAAAACGTCTTTTTCATGAAATAGAATTCATTTGTTGTTCCACTTGCGCCTGGGACAATTTTGACAAATAAAATTTGCTCGTTCACATTTCCTTCGATCTTCTTTTTTATCGGAAAAGCGTATTGAAGACTTGCTATGCGGCAGTCGCTGGCTTCAAGTAAAACGTCGCAAAAGCCTAAGGCCTCTATCATTGATCCTTGCACAAGGTAACCGTTCATGGAGGTTGCCGTCTCGTTAGACCCCGTAAAAAAAACAGACTCCGCCATCCATTGATTTACAAGTTCGGGCACTTTGACTTTAATCCAAACAACCTTAGAGAGCGGAGGAATAGTTTTTTTTTGAGACTTCGTAAAGGGGGTCAATAAAACACTTTCAATCGACTGAGTTCCAGTGGGGTCATAAAGATATTCAACGTCAGAGGCGCGAAGGTACAGATCAGAATTAAGATGAGATAAAAGAAAACTGCAAACGATGACAAAAAGTGTACACACGACCGGCAAAAACCAACGCATTTTACCCCTGTTTTTTTTTGTTCAATTCAGGATGAATAAAATTCTGCCGTAGAACCTCAAGGGAGTCTAGAGACTCTTGACCGTCTCGCCATTCCATTTTCTTCTGCTGCTCGTTGAAGATATGAATAATTTCGTGAAGTTTGTAAGTCGCGCTCTTTAAAAGTTCTGCTGCCTGTTGATAGGTGATTTGTTCGTTTTCAAGAAGATCCGCCAATAGGCCCAACGATTGTAACGGGGTGTTCGATAAATCTCGCAGCGCGATTGCAACGTCGGCAAAGTCACTTAGAGACTTTTCATTCGCTTTTGATTCGATCAAAGACGCCTGAAGCTTTTGGCTTTCTAGCCGGTACTTTAAGATAAAAAATGCAACAACGGCATAGCCCATCGATACCCAGGGCTCACGGTAGCTACTGTACAAGCTAATCTCAGGGGAAAATATCAAGACCTGAACCGGAGGAACAAAAAGACAACACGAAATAAGAAAGTATCCAAGCCACAGAGGACTAGGTGCAATCAGCGCAATCAGCAACGATATGTATTTGTAACCTCCAAATAGGTCCGCATTTATTTTCTGCGCGAGGATACATTCCGTGGTGATACTACTGGCGAGGAAGATGACGCTGCACAAAATCATAAAAATCGAGATCGCCTGATTTTTTTTCAAGTTTGGAATTTTAACCGTGATGAAGTAACAGAGGACGGCCATAAATATCGCTAAATACCAAGGCCATAAAATTTCAATCTGATTATTTATCCACGTAATTAGCCCAATTGGAAATATGCCGATTGCGATGGTTGCAAAGATATGGGCGGACTTTGCGGCTAGTTTGTCATCTTGGATCTCGTTCGTGGCTTTGACGCCTCTCACTGAAGAGATCCAATAAGACCTTTTAAATCTTGGCTAGGAATTGGCTTTGTTAACACAACAACGTCTCCGAGCGCTTCTGCTTGTTGGACCTCTGGAGACATTTTCGCATGCCCAGTTAAAAAATAAATAGGCCTACGATAACCATGTCCTCGCAACCAGTGATACACGTCGACCCCCGTTTGCTTTTCGGGCCCCAAATTAATGTCCAAAAACGCCATGTCCGATTTCAAAACTGAATCTTCGTTTCCAACCGTTGATTCATAGCTCGTTGCCGTAAAAACCCCACAACCGCAGCGGGCCTGAACAAAAATTTTCATCATAGAGAGGAAGTCTCGGCTGTCATCAAGAAGAAAAATTGTTTTCATATTTTTTCTCTCTGTTTTTAACAAGAGCCTAACGTTAAAAATTAGTGAAGACAACTGATGAACCAACAAAAGAGTATGGGTCTGGATTTTGGCAATTATTATTTATATGAATATGTGAATTCGCGCGACCTAGGGTCTCTTTGAGGCAAATGACGGGGCATTCAAAATACACGACTATTTAATCAGGTATGAAACCGTTCGACCTTTTCCGGCGCGTTCGATCCAGCCTTCTTTGAGCCAAAGACCTAGAAGGCGTTTCGTGGTGGCTTTGCTAGTTTTCAGTAGACTCTGAATTTCGCGGCGACTGTAATGAGATTTTGAACCCCGACTTTTTAAAAGGTGAAATTCGCGCCCCGGAACGCAAGGAGAGGGCCCCGGGATCTGTGCCAGTTGTTGAAGGCTGGTGATCTCCAAAAAATCTTTGTTCGCGGTCAAGACATACGCTTGTCCCTGTCGAGTTAGAAGACGGAGTCTTGGCCCAACTAGCTTTTTAATTCTTTGAATCAGGTTTTGGATTTTGGCCGCGTGTATCTCGCACGGAGATCACCAGCAAACAGATGTACCAGAATGCGAGGGCGCACCTCAACAGACTTGGATATAGCTTGCCCGAAATTTTGAGGTAGCGAAGGTTCTGTACGGAGCCGCCCCGTCTAGAAACTTTCAATCAATCTGTTTCTATTCAACTTTTGTGCAAATAATATTTTTAACTAAGTCGCTATTGAATTTAAAGAGGTCGATCTTGAGTAGACTATCGAGATGGAGAACAGCTTGCTTGGCGTTTTCCGCTCGGACCAAGAAAAATGTCCACTGGACATTTGAACCACCAGGGCCTCTGGGCTTGTTCAAAATGGGGATCTGCTAGGCGAGTTGCGAACAGCTCGTATCAACTATGCCTGAATAATCAGTGCGGAGATTTTCATGGAACATTGTTCGACAACCGCTTTTGAGGCCTTTTCAATAAATTTGGCTTTTCTTACCTTCCAATCGAGAGTTTTTAGATGATCTGATAGAACAACTCCATTGATCTTTTTTCCGCCAATAATAACTTCGAAAGGATAGCCTTTAACGTTTGAGGTAATGGGACAGCAAATTGCAAGCCCCGTTTTTTTATTATACTTTTCCGGCGAGAGGATGAGGGCAGGTCGAATCCCCATTTGCTCATGACCAGATTGTGGCGTAAAATTGAGCCATACAACATCACCACGATGGGGCACGTAACTCATCACCAGACCTCGTTGCCTTCAGATTTAAATTCATCTTCGGAATGCAAGTTGCCTTTCGTAATCTGATCCAAAAGGGCATCGAGCGAATATTCCTTTTTTGCAGGAAAGATGACAATGGTGCCATTCTTAGATTCTATTTCAACCTCTGAGTTTTCACCCAAATTCACTTTCTCAATCACAGCTTTGGGAATTCGAACTCCCAAAGAGTTTCCCCATTTTTGAATTTTAGCTGACATGGGTTTCCTCCTAAGTCTTTGGAGAAGTATATACAATGTTTATACTTATAGCAAGTAAAAAACAATTCGTAGATTTTATCTGTACACCACTCGATCATGAGTTCTTTAGGTTTTATGCTCGTTTTTGCAATAGCCATTAGCGCTTTCGAAGGCGAGACAATTCTCGTCGGCAAGTGCGCGACCGCCAGTTCCAAACTCCCTGAGCAGTGGAAGTTATGAACGCGACAATTGTGGCAAGGCAAAGTTGATGCGGATTAATAAATTCTAGCTGAAATAAGGCTCTAAAGCTCGGCCAAACAAAGAACACTGAAAGTAAAAGAAAAGCACCGATGAGAATTCCAGCATATTTCGGCTCTTTCAAAACCTTCAGGACTTCTTTCGGCGATCCACCTGTGAAATTGGCGACAACCAATCCGATATTGCTAAGCACGAGCTGTAAGTAAATAATCGAACGAAGTTTTCCTATAGAAATATTTTCCTTGAGTAGAAAAATTAAAAAAATGGAAGCTATCAAAATAATAGACCCTTGGGCCAAACTGTACATCAAATCGAACTTAGAAAATATTTTTTCCTTAGGATCTCGTGGCTTCTCGATCATCAATTTCTCTGAGGCATTACGAGTTTCAAACAGAATTGAGCACGCTGGGTCGATGAGGAGTTCTAAAAGGACGATGTGTGCGGGCAGTAGCATCAACGGCATATCAAAGATTGCAGGCAGGATGGCTAGACCAGCAATTGGTACATGGATTGCTGCAACGTAGATCATAGCCGCTCGAATGTTATCGAAAATCGCTCGTCCTCTTTTTATTCCATCGACAATGGAAATGAAACTGTCGTCGGTGAGAACTAGGTCTGCTGCTTCCCTGGCCACATCTGTGCCTCGGAGACCCATCGCAATTCCCACATCCGCGGCTCTCAGTGCCGGCGCATCGTTGATTCCGTCGCCAGTCATTCCGACCACATGTCCATCGTCTTGCAAGCACCGCACGAGTCTCAACTTTTGAGCGGGAGCAAGTCGAGCAAAAACACTCGTATCTCGAAGGATCTTCTTCAGATCTTCTTTCGATAATTTTTTGATTTGTTCACCAGTTACAACATGAGAATTTGAGAAACCAGCTTTTTTTGCAATTGCTTCCGCAGTGACTGGATAATCACCAGTCATCATAATGACATTGATTCCTGCTCCCCGACACACATTCATAGCCTCGGCCACTTGAGGACGCATGGGGTCTTCAAAGGCGATGAGACCCAGCCAACGGAAGTCCAGCTCTTCCTGCTTCGTTGGCAAAACCGGTCCAACCCTCCTCGCCTCAGCTACACCAATAACTCTTAGGCCTTCCTTTGCCAGATCTTCAACTTGCCGATCGATACTTTTTCGGTAATTGGAATCCAATTTGCAAAGGCCCATGATGGCTTCTGGAGCGCCCTTGGAGCCAATCATCTGCATTTTCTCCAAACCCCTGGCGTCCCAAGCTGTCGAAGTTGCTAAGAGCGACGAAGAGAGAGGATATTCTTTTGTCAAACTGTGATTAGAATAAAAGTCGGAAATATTCGAGTGAAGTGCGGCTAAATGGTGTATCGCCTTTTCCATCGGATCATTAGGCGTAACCCGGGAGGCCATAAAGGCGCTGAAGACTAGCTGTTTCAGTTTTTCCGGAATTTGAGATCCTTTGGCGCCAGGTTCAAACACGATGTCGCTTTCAGATACAACTGCTGCTACGGACATTTTATTACAAGTTAGAGTACCGGTTTTATCTACGCAAAGATCTTTGATTGCACCTAATCTCTCAATAGCCTGCGCATTTCGTGTCAGGATTCCATGTTTAGCTAATCGCGATGCGCCGATGGCAGTGAAGATTGAAAGAATAACCGGAAACTCTTCTGGGAGGAGCGCCATGGCTGCAGCCAAGCCTGACAGCAGGCCCAGAATCCAATTGGATTGCCGAATACCAATCAAGAATACGAGTGAAATGCAGATCGTCATTCCGACAATCCCGAATAAGCGAACTGTCTTGTTAACCTCTTTAGATAAAAAAAATTCCGAAGATCCTAAATTAGACAGGCTCGTGCCGATGACTCCAACCTGAGTGTGCTTCCCAGTGTTTTCTACGTGGAAAATTCCGTACCCGCTAGTAACTAGAGTGCTCGCGAATACCTGATTGCTTCGTTCCAGTTTATCGTTTCCTCTTCTAGCCAACTCCGATCCGTCGACTAAGGACGTTTTAGGGACAGGTTGCGATTCTCCTGTTAGAAGAGACTCATCAATCGTTAAATTTGTCGCCTCGACTACAATTCCATCTGCGGGCACTCTGTCTCCTTCCCCGATGTATACCCAATCTCTTGGAACAATGTCCTTTGCGGAAACCCTAACTTGGTTTCCATCGCGAAAGACAAGGGCACGCGGGCTGGATAATTCCCGCAGGGAATCAATTGCTTTGTCTGATTTCGTTTGCTGTATGTAGGCGATGGTAATAACTAGAAGTGCAGAGCAACTAATTAAAATTCCTTCGGCAGCATTACCTATTGCCAAATATATAAATGCTACCGCCACCAATAACATTAGCATGGGTTCTTTTAAAACCATTTTCAGTCTGGCGAGCGAAGTTACCTGTCCCTTGTCTTCGATGAGATTTGGTCCGTGTTTTTTAAGAAGGGCTTCGGCCTCCTCACTGGTTAATGATGAGAGTATTGGCATTTGAGTTCCTTTCGCATTTCTGATTTCAGTCTTAAGTGGCTTCGGAGTTCAGCACTCAATGAGAAACACCCATGCGATTTTCAACTGCATTCACGCCTGGAGCGCTCCAGGCTGCCCACTTGGCGTCTTCCATTTCAGAAAACGAATGGACATCTCCAGAAAGAATGACCTTATTTCCTGATATTTCGACCGCGATTTTATCAGATTCTTTCTTAGCTGCACGTTTCAACGCTTCTTCGATATTTTGTTTTACCTTTGCAATATCTATTTTCTTTTCTTTAAGAGTAATGTTGTTGGTGATGCTCTTTACGCCCATAAGATCTTGAATGGCTCTGTAAGCGGCATTTTTTTGGAAGGCCCAACTGACCTCTCCAGCAAGAGTTACGCAGCCGTTCTCGACACAAATTTTAATGTCTTTATCGGGAATCTGAACGCTCCACTTAAATTGATTTAGGACAGCCCTAGCAATATCCTCGTCGTCTCGTGAATAAATACTCGGCACCTTCACTTCAATTTTTTCTACAATGGCTTTGACGCCTGCAACTCTTTGGACCGCCCGCTCAATAGCAAGTTTCTCTATGAAGCTTGGTACATGTCCAGACAAAGTAACAATGCAGATAGAAACTGAAACTCCAATGTGTTCGTGATTCACACTTGGATCCCAAGTTAGCTGTTGTATAACATCTTTTTGTAATTGCGAATCTGTTTTCATACTGTTCTCCTTGTGCTAGCGGCTCCATTGCCGCAATAAAGGTCTGACATTGCATTCATAATGCCTGCCTCAATAGGCTTTTATTTTCAGTGTAACTACCGAGCTGTGACAAAGTGGCGGGTCGAAAGACAAGATGGCTCATTTATCTGTAAATTAGACGGAAAGAATTAGGACTGTCCCTTAAGATTGTTGATGATAGTCAGGTGTTTCCCAAGACGTTGAGCGCTTCTATTAAACCCTTACAATAAACTCAAAGTTGCTTGGAATTTTGCTGTTCAAGAGCAGAGATCAAAGTCTCTTTCTTGAGAGGCTTAGTGACATAATCTGAAAATCCTTTTGCCATGGCATCTTCTCTGTCTTCATCAAAGGCATTTGCAGTAAGAGCGATAATTGGTTTTTTATAGCCCTGGGATCGAAGGGTTTGAACCGCATCATAGCCATTGAGAATGGGCATTTGAATGTCCATCAGAATCAAATCAAAATTCTCATTGAGCGCCTTTTGCACACCTTGCGCTCCATCGTTTGCGCAGTCGACTTCAAAGTCAGTATTTTTGAGGTAACACCTTACTAAAACTTGATTTTCATGAGTGTCTTCAACGAGTAGAACTCGAGTTTTTTTTTGCCGTTGATCTTGAGAGTCAGTTTTTTCCGCTGGCACAAATTGCTTTAGTGGAAGACTGGTGAACTTTGCTGGAAGCGTGAGTCGAAATGTACTACCGGAAGCAGTTTCACTCTTATGAAGTGTGAGATTTCCCTCAAGTGCCTGGGCCAGCTTTCTGGAGAGGTCCAACCCAAGGCCGGTTCCCCCATGAGTTCGGGTGAGAGACGAATTTGCCTGCTGAAAAGGTTGAAAAAGATGAGCTTGTTGGTCCAGTGAAATTCCAATTCCAGAGTCAGTGACATCAAAACAGAACTGCTTTGAAATCGCAGAGTTTAATAAACTCGGCAACAAGGTAATCGTACCCCTTTCAGTAAATTTTATTGCGTTACCGATGAGATTGATAAGTATTTGCCGAAACCTGTGTGAATCAGTTTTTAGCAGCAGTGGAATGTCATCGGAGCATTCAAATTTGATTTTTAAAGATTTATCCCGCGCTTTAGGTGACAACATTTGAATCGCTTCCAAAACTACTTCTCGCCAATTGAAAATCTCATTGTTAACCTTCATATGGCCGGTTTCGACTTTCGATAGGTCGAGAATGTCGTTAATCAATCGAAGTAGATGGTCTCCGTTTCTTTTAATTGTCTCGAGGTGTTCATTGATCTCTGGGTCATTAATTTTCTTTTCGAGGGCCAAATCGGCAAATCCTAAGATCGCGTTTAATGGCGTTCGAATTTCATGACTCATGTTTGCCAGAAACATCGTTTTTGCTTTGCTAGCGGCTTCTAATGCATCTTTGGCAGCTTTTATCTTTTCGGCTTCATGTAAACGGTCTTGGTCTTGCGCTCGTTTTATGCAATACCTAATCGAACGTTCCAGGATTTCAGAAGTAAGGTTTGCTTTTGCGATAAAGTCCGATGCGCCTTTATTCATTGCAGCCATATCGGTCGCGAAATTTCCTTGACCTGTTAGCAAGATAATTGTCCTTTTTATGTCTTGCTTTTGAATTTCGTCGAGCAGGTCCAAACCAGTGACGGTATCTAGCCGATAATCGACAAGGTAAATATCAAATGATTTACTTTTCAGCGCCTCAAGCCCGCTTTTAGAATCTGGAAACCAGGTCAACCGATAATCGGTTTCAGGCACCGATTTTAGAAGGTCCTTAATCAGGAAGTAGTCGTCTTGGTCGTCGTCGATCAGTGCCACTAAAATGGGAATCGCCATCATGAGTGAGCCCCCTCTATATTCTCCATTCAGACAAGCAGGCAATATGCCAAACCCTAGGTCGTATTAAACGTCTTTGACTAGCGGTTTCATGCCAATAAGTCTCAATGACAGGACAATTTGTCAGTCGTGACTCCTGAATCAAACACAGAAATATTCACGTAAGAATCGGAGCGAGCAACTTTCAAAGTGACTTCATGATTTTTGGTTTCATCTTTTTTCTGTGCATCGTCCGAAGGAACTTTAGACCATCCATGAGAGGCTGAATTATACTGCGAAACTTCAAATCCCTCAAAAGGTCGCTTACTATTTCGCGACCATCATCAACTCCTTGCACTTTGTGCAAGTTTGTCCAACTCATTGAAATCAGCGTGCCAAGTTGTCACAAGAAATTGTCTCAAGGTCCATTTAAACGAAGATAACCTTGGCTCGGAGCTTGCCTATTTCGAAATACCGGAACTAACGGCAAGGAGACGAAATGAAAGCCATTCCAGTAATTCAAAAATACATGACCTATATTCCTAAATCTATTGGTTGTGACCAAACTCTGGCGCAAGCAAACGACTTAATGAAAAAATTGAAAGTTCGTCACCTTCCTGTGGTCAGAGGCGGTAAGCTTGTTGGTATTCTTTCAGAGAGCGACATCAATTTTGTCCTGCAGTTTAAAGAGGCTGATCCAAAAGTAATGACAGTTGAAGAAGCCTACACAGCAGATCCTTACTTCACGTCTCCAACCACGCCACTCGATGAAGTCGTATCACTCATGGCAAAGAAGAAATATGGCTGCGCTATTATCGTCGATAACAACAAAGTTGTAGGTATATTCACCGAAGTAGATGCGTACAAAGCTCTGTCTGACCTTCTAGAAACACGGCTAACGCATTAAATAGTTTTTTGGGGAGACAATGGACAGGGGAATATTTATCGTCAGACGCGAAGACGGCAAGATCGATTGGTCGACGCTCTCTTTAACTTTGAGAAGAATCAAGCCTTATCCTGAAGGAGTAACCATGAAACTCATCTCCTCCCTCAAAAAAAGTCGCGAGAATGCGAAGTACTGGAAAAGATTCGTCGTGCTCATTAATCATCCCATTTTTTGGATTTTAACCATTGCCGGCAACGCGATGATCTTCATTGGTGCGATTTTACTTTTTTACTTAGAGGCGGGCGGAAGGGAATTGCCGTTAAAGTTCGTCGATTGCTTGGTCTGGAGTACTAGCATTGTTACGACGATTGGATACGTGACGTTTTTACCGAACTCTTTTTTTGGAAAAATCACGGTCATTGGATTGATGCTTCTTGGAACGTTTTTTCTTTGGTCTTACATGGCCCTGTTGGTTTCTGCATTCATCTCTCCTGCGCTTTCGTCCTTGGAGAAAGAGGTTTTAGATGTCGAAAAGGAACTTTCTGCACTCAAGAGTGAAGACAATCATAGACAAATTAATAAACTGGGTAACCATGAGGCTTAAAGCTAAGTAAGTGTTTTTTTTGATATCGTTATTCAAAAGGAGGAGCCGATGACGAGTCTTCAATTTCTAGGTGGAACCGTATTCGGGCGAAGGTTAATAAATTGGAGAACTTATCGGCGCACGCTGACTATCAGGAAATGGCTTACTAATGGCAAGATACATCCTCGTCGAGTTTTCGTAACTCACGGAGAGGCTTTGGCAGCTGAATCGCTAAGTAACTACCTTGCTGATTTCACCGGAGGGAACCGCATGGTGCCCATTCCTAACGAGATAGTGGATTTGTAAAATGTTGGACGAAAAAACGAGCTGTGAACAAACATGTCAATCTCAAGAATTGCAATCTGAAACCAAGTTAATTGTTATTACTGGCGGTCCAGGAGCTGGAAAGACCGCTTTACTGGAGTTTGTTCGCAAGGTCTTTTGCCATCATGTAGCAGTTCTTCCAGAGGCTGCCAGCATTCTTTTTGGCGGAGGTTTTTGGCGATTAAATTCTCACAGTGCAAAAAATTGTGTTCAAAGAGCCATCTTTCACGTTCAAGTTGAACTTGAAAATTTGGTGGTTCTGGAAAAAAAATGGACTCTTGGTCTCTGTGATCGCGGAACACTTGATGGTCTCGCTTATTGGCAGGGCTCAGAAAGTGATTTCTTCTCAAACATAAATAGTACGAAAGAACGAGAGTTTGCAAAATACAAAGGGGTGATTCACCTTTCGTCACCTAAGTTAGGCAATGGATACAATTGCCTTAATCCTCTCCGTAATGAAACACCGGAGGCCGCGGCAGAGTTAGATCGACGAATTCAACAAATTTGGTCGACCCATCCCAATTATTTGAATTTCGAAAGTACACCCGATTTCTTTGAAAAACTTGATGCCGCGACTACGGCACTAAAAAAAATGAGTAAACCCTTCCTAATTGATCATTGCCAAGGAGGCATCCATGAAAATCTTATTTTCTGACACTCATTCCTTTGAAAAAAGAACATTTGATTCTGTAAATAAAATGTTCGGATTCGATATTGAGTATTGCGACTACAGAGTAACTTCGCGCACAGCTAAAGGCCTTGAATCGGCAAATGCACTTTGTTCATTCGTAGGTGACCAACTGGATTCAGAATGTCTTTCGATACTAAAAGATAAGGGAATTCGTCTCGTTGCCCTCAGGTCTGCCGGCTTTAATCATGTCGACCTAAGGGCGGCGGCTGAGCTAGGATTAACTGTTTGCCGGGTGCCGGGGTACTCTCCCTATGCAGTGGCTGAATTCGCCTTAGGTCTTTTATTAACTCTCAATCGTAAGATTCATAAATCCTACAACCGAGTGCGTGAACTCAATTTTTGTCTTGATGGTCTCGTCGGATTTGATCTCCATAATAAAACTGTTGGAGTCGTTGGTTGCGGTAGAATTGGAAAAATCTTCGCACAGACGATGGCTGCGATAGGATGCAAGGTTCTTGTTAACGACTTACTTATCGATAACGAATTAAAGGCTAACCCTGCGATCTCCTTTGAGGATTTCGACAGTATTTGTAGGAATAGTGACGTCATCTCTTTGCACGTTCCACTCAATAAGGATACATTTCATCTCATTGATAACGTTGCGATTGCTAAGATGAAGCCGACGGTTCTTCTTGTCAATACTGGCCGTGGAGCTTTGATCGAGACGAAGGCTCTCATCAATGCTTTGAAAACCAATCGAATTGGTGGTGCTGCCCTCGATGTCTACGAGGAAGAAGAAAATATTTTTTTTCATGATCTGTCAACCGAAGGTATTCAAGATGACGTACTTGCGCGACTCCTCACATTTCCAAATGTTCTAATTACATCGCATCAAGCATTTCTGACCAATGAAGCGTTGACGAATATAGCGCAGACCACTTTAGAGAACGTAGAGAGTTTTTTTTCAAATGGTTCCGTACCGAAAGGAAATCAAGTTTCAACCTGATAAGATTGAACGGTAGAGCCGCTCGGGGGACCGGGCTCTCCAGCCACTTCGTGGAAAACTACATCCAAACGAGCAGCCAAAAATTCAATTTTACAAAATAGACCAAAGATTTCCGTATGGTTTTAGAGGCCAGAACCGCAAGTGGAATAAGAAGCGAGAGAATCAGAGAAAATCTGAAAACTGACTCAAGTTGAAACAGACGTGTCTCGTTCCAAAATTTTCCGAGCCTAAATTTCCTTAAGACTGTCGAGGCTTTGGCCGAAAAGACCTCTAGCAGCACGTGAAAGGAGGACTAGTCTTGTTTAGCAATTCTAAAAACTCAATTTTACGTGCATCACTCGCGCTTTTTGCTCTCTGCGGAGTCTTAGGACTAACCGCGTGTTCGCTTGATGGTTCTGTTGAATACCTCAACGGTGGTCCCAAAGGGGCCGCTCTTCAAGGTAAGGCCTTGATGTTTCAAACGTCTTCGCAAAGCCAGAGTCTTTCAAACGTGTCTTTGTCCACTTGCACTGACAAAAAAGTCACCATCCATGCCGTGAAAACGGACGGCAGCATTGAGACGTCGTCTCTGGGAGAGTCCAAGGTCAGTGAGGATGGAAGTTTTGAAATTCCAGATTCAAGCCAATATCCGTTAGGAGACTCTGTCACCTACGTTTTAATGGCTTCAGGCTGCGGGGAAAGTTTCTATCGCCCGGTCACGGACTACACTGATCAAGACATCTCCATGGGGACAACATTCTTAGGCTTTTTACCTGAGGTGGATGACTCTGGAAAAAAACAACTCAACACTCTGACTCTTTCGCAAATGTCCACAGTGCTTGCAAAGCTCACTTCGGTGAACGAGTCGAATTTATCTCAGAGTTTTGATGCGATTGCACAAGACGTCTCTTCAAAAGCCGCTTTTGAAGCCCTCACTGGGATTTCCATGGAATCTCTAAAAGAAATTCCCCCAACAACGGTTGCCATTTCACTCCCCAGCACAATCAAAGAAGGACAAAGCAATAATCTTTCGGTCACGGCTTCGCACTGGTATTCAGGCTACTCAAAAGCCTACCAGTGGATCGTGGATGGGGTGAGCCATTCAACGGCGTCTAATTTGTCGTGGAGTTTGGGAAAAAATACTCAAGGGCCACATACCGTAGTTCTTAAAGTAGGAGCCAACGGAGGTGCTGGTAATATCGATCTGGGTAAACCCGTTTACCAAAAAAGCATGAGCCTCAATGTGCAGGACACTTATCCAGCAACCCCACCTGCTGTGACGATGTTAGCTCGAACAAATTCGAGCGCTTTTACAGTCACGCTCAATACGGGGGCTGCCCTTGTAAACTGTGAGACCTTTTCTTCAATTGCGCTCACCGAAGGATTTCTGCCGCCTAGTGCCAGTGACTTTACAAGAACCTGTACAACAAGTGGAACTCAAACAGAAAGCTTCACACTTTCCAATACCGAATCTACGCGCCAAGTTTCCGTATGGGTAAAAGATGCCGCCGGTAATACTTCAACGACTTACTCCGGGCAATTTGTAACTTTAGATACAACTCCGCCGGATCTGACTCTCAACAATTTAACGGGCACTCAAACTGCAAATACCAGTACTAGCATTCATTGGTCAGCATCCGATTTGAGTGGTCTTGCCTCCTTAACTCTGCAATACGCTTCAGATGGAACGACGTTTTCTGATGTCGTGGATCTTTTAATCGCGAACTCCACTTCGCCTTACACCTGGATGGTGCCGGCTGATAACGTTACGACTGCAAAACTTAAATTGATTGCCACTGACAATGCTGGAAATTCAAATGTTGTTACGACAGGTGCCTTTAGCATTGATGCTACTGTTCCCGGACCTCCAGTTGCGACCTTAAGTGGGGCGCCGACCATTACAAATGGTGCGTTTGATATTTCAATTAACTTTACCGAAGCTATTACGGGACTTGCTGCTTCTGATTTCAGCGTGACTAATGGATCAGCTTCCAACCTTGTCACTGCGAGCGGTGGGTCCTACACCCTGACCATCACACCAAGCATTGCCTCCGGTAGCACAGGTGTGACGACCGTTAAATTGCCTTTGGGAACTGTCGTTGATTACTCGAGCGACCCCAATAGTGCAGACTCCAATACACTTTCTGTGAATGTTGATAAGACCGTTCCCACAATCACGCTCTCATCCACAGACCCTAACCCAACAACTTCAAGCATCACGGTCATAGCCACTTTATCTGAGAGTGTGACTGGCTTTGATAGCTCAGACATTACGGTGAATAACGCTCTTGTCTCAAGTTTTGGAGGATCAGGGACCAGTTACTCATTCACCCTCATGCCGCTTGTAGATGGAACATTCTCAGCCCAAGTTGGAGCCGCTAGCTTTACTGATGCTGCTTCCAATCCAAATGCAGCATCAAACACTCTTTCTAGAACCTACGATACGATTAGACCGACTGTGACGCTTTCCTCAACTACTGCTGATCCCACGAACGGAGCCATTGCGGTTACGGCTACTTTTTCTGAAAGCGTCACCGGATTTGATGCGAGCGACGTGACTGTCACCAACGCCACGGTATCTGCGGTTGTCGGTAGTGGCATAACTTACACATTTACTGTCACGCCTACGATCACTTCCGGAAATACAGGAACAGTCACCATCCTAGTTCCGGCAAGTAAAGCTCAAGATAGTGCAGGTCTTCTCAATACAGCTTCCAACACCTTGACTTACTCCATTGACAAGATCGCACCCACTGTTACACTCTCCTCAACAACCAGCGATCCTACCAATGGCGTGATCACCGTCACTGCCACTTTTTCTAAAAGTGTCACGGGATTTGATTCAAGTGATGTCACTGTGACCAATGCCACGGTATCTGCGGTTGTCGGTAGTGGCACCACCTACGCCTTTAACGTCTCGCCCACCATAGCTTCGGGCAGCACCGGGACAGTGACCATTGATGTAAATGCAAGCAGTGCTCAAGACGGTGCAGGAAATAACAGTTCAGTGTCTAACACTTTGACTTATTCTATTGATAAGCAAGCGCCGACCGTCTCAATCAGTTCTGTTTCTCCAGATCCGACCAGTAGCAGTGTGACTGTGAGTGTGAGCTTTTCTGAAAACGTGACGGGCTTTGATAGCTCAGATCTCACAATCACGAGCGGCACGGTGTCCTCGGTAGCAGGTTCTGGCAGCTCTTACACAGTGGTTGTGGCTCACAGCATTGGCTCTCAAACCACAGGCACACTTTCTATTCAAGTAGCAGCCAGTGGAGCAACAGATGCGGCTGGCAACGCCAATACCGCTTCAAACACTTTAACTAGGTCCATTGATACCAGAGGCCCCTCGGTTACACTGACATCCGCCTCGGCCTCCACAGTCACGGGAAGCTTCGGCGTGACTGCGACCCTATCACTGAGTTCGACGGATTTTGCTTCGGGTGATGTTTCCGTGACCGGAGGGAGTGTTTCTAACTTCTCTGGCTCAGGCACAAGTTACACCTTTGATGTTGCACCCGATGCTCAACAAGCAAGTCCTGGCACGATATCAGTAAGTGTTGCAGCGGGCACATTGACGGATTCCACACTTGGCAACGCAAACACGGTTTCAAACACCCTCACCAGAACAGCCACGACTTTAACTCAATCTTGGAGCACGACTCTTTCCTCATCGGACGGTTCTGTATTGCCAGTGACTTCGGGTGTAGCTTCTCTTAGCTCTACGAATCTCACGCAAACTGATTTTTCTACGGGTACTCACAATGGGACTACCTACGATTCTACGAACGGAAATAGACTAACTTTGGATAAAACCCTACCGAGTCCAAAGGAGCTTGATATAAGTTGGGCTCCCAAATGGACCAACTTGGTTGGCTATTGGAAATTGAATACAAATTTTAATGCGACTGTGGGATCCAATCTTACCGCTTCTGGAGCAGGAGCTCAAATCGTCTCTACGAATCCTCAGATAGGAGCAGGGTCTGCACTCTTTGACGGAGCTTCTCACGCGTATGGAACCACAGCCAATACTTATGCTTTTCCAGACCAAACCTTTACCGTTTCGGCGTGGGTAAAAACCACGACTACGACAAGCGACTATTTTATTTCAAATGGCGGATCCTCCATGGGCTGGGCTATTTCTGTGACCTCAGGCAAAGCCATAGGGATGATAAAAAACTGCTCCAATTCGCAATGGCAAAGAGCCTCCTCAAGCACGGTTAATGACGGAAACTGGCATTTGATCACAGCTGTTTTCACAACCAATACGACAACTTTGGCGAGTAACGATATTCAAGTTTATGTAGACGGCGTTCTCAATCAGGGAACTCTCAGCTCTCCAGCTTCAGGCGCCTACTGTGACCCTGCGGCCAATCGGGCTGTTTTCATAGGTGCACGCTCACTTCCTGGAGCTACAGGCTATTTCAACGGGAGTATTGACGATGCCAGAATTTGGAATACGTCTCTGACTGCCAGCGAGATCCTTTATCTTTACAATAAACAAAATCCTTCTTTTCGTCAGTCTGAACTCGACTCTTCATGGACTCCTCATTGGAGTGATCTTGTCGGGTACTGGCCCCTCAATGAATCCACACTCACGGGTGTTGCCGGAGATGTCCTGGATTCTCTGAATTCAAATCACGGTCAATCTTTCGGGACGATAACACCAGCTCAGTCCAGCTTACTCGGAACGGCATACACTTTCGATGGAACATCTGCTTACGTGAAAATTCCCAACACCAGTGCCGCATTCAGTTTTCCAAACGCTTATTTTACGGCGAGTGCTTGGATAAAAACAACAGCTACTGGAACTGTAACCTTTTTAGCAAATGAAGGAGTTAATAGAGGGTGGTTGTTCTACCTAGCTTCGGGACGCCCGGCATTTGTATTTAAAAATTCTTCAAACGCGAATGTCGCCTCTCGAGGCTCGACAATGTCGGTTAACGACGGCAATTGGCATCATGTCGTTGCCGTCGTTAAGGGAGATACATCAGCAGCTAGCCATTCAATAAACATCTATGTTGATGGATTGCTAAGTCAGGGCTCCTTGACCGCGAGCGGGCCCTTTGTCGCGACAACAGCCTCTCATCCTATATCGATAGGGGCTCGCGGAATTTCCAGTGGGGTCTTTAGTTTTTTCCCGGGAACCGTTGATGATGTTGCTATTTGGACGGGTGCTTTGACCGGGCCAGAGATTATGCAAATCCATTCAAGGCAAAAGCAAAAATTCGGAGGAAGTTATATCTCCACCGTGATGGCAGCTCCCGTAACCTCTTCATGGACGAAATCGAACTGGCTTTCATCTCTCCCATTTTTTAAAGAAATCCCGGGTGATACTAACGCTGACAGTTCTTCTGATAGCGAATCCTCAACAGACTACTCAGGAATTGCAACGAATTTCGGGAGTGGACTTTCGGGTTTATGGCATCTTGATGAAGCCTCCTACAATGGCACCACGAGTGAAGCCGTTGATAGTTCTGGTTTGGGAAGACATGGAAAACTGAACACAGGATCAGCAACAAACGCAACGGGCGTTCTTCGCAACGCCACTACATTCTCTTCTGGATATATAAGAACCTCATCATTCGATTTGGGATCTATCTCTGAGTTCACATTTTCGATTTGGGTGAAGCTCCCAGAGGCAACACCCACTCAAAAGTACGGCATCATTTACAAAGGAGCTGCAATTTTTGAACTTTACGCAGGCAGTGGCTCAACTCTCTCTAACTGTATTAAAATCAGTACATGGTCTTGCGTCAACGTCATAAAACTTTCCGACTGGGATCAATGGCATCAAATAACTGCAAGTTATGATGGCACCACGATTCGGTTTTATCGTGATGGAAAAGAGATTGCCACTCGTGCGGTTTCGGGGGCAATTCCCGCATCTAGTAGCTGGTTAAGTATCGGGCAAACTAGCGACGGTTTAACAAACGGTGGAACTTTTGACGAAGCGGCGATTTGGTCACGGACTTTGTCGGCTACAGAAATTCTCCAACTCTACCGCCGCGGAGCTAATCGCAACAAATTCCAATTCCGCACCTGCACTCAATCCGACTGCTCGGATAAAACTGATGCCGATTGGGTGGGACCAGATAAAACCGCATCCACTTGGTTCTCTGACCTCCATAACATGACAGCGGTTGCTTCGACTGGCGATGGCTCGGGCTCGATCAATCTCACAGCACCTCTGCTGGATTTCTCGAAGTGGATTGTCGCCGTGAGTGGTTGGGCGTTTAGTCCGACACCTGCGAGATACTTCCAATACCGCGCACTAATGGAATCCGATGATATAAACGATCTCTGTCTGGATTCCTCAAGCAATCCCATTCCGTGCATGCCAGACATTACATCCGTCACACCAACGGCAGAACTGAGTCCCGCACCTTACATCACGTCAAGCACCGGCATCTCATTCTATACGACGCTATCATCTTTAAGTTTCACCATTTCCGGAACTTGCGCATCGGATTCCAATTACCCGGCAAAGTTCCAGCTCTCCAAAGATGGCGGTTCAACTTATCAGTACTACAACGGTACATCATGGGCGACGGCGTCTAGTGGAACCTACTCGCAGGCCAGCACGATCGCACAAATTAATGCAGGCTTGAGTTCTTACACTTGCTCATCGGCGCCTTGCACTCTAACCTTCAGGGCTTATCCTGGAACCAATGCCGCAAACTCATGTAACATCAGCGCGCCAGTCGCCTCCGTAAATCGATATTGAGCTCGCAAGAATCTGGTTTTGGCCCTGCCAAGAAAGGCAGTGTTAAGCGCAGGGCGATGCACAAGAAAATTCCTTCGAATTTTCAAAATCCAAAACGATTTAAACGGTTGCGGAGATTCATTGACAGAAAAGACTTCTTGGGAATTCTCTTTTTTCGCTTCAGTCTTAGAAGCTTTTGAATCAAGTAAATTCAGAAAGATAGAAATTTCCCGTCCGAAATCTCAAAATTTTCGCTGTTACTGATATCAAAAGTTTTAGTTTCAACTCTGTGATCATTTTCACATTCGAGATACCGATCGGCAATGCAATGCCAGGGCCGGGTTCCCCAGTTTCTCAAAAATCCTCAGATGGCCGAAGAACAGAAGACTAGAGCGGAACGCCACGCCCGGAGGATGAGCTCCCCGACCATAAACCTGCGCAAAAGTGATAAGTCCCGCATAAGGTAAGACGGGCCGAAGTAGCGCAGCGAACTCACATCTGCCAAAAAGTTTGAACCAGCAGTTTGGAGTAAGGTCGTCGAATTTGTGACCAATATTGTGATCAGGATCACTATCAAAGGGAACTGGCTTTAAAAGAGGCCAGTTCCCGCGATTTTGGGATGACGAAGAGAATAGATGGGCTTTCAAAGAATATATTAACCATGTGGGGTTCTTCACGGTTGATAGTGGGAAGCAATAAGTCATAAAAAGATGAGGCATAGAGCTAAATCCAGCTAAGATTTGGGTATCTGACATCCAACCTTAGAAAGGACAAAGCCTCCATGCCTCAACCACAATCAGAGATACCACAATTTTTTCTATTGCCAGAGCTGAAACTTATAAAATGGTCTTTGGATCGCAAATCCTACCATCATCTGTGGGTTCAAAAGACATCTACTATGGAGGTTTGCCCCAAGTGTGCAACTTCTAGTGAGTCTTTGTATGATCATCGCTGGGTGCGAGTTCACGATCAGCCCCTTCGCGGAAGTGGCGTGTGGTTTCATATTTTTAAGCGCAGATTTTACTGTAAGTTTTGTCGTAAGCCCTTTACAGAGCCCATCCCTGGAGTGAGAAAAGGCAAAAGGACAACGGAAAGATATCGCCGTGGTTTACTGTGGGCGTGTGAAAACTTTCAGGATTTAAAAAGAGTCAGAAAAGCTTATCAGTGTTCAAACTGGATGATTTATCAGACCTTAAAAGAGCACTTAAAGTTAAAGCTCAAAGAAGAAATTAATTACCCCTGGCCAACAACGATTGGCATAGATGAGCATTTTTTCTCTCGGAGTAAAGGTTTTAGAGAATTTGCAACTGTGCTTGTAGACTACAATAATAAGCGTGTCAGAGAGCTCGTCCTAGGGCGAAGCAAGGGGGAACTACATCAAGCCCTTGAGGGAATTGCTGGCCGGGAGAATGTAAGAAATGTCGTTTTAGACATGTCAGATACGTACAAGAGTTTTGCTAGAGAGTTTTTTCCCCGTGCGATTTTAATCGCCGATAAGTTCCATGTGCTGCGTTTGCTTCATCCGAGCTTAAATCGGCGAAGAAAAGAAGTGACCGGAGATGTAAGAAAAAACCCTGTGCGCAAACTTCTTCTGCGAAACGGAAAAAGACTAGAGTACTTCGAAAAAAAAGCTCTGTACGAGTGGCTCAAGCAATACCCAGAGCTGAACGAAGTGTATCATTACAAAGAGGCTCTGCATGGTTTTTACCGAATCAGGGGGTATAAAAAAGCACGAAGAGCACTGATCTTAATGACAGATCGAATGGCACTATCTCAACTGCCTGAGATAAAAACTCTTCGCAGGACACTCATGAGGTGGCGTGAAGAGATCTTGAATTATTTTAAAACTGGAATTACAAACGCAAGAACCGAAGGTTTTAACAATGTAGCAAAGCTTGTCCAGAAGCGAGCTTACGGAGTTAAGAGCTTTGAAATGTATAGACTCAGATACCTAAGTGCTTGTGCTTAAATGACTTTTTGTAATGACCCACCACGAACCGGGTAGAGCCCGAATACGTTGACGATTGGGGTGACCGTTTGGTCAGTCGCCGAACCCCTCGTGGTGGATTTTGAGATCGACGTGGACCGCTACCATCTTAGGAAAGATGGATCGATCAAACCTGTCGATTCCATTGGGAAAAAGCTAGTACCCAAGTCCCTTTTAGAACCTAAAATTCGCGAACTGATTGGCGACAACGGGATGTCGATTTCTCGTGTTGCAGTTGAGCTCGGGGTTTCCGTGACAACCGTCCGCCGCGTATGTCGAACCCTTAAGATTGGATCATACAAACCGCTACCTGTCGATGCGATCGTATCGCGGTCATCGCAAGCAGCTTATGGCTGGGACAGATATGAAGGGATACTTCAACGTCATCCTGAAGAATGGGCGTGGGTATGTAAGATTTTTGAATGGCGAGGTCAAGGTATGAGTCTCAACCAAATCGCAAAAGAACTCGTAAAATTCAGTGTGCCTACCAAAAATGGAGGATCTTGGCACCGCAAGACCGTGAGCCAAATCATTGTGTTCAACTGCAGGTATATTTTTGAGGTTTGATCGCAAATTTCATCGCCAACGCCTCAGGTCGTCTCAAATTAAGACTGGCCTACGCCGTAACTTATTGAAAATACGTATATACTTACATGGTTTTCAAATTTCCTCTTGCGAATATGTTATTTATGTTATATAAGTTAATTAGGTTAACTTTTCTTGCCGACCAAGACAGAACAGAAAGGAGGCGGATAGCGCATATGGAGATTGTAATTACAGCTTGGGCTCTCGATTCTTATTTGGAACTCAAACACCAGAATCAGCTGACAGCTCAAGACTACAAACAAACTGTGCGTCCAGATGTTCTCCTTCTGAAGTCGTATCCCAATGATCCGAAGTTTGTGAACAACAAATTCTGGTCGCCCGCATCCTCTAACGGCTGCAATATTTTGGGAGGATTCAAGATGAAATGGCACAACTTAGGCTCGAATCGACTGCAGCTCCGGTTGCCCGTAGGAATGTTCAATCAAGCGTTTCTCTGTCACGCTTACGCCAAGACAGATCCAAAAGCAGAAGCAAGACAACTAGCAAAATTCAAGACACGTTTGGAGCTGATTCGACGAGGTCAATACACTGAGTGTGGGAGGTTATCATGAAAGCCGCCGCTGTCGCCCCTGATATCAAAGTCGAAGTGGTCGAGATTGGCCACTTGATGAATCTAGCTGGACTTCCAAAAGAGTTCATCGCTGCCGCCGTGCAAACCGCTTTTGAGTTCGAAGGTGTCTACGACCTTCTCAAAATGTGGGCTGACGAAACAGATCAGCATGAACGTGACGAAACGATTTCTGACATTCAAGAGATGATCGAAGACTGTCAGCAGCAGGAACAGGTCGACGGTGTCTATGTTCGCTTCGATGATCTCGATGGAATCGCCCAGAATATTCGAGTCTTCAAAGATAACTTACGTGCCCTTGTTGATGAGCATGGTGGAATCAAACATCTCTCGGAGTTGACCGGTATTCCGCAACCATCGTTGTCGCGATTCTTCAACTCTGCGACCATGCCTCGTCGTGCAACTTTGCATAAGATTGCGCGCGCGCTGAAGCTAAATCAGGTGCAGATTGCTACAGAGTGGTCTCGATGAATTTATTCTGAGGCTCTAAGTCGATTCAAAGACTCAAAATGTATTGGCTCGCTCCTTCTAAATAAAACCTAGGCTCCCTTTTTCCAAAGAAAACTTTGAACCGCTCCTTAAGGGCCTCGGTTTTTGGAGTGCCGTCATCATAGTCGACGACCTCGACTTCTGCCGAGTCTTTTGTCATCCTCGACAAGACCTGCCGCATTTCGAAGTCTGCTTGAGGCAAAGAATAACCTATAAAGACAAGCTTTGTAGCTTCCGCGATTTCAACACCTGCATTTTGCCAAATCAGTTTGTATTGCGGGTTTGTTAAATCTTTCAAAAACGTCGGCATGATCAAGTTTGAACCCAAGGTGTGCGACTCACTTTTTCCAAAATGCTTGTTGCAGTGGCGACATTGATCACGGTTCCACATTTGTTCGACAGCAGTTTTTCTGTTGAAAGCCACGTAGACGCGCATGCACCTGGGACACTGCAACCAGTTAAGAGATCCGTGAAGTTTTAAAAGCTTGACGTTAAATCCGCCCATCCCAAGCATCTCAAGTCCTGGGATAACAGACTTATCATTCTCGTCGTGTGAGCTAATATAGCAGCAGTAATCAACGACTGATTTTTGAG
Source organism: Pseudobdellovibrionaceae bacterium (assembly GCA_044229295.1). GTDB lineage: Bacteria > Bdellovibrionota > Bdellovibrionia > Bdellovibrionales > Bdellovibrionaceae > JBGATJ01. The sequence goes on from JBGATJ010000011.1 coordinate 76,236, forward strand.
GCCAGTTGTCATCCAATTTTTTCTTAATGGCATTATCTAAGAGAATATCCCAATTAGTACTGATGATACTTATAGGATCTACATCTCGATATTTATTTGATCCGCGTTTAGATGCCGACTCGGTCACTAGCTCTGCAAATTTTTCGATGTACGCCGGAGAAGGGCCACTCAATAGATGATTGAGCGTTAGGCCGATCAGATTGTAGATCAACTCCCTTATCTTTTTTACTGAATCAACGCTTAAGTTCCGGAATGCCGTCCTATCGGCAAGACATCGATCTAAGGGTGTAAAGATGTCTTCAAGCGGCACACGACTATGCATAGCCTCCGGAATTTGAAGATCGTCAGATAGAAATGTCTTAAAATTTTTGATATCATCTTCAGATATAATATCTGGGCACGCACTGTAAGTTTCGAATATCTTTTCGACGAGCCTTTCCTGAGAAGGAGCTTTTGCCTCCATAGAAAAACCTGCACCTAAGATATATACTGTCTTGCTTTTGACTGAACTCATTTTCTTCCGCCTTCCTAAAAGTCTTTCTTCCAAATTCTGGAAGTCAATGCGCCGTTCTTACTTGTGCTCGCTTCTAGCTAATCTGTCTCATCCTCCTCGGAGGCGACGCTGATCAACTTATTGAACTCCTCAATAGTGGTTATTTCGGTGATGTCCGAGAGATCTCCAACTTCGAGTGTAAAACTGTCCCCGACCGGAGAGGATTGGTCCAAACAAAGTCGATATTCCTTTTGGTGCGAAAACCGAGAGGGTTTGACAAATCCAACGCGGTCGCTAGGCAGCCGTCCATGTAAGAGATCGACGTCATAGTAATCTACAGGGCCAGCCTTAAAATTTACACGAATTTTGTCGATGGCCATCCTTAAACGTTTCATAAACTCGTCTGGTTCCTTGAAATATAGAAGACTGTCGCCGAACTTCTTGTTTTGAGCGTCAATTTTCAGGTACTCTCGAAAATCCTCAAGTGTAACTTGCCGATCATGCATGTCACCCGTATGAACCGTGTAGAGGCAGAACACATATCTGCGGTCAGTAAGATCGGTAAAGTCCCAGATCAGCGGATTGCCTTGTGTGAAATCGCGTAAGTGCTTGAGTTGGGTTAGCAAATAAACAAAGGCTTTCTCACCCGTTGGGTGACGCTGCGACGATGAGGTTGCGATTCGAATTGATTTAGATATATTCCCGATCATGCAAGCTCAACACGATTTCACACCCAAGTATCTTCCTTACGAGATTACCAACCGCAAACTCACTTCAATAGCAGGTCTTGCTACCTTGATTGAAGCCTTTGACCGCTCTGTTTTGAAGATGCCTTTTAGCGAAGCCTTACCAAACCGCAAAAGCCCCAGATCCCAGGGCTCCTATCGCTTAGGCCTGATTCAGCTGGCAAGCTTTATGCGAGGTCATGATTGTCTGGCTGATTTAGAAGAGTTTCGAAAAGACCCCATGCTTTACGAAGTTCTCAAAGGAGACAGTGTCAGCCCTAGAACCATGGGGGATTTTCTAAGAGATTTCGAAGACGAGCACCTCGATAAATTCAATAAGTTTCTAAACCGCCAAGCCAAGAGTTACCGAGTGCAACTGGAGCGGATGTTAAAAAAGCAATTCAAACCATCTTTAGCCCCCCACCTCTCCATCGATTCCACGGCTCACGAGCAATCAGGGACAAAGATGCAAGGCCTTGCCTATAACTACAAAGATCAGTGGTGTTTGGACTCTCAGGTCATCTTTGACGAACTTGGATTTTGTTGGGACATGGAGTTGCGGCCTGGCAACACCAAGTCTGGAGTGGGGGCTGAGGATCAAATCCGGCGCGCTTTTTCTAGTTACAAGTTTGATGACGAAAAATACCTCTCAGCAGATTCTGCCTATTGCCATCAAGGAGTCATCACCACATGCTTAAGCCTTGGCGTGCATTTCACTCTAACCGCCAACCAAGCCACAACAGGCTCGGAGAACCACATCAAAGAGATCGTCAAGTGGACTCCCTGGGTTTACAGCCAAGAAGAAATCAAAGAGGCCCAAGAACAAGGTCGAACTTTGCCTGAGATGGAGCTAGGGCGGTTTTACTGGCAGCCTTCATGGAATGAGGTTTTAAGACTTCCTGTCGTTGTAAAACGACAAAAATACGAAGTTCAAGAACAGCTGCAACTGGGCCAAGATCAGTACAAATACTATGCTGTAGTCACGAACGTAGATCTCTATCACTGGTCCTTGCAAGAGGTGATAGAGCACCACAATCAGCGTGGCAATGCCGAGAACTTTATCAGAGAAGAGAAGTACGGCTATGACCTAAAGCATTTTCCGTGTTTAGAACTTAAAGCCAATCATGCCTTTGGCCTTTTGGCCCTGAGTGCTCACAATATTTTGCGATGGGTGTCTATTCACGACAACCCCTCAAGGCCGCGCTTTGCAAAAGGCTTAAGACGTAAGTTTATCGATATCCCAGCAGTTGTAGTATCACACGCAAGATATTTAGTCTTGCGTGTCTCAGAAGTAGCACTACAGGAGGTGAACCGCATACGGATGGCATTGGAGTTAATGCCTTGTACTCCGCTCTCCACAGCCTGAGCTGTGGAACAAAGATTGGATCCTTGAAAACTCAAAACTCGCTGGTCGAAAGGAGAATGCAAATGGAGATCAGAGATTTGGGACAGGGATTTGAACCTGCGATACATACCAACATTTTGCTACACACCGAAAGTCACATCTGACTTTAAACGATACGTGCGTCCAGACGATGAGCTCACGCCCGTTAACTCCACTCATCAGGAAAGTGGTGATGCAGATTTTAGGCATGCGGTGACCTGCTGACTAGCGCCGCTAGCCGTGCATACATTTTTTTGACATTACTTTTTTGAAAAAGTGATTTGGCGCGGGATTTCCGCCGATTTGGGTAAAGTGAATCATTAGCTGATCGGTGAGGCCGGGCATTTCCATTTTCTTGTCTTTAGTACCTAAGATTACTCGAATTTTTTCCGCCTGGAGAAGGAGACTTGCACCTTCAGCCTTGTCAGGTCTTTCGCTGTCTCCAGAGGCCTCAAGTTTTTGAAAATAGGTCAGCGGCCTCATGAACAGGTTACCTTTCCGCAACTCCTCAAGCCATTTACGGTCGTTAAACTTGACGAATGTGAAAATCTTTCTAACTGGAGGTGTTGCGAGGGATGTTGCGTAATTTGATTCGAACTTACCCTTCGCCTTGATCTTCTGCCTTGTGTTGCCACGAGGATCCTTCCTGCGCTGTTGTCGGTTCATGGCCCCTCCTGCGGTTCGTTACTTCAGTAGATTCAATTCTCGCAAATCGCTGTACCACTGCAATTTAATTGCTGGACTACGAAGCTGGTCAGCGTAATGCGACAATACTTGGTTGGGTGACAGACACGGGTTTCAGGGGTTTCAAAAGGTTCCCAGCCGTGTGATTCGAAGGGGCTGGGGTTCAGTGTACATGAAATTGGGGTGACCGACGGGGCTTGAACCCGCGACATTCGGAATCACAATCCGATGCTCTACCAACTGAGCTACGGCCACCACAGGACTGAATTACGTCACTATATACCCAAGAACTTTGAAAAATTTCAATGATTTTCAGCCATTGACGTTAAGAATTGCGGGTTCAAAGAATTTGGCGCTTAAGGTCAGGCTTGCAACGGATTGAAATTGAAGGGTTTCTCTGGCTGAATTTGAAGCTTGCGCAAAAAGCGGGGTTTTTCACAAAACTATCGCTTAAGGCACACAGTTTGTAAGAGACCATGTCGGAGGATCTTAATGATCAAAATCAATCTTCTCCCAGCAAAAAAGCACACCTTCCGATGGGGGCTCATCGGTCTTTTATTCTGGCTTGTGCTTTTTTCGCGCATTCTCATCTCTTGCGGAGAACCTGAGCATCTTTCGAGAGTTCAAGCGCCGCCCGTACCAACAACGGCGCCATTAGAAAAAACAGATCCTGCTCCGGTCACCGCAAAGCCCGAAGAGATTGATTTTGCTCTCGTGAAAGCTCAGATTTTTGAACCTTACTGTGCAAAATGCCATCCTGAAAAAACCGAGGAAGATGGTGGGCCTTATTGGGAACCCACCGCCTACGCCTCTCTCGTGCAATGGAAAGCATTTGTTCCAGGCAAACCCGAAGAGAGCGACATCTACAAATCGGTGAATGAAGACAAAATGCCTAAGAACGGGCCACCACTCTCACCAGAGTTAAAAAAACTTCTCTCAGATTGGATTGCCTCTGGCGCCAGAGAGACTGTTGACTCAAAGTGATTCATTTCTTTGAATCAGTTTGAGATCTTGGAGCGTAGCCGCGTTTCCTTTTGTCTCTACATCAGCTAAACTTAAGACTGAATCTTCAATCTTGAGTGGAGCGAATTATGTACAAAATCCTTATACTTGCGACGTTGGTTTCGGGAGCGGTAGGAGCGCAATCTGAGATGGATAAGGACACGTCAGAGGCTGTAGAGCAGACGAAAAACCTTTTGAAAGATCGCAAGAGTCGGGAAAGTGCTGCTCAAAGCTCACAAGATTCTAAAGACGTTATGAAAAACGTAAAGGACTTGGCTGGTGGGGCGCAGAACGAGCAGGAAATTTACGAAATTGCCTCTGAGGTTTTTGAGCAGCTCATGAAAAAACACAACGGCGACATGAGCAAAGTCATGGCTGAGATGCAAGAGCTGCAAAAAAATCCCAAAAAACTCTATGAAATGGCAAAGCCAGAAACCGTCGCGAAAATCAAAAATGTCTCGCAAAAAATAGAGAATCGCCAACCTGCCGGCGCCAAATCAAAGCCCTAACTTAGTCCTTTACCTGCCTCCACTTTTCTGGGAGTATGCCCTTTTTTGTGGAGGTCCCATGAACAATGCAGCCGTCGTCGAAACATTAAATACTATTTTGGAACATGAGCTTGCCGGGGTAGTCAGATACACTCACTACGCCTTGATGGTTTTTGGAAACAACCGAATTCCGATCTGTTCATGGCTTCGCTCTCAGGCCAAAGAGTCTCTCGCTCATGCGGATGAGGCTGGCGAGTTGATCACTGCGCTTGGAGGTCATCCCTCGTTGAAAATTGGCAAGCTGCTTGAGTCCAACACTCACAAAATTAACGACATCCTTCACGAGAGTCTTGATCACGAAATTGCAAGCATCGAAATTTATCACAGACTTTTAGGTTTGGTGAAAGATCAGTCCGTGATGCTTGAAGAGTATGTCCGTACAAAACTCTACCAAGAAGAGATGCACGTTGCGGAAGTCAAAAAGATGCTCGCAGACCCCCGCTAACTTTTACTTATTCACCCAATGTGGTGCAGACCACAGGCGTTCTGAGTCGCCTTTTTGGATGATTTCTGTGAAAATATAAAAGGAATCAGGATGTGGCGCGAGTTTGAATTTCAAAACTTGCCCACTTCGAATAGGGACGAGGGTGTCCTGCAAATAGTCCAGCATTTCGCTTTCGTTAAGGGCGGTTTCCTTTTCAGCAAGGTCCTTGGCGCTTAAGGCACTGGGGGCGGTTAAGACGCTGTTTTTAATCTTCGCAAGGCGTGTGATCCTCGCATTGGGGCGAATGAAGTTGAGCTCTTCATTGTCCTTGAAATAGTGAACTCGCAAGTAAGCTTCTTTGTCGGCGCGATCGGCATCGAAATATCCCACTGAGTAGGTCATATCTCCTCCGTTTTTCACGTCCTGACCCATGAGACGTTTTTGCCCGTCACCATCGATGACCATTGTCAGCACTTTTGCATTTTTGTCTTCAGTCGCGTAGGTCGCTCTGCGGTTCATAGCTCCGATGACCTCACTCTCTGAGAGGCTTGGCATCCACAGACCTGTGCGAGACGACAGAGCGTTTCCGTAGTTCATGTAGTGGTTATCTTGATTGGCAGTAGGGCTGAGTTTTAATCCCATATTGAGATAAAAAATGTAGCTGTAGAGGAAAAAATCGACGCGTTCAAACTTTCCGGGATCAAAAATTTCTTTTTTGCGAACAGGGTAAAACTGAGTTGTAAAATTCGTTGTGGCACCGGGAGACAGGTCGGTGTCGGGACGATGCCCTTGAGTTTTTACAATTTCCATCATGCGAAAGGGATTTCCAGAGTCTTCCATAATTTTATGAAAAGCCTCTCTGAGGTGGGCCCGAGTCAGCGTGGCAGGGGCTTCGCAATCGCCACTTTTGAAGCAATGAACAGGCGGGTAATCGTCGAGACCGTAGTCATTGAGAATGTTCTTGTATTCGTCGTAGCCGCATCGTCCTCCCACGCCCTCATCGGCGGGATTGAGGCCACACTTTTCATTTTTAGGGAGAGCCTGAATTTTTTGTTCAAGAGCCTTGAAGTCGGCTTGGCTCCCGAGAAATAAGTCCTCCTTCACTTCAGGGTGGTTGAGCTGAACCACCAGCTTTTGTCCTTTATCAAGACCGCTTTTAATCTGTGGGTAAAGTTGGTCAAATGCGCCTGACTTAAAAAATACCGGTCCGATCCCAGATCCATCCGCCGGCAGACTTCCAAAAAGGTTCATATGATTGCCAGAAGAAATCGCACTCATCTCCTGACCAAGGCCGCACAAGAAATTGCCATCGTATTTTTGGTTGATCTCTTTAAGCCTCGCTTGTCGAGCTTTGAGTTCCTCTTCGCCGGTGTCTGCCTGCCTCAAACCTGACCCACGTCCATTGTCCTTAGTGTGCGGAGTGATGTAGAGAATATCAATCCCGCCCGCCTCCTTGGCGTAGTCACAAGCCGCTTTGAAGTAATCGATAGAATCTTGAGCGGAAACCATTTGTGAGATGCCATCGGTCCCAGCGCGGCAAGGTTTGCCATCATCTTGCGGGAAGGACTTCATGATTTTGCATGGGCCGGAGTCAAACGGCCCTTCATTTTCTTCAGGTTCTACCGTTGTTGAGCCGTTTTCTTTTTTCTTTTTTGGAGGGTAGTACTCCATGTAATGATGGGCGTGGAGATCGGCATAATAGGATTTCACTCCGAGGCTTTGTGCCATGGCTTCAAAGTCAGTGCCTTGTTGAGAGGCGACGAGAGGTTCTTGGCTTGCAAACTCAAGGTTGCCGGAGTTTTTTGTCATTTGGCCTGTAGAAAAATACACGACGGGGCCCAAAAATAAAATCATGGCCCCCAAGGCCCAATAGTGATTGGATCGCATTTGCCGCTCCTTGGTTCAAAATAAAAAAGGCCTCATGCCTCTCTCTTATTTTGCCTTAAAGAATGGCTAAACGGTAGCGTCGGTTGAGAAATTTGCCCTTACTTTACGTTCACGTTGACCGGCTGGCTGGTCGAAGGGCTTGCATACACTTCAGCAAGGCACTGATCGTAACCTTTTTCTTTGGCTTTGAAGGTTTGTCCGCTCGGAGCCTTGCACTCCATGGTGATAGCCCCAGAAGTAGGGGAGGGAGCCTTTTTTTCCAGTTCTAACGGATCAGGCAAGACGAGGTCTTTGTAACCTTCCTTGGGCGCTGGCAAAGGGTCTTGGCTGTGAGCCGAAAAAGATGTTAGACACAAAGCGATAAGCAGCAGTGAATTCATGTGTTTCATAGGGTTCCCTCCAGATTTTTCCCCGTTTACCACATGCTCCATAAAAATGGAACCTTGCCACAACAAAGCCCCGTCACTATCATACGAATCCCTTAAAATGAGGAATCAATGGCACGTTGGATCTTGAGTTTTGGTATTGGTATTTTTGCATTTCCTGCCTGGGCGACCCTTCAAGCCCCTCCCGAGGGTCAGAAGAAAGTCGCTATTACGGCTTCCCTTGGCGGTATCCAGTGCGATTCAGCCAACAAATGCAATCGATTTTACAACAATTTTTCAGAAGTCGAAATTGTAATAAAGCCAACGGCGGAACGTGGCAGTCAAAGTTGGGTCGGGGAGGCCGTCAGGTCCTTTGATGTTGATGGAGTCACTTTCACTTTTACGATTTCTTATGTGGAATCCGTCATGTTCGAACAGCACCAGGTGCGGGTAGAGGGTAAGGTAGAGAATTCGCTTCGTAAAGATGACTCTCACCGCAGTGCTATTTTTATCTCTACCTTAGCGAAAATGCCGGTTTTTATGATCAATGGTGAAACCGTCAGCACGCAAAACGGGACAGTCACACCGATTTTGGTTTTTAGTCCCAGCGTGAATCAGTTAAGGTCACGATAATTGTTTAGTTTCTTTTATTTGATTTTTTAAAGAACGTCGCCAAAAATGGCGCACTTGGAGGTTTGATGAAAAAATATTCTATGGATATTGGTATCAATGAAGCTGATCGTAAGCAGATTACCGAAGGTCTTTCAAAACTTTTAGCAGATTCTTACACGCTCTATTTAACGACCCACAACTTTCACTGGAACGTGACTGGTTCTATGTTTCAGACTCTTCATCTCATGTTTGAAACACAGTACAATGAGTTGTGGCAGGCTGTTGACGTGATTGCGGAGCGCATTCGTTCTTTGGGAATGGTCGCTCCTGGAACTTACCGCGAGTTTTCAAAACTCACTTCCCTCACTGAGCCAACTGGAGTTCCACCCGCTCGTGAGATGATTGTTAAGCTCATCGAAGGGCACGAAGCCGTGATTCGCACGACTCGTGACGTTGTTCCTAAGGCTGAAAAAGTGAACGATGAAGCGACTCTGGATTTACTGACTCAGCGTCTGCAGATTCACGAAAAGACTTCGTGGATGCTTCGAAGTCTTTTGGAAGATTAGGGCTTTCGACCCCTTTGGTGAGATCGAAGGGGTCAGCTTTTAGAACTTGTACGCGTACGCAACAATTCCCTGAACGCCACTCATTGAAGTTTTCAAATCTTGATTGCTAAACTCGACCTCTTGGTCAGAGCCATACTGCGTGAGACTGTCGCTCGCAAATGTGCCAGAGCTTGAAGACGAAATATTTCTTTCAATAGGCAAGTACCTAAGATTTCCCTCGATATTAAGACAGTGATTGTCGGTAAAACAAAACTCAGCTCCCATTCCAACGAGAGTTCCAAAAGCGCCGCCGGCAAAACTCACGCTTGCTCCCGCTTCTTGAAACGTCCCACTCAGTCGTCCGTAGCCAATTCCAAATTGCATAAAAAATCTCATGAACGAGCTCTCAAGAGGATAAATGCGAAGAGCAGGAAAAACGGTGAACCCTTGTAGAGTGTAGCTGTACTTACCATCATAACCGGATCCTTCGGTCCCGCCTGTGCCGGAGCTGGATTGGTAAAAGTAAGAAGGACGAAACTGCACGGCAAACATAGTTCCTGAGAACCGGTACTGATAAAAACCGGTCAGTTCGTAGGCGGAAGAGAGGCTTGAGGCTGTAATACCTCCAGCGCGCGTGTTCGCTCGAGAGATTAAGGTGTTTGTGTCGCTCTGGCCTGGAGTGATGAAGCCCAAGCCTCCTCCAAGACTGTGTCCGCCGCCTGCGCCAGCACTCCAGGCTGCGGGAGCAAACATCAACAAAGCGGCGCACGTCAAATGATGAATCCAAAAGTTCATGAAATCCTCCCTTTCCATTGAGTTTGGTAGAAAATCACAGGAGCTGCAAGGAAAGAGTGATTGAAAAATGAAAAGTTGCATAACCGGTTGATTCAATTCAAAATTGAACCATGTCGGTGAATCGGCTTACCGGTTTTTTTAAAAATTTGCTGCTCGGGACATTGCGGTTTCTGATTTTGATTCCCTTTAATTTCTTAATGTTGGTGGGGCCATTTTTTTTGTTAGGTGTGGGTTTGATTTGTAGCTGGGTCATACCACTTGCATCCCTGGCCGTGACTTTGGTTGCTGTGATCGTGACGGGCTCGCTTTCCATCCAAGGCCAACTCTCACTCTATGCGATGATTTTTTTATGTTTGGCTCTTGCGGGGACAACGATGGTGCTCGTTTGCCTCATGTGGAAGACCACGGTATGGGGCCTTAACCTTTTCTGGGGGTTTTTGCACTGGAACGCCCACCTGATTAAACCCGAATGAGAGGATCGGCTCTTTCGATTCTCATTCTTTTGACCTTGTGTTTGTGGGTGGCGGCGATCACTTTTGCAAACTTGGCAGTTCCCGAAAGTGGAAAAAATCTGATCACTGAATTTTACCGGTCCCTACTCTATGAAAAATGGATTGAGACCATCCCATTCACCGACGTTAAAACCATCGATGTAAAAGGTTTTGAGTCACTGTCCGTCCATTTAAGTTCTTCGCAAGTTGAAGTGACCCAGGCAAAAGATGGAGTTTTTAAAATTGAGGTGACGGGGGAAGTCGAGCGAAAGTTTGAAGGGAAAAGTTGGGTCTGGTATGAAAAAAAAGGATCGCTTCTAGAGCTGCGATTTGATAGCCCCGAGGTTGAAGGCTCTCGAAATATTCTTCGAGGGAAAGCGCCGCCTAAAGTAAAGATTTGGATGCCTGCCATGGACTGGAAAACTCAGTGGGTTGCGGAGGGGGCTCTCACCATTTCTGACGTTAAGATGAAAGAGCTGACTGTTATGGGAGGCTATTTGCGAATGCATTTAAAGAACGTCACGGCCCCAACAATCAATTTGTTTTCGAAAACCGGTCGAATTCAACTTGAAAAACTCACGGCCGAGCAAATTAAAATTTTGACTCAATCAGCCCCCATTTCTACAACCATCGACAAAGGCAAGCGTTGGTCCTTGAATTCAGAGGATGGGGACATCCACGTCAGTCTTGATCCGCATTTGCGTTATGAAAAGAAACTCAAATCTGGGTCGGGCGCTATTCATGAAGAGCCCGCGCCACAAAGTCCTGAGGACAGTGCTCCTGAAATTTCTTTACAGGTTACAACTCGCACTGGATCTATTGATCTGAGCTGGGTGGCATTAGAGCCTTGAGATTTTCGGGGCAATCGTGGAGGCGAACAAGACGGGCCCCAAAGTAGGTGCCACTTTTGTCAAGGACCCATGGAGGGTACGGGAAAAATTTCGTTTGTGCACACATGCCTTTGGCGGCAACGGCCCACTGCCTGTCTTCACTGCTAGCGGTGTAAATCTCGCCTTTTTCATCTTTAATCGCGATAGCGAAAGAGTAGAGTTGGGCGGCATTGTCTTCGGCGTTTTTGCCCGTGCCAGTGCGTCCTAGGAGAATCGCGGAAGGCTGTGTGACTCGTTCGTTCCCAATGATAATTCCATCGACAGTGTCAGCAAAAATGTAGCTGTAGTAATTGGCTACGGACCAACCTAAGGCAACAAGGGCAACAATGAGAACCACTGTTCTTAGTGTCGATGCCATTGTGGATCGCATTTGCGCCATAGTTCCTGCCATGAGAAATTCTCCTTGCCGAAAATGAATAATAATTTGTAAGGGCCTCAGGAAGGGAATGCAAATAAAGTGATCGACACGGCGCGAATTTCTGACTATACGAGGGCATGTCGCAGCGCCAATTTACCTCTCCACCAACCTCTTTGCTCTACGAGGAGGACTATCTCTCCCGTCAGCAAAGTGACGCCCTTGTGGAATGGCTCCTGAGTTTGCGCCCCCTTTGGGAGAAAATTTCAAAACAAGGGGAGCCGGAGCGGTGGCTTCTTCGACCCGTTTACTGGCTTGGGAATTGGCAGTTTGCATGTCTTGGTTATTATCACCCGCCCAAAGGAATTTTGCATCGATCTGTGGAGGCCGAACCCTTTCCGCCTCTTCTGCAATCGATTGTTAATGATATTGAAAATAAAATTCACAATGCCTTTCGGGCTGAAGACATCCCTCAACGCTGGAAGCTCAACACGCTTTTAGTGAATTACTATGGCTCTAAAAAAAGTGGGGATAGCACTGATGACTGTGCGCGAGTTGGAGAGCATCGTGATTTTGAGCCAGGGCCCGTGGCATCGCTCTCTTTTGGCGAGCGCGCGCTTTTTCAGTTTGTGAAAAGTCACGGCAAACATCATTCGAGTCATGTGATTTGGCAAAAGTGGTTAGAACATGGTTCGCTTCAAGCGTTTGCTGGTCCCAAGTGGAAAAAAGACCTTTTTCATCGTGTCCAACGGGTTGATCGCCGCGAAAAATTCAGCTTCCCAATTTCGGTCAAAGATTTTGATTGCCGTCGTATCAATCTCACTTTCCGTTACGTCCCCGACGAGCATATCGTGGCTTTTTCGGAATTGCCTGCAGATCTTCGGGGGCAAGTGATCACGTACCTAAGTCAGCTTGCTCAACACAGTGAGTTTTTTCGGCGTGCGCTTACGTCTTAAAATGGAACCTAATAATGTTGGTCGGAATTCCGGACGGCAAATCATTGCGGATCGCTTTGGGGCAGTCCATTTTTATTAGTATTTATTGGAAAAAATAGGTTCACTGGGGCCAAGTGTTGGGCCTGTCCGGGCCAAAGTCCACCAACAGTATCAGGCTCCAGTTTGCTCTTAAATAGGCTTTGGTCGGGAATTGCGCACTTATCTGAAGTTTTTAGTGTAAGCTTACAGGGGAGGGAGGCCTATGAGGTTTATCATCATGATTTTCGCCCTGACCGGAAGTGCTTCTTCGCTTGCGTTTGATCATAGCCATAGCCAGTGGGACGGTGTTTTAAAACGCTATGTGATGACATCGGGATCTGACACTAAAGTTAAATACCACGCGCTCAAAAAAGATCCTCAAGGATTGCTTGAATATCTTAAATCAGTTTCCGCCGTCACCAAATCTGAATACGCCACTTGGAAACCGGAGCAAAAACAGGCCTTTCTTTTTAATGCTTACAATGCATTTACCATGAAAGACGTCCTTGATCACAATTCCGAAGAAAAACCTCTGACCTCAATTAAAGACATTGGCGGAGTTTTTAAAACGACTTGGAACATTCGCTTTTTTAGCATTCTGGGTGAGGAAAGTGATTTAGATCATATCAAGCATGATTTAGCTCGTGGGAACTTTGATGATCCCTGCATGGTGTTCGCGTTTAGCGAAGCCTGTTTGAGCGGTCCAGCACTCTCTCCCAAAGCCTTGTGCCAGAGAAAATTTCTGAGCAGCTGGATCACGCGGCCGACGCTTATCGGATCGATCACAGCGCAACACCTGATGATGTCGCCACTGGAACTCTGACACTATCTAAAGTTTTTGATTGGTACGCTAAGGATTTTGACCGTAGCAAGAAGTTTGGTCCGTTAAACAAGTTTTTGGCCGCGCACCTTAAGCTCAGTGACAATGATAAAAAACCCTTGAGCAGGGAAAGCTCAAAGTGAAATACATGCCTTTTGATTAACCCTCAACTCCGCGAAAGGCCTTAAGCTGGAGCACGACACTGTTGGTTGGAATTTCGGACGCTTGGGGGGCTTTTGTGGGATTTGAGCTTCGCCCCGGGATTGCACCTGGCCCTGTTCATGGTTTGCCCCTACTGCTCTGTTTCTACCTCTGTCATCGCGTCTGGTTCCTTCATTCGAAAAATCGATGGAATCCAACTTCGTCGGTTTCTCTGTAAGTCCTGCGAAAAGACCTTCTCTGATGCCACATTTGAAGCCTGCTACAGACAGAAAAAACGACACCTCAATAGGCTCATCTATGAAAACATTTGCTCCGGCGTCTCGCAAAGGCGAGTCGCTCTGAGCTACCGGATCCACAGACGCACTGTCGTCCGAAAGATCCTATTTCTGGCAACTCAGGCCGAGATCTGGCTCAGGGAACATAACCAAGCTCTTTCCAAAGCCAAGTGCGTTGAGCTTGACGAGATGGAAACCGTTGAGCACACCAAGTGCAAACCTGTCTCTATCGCCGTAATGGTAGAGTCAAAGACGCGTCGAATTTTAGCGATGGATGTGGCACGGATGCCGGCCAAAGGGCTTTTGGCTAAGATCTCTCGTAAGAAATACGGCCCCAGACCTGATGAGAGAGCTAAAGTTCGAAGGGACCTTTTAAAGTCCGTGACCTCACTGATCAGTCCGACAGCCGAGATCAAGTCCGATGAGCACCCAGGGTATCCGAGTCAGATCAGGGAGTTCTTCCCTCATGCTAGGCACCGGTTTTTTAAGGGCCGCCGGGCCTGCGTGACAGGTCAGGGGGAGCTTAAACGAGGGGGTTTTGATCCGATCTTTTCGATCAACCACACCTGTGCGATGCACAGGGCGAACATCAACAGGCTTTTTCGAAGAACTTGGTGCACGAGCAAGCGAATGGATCGGCTCAAAGCCCATTTGACGATGTATATGGCCTACCACAATCTGTTCTTACTAGAGCACCCCGCAAGATAAAGACAAAAATCCAGAGACCAAAACCTTCACCCCACGTCCGGGTGAAAAATCAGCAACACTATTGTGCTCCAGTTTCGCACCTAGATTCCAAAATTGGATTTGACTTTTTTTGAATCGCCTTAATGAGCTGAGCACGCTCACACTCCCAACCTTTGGCAGGATACATTTTATCCCAAGCTGCAAAGAGTTTTTCATTTTTGTTAGAGATTACTCCTCGACCTGGGAATGTTAAATCCATGTACATGTAGGTCCGCGCGACCGTTCCTTTGGCATCGTCCATAGGTTGAAACTTTCGATCGTTGATTTTGGCAAGGCATTTTCGAAGTTGTGCTGACTCGGCTCGGAAATCTCCGCCATGGAGTAGTTAGAGCGGAGGCGATTGAGTTCCCCAATTTCTGGCCAGAGATTGTAGAGGTCCGACTCCATCGCGACAAATTCTGGATTGTGCTCGGCGCATTTTCTCCCTTTGTAGGGTTTTCCAGTCTTGGTCACGCAGCTCGGATCGCCCTCACGCCATTCTTTGAATGCTTGCCCAAAGGCCTCGGCAGGAACGACGTGCTCCCACTCTAGCCTGAGAGCTTGCTTTTCATTTTCTCCCTGCACTTGGTACCCGCAACTTTTGGGATCAATTCGTTTGCCGTTATAATTGCAGTTGCAATAGAGGGTCTTTGGATGCTTTTCTTGAATCGTCGCCAGGATTTTTTTTGCCGAACTAAAGCTCTTGATTTCATGGTTGCCCGGAGCCCTGTCGGGTTGCCCTTGGACTTTTAGCGAGAAAATAAAAATGATCCAGCTCAGGGCGAAAAATAATCTATAATGAGGAATATAGGAGTTCATATGCGTGTTGATCCTCTCTTGAGGTGGTCGGTTATTATGGCATTTTTTTTAGCACTGTCAATGGGACGGATAGCTCATGGCGGTGACGATAAAAAACCAGAATTCAAACCCGTTGCTGGAGCTGAATCTTCTGCTACAGAAGAGGCCACGCAAATGCAAGAGGCCCGTCCTGCTCAAGCCGGCGAAGGTCTCTCAGACACGGTCGCGTTCGTGAGAAAAATGGGAGACACCGAAGTTTTTTTTAAAACTCAGAAGACAAGTTTTTTCATTCCCAATTCGAGCAAGCACAACAAGATTCTAGAGAAGATGGTGGAGAGCCAGAAAAATCAAAAACCGGTGAGCGTGCAGGTGGATCGCACACAAAGGCGGATTTTGGATCTCTCAGAGAGTAGTGGGCGTGAGCCTGCAGGGGTGGGGAAGCCAGCTTCGCCGGCCTCCGCAACTCAGTAACTGTCTATATCTTCTCAATTTCTAAATTGAATGTCCCTGACATTGTTTCACCATAAGTGAGAGTGTCTTCGAAGCGTACGATCACCTTAGATTGATCTGTCGTCGACAAACGCTGTAGGATTTTGTCCTCGAGGTTAAGCGGTTCGCCTGCGAAATACATCTGCGTGGTGAGCTCGGCAAATCCTTTTTTGTGAACCTTAAAGTGGACGTGGGGAGGGCGCACCCAACCCGGCGCCGCTGGATAGGCTCCGGGAATGATGGTCTTAAATTTGTAGACTCCTTTTTCGTCTGTCGTACATTTGCCCCAATATTGAAAATTGGGATCAAGAGGGGCCGGGTTTTCGTCAGAGGGATGATTGTACTTTCCGCTTTTGCAAGCTTGCCAAATTTCTACAAGGGCACTTGCTACAGGTTGGCAGTTCTGATCGCGAACAGTTCCTAGAATGATGACGACTTCGCCCTCGGCTTTTTTGTTGTGTCCTTTGATCCACGTCAGATCGCTGTCTTTATCGAACTGGTCGTCGACGGGGTAAAATGGCCCTTCGGTTTGTGCTGGGGTTGCTCCCAAGCACTGACCTCCCGCCTTTGCGAGCGACGCGATTCCTACGACCATTCCAGAGGCCATAGCTCCAGTCTTGAGAAAGTTTCTTCGATTGATTGATTTATTCATGATCACTCCTTGCCGTTTTTATTTACGTTCATGTATATAAGAATCTAAACATGAGAAATAATAGTAAATTTATTAAAATGATATAGGTAATAACTATGGCTTTAAATTATCATCATCTGAAATACTTCATTGAGGTTTCACAGGTGTTGAATTTGTCTCGAGCGGCGGAGAGGTTGGGACTCAGTCAGCCCTCTTTGTCTCTTGCGATTCAGAGACTAGAGATGGAGGTCGATGCGAAGCTTCTTCGCAGGGGACCTAAGGGAGTTCAGCTCTCGCCTGCAGGCGCCGAGCTTGCGGCATCCGCCAAAGTGTTTTTGCAAAATTGGGAGGATTTAAAGAAGGGCGTCGCAAACCGTTCGGATGAGGTTATCGGTGAGTTGCACGTAGGTTGCCATCCTTCGGTTGCCATTTACAGTCTTCCCTATGTACTGCCTCAGCTTTTGAGTCAGTATCCGCTTAACATTAAACTGACTCACGATCTTTCTCGAAAAATTACAGAGAGTGTGATCAGTGCAAGGGTAGATGTTGGTATCGTGGTAAATCCCGTGCGGCATCCTGATTTGGTTTTAAAAAAGCTCAGCGATGACCAAGTGACACTTTGGCAATCCCCGGAGATGTCCGCTGGAAATCGCGATGTCCTCATTTGTGATCCTGACCTTTTACAAACACAATCTTTACTTAAGAAGGTTCAGAAATCCCAGGTGACTTCTCGCGCGTTTTGCACTCGTCAAATCTGGAAGTCATTCGCGAACTGACAGAGAGTGGAGCTGGGATCGGGATTTTGCCTAGTCGCGCAGCGCGCGCCGGCGCTCGCGATCGCCTTGAAAAAATAAAAAACGCGCCGTTCTTTAAAGACGAGATTCATTTGATTTTTCGAACCGAAAATCGCAAGCTTAAGACCATCGAAGCTTTTGCAAAATGGGTTGTCGAACATTTTAGTTCCGAAAGCTGATTTTAGGGGGGAAGTTGGACGCGCTCATTATGATGACTGAAGTGGTGGAGAAAATCGTGCTCATGGGCCTTGGGGCTCTGTCGGTCTGGTCTGTGAGCATTATTATTGATAGAGCTCGCGTTTTTAAAAAAGAGCGGCAAAACTTCGAACAACTCCAGAAATGGGTTGAAAGTAAAAATTGGAAAGAGCTCGTTAAATCCTACAACGAGCAGCCGACATTTGTTGTAGGCTCTTTGATCACTTCAACGAGCGTTGCTAATCCTTCAGTTCCAGCCATTGAGAAACTCTTTCAAAGTTATTCAAAGCGCGAGCGATTGCGACTTGAAAAAGGACTTGGCGTGCTTGCGACTCTAGGAGCTAATGCTCCGTTTGTAGGTCTTTTTGGAACTGTGCTTGGAATTATTAGGTCCTTTGCCTATCTCGGGTCGCAAAGTGGTTCTCAGGCTGTGATGTCGAGAGTGTCCCAAGCTTTGTACGCGACTGCTATTGAGCTGTTCGTCGCAATCCCTGCTGTTGCGGCCTTTAATATTTTTTCTCGAAGAATTAAAGAGCTGACCACTCAAGCTGAGTCGCTGCGCGACCTCCATCTGTCTACATTCTGAGGAGGAAAAGACATGGCTGCAGATCTCTCAGAACAAGACGACTCCGGATTAATGTCCTCCATCAATGTCACGCCATTTGTGGACGTGGTGCTGGTCCTTCTTGTGATTTTCATGGTTACGGCCCCTATGTTGGCTAAAGATATTTTAGAAATTCGTTTGCCTAAAACTGCGACGGGAGATGGCACTGCCATGCAAACGCTTGGGATTGCCGTTAACAAGCAAGGGAACATTTTGCTCAACGGTCAGATCACTGACGAAGAGAATTTAAAAACTGCTGCGAAATCAGCGCAGCGCCAGTCCTCAGATGCTCAGGCGATCATTAGTGCCGATGAAGAGGTCGTTTATGGCAAAGTGGTTCGAGTCATTGATCTTTTAAAATTGTTGTCTCCACCGTTTGCTGTGCAAATCGAAAAAAAATCTGAGGGGCCACCGCCTTGAGCCTGAAGCAGCCTTGGCTTTGTCCCTGGCTTTTCATTTGTCGTTTGTTGGTTTAGCTCGCCGCCGGTGTATCGGCCGCGGGTTCACGTCGTCCGGCAAAATATTGAAATTGTAGAGTATCCGTGGCGGCCTGCCGGGGAACTTGAATCTTGCTCCCTAGCCCGTCGCAAAGCCTCCGCCACCGCCTCCAGAAAAAGCAGTCTTTGGACTTACTAAAAACTCCATCACGGTGAATGGTCCAGCCACTGAAAAATCCTGTGGATTTGGGGCATGGGCAACACCGTTGCCAAGGCGCCTGACAATGAAAATCTGGATCCCAACGATGATGGAAAACTGCCGATCCCCGAAGATGAATATCTTCTTTCGAGCATGCCGAGTTTGGTTTCCGAAGTGCACATTCCTTATCCTGCGCAAGCGCGCAGCGAAAATATCGAAGGTCCTGTTGTGATGGATCTTCTGATTGATGCTCAGGGCCGTGTTCGCAAGGCTGAACTCATCTCGGGCCCAGGACATGGGCTCAACGAAGCCGCGCTCGCCGCCATCGAGGGCTTCCAATTTCGTCCTGGTCAAATCGGAGAAAAAACGGTAGCTGTAAAAATTCGTTACACCTACCGCTTTGTTTTGGAGAACCGATGACGTTCAAGTTTTTTGGCGCCTTTTTTAGCAATGGGTCTAGCCTTAGGTGCGTTTGCTCAGGAAGCAGCTCAAGATCTTTCTGGCGTGCTTTTTGAACGAGGCACGTCTCCCGCTCCCTCAAGTGAATTTATTTTTGCTTCCTTTGAAATTGAAGGTCACCACCAACGAAAAGGGAGAGTTCATTTTTCCACAAGTCCCTAAGGGTGAGTATAACATTGTGGTTAATCACTCAGGTTATGAAAAGCTAGAAAAGCCCGTTGATCAGGGGGATGAGCCTTTGATTTGAAACTTATTTTGAGCGCACACTTTTACACATACAGTTTGAAACTCGCGTTGTCGGTCAAAAGAAAAGCGAGATGAGTCCATGGCAGAGTTTGAGTCGTGATGTGATTGCAACACTTCCGGGAGCTGACGGCGATCCTGTCAAAGCGGTTCAGAATCTTCCGGGGGTGAATCGCTCGGGATTTGCGATCATTCATGATCATTCAGGGAGCTTTTGTCTGCTCCCCAGATTACCGTTACGATCTTGATGGTCACGAGATCCCTCTGGTGTTTCACTTTGGTGGTTTGACTTCGGTCGTGATGCCCGAAGCTGTTGATCAGGTCGACTATCTCTCAGCAGGGTTTGGACCTGAGTACTCAAAAGCGATGGGAGGAGAAATTTCTCTCAAAACGCGAAGGCCCGAAACCAATCGTAAGCTCAAAGGGCTATTCTTTGTCGACACCACAAAATCAGGCGCGCTTGTGGAAGGCCCCATTGATGAAACCAGCAGCTTTTTGATCAGTGGGCGATACAGCTACATCGGGCTTCTTCTTAAAGAAGTCGCCAAGGGAACAGACCAGTTTGACCTTACGGTTGCACCTGCCTACGCCGATATCACTGGGATCTACAACAAAAAACTCTCCGAAAAAGATGACCTCAAAGTCACCGCTATCGCCTCCCGTGACACTCTTGGCTGCAGTTCAAAGAGCCAGCTTCGGAGATCCTTCCTTTCGCGGCAACTTTGAAAGTGAAACGAGTTTCTACAGGTTGATTCCCGCGTGGGAAAGAAAAGAAAAGGCGCGACAACTGAACGTATCGCCCCCAACTAAAGGCAAGACTACTACAACGTCAATATTGGTTCGGATAAGTATTTTAAAAATCGTGAGAACACTTTGACAACCCGTGGAGAGTGGGAAGAAAAGCTGTCCTCCATGTGGACAAGTCAGCTTGGTTTTGACAATGAATACGCCCGCGCCAAGCTCAACATTCGGCTTCCAGGGTTTCGTGGACAGGGAGGGGTGAGTAACCCAAGTTCGACCTCTGAGACTCGAGAAGCGGATATCAATGCAAAAATCAACTTAGTGGGTCTTTATTGGAGAAATGAGTTGACGATGGATGAGGAGCGATTGGTTCTGCGCCCGTCTCTGCGATTTGATCACTTCTCAGCAACCCGTGAAAACTTTGTTGCCCCTCGTTTTTCAACTTCTTACAAAACCAGGCCCGACCGGACCCTTAGTTTTTCAATTGAATTTATTATCAGCCTCTGATTCCAAGAGTCTAACGACACCTTCGGAAACCCAAACGTAAAGTCTCCCCATGCTGTTCATTATGTGCTCGGCTTTGAGAAAGACTTCCGTGAAGGAACCAGTCGCGGGCTTGTTTGGAGTGTCAGTTATTTTGAAAAACATTTTGAGAAACTCGTGATCCAATCTACCGGAACTCGAGATCAAGATGGAACCCAGGTTCCTGAGATCTATAACAACAACGGCTCTGGCAAAGCAGCCGGCATTGAGTCTATGCTTCGTTTTGAGCTTGCACCATTCACTGGTTGGCTCTCTACACCTACTCTCGAAGTTCGCGAAATGATCCAATTACGGGCGAGCACTTCTCAGTACGATCAGACTCACAACATTAACCTGATTGGCTCCTACAATTTTCCGCGCAACTGGGTGGCCTCTGCACGCTATCGCTACGTCACGGGAAATCCCTTTACTCCCGTTGTGACTGGGACATTTGACTCTGATAACGATGTTTACGTTCCGACCCGAGGCCCTATTTACTCAGAGAGGTTAGAGCCTTTCCAACAGCTGGACATTCGCGTCGACAAAAAATTCATCATCGACCAAGAGGTTTGGTCTTTGTATCTGGATGTTCAAAATGTGTTGAACCAAAAAAATGTGGAATCATTGCGCTATTCGTACGACTATTCGGCTAAGGAGAATATCACCGGTCTTCCCATGCTTCCGGCACTTGGGGTTAAAGGAGAATTTTAAATGTATGCACTAGTTCTCGGACTTCTTGGGGTTTTATTTTTCTCTGGTTGTAACAAAGACAATCTTCCAAAATATGTGGAGTTAGGCAAGCTGCGCATCTTGGCTTTTCAAACCTCCACGCCGGAGGTCACCTTTGGTGATTCGGTTGTTGTGAAGCATCAGCGATATTAATGGCTCTGCTCAAAAGCAAAATACGAGGCGGTAGTCACATCCTCTGTGTTTCTGGCTTCGGAGCTTGCGCCAAATATGTAAGGAACAGCTCAAGCTTCTTGTGGTTCTCGGTTCCGGGAACGTCACTTTTGCAGGGACGGTATTGTGGATCGAACGGGATACATGGATGACATCTCCGTCACTATTCCTGCGGAAAATATTTTTGTCCCCGTTGGTAATACTCCCGCGACGGCTCTTTATAATGGAATGTACTACATCGTAGTTCTTACGATCACTGCGGAAGACATCGCGTGTTGTAGGATTTAAAAGACTTGCAGTCACAACTCGAGATGTCACTTAAGAAATAAGAATCCAGAGGTTGCAGACATTCTTAATTCCGATACGTCGCTCGCGGCATCCTTGATAGGTGCCGGGCCTTACACCTTAAAACCACAAATCACTGTTGGGGCGGAGTCCTATCAGGTTCTCAAATCCGATGGGACCTTCAGTGCTAAAGAGGAAACTCTCACAACGACTTGGTTTATTTCTGACGGGAGTGTAAAGTTTTATAGAACGAACGTGGGCGACACCAATGAGTACACTGGCCCTGATGGGCCACCAACAGGTCGGCAGTGGCATCTGATTTCGGTCACTCGAGATGATCGAGTTGGAGTTGCGATCGTTCACAAACATTTTTAAGTTTCTGTAGGAGGTTCATTTGGATCGTGTCCGCGTTCTCTTAGTCGACGATGAACCTGATATTCGTGAAATCTTTCGCGAGCAATTTGAGCTCGAAAAGTGGCAAGTCTTTGAAGCCGAGAGTGTTAAACAGGGCCTTGAGATTCTACGTCGGGAAAAAGTTCAAGTCGTTTTGTCTGACGTTCGAATGCCTGGTGGAAGTGGAATGGATCTTCTTGCAAGTATGAAAGCGGAGCTCCCCCATCCGCTGCCCCTGTTTTTTTTCGTTTCAGGATTTACCGACACTAGCCAACAAGAAGTGCAAGCCCTCGGGGCTGCGGACCTGTTTGCAAAGCCTTTTGATCTTGGCGAAGTGGTCGTGACTATTAAAAAAATGCTACGGAGCCCACAGCGGGCTCCGCATGATGATGAGCGACCTTAAAAGCTGGGGATCAGGTCTTCAAGGTCTGTAAAGGTTTTGCTCAGTTTTTTGTGGTGTTTGGGTCGATGACTTAATTTTTTCTGCAAGCAAGTCTCGATGGATGTGAGCGCATCCACCACGACCTCGTGAAAGTTTTTACCTACGCGATGCACTTTAAAAGGGTTTTTTCGTCCACGAGTTTTCAATAGAGCCTCACATGAGTATACGGCGTGCTTCATCGCCGTTCTTGCACATTCACTATGCAAACGGACCTTGAGCCAAGCATCCGGTTCTCTCTTGAGGTAGACGTCGAGCCAACGGTGGGCTTTATCTTCGATGAATCGATCTATAAAGCTGGATTTATCAACGCCTCTATAGATAACTTGTGTTTTCATTTCCGATCTCCTTCCCAGTTGTGGGTTTCGAATCATTTTGGACGTGTTTGACCCATAAAAAAAATATATAATTTGAATGTCATCCATCGTTTTTTTGGATATGTTCGAATTATGATGAATTTGAATCATTTGTATTATTTTTATGTTGCAGCTCAACAGGGTGGAGTGGTGGCGGCATCGCGATTTTTACACCTGAGTCAGCCCTCTTTATCCCAACAAATTAAAGTGTTTGAGCGTGCCATGGGCGTTGTCCTTTTCGAAAAGGTGGGGCGCCGCATGCGACTGACAGCACAAGGTGAAAATGTTTTTATCTACTGCAAAAAGATTTTTGAATTGACCGGTGAGTTAGAGACAAACGTTTTTCACAGAGATTCACAAAAAACTAGACCACTGCTTTTTGCAGTGAGTGATCAGGTAGAACGGCCTTTTGTCGCTGATTTATTGAGCCCTCTTTTGCGAAAGCGCGGCGGCAATCATCAGGTGTTTTCTATTGTCTGTGAGAGCGAAGATGAGAGCTTGGCCAGGTGTCGTAAGGCGGAACTCGATCTTCTTTTAACCAACCATCCCATTTTGTCAGAAGACCTTGAGCTTCTTGTTCATGGTGAAGTGCCGGTGTATTTATTTTTTCATAAAAACAGCAGCCCTTCTGAGCGCAGACATTTGCTTTTGCCCTCTGAAAAAGCGAGGCTTCGTCACGAGACGGATTTATTTTTACGTCGTAAAAAAGGTAAATTTTCTGTGGTTATGGAAAGTGATCTTCTGTCGATTGTGGTTAGGGGAGTGCTTGATGGAGCGGGGAGTGCGTTTCTTCCTCGGGCCTACATGCAAGATTTTTTGAAAACCGGATGGCTTCGCATGCAAGGTCCTAAAGCCGGTTATTGGAAGCATTCGTTTTACCTGTATGGCAGAGTCGGACTTGGGCATCACTCTAAAGTTTTGCAACTTGAGCAGGAGATTCGTAAGCGCCTTAGCTGAACTTATGAGTTTGGAGTCCCGGGACTAGGGACTCCAAACAGCTCAAGGGTTTGCGCCGTTTTGAATCCATGTTCCGATGGCATTATTTTCTTCAGTACTCAGCGCGCCTGTGGGCGGCATTCCTCCACCGGGCCTTGTTCGAATCCAGATGCGACTGCTCCCAGGATCTCCGCTGACGACGGCGTTTCCTCCTTGGGCGTTTTGCGACGACACGAGAGATGAGTAATTCGTAAAATCAATGCCTTGATCCGACGAGCTTGTATGGCAGCCTCGGCATTTGGCTTGAAAAATAGAAGTGTTCAGGCTCGTGTACGTCGCCTCTAGAGTTGAGGCTTCGGATGTCGACGTGGAGGAGCTTTTTTGGCAACCCATAGCGAGCGCGAAAAGAGAGGTAAGAAGAAGGGGCTTTAAAATGTGTACCTCATTCCCAACGAGGGATTAATAACTAGGGTTTGGTTTGTTGTTGTCCTTAGGATTTGAGCTTCGGTGTAAAAATCGCAGAAGCTCGTGGGGAAAATGTAAAAAGCCCCGAACACGTAACTCCATTCCGGGCTTTTTA